>NZ_JANZNQ010000019.1 GCF_027257955.1 Zhongshania aquatica | reverse complement strand
ACCGCCAGGGTTTTGATTTTGCTTAAGTTGTTGCCCTTAAGCGAGGAGGCGTATTATATATACTTCATCCTCAGTAGCAAGTAGTTTTTTAAACTTTCTTACTACCTCAACCGCCTTCTAAATCCGCCTCCCTCACCTCAGTGAAGTCCGCGTCAGCAGTTGAGGAGGCGCATTATAGAGATACGACGATGGGAGTCAACATACTTTTGAAAAGTTTTTTAAAAAGATTTAACAGCGTACAAATTCCAACCACTTTGTTTAACTATCAACCACTTAGCGATGATTTTTTAAGCAAACCGCTCACTTAATCACCAGGAGCTGATGTTTCTTTTTACCCAGCTTCACAAGATAGTAATCTTCGAACAAGGCGTTTGCCAAAGAAAATACACTAGCTAGATTCATATTATCCGCAAGGCCAGTAGCAACGCCGTTGACGAACACGGCGTCTCGACCCAGCGCGTCCTTTATTTGCTTGCCGGCGCCCATGCCAACATCCGCTAACAACTGGGTCAATGCCTTATCTTTCAACTCCTCTCTACAAAACTCAGCTGTCGGCAAACCATCTAATTGCAACTGCTGGAAATCTCGCTCAGACAATTCCGATAATTCGCCGGAAAAAAGCGCCTCAGTAATACGTTGCGCACCAGCAAGCCCATCATCGCCATGTATCAACTGGGTCATTTGTTCAGCAAGTATTCGCTGAGCTGCCGGACGCCCTTCTTCTTTATCCTTTATTTCTATCGCATCGATGTCCGACAGCGATAAAAAAGTAAAGTAACGGAGAAATTTGTATACGTCCGCATCCGCAGTACCAAGCCAGAACTGATAAAACGCATAAGGAGAAGTCTTAGCCGGATCAAGCCAAATAGTGCCCGACTCGGTTTTACCAAACTTGGTGCCGTCGGCTTTAGTGACCAGCGGCATTGTTAAGCCATGCACCGCGGCGCCATGCTGGCGACGGGTTAGATCGACCCCAGCAATGATATTACCCCACTGGTCAGAACCGCCTAACTGCAAGGTACAACCGTATCTATTATATAACTCTGAAAAATCCATCCCCTGTAATAAGGAGTAACTAAACTCAGTAAACGAGATACCCGAACCCTCTCTATTTATACGCTGCTTTACCGACTCCTTAGCAATCATCGTATTTACCGAAAAATGCTTGCCTATATCGCGCAAGAACTCCAGCGCCGTCATAGGGCCAAACCAATCGAGGTTATTCGCCACTTCGGCAGAATTTTCACCACATTCAAAATCGATAAAGCGAGAGACCTGCGCCTTTAACCGATCAACCCACAAGGCAACAACATCAGGCGTGTTAAGTTGGCGCTCCTGCGCCTTAAAACTTGGGTCACCGATCAACCCCGTCGCACCGCCCACAAGCGCAATTGGCTTATGACCCGCCTGCTGAAAACGACGCAGCGCCAACAAAGGAACAAGATGGCCTATATGGAGACTATCTGCAGTTGGGTCGAAACCACAATACAGCGTACGCGCACCCTCAGAAAGATATCCTGATAAGCCGTTTTCACCCGTCATTTGCGCAACTAAGCCCCGCGCCTCTAATTCCGTGAGTAAATCCGCGTTTACAGCTGTCATACACCGACCTTCATATACTAATAGCGCAAACCACCGTATTTAGATGGCCTGCAGAACTGGGAAACTACCGAAGAGTCGGCAAGATACAACAACCGACAACAAATGCAAACCGGGAAGAGCTGACAGATAGGCTCGCTCAAGCTAGAATCTACTTTAAGTTTCGGTTTTTACGGGCTTTAAGCATGCAGTACATTTGCTATACTGCACAAAAAATCACCAACAGGCATATAAGCAATAGAATTATGCAAAAATGGATACCCAAAAGGCATGCCGTCCGAAAAGATAGTGACGGTAAATTTCCGCGACGCCACTTGGCCCTTGCGGCATCGACACTTATCGCCCTTGGCTTATCTTTACTGCTGCTGCCTGGCGAAAATGCCGAAGCTAAACGCACGGCTATCCCGCTAAATTTAGAGCTTAGTCCCGCTAGAGCTGCGAGTAGCCCAGCAGACACAGCACCGCTTCCAATAGAAGAGGCAGAGAAACCCTGGACCGAAGTGCAAGTGAAACCAGGCGATTCATTGTCTGCTATCTTCAGCCGTGCCAATCTATCACCACAAATACTCCATGAACTGCTTACCACTGCACCAAAGGCCAAAGCACTCAACAAAATTCGCCCTGGCCAGCAACTGTCATTCCAGATAGACGATAGTGGCGAACTTACCGCAATGAGCTATCAGCTAGACAAGCTCAATAGCCTCGTTTTCGAACGCGGTGTAACGGGCTTCAACACAACAGAATTGGCAGAAACACCCGAAATCCGACAGCGTGTTGCCAGCGCCACTATTACGTCATCGCTTTACAAAGCCGCACAAGACGCGGGTGTAAATCAAAGCATCATTATGGAGCTCGCCAATATTTTCGGCGGGGTATTAGACTTCGTGTATGACGTACGCAAAGACGATTACTTTATTGTTATATATGAAGAGCTTTACTTAAACGGCGAACGCCTAGGCAGCGGGCAAATACTCGCAGCACAATATTTCAATCAAGGACGCTCTTTTGAGGCCTACCGCTACATCAACACAAAAGGTGACGTTGACTACTTTTCTGAGAGCGGCGAAAGCATGCGCAAAGCATTTTTGCGCGCACCACTGGATTTCACCCGAATTAGTTCTGGCTTCAACCCCCAACGTTTACACCCAGTATTCAAAACCGTACGCCCCCACCGCGGCATAGACTATGCTGCTCCGCGCGGCACACCGGTGTATGCCGCAGGCGATGGGCGCGTTGCCGACGCGGGATACTCAAAAGCCAATGGTAACTACGTGTTCATTAAACACGGCGAAGCCTATATGACTAAGTACCTGCACTTACATAAACGAGCCGTATCAAAAGGAGATCGTGTACGACAGCGTGAAACCATCGGTTGGGTAGGATCAACCGGCTACGCCACCGGCCCTCATCTTCACTATGAGTTTTTAGTGAATGGCGTGCACCGCAACCCCGCAACTATCGTGACCAAGTTGCCACCGCCAACCAAGGTTAATGCTGGCGAAATGCCAATATTCAAAAACCAAATTTCCGGCATGCAACTTCAGCTAAAAACCTACGCTGCGCAGCGGAATTACACGAATGTAGACGCGGGCTAGACAATTGAAATACATAGGCTTGATGTCAGGCACGAGCCTAGATGGAATAGATGCAGCCTTAATCCACGTAAATTCCGACAACAGCATCCATTTTGAGCATAGTATTTCAGCGCCGCTAGCTGCCTCATTAAAAGCGGACATTCTTAGACTTTGCGCTGAAAGCCCCAATGAGATTGAACTGCTCGGCAAGACCGACAGAGAAATTGGTCGCGTTTTTGCCAACGCGGCGCTTCAATTGTGTAGAAGTGCAGATATAGATCCTGCAGATATCACGGCGATAGGTAGTCACGGCCAAACCGTGAGGCACCGCCCGCCAGATGCAGGCAGGCACCACTCAAGCGCATTTACTCTGCAAATTGGCGACCCAAACACTATCGCAGAGATAAGCGGTATAACCACCGTCGCAGACTTTCGCCGCCGTGATATCGCAGCAGAAGGTCAAGGTGCACCGCTAGTTCCCGCCTTTCACGCCGCAGTATTTGCCAGTAAATCCGAAGAACGGGTAATCCTAAATATCGGCGGCATGGCAAATATCAGCCTACTTAAACAAAATGGCGAGGTAACGGGCTTCGATACCGGACCGGGCAATGTCTTGATGGACAGCTGGATACATACAAGCCTGAAACAAGACTTTGATCGCGACGGCAACTGGGCCGCGAGCGGAACCGTCAACACACCGATGCTGCAATGGTTTCTACAGACACCGTACTACGCACAAACTGGCCCGAAAAGTACCGGCAGAGAGCATTTCAATAACTGCACCATTGAAGAGGCGCTGGAGAACTACCCTTCCGTCGCCGCCGAAGACATACAAGCAACGCTGCTAGAACTTACCGCTCGCAGTATTTGCGACGCTATTGATAACACGAGCAAAGAAAATGCCTCGGTATTCCTATGCGGTGGCGGAAGTGCGAATCTAGCGCTACGCAAACGAATTTCTGAACTGCTACCAAACCGAATCGTCACTGACACCAATGCTCTCGGTATCCCCCCAGACTGGGTAGAGGCAGTTGCCTTTGCCTGGCTAGCAAAGCAAACACTGAACAATTTAGCTGGTAACATTCCCGCTGTGACCGGCGCTCGCGGACCACGAATACTGGGCGCAATTTACCCAGCATGAAAAAGCGCAGTCATATTGCTGCGCTTAAATTGATGATTGTTACAACATAAACACCGAGAAGGTGTAGAGGAAATTAGAAAGGAAGCGGAAATAAAAAAGGCCCAACACACGTCGAGCCTATATAACTTAAACCGAAAATGAAGACCCACAACCGCAGGTTGTACTCGCATTTGGATTACTCACCACAAATCGAGAACCTTCCAAACCCTCAGTGTAATCTACTTGAGCACCGTCGATATATTGATAGCTCAATGGATCAACAAGCACGGTTACACCGCCGCGCTGAACCAAAGTGTCATCTTCCTCAGCAATTTCATCAAAGGTAAACCCGTACTGAAACCCCGAGCAACCGCCGCCGGTAACAAACACCCGCAACTTCAAATCATCATTGGATTCAGACTCAACCAAGCTTTTAACTTTGGCAACCGCCTTATCCGTCAATGTTAGTACTGACGGCGTAAACTGTTCAACCGCAGACATATATCACCTCACTACTGCAAAGGTACAAACAAGCACCATAATTAACGTGATTATCGGCTTTTCCGACTAATTCAGTCAAGTATTAACATTAAGGCAGTAAGGCCAAGCCCTGCAGCCCCATCGTTTCAGGCAAACCGAACATCAAATTCATGTTTTGTATCGCCTGACCAGACGCACCTTTAACCAAGTTATCAATCACCGACAACACCACCACAGTGTTTCTATTCTGAGGCCGGTACAACGCGATGCGACAAGTATTCGCTCCCCGCACTGAGCGCGTTTGCGGCAAACTTCCCAAGGGCATCACATCAACAAACGGCGCATCTGCGTAGCGCTTTTCAAACATAAACTGCAATTCATCCAAGGGAACCGCCGGATCAAGCAATTCAGAATACAAGGTTGCATGAATACCCCGAACCTGCGGCAACAAATGTGGGGTGAACGTGAGATTTACCGGCCCACCCGCCGCCAAGGCCAATTCCTGCTCAATCTCAGGTAAGTGACGGTGTCCGGCAACCCCGTATGCCTTAAAGCTCTCGGACAATTCTGCGTATAAATTATCAATTTTTGCCTGACGCCCTGCACCGCTGACACCTGATGCCGCACTGGCAATTAAGCGCTTAGGGTCAACCAACTTCTGTTCAAGTAATGGAATATACCCAAGCTCCACCGCGGTCGGATAGCAGCCGGGACAGGCAATTAACTTCGCATCGCGAATTTTATCAGCATTACGTTCAGGTAAGCCATACACAGCGGTGGCCAACACATCAGGACAAATATGTTTTTCGTGGTACCACTTCGACCAAAGCTCGGCATCTGCAATTCTAAAGTCCGCTGACAAATCGATAATACGCGTACCGGCTGCCAACAATTCTGGCACCATGTTCATAGCCACGTTATGTGGCGTTGCAAAAAACACCACATCACAACTTGCCAAGGACTGCACATCTGGCGCGGTAAAACGTAAATCTACGGCGCCACGTAGACTAGGAAACAATTCATCAACAGCAACGCCATCTTCGGCGCGCGATGTAATCATGGCCACTTCGGCTTCCGCATGACTAGACAATAAACGTAGCAACTCTGCTCCGGTGTAACCTGTACCGCCGACAATTCCAACTTTTAACACCTAAATACTCCTCTTTTAACGCTGTTCTATTTTTTGCTCTGTTACCGCATCATCTGTTGCGGCGACCAACCCCGACTCTTCTTTTTCACGTAGTAAATGATCCCAGCCGCGAACTAAATCCCTTGCCAACACATGATACACAGGCTCAGACATCACTAATTTCGACACTGCAGTACCAACCAACGCACTAACCATTAATGCAGGCAGTATATCGTGATTATTGCCCGTCAGCTCCAGCACGATAACAAACGCAGTAATTGGCCGCTGAACCACACCCGCAAAATAACTCGCCATACCGACCAAAATCAGTGACACCGCCGGCACCTGAGGAAACATAGGCCCCATTGCCGAACCAAGCTCGGCACCTGCCGCTAAACTTGGCGAGAAAATACCACCGGGTATACCGCTAAAATATGTCAGCAAAGTTGCCAGCATTTTTCCACCGGCGGTAAGCCAACTACCCTCAGTTTGCCCTGCCAGTAGAGACTTTGCTTCAACGTAACCGCTGCCCATGGTCAGACCATCCGACAGAATGGCCATGCCCGCTAAAAAAATACCAATAACAAATGCAACCCGCAGCGGCCTTTGCATGACTAATGGCGCCATTGCCCGATTACCCTGCACCAAGAACAGACTGAACAGCCCGCCCAATAGTCCGCAGCCCGCACTGACACCAATGATATATGGGTAATCCGCCAGGGGCATTGCCGATACTTCTGGCACCCCAAAATAGCTGTAGTGCCCAGCAAACGCTAAAACAACCACCCCCGAAAGGATAATCGCCATAATAAATGTACCGGTGGTTCGCGCTTCCATGGACTGCTGCAATTCTTCAATTGCAAACACAATCCCCGCCAGAGGGGCATTGAACGCAGCGGAAACCCCAGCCGCACCGCCAGCCACAATCAAGCTGCTTTCAACCTGCCGCTGCTTTAACTTCGCCCATGTGCCAAATTTATACATGAGCGCGGCACCGACATGAACACTCGGCCCCTCACGCCCTACCGTTGCACCTACCAACAAACCGGCACAGGTTAGCAGGACTTTCAATGTTGCTACCCGAAAAGAGAGAAATGGCCCACGGAGCCAGTGGTAGCTTTGTTTGTGCGCCAATAGCACCTGGGGAATACCACTGCCTCGCGCTGCTTTACCCCCTAAGTTCATTACCCACACAATCGCCATCAGACCCAGCGGAGTAATTAACAAGAAAGCATATGGATATCTGTCGAACATTTGCTCAGTTAGCGAGAAGCTCTCTTCAGACAGCCACGCAAATCCCTGAATTACCAAACCAACCGTTAAGGCGCCGAACCAAAAAACACCGCGTGTTTTCCAGTCCTCAAGTGTGCCGAGTTGGCGGCGCGTGTGGCGATTACCCAAGGTCCACCACAGGCGCAGTCTGCGAGCTGTTTGGGTACGTTTGCTATTGGTGTTCATGTAATAAAGGGCCTGTGCAGGCGGCTGAGCATAAAGAGAATGCGCCAGATAAAAATAATACGGCGAGCCGCAATTGGCTGACTTATATTGTATGCTAATTCACAAGCAACACCCAGCACCCAGAAATGTGATTTTACTATGCCCCTATGATGGCAAGTGCCAAAACAGCGGATAAGCCGCTATATTATGCCCGCCTCTTTTTTCCGGTGTCGCATTAGCCATGTGTTAACAATTTAGGATCTCGACATGCTTTGGTTAAAAGCCTTCCACATCATTGCCATTATCTGCTGGTTTGCCGGTATTTTTTATCTGCCGAGGCTATTTGTGTACCACGCTATGGCAGAAGACCAAGCAACCCGTGATCATCTTAAAATTATGGAGCGCAAGCTCTATCGCTTCATCACGCCTTTTGCGTTTTTAACTGTATTTTTTGGCTGTCTACTGATCGCGCAAAACACCAACTACTACCTTCACGCAGGCTGGCTACACCTCAAAATACTGTTTGTTATTGGCCTTATTGCATATCACTTATATTGCGGGCATTTAGTTAAAAAATTCACCAACGACCAAAACCAACGCAATCACGTTTTTTATCGCTGGTTTAATGAGGCACCTGTCATCGCCCTGTTTGCGATAGTAATATTAGCGGTGCTAAAACCCTTTTAAGCGCTAAAAATAAGTGCACTAGCGATAATCCACCCAGCGCGGGATAATACCCGCCTTCACTTTATGCCACTAAGATTTTTTATATGACTAGCTCCGAGCAATTATTTGAATCCGCCCGCCATCGCATCCCCGGCGGCGTCAACAGCCCAGTGCGCGCATTTAAAGCGGTCGGCGGCACTCCAATCTTTATCGACCATGCCTCGGGCCCCTACCTTTTTGATGTTGAAGGTAAAAAATATATCGATTACGTGCTGTCATGGGGACCAATGCTTCTCGGCCACGCCCACCCAGATGTTATTGCCACCGTCACTGCGCAACTTCAAAAGGGACTGAGCTTTGGCGCACCAACAGAGATTGAAACCCAGCTAGCTGAAAAGCTCTGTAGCATCATGCCAGGCATGGACATGGTTCGCATGGTCAACTCCGGCACTGAAGCGACCATGAGCGCTATCCGTCTTGCTCGCGGGTATACCAACCGCGACAAAATCATCAAATTTGAAGGTTGTTATCACGGCCATTCAGATTCGCTACTCATCAAAGCTGGCTCAGGCGCACTCACTATGGGCGTGCCCAGTTCACCTGGCGTTCCTGCGGCGCTGGCTGAGCACACCATTACCCTAACTTACAACGACATCGACGGTGTCCGTGCTGCATTCGCCGAATACGGTGATCAAGTTGCGTGCATTATCGTCGAACCCGTTGCAGGTAATATGAATTGCGTGCCACCCATACCTGGCTTTCTAGAGTGCCTTCGAGAGTGCTGCGACCAAAACGGCACGGTTTTAATTATTGATGAAGTCATGACCGGCTTCCGCCTTGGCTTACAAGGCGCTCAGGGCTATTACGGTGTAGCAGCAGATATCACCTGCCTTGGCAAAGTAATTGGCGGCGGTATGCCAGTTGCCGCATTTGGCGGTAAACGTGAGATCATGGAATACATCGCACCCAGCGGTCCCGTGTATCAGGCCGGAACGCTTTCTGGAAACCCCATCGCCATGGCCGCCGGACTCTGCATGCTCAAACACATCGAGCAAGACGGTTTTTATGAGCCTGTTTTTCAAAAGACCGACAAACTGGTGAAGGGCTTAAAAGAGCGCGCCAGCGCGGCGGGTATCCCAATGACCAGTAATCACGTCGGCACCATGTTTGGGGTATTTTTTACAGACACAGAGCACGTCACCAACTACCAGCAAGTTATGGCCTGCGACACTGAACGCTTCAACCGCTTTTTTCACGGCATGTTAGAAGGCGGAGTCTATCTTGCTCCGGCCTCTTATGAGGCGGGCTTCCTGTCCGCCGCCCACACGGACGCAGATATTGATGACACGCTAGACATTGCCGAACGTGTTTTTAAAACCCTACGCTGAGAATCCACTATGACGATATCACTACAGCGAGGCGCCTTCCCGAGCACCCGTTTACGCCGTATGCGAGCAAACGACTTCACGCGTCGACTGATGCGAGAGAATCAGCTTAGCGTCAACGACCTGATATATCCGATGTTTGTCTGCGAAGGCCAGAATGATCGCCAGTCTATTGGTTCAATGCCCGGCATCGAACGCCTAAGCCTTGATCTGCTGGCAAAGGAAGTAAAGTTACTTGCCTCGCTCGGGATTCCAGCCATCGCCCTATTCCCCGTGGTCGGCACAGAAAAAAAATCGTTGCTGGCTGAAGAAGCTTACAACCCCAATGGGCTGGCGCAAAACGCCATCAAAGCGATAAAAGACGCCGCCCCTGAAATTGGTGTGATTACCGATGTGGCCTTAGATCCCTACACCACCCACGGCCAAGACGGCATCATCGACGCGAACGGTTATGTGCTAAATGATCGCACTGTTGAAACGCTATGCTTGCAAGCCAAAGCCCAGGCGGATGCGGGTGCCGATATCGTCGCCCCATCAGACATGATGGACGGCCGAATTTGCGCTATTCGCAAAACACTTGAAAGCGCCGGGCACATCAACACCTGCATCCTGAGCTACGCCGCAAAATATGCCTCGGCATATTACGGGCCTTTTCGCGACGCGGTTGGCTCGGCGGGTAATTTAGGCAGCGGCAATAAATACACCTATCAAATGGACCCCGCCAATAGCAATGAAGCACTTCACGAGTGCGCCCTTGATCTAGCAGAAGGTGCGGACATGATTATGGTCAAACCCGGCATGCCCTATCTTGATATCGTCCGTCGCGTCAAAGAAGAGCTCGCCGTCCCTACGTACGCCTATCAAGTGAGCGGCGAATACGCCATGCACTGCGCTGCATTCGAAAACGGCTGGCTGGAAAAAAACGTCGTGATGATGGAATCATTGCTGGCGTTTAAACGCGCAGGCGCTGATGGGATATTGACGTATTTTGCCAAAGACGTGGCATTATTACTGAATAACTAGTATTTACGCTGTCACACTGAGCGCTTATCGTTAGCTCGGATAAAACAATATATTACAGGGGATCTACCATGCAAAAACGACTGATAGCCTTGGCTATATTCGCCGCAAGTGCATCTATTGCAACACAGGCCGATATTATTGGTGCTAGCGCTGGTGCCTACATGTGGAAACAAAGCTGGGACGGCGATGTTAAAGCCGGTTCGCAAAGCGTCTCAATGAATGACGACCTCGGCTATGATGATGAAACTGGCAAAAGTTTTTACGTCGCACTAGAGCATCCAATTCCTGTTTTACCGAATATTCGCCTTCAGCGTACCGACTTAGACATCACCGAAACCGGCACGCTTTCAAAGAGTTTCACCTTCGATGGCAAACCTTACGTGCAAAGTGAAAACGTTAACTCTACCACCGACCTGACTCACACCGACGCTACGTTGTACTACGAGATTTTAGACAATTGGGTAAATCTTGATGTTGGTTTAACCGTTCGTATGTTCGATGGCGAAGTTAGTATCAAAGGTACCAGTGGAGAAGGCTCAATCGACATTGACGCCCCAGTACCTATGGCCTACGTCAATGCACGTTTCGATCTACCGCTGACTGGGCTTTATGCAACAGCACTGGCAAACGTGATCTCCTACGGCGACAACAGCGTTACCGATATGAGCGTAGGCCTAGGTTATGAGTTTGGCGTTATCGGCCTTGAGTTAGGCTACCGCAACTTCGATGTCGATCTCGAAGATGACGATGAAGAAGCTAAAGTGACTGTAGATGGTTACTTTTTGGGTGTTGTAATAGACATTTAAGGCCCGCCATAAAGAGGCTATTAAAAAAGGCGCAATTTATTGCGCCTTTTTTGTTTAAAATTGGTCTACTTATTTACCACTAACAACCATTACCCCGAATGCACCCAAGAACATGACAAGCACTATATTAAAAACGCTCCCCGTCATTGGCGGGCTCATACTTAGCCCCATCGTTTCGGCCTGCGAATGCCTATGGGAAGGCCCATTCAAATCTGTCTACCCAGACACCGACCTTGTGGTCTACGGCGAAGTCCGCTCGGCACAGGGCAATGGTTTTGATTTGGTCATTGACACTATTCTTCAAGGCAGTGAATACCGAGACGAAATTCGTATTTGGGGTAAAAAAGACGACTTATGCAGACCAGATGCCAATGAGTTCCCCCCAGGCAGTCGCTGGGTTATGGCCCTCAAGCGCATAGAGAATCCGCCCGAAGACGCATTCGATCCCTTTAAAGCAAATATCAGTTTTGGCCGCCAAGATGACTTTAGTCTGTCCAGCTGCGGCGTCTATTGGTTACCGGTGAAACAACAACGTGTTTCAGGAAATATATTGGACGGTTCACGCTGGCAATACCTAGACAGCAAAAAAACGCCGATCATCATGCCGGTGTTTGAAGCGTGGATGAGAAGTATTCTGCCCGATGCCGCTATCGCGGAAGCTGCTAAGCCGCAAACCCGCGCGCGACAACTACTAAACGAAACCAAGATTCATCTTTGGGAAGAACAGCGTAACCCACTGCCAGATGCCGAAGATCTAGACTTTCGACCACCCAGCAGACTGGACGACATAGCGCCGCCTGCGGAGGGTGATGCGTCAAACGAGACTGAGTAGTTCGTCCAACATTTTTAAAGACATGCCCCAAATACGACGCTTACCATAAAAATAGCACGGCAATGTAAGAGTCAATTTTCCGTGACCATATTCCATTGTTTCGCGCCGCTCAGCGTCCATTAAAAAACTCAAGGGAATCCAAACTGCCTCTGCTACCTCGTGATTTGCCTCAATACTAACCGCGGTATGCAATCTAAATACGTAGGGGGTAACTACCATAGGCTGCCGCCCAGAATGGGGCCGGCTGACAATATCGGATAAACGACCAATACAATGACCCGCCTTATCTAAATAGATACCGGTTTCTTCCTCTGTCTCTCGAATTGCCGTGCGCAGTCCAGTTATATCGCCGCGATCCATTCTGCCGCCGGGAAACGCCATATGCCCAGACCATGGATCACCCTCGCGGTCAGCTCGCTTAATCATCAATATTTCAATATGGTCATTCAGCTCTCTTAATATGATTGCCACTGCGGAACGCTTTACCCAACGCCGCCACCATCGCTGGCGAGGTTTAAAATCATCTAAGCGCGCGACTATATGCTGCAGTGCCACCGCTTCTACTGCCTTACCTTTCAATGCAATCCCCTTAAGACCAAGCCAACTAGCTATATACTACCATCCACACCAAGCTTCTCCGCGATGACAAACTCACCTCGCCACACAAAGGTAGATTTATGCAGCCGACGAAAACAGATATTGCAAGCCGCGATGATCTCGACATACTACTCAGGCACTTTTACGGCGATGTCTTAACTGACCCGATCATTGGTTTTTACTTTACCGACGTCATACCCTTTTCACTAGAAAGCCACCTACCCCGCGTTATTGATTTTTGGGCTCAGCTACTTTTTAAGGAAATACGCTATAAAGGGCAGCTTTTTGAACGGCACCAATATATACATCAACAAGCAGGACTAAGCGAACACCACTTTGCTCGCTGGTTACACCTACTAACTAGCAATATTGATCGACACTTTGAAGGCCCAAATTGCGCAACCATGAAGGCTAGAGCTAAGCGTATTGCGCATTCGATGGCCACAGCGCTTGCGCAAAATGCACCCAGTAATACTGAGATTACCGGCCTGCAATTTTATACGCCGCCGGCCTGAGGGGTCCTAGCCGTATAATCGCCGCAGCCTAGTCACCGCCTCCTCTAAGCGGGCCATCCCCGTGGTGTAGGCAAAACGTACATGTTGGTCTGCTTTATAACGCCCAAAATCTTCACCGGGGGTAATCGCAATTCCATGATTTTCTAATAAATCCAAACAAAAATTCTGACTATTGGTTTTGAATCGCTCGATGCCCGCATAGAGATACAAGGCACCTGCCGGGCAATGGGGAATATCAAATCCTAACTCACGCAAGGCCGGCAAGAGATAATCCCGTCGCGCTGCAAATTCATCTCTGCGCCGATTCAGCTCTACCCGGGTTTCTGGCTCAAACGCCGCCAACGCGGCGTACTGCCCCATTGTTGACATTGAAATGAAGAAATTCTGCGCCAACTTTTCTAAATGAGGCACGGCCTCTTCTGGCGCAACCAGCCACCCCAGGCGCCACCCGGTCATTCCGAAGTATTTAGAAAAACTATTGATAACAAAGGCCTTATCGGTAATCGACAAAATACTCGGCGCATCGACCCCATAATTCAAGCCATGGTAGATTTCATCCACCACCAAATAACCCTGTTTTTGCGCACACAAATCGTAAAGACCGCGCAATTCAGGGGCCGTTAAAATTTCGCCACTAGGGTTGGCGGGGGACGCCACCATAATTCCCCTGGTATTAGCCTGCCAATGCTGCTCGGCCTTTTCTGCGCTCAGCTGAAATCTATCCTCCGGCCCCACAGGCACGAGCTGCCCCTCGCCGCCCACCAAACTCAAGAAATGGCGATTGCAGGGATATCCAGGGTCAGTCATCAACATACCCTCACCCGGATTAACCAATAAGCCAGCCAGAATCAATAAGGCGCCAGACGCCCCCGGGGTTATCATGATACGCTGCGGCGAGATGTCTAAGCCGTAATCGCTGCGATAGTATTTAGAAATGGCCTCACGCAATTCGGGAATCCCCGCTGCCGGCGTGTAATAGGTCTCACCACGCGCCAAAGACGCCGTCGCTGCGCGAATAATGGGCTCGGCGGTTCTAAAGTCGGGCTCGCCCGCCTCCATATGGACAATATCACGCCCCTCAGCGGCCAATTGTTTAGCACGAGTTAGCACCTCAACGACACGAAAGGGTTCGATATCCGCAAGGCGGTGCGCAAAATTATTAATCACCTATACTTCACCTATTAGCCAAAAATTGGAGTGTAGCTTTATCCGCACCGTCTTAACATCACCACAACAGGCTACTAGATACACTTATGATGAATTTCGTGTAGCGCGAGAGAGACATATCTGGTAGTTTTGCCGGTTTGGCGACACAGCGTCGTCGCGCATGTCCGCAGTTTGCGGTTAACGGCTTGTACAGAAGAGGGCCAGCCATGCCTGCACAGCAGAGTAACACAGAGAATTTAAAGACCTTCGTCCCCTATGTAGAAAAAAAGGGCGAAGAATATATGAACGACAATCAGAAGGAGCACTTCCGTCAGATTCTGCTTACTTGGAAGTCTGAATTAATGGAAGAAGTTGACCGCACTGTAAGTCACATGAAGGACGAAGCAGCAAACTTCCCTGATCCCGCAGACCGCGCGACTCAGGAAGAAGAGTTCAGCCTTGAGCTGCGTACCCGTGATCGCGAGCGGAAGCTTATCAAGAAAATTGACTCTACGCTGAATTTGATCGACGAAGATGACTACGGCTTCTGCGACACCTGTGGTGTCGATATCGGAATCAAACGCCTAGAAGCTCGGCCAACGGCAACTTTGTGCATCGACTGCAAGACACTCGATGAAATCAAAGAACGCCAAGAACGCGGCTAATATCCGGGGCGGCAATAACTGTCGCCCTAGCCGAGGCTTTATATGTCAGCTTCTCATACCGGCTATATCGGCCGGTTTGCTCCCTCACCTAGCGGACCATTACATCTAGGCTCTTTATTAACCGCAGTAGCTAGCTATTTAGATGCTCGCGCAAATCACGGTCAATGGTTATTGCGCTTAGAAGATATTGATCCTCCGCGCGCGCAAGAAAACGCTGAAAACCTCATCATCAACAGTATTACAGCCCACGGTTTACATTGGGATGGCGACATAGTGTGGCAAAGTCAGCGCAGCAATCATTACGACAATGCACTGAATCAACTACTACACAATCACGATGCATATTACTGCAGTTGTTCTCGGTCCCAACTCGCCCAATACGGCGGAATTCACCCGAACCAATGCGTTACTCCCTTTGTCACGGGTGACGCGGCGATCCGCCTAAAGATCAAACAGCCTGACACAAACTTTTTAGATCGCGTGCAAGGCGCGCAACACTACATCACAAATCAGATAGGCGATCCTGTACTCAAGCGGCGAGATGGCTTGTACGCTTATCAACTTGCGGTGGTTGTCGATGATGCCGAACAGCACATTTCTGACATTGTCCGTGGTGTCGATTTAATAGACGCAACAGCATGGCAAATTCACTTGCAACGCGCGCTCCACTTGCCTTCAATTCGCTACCTCCACCTTCCTGTGATTGTGGGTGACGATGGCCATAAACTCAGCAAGCAAAGTTTTGCGCCAGCCATCGATAATCAATGCGCAAAAGAAAATCTACGCATTGTACTTGCATACCTGCAGCAACCAACGCCGCCGGAAGAACTCGGAATTGCAGAACTACTGCAATGGGCAACCGCACACTGGCGGGTAGATCACATACCAACACAAACAGCACTTCCTCTGTTTGGCTAGCGCCCAATACTTTGCAGTTTTACAGTAGCTCCAGTAACATCAGTGCGACTATGAAAACCTCGCGGTCACCATGCAAATTCATTCATCCCTGCTTCTTTTAGCAACCTTTACTTTTATCTACGCGCCGACCTTAGGTCGCTGGCTCAATGACGCCAGCAATTTATGGTATCGCCACCACCTGATCTGGCTGCTGGTCATTATTTTTGTTTTTCTAAGCCTCCACAAACAGCGCCGCAATGATTCTTAGCCTAAACGCCCTATTTTTTATCGGCATTGGATACCTGCTACTTCTCTTTGCCATCGCCTATGCGACCGAACGACAATTATTGCCGACACGCCTTGTTAATCATTCCAGCGTCTACGTCTTGTCTCTCGGGGTTTATGCGAGTGGCTTCGCCATTTATGGTGCCGTTGGTTTTGCGGATCGCTATGGCTACAGCTTTCTCAACTACTACATCGGTATCTCTGCGGCCTTAATTCTGCTGCCAATACTGTTGGCGCCACTCCACCAAATATGTAAAAGCTACCGCCTGAACTCACTGGCAGATTTGCTCAGTTTCCGTTTTCGCAGCTCATGGGCTGGCTCACTTGCTACCATTTTTTTGGCCCTGTCCGTTTGGCCTCTGCTCGTCATTCAAATCCAAATCGTCTCTGAATCGACATTTATATTAAGCGCAGGCGACAGTGACATCACCCAAGCTGACAGCACCTTCAAAAATCTAGCCGGACTGCTTTTTTGCACAGTAATCACCATCTTTACCATATTATTTGGTTCACGGAACCTCGCCTCAAAAGACAGCCACCGAGGCCTAGTCGTTGCACTAGCCTTCGAATCTATAATAAAAATGCTCGCCATTGTGATAATTGGCGTGATGGCGGTAATGTCTGTATTCGGTGGTTTCGACGGTCTTCAGCAGTGGCTAAATAGCCACCCCAAAATACTAGAAAAGTTGAGTACACCGCAGTCAGGCGACACCAATAGACTGATGCTAATTACCTTTTTCGCCGCATCAGTTTGTATGCCGCATGTCTTTCATATGCTATTTGCAGAGAACCCCAGCCGTAAAAACCTGATCTCTGCAAGCTGGGGACTGCCGCTGTTTTTACTGGTTATGAGCTTACCGGTACTGCCCATACTCTGGGCTGGCCAAGCATCCAATCTGACACTGCCAGCAGACTACTTCGCGCTCGGCCTATCACTCAATATAGACAAGCCCTGGTTAAGCATACTGATATATCTGGGCGGCCTATCCGCTGCCAGTGGCGCCATTATTGTTACCACCCTCGCGCTTGCCTCGATGAGCCTAAATCACATCATATTGCCAATACTTCGCCCCAAAGGCAGAAATGTAGATATCTATCGCTGGTTACTGGTAACACGGCAATTACTGATCTGCGCAATCATTCTTATCGGCTATATTTTTTACGAACTCATTGGTGAAACTAAAACCCTCACCAATCTTACAATGACCTCCGCCGCCGGCTGCCTGCAGTTCCTACCCGGCGTGCTCGCCGTACTCTACTGGCCCAAGGCCAATCGCAACGGCTTTATAAGTGGATTAATCGCAGGCTTTAGCGTGTGGATAATCGGTCTACTTATCCCAATGTTCGGTGATTTCCACCCTGAGTTTTTAGAAAAATTCTACATTAATAGCCTAGATCCAGATCTTTTTTGGGTGGCCGTTGCTAGCATATCATTAGGTTTAAACTGCGCTTTCTTTATCGTTGTATCTATACTTAGCGAAACCTCGGCAGAGGAACGTAGTGCCGCCGAAGCATGTACCCTAGACGATCTGAATCGCCCGAGCCGCCACACACTAAACTTACAGAGCGCAGCCGAGATAAAACTACGCCTACAGGAAGCACTGGGGGATCACGCCGCAGCACAGGAATTTAAACGTGCCTTAGAAGAGCTACAACTTAGCGAACTCGAGACACGACCCTACGCATTGCGGCGAATTAGAGACAGGATTGAAATCAACCTTTCTTCATTAGTCGGACCGTCAAGCGCACGGCGGGTCATTGATCGCGTGCTCCCCTACACCAACAGTATTTTAGGAAGCAGCGAAGACATTACCTATATTGAAGAGCGCTTAGAACGATATCAGACAAACTTAACCGGCCTTGCCGCCGACCTAGACAGCCTCCGTCGCTACCACCGCCAAACTCTTGAAGATCTGCCTATTGGTGTATGCGCACTCGGCAGAGACCAAGAGATATTATTGTGGAATATGTCGATGGCAGATATCACCGCCATCAAGTCTGCAACCGTAACCGGCTCTCGCCTGAACGGCTTGCCAGAACCTTGGGCAGGCTGCCTAATCAGCTTTTTAGACAGCAGCGACCTGCACCGCAGCAAATTTTGCGTGGAAACGGAGCAAGGCCTGCGCTGGCTCAACTTACATCGCACTGAATCTCAGATGCTAGGCCGAGATGAGTTGATCATCGTGGTAGAAGACATTACCGACACACAATTACTCGAACATGAGCTGACTCACCAAGAACGCCTAGCATCAATTGGCCGCTTGGCAGCTGGCGTAGCGCATGAAATAGGCAATCCGGTAACAGGTATTGCGTGCCTAGCCCAAAACCTGCGCTACGAAACCGACAACCCAGACACACTAGAAACGGCCTCTCAAATCGTTAAACAAACCCAACGTATAAGCAGCATTGTTCATAGCCTTGTCAATTTTGCCCACACCGGCCGCGAAGACCCCACTCAAGCCACAGAAGCCGTCAACATTCGCAGCTGCGTATCGGAAGCCGTGCAACTATTAAGCCTCGACAATGAGGCTCGCCAAATCCACTACAACAACAACTGCCCAGCGGATATTATCGTTGCTGGTAACAGCCAACGGCTAATGCAAGTCTTCATAAACCTGCTATCCAACGCCAGAGATGCCAGTAGTGACGACGCCATGATAACCATCGACGCGATGAACAATGATCTCGAGGCCCACATTACAGTTACCGATCAAGGCTCAGGAATCGACCAAAAACTGCAAGACCGGATATTTGAACCCTTTTTCACCACCAAAGAGCCGGGCAAAGGCACCGGCCTAGGGCTCGCACTGGTTTACAACATTATTAATGATTTAGGTGGTGACATTAGCATTGAAAGCCCGGTACCTGAATTAAGCAATCACGGCACGCGAATTCATATCCACCTCCAATTAAACCAAGCTGAGCCGAACTAGAATTATTCTGCCGATCGCGTTATGTTGTTCGGCTACGCGCCTGTTCGATAGAGATCGCTGTACGAACCCACGGAGAGATTTATGCCCAAAATCCTAATAGTCGAAGACGAAGATGTCATCCGTCTGGCACTGCGGCGCCTGCTCGAACGAAATGACTATCAGGTGGATGAGGCGGATTCAGTCCAAAAAGCGCTGAGTACTTATAACGTCAACGACTACGCGTTAATCATCAGTGATTTACGCCTACCCGGCGCGGCGGGTACTGACCTGATCAGTAAAACAGAAGCCCCCGTCCTAATCATGACGAGCTACGCCAGCTTGAAATCTGCCGTCGATTCGATGAAAAAAGGCGCCATCGACTACATCGCGAAACCATTTGATCACGATGAAATGCTCGAAACGGTTGAGCGTATTATTAGCAGCACCAGCGGCGAACGTCACACAGACAAACCCGAGCCAAGCAGCAGCCAGCGCAAACAAATCGCCGACGCCAATGGCATGATCGGTAGCTGCAAGGCTATGCAGCAACTCTATGACCATATTCGCCGCGTCGCACCAACCGATGCGACTGTGCTCGTGCACGGCGAGACAGGAACAGGTAAAGAACTAGTAGCCCGAGCAATTCACAACCAAAGTACGCGGGCTGGCAAAGCCATTATTTGCGTCAACTGCGCCGCCATTCCCGAAACACTGATCGAGTCAGAATTATTCGGCTATGAAAAAGGCGCCTTTACCGGCGCGAATTCTAGCCGCACCGGTCTTATCGAAGCTGCCGACGGCGGTACCTTATTCCTAGACGAAATTGGTGAACTCCCCCTTGAAGCTCAGGCGCGACTGCTTAGATTTATTCAAGAGGACGAAATACGCCGTATCGGCTCGGTGGAATCTAGCAAGGTTAATGTACGACTTATTTGCGCCACACACCGCGATTTAAAAGACATGGCGCACTCGGGCCGCTTCCGTGAAGACCTTTATTATCGAATAAACGTCATGAAACTGGAGTTACCACCATTAAGAGAGCGCGGTAAAGATATTCTCGAACTCGCAGAGACGCTGCTAAAGAGCCGCTGCGAAAAAATGAAAAAGCCGTTAATGCATTTCAGCCCCAAGGCGATCCAAGCCATAACAACCTATATATGGCCCGGAAATATCCGGGAACTGGAAAACGCCATAGAGCGAGCGGTTATATTGTGTGACCGCAAAGAAATTGATAACGAATTTTTAGACATAGACTTAGAGCTCGTCGATATCAGCCAAATTAGAGGGCGACGAACCGATCCCGCTCCTAGGCCAGCGCCAGTTAACAACAATTCAGATCGTCGTAAATCACTTCACGCCGATCCTAGCGAAGACCTGTCTCTAGAGGATTACTTCCAGCGCTTTGTTTTAGAACACCAAGATTCAATGAGTGAAACAGAATTAGCGCAGAAACTGGGTGTCAGCCGAAAATGTCTTTGGGAGCGCCGCCAGCGCTTAGGCATACCGCGCAAAAAAGTGAGTTCGCGCTCAGGCACGTGAGCAGTGCGACACGTTACCCAAAAACAAAGATCGTAACAAAGGACGTTTAGTAAGGTAACAAACCCCTAAAATACAAAGCAAAAAAGCAAGGGCATAATTAGATAAGTCATTGATATAAAAGGGAATACAAAAACTGGCACGGCATATGCTCTATATTGGGAGCGAAGAATAATAAAAAACGAAAATAATAATAAGAAAACAGAGAAACAATAATAATAATACAATAGCAAAGAGACCTGGGTGGGGAAGACATTGTTTTCCCCTTCTTCGTTTTAGAACCCCGTAAAATCCCCAATCTTATAGCTTTGCCCTAACTCGCAACAATTCAGCTAATCCATTAACAACACTACAAATAAGCCTGTGCTAGAATACCGGCTTCATAATACTTATCGGCTATCCGCAGACATCAATGACATCTAGCTCCGTTACCGGGCTCTGGAAAAAGCTCTCTGGCAGATTTTCCAAACCCACTCAACACGCCACACACCCTGCGACTGTAATTCCGCGAGACGAACACTGTGTCTCTCGCAAAAATATCAGCGACGCTGCGATAAAAGTTATCCGACGCCTCAATGAAGAGGGCTATGATGCCTTCCTCGTCGGCGGCGGTGTACGCGACTTATTATTAGGTGGCCAGCCAAAAGATTTCGACATTGCAACTAACGCAACACCAGAGCAGGTGCGCGGCGCTTTTCGCAACAGCCGCATTATCGGCCGCCGCTTTCGCATTGTTCACGTTCGATTCGGCAATGAAGTTATTGAAGTCACGACATTCCGTGGAAATCATGACGCCCCCGGCAATAGCGCCCAGCGCAACAAGCACTCCGCCAAAACTGAGTCAGGAATGCTTACCCGCGACAATGTTTACGGATCTGTTGAGGAGGACGCGGCCCGGCGCGATCTGAGCATAAATGCATTGTACTATTCGAGCCGCGACTTCTGCGTTTACGACTATGTTGGCGGGATCAAGGATTTAGAAAACAAACTTATACGCATTATCGGCGACCCCGAAACCCGCTACCGTGAAGATCCGGTGCGCATGCTGCGCGTTATTCGCTTTGCAGCCAAGCTCAATTTCGACATTGAGCAACATACAGAAGAGCCTTTGAAGCGCCTGGCGCCCCTTTTAACCGACATTTCAGCCGCACGCATGTTTGACGAAGTCATCAAACTACTCATGTCAGGCCAAGGTATTCAAACCTACGCACTCATGCAGCGCTACGGTCTATTCAGCCCGCTATTCCCCTCTACACAAAAAATGCTGAATCAACACGAACCCGCCGCTGAGGCCATTATTCAGCAAGGCTTGATTAATACTGACGTCCGAATTGCCGAGAACAAGCCAGTTACCCCAGCTTTTATCTACGCTGTTTTATTGTGGCCCGTTGTAAAACACATTCACAAAGAAATTCTAGCCACTGGCGTACCAGAAATCCCCGCTCTCCACCAAGCCGCAGAGCGCGTGCTGCACAAACAGCAACAAACCGTGGCGATTCCAAAGCGATTCTCTCTTCCTATGCGCGACATTTGGGAGTTACAGTGCCGCCTAACTCGTCGATCCGGGAAACGAGCAGAATTACTTCTTGACCATCGCTATTTCAGAGCCGGCTTTGATTTTCTATTATTGCGTGAACAGGCCGGTGAAATTGAGCCCGAGCTGGGGCAGTGGTGGCTAGCATTTCAAGAAGCCCATGCTGATACCCGCGGCGCAATGTTGACGCAAGTTCCCGCAGGTGAGAAGCCACGCAGCCCAAGGCGCCGCCGCGGACCTCGCAAACCTAGATGATCCGCAGCTACATTGCCTTGGGCAGCAACTTAAACCAGCCCAAACAGCAAGTTTTAACGGCAATAGAGACCATTGCAACCATCCCACGCTGCCAACTCATTGCCCGATCGAGACTTTACGGCTCCATCGCTATCGGCCCCGGCTTACAAGACAATTACGTCAATGCCGTTATCGCCGTTGATACCGCACTGAGCGCGCATGACCTGCTAATCACACTGCAAAGCATTGAAGTACAACACCAGCGTCAGCGCTCGGTTCGCTGGGCAGCTCGAACGCTAGACCTAGATTTACTGCTGTACAGCGACCACCACATCGAAACACCTGAACTCAGCGTACCCCACCCCCGTATGTTTGAGAGAGATTTTGTACTTCGCCCACTGGCGGATATTGCACCAAAGACCTTGCTTCGTAGTTATTTAAGTAACGAGAACACGCTAAGCTATGCAGACAACGACAACTTATGGGTTTTAGAGTCACATGATGAAGCGATCACTTACTAACGAACCCATTATCAATAGCCAAAACCCACCGTGCTTTATCGCCGTTGAGGGACCTATCGGTGTTGGCAAAAGTACGCTTACTCGACGCCTAGCTGAATCGCTTGGCTACCATACGCTGCTAGAGCAGGCGGAAGACAATCCCTTTCTTGAACGCTTTTACGCAAACCAGCGCCACGCGGCCCTTTCAGCCCAGCTATTTTTCTTATTCCAGCGCGCGCAACAACTTAGCGACTTACGCCAAAGCGATATGTTTAATCAAACACATATCGCCGATTTCCTGTTTCAAAAAGATCCGCTATTTGCCCAAATCACACTCGATGCCAATGAACTGACTCTGTACAAAAAAGTTTACGAGCAAGTGCAGGTCGATATACCAACCCCAGATCTCGTGATTTACCTGCAAGCACCAGTGAAAATACTGAAAGAACGCATACAGCATCGTGGGGTAAGATTCGAGCAAAGCATAAGCGGCGATTATTTAGAGCAGGTAAATAATGCCTACAGCGAATTTTTTCTATCCTACAATGATTCGCCACTTATGATTATTAACGCCAGTGACATCGATTTTGCCAACAATGACCGTCAATATGAGCAATTATTGCAATATCTGCTGGAAATACGTGGCGGCCGCCATTACTTTAACCCCACATTTTTTTAAGCACTGCAGAGGCACCCTATGAGCAAGGTCAACATACTCAAACTGCTGACAAAGAAACAACAGCAAGAAAAATTTGCTGTCGTCACTTGCTACGATGCCAGCTTTGCCAAACTTGTTGAAAAAGCAGGCATAGAGGCTATCCTCGTCGGCGATTCACTTGGTATGGTTCTGCAGGGTCGCGACTCGACCCTACCCGTTACCATTGACGACATGGCATATCACACCGCCTGTGTTGCCCGCGGTTGCGACCTCCCACTCATTATTAGCGACATGCCCTTTGGCAGCTATAACAGCACCCAACAATGCGCAGACAATGCCGCCACCCTGATGCGCGCAGGCGCTCACATGGTAAAAATCGAGGGTGGTAGTTGGCTGGCAGAAAGCGTGACTCTGCTAAACCAAGCTGGCATCCCAGTCTGCGGCCACCTCGGCTTAACGCCCCAATCTGTCAATGTATTAGGCGGCTATCGCGTACAGGGCCGCAACGACAGCCAAGCAAAAGCCATTCTGGCTGACGCGATAGCCTTAGAGGCTGCAGGCGCGTCTATGCTGGTCCTCGAATGCGTACCCCGCAAACTCGCTACCGAAATAAGCAATACACTGAAAATCCCCGTTATAGGGATAGGTGCAGGCAATGGCACCGACGCCCAAGTGCTGGTACTCCACGACCTACTCGGTATTACCGAGAAGACCGCGCGCTTTGTGCGCAACTTCGCCGACGGCAGCAGCAGTATCGAAAATGCGCTGAAACGCTACAATGACGCGGTTGCAGACGGTAGCTTCCCCGCAGACGAGCATAGTTTTGACTAAGGGTTTACAATCCTAAACTGTTACCTCGGGGAACATTTTTAAAGGTAACAAAGTCGTGAATTTTTTGTTACCAAAGCATTGAACGGCTATTCCGATTGGGGCATACTTGCCCGCCACTGGCCAAACTGATCAGATTATGAACAGTCTTTTCAGACATTGATGCCATTAAGCCAGTGCATTGGTCGCCAGCCCGCGGTGTGCGCGGACTGACTTCACAGCAAACTACCTTCGCCCTGCGAAGTATGAGATTGGGAAGTTAGGTGGTATGAAAACTTATAGCACAGCCGCATCATTAAGGGCCGCCCTAAACTCGGGAAGACGCGCCGGCAAGACCGTCGCCTTTGTTCCGACTATGGGTAATCTGCATGAAGGGCACCTACGCCTTGTTCAGCGCGCTAGCCAGCACGCTGACATTGTCGTTGTGAGTATATTCGTGAATCCGCTGCAATTCGGTGCCAACGAAGACCTGAGCAGTTATCCACGCACCTTAGCCGCAGACAAAGAAAAGTTGTTTGCCGCTGGCGCGCAGTGTTTGTTTCTTCCCCAGGTAAGCGAAATTTACCCGGAAGGAATGGACAGTCACAGTAAAGTTTCTGTGCCAGAGTTATCAGACGACCATTGTGGTGCGAGCCGTCCGGGGCACTTTACCGGCGTCGCAACAGTAGTTGCGAAACTGTTTAATATTGTGCAACCAGACACCGCGGTATTTGGCGAAAAAGATTTTCAGCAACTTAGCATCATTCGTAAGATGGTGCGTGACTTGTGCATGCCAATCAATATTATTGGTGTCGCAACGGCTCGTGCTGATGATGGCTTAGCGCTAAGTTCTCGCAATGGATACTTAAATGCAGAACAACGTAGAATTGCGCCAGTTTTGCACCAAGTTTTACAGGAATGTCGCGAGGCTATAGCCTGCGGTTACGATAGCTATAGCAAACTAGAACAGCATGCCAAAATCAGCCTTAACCAAGCCGGTCTTGAGTCTGATTACTTTACTATTTGCGATGCGCGTACCCTGCGTCCAGTAGACGCAGACACTGAAGAAGTGGTCATACTCGCCGCCGCCAAACTTGGCAGCACGCGTTTAATTGACAATGTCACCCTGAATGTTAACCCCAGCGCCGACTGGGGAATGTTGGCAGCTAATTAAAGCCGGCAAAGACCGATAGAGAAAGGAATAGCGTTATGCAGTCCGTTATGCTGAAAGCTAAGCTTCACAAAGCGCGTGTTACCCATGCGGTGCTTGACTATGAAGGCTCATGCGCCATCGACGGTAAATTGCTCGATATGTCGAGCATCCGTGAATTTGAGCAAATTCAAATTTACAACGTCACCAATGGCGAGCGCTTCACCACCTACGCTATCCGTGGCGAAGACAACAGTGGCATTATTTCAATCAACGGTGCCGCGGCCCACAAAGCTAACGTTGACGACGTGATTATTATTTGCGCCTACGCAACGTATTCTGAGGCGGAGCTTATCAACTTCAAGCCGCGCCTTATTTATATGAACGCTGACAATACCGTCAGCCACGCAAGCAACGCCATCCCCGTTCAAGTCGCCTAATTTGTGCAACGGAGGCGCACTGCCTGCACCTCCGTCACCTACCCCAAACTTATGTTAAGCTGCCACTGGCTGGCGACTTTTTCGCGCCTGACATATTCTCATTCTTAAGACAAAACTTACCCCCTTAAGGGTTCAATCTAAGCGATCAAGCCGTTATCCTGACAAAAGACAATATCGTGATTATCACTATATTCTAGTCACCTTATTTTTAACCGCAGACCAACAACCATAACAACCGCGTAAAGAGAGCAAGGTCATGAGCAAAGTACACGTCCATCCCGTTCCAGCGGCGTTTGCAGCCGACGCCCATATCAATAAAGCGCAATATGAAGAGATGTATCAACAATCGCTTAACGATCCCGATAATTTCTGGGCCGACCAAGCTGACACATTTTTAAGCTGGGACAAGCGCTGGCACACCATCAACCAATACAACTTTGAAAAAGGAGAAGCCAGTTGGTTTGACGGTGGGAAGTTAAATGTTGCGTACAACTGCATAGATCGTCATCTTGAAACCCGCGGCGAGCAAACCGCCATTATCTGGGAGGGCGACAATCCCGCCGAATCTCGCCACATCAGTTATCGCGAACTCCACACCGCGGTATCTAAATTGGCGAATGTCTTACTCGCCCAAGGTGTCACCAAGGGCGACCGCGTCTGTATCTACATGCCGATGATTCCAGAAGCTGCATATGCAATGCTAGCTTGCGCTCGCATTGGCGCCATCCATTCCGTCGTGTTCGGCGGTTTCTCGCCAGAAGCACTTAAAGACCGCATTCAAAATGCAGAGTGCAAAATGTTAATTACTGCTGATGAAGGTCTGCGCAGCGGTAAAAAAATCCCACTAAAGGCAAATGCCGATATCGCCCTACCCGGCTGTCCCAGCATTGAATCTTGCTTAGTAGTAAAACGTACCGGCGGCGCGGTTAAATGGCAAGAAGGCCGTGACATTTGGTACCACGAAGAAGTAGCAAAGGCATCAGCAGAATGCCCCGCCGTGGCAGTAGAAAGTGAAGCACCGCTATTTATCTTGTATACATCAGGTTCGACCGGTAAACCAAAGGGGGTCATGCACACCACCGCAGGCTACCTACTGCAATCTGCCATGAGCCATAAATACGTTTTTGATTACAAAGACGGTGAAGTATTCTGGTGTACCGCAGACGTCGGCTGGATCACCGGCCATAGCTACATTGTGTACGGCCCGCTAGCCAACGGCGCAACCACACTGCTATTTGAAGGCGTGCCAAGCTATCCAGACGCATCCCGTTTCTGGCAAGTAGTCGACAAACACAAGGTCAACATCTTTTACACTGCACCGACTGCATTGCGGTCGCTTATGGGGGCTGGCGACGAGTTCGTTGAGAAAACAGATCGCAGCAGCTTGCGCCTGCTCGGCACGGTTGGCGAACCCATCAACCCAGAGGCATGGGAGTGGTACCACCGCGTGATAGGCGACAGCCGCTGCCCCATAGTCGACACGTGGTGGCAGACAGAAACTGGCGCGCATATGCTGACACCGCTACCAGGCGCCATCGACATGAAACCCGGCTCTGCGACCCGCCCCTTCTTTGGTGTCGAGCCGGCTTTACTCGACAATGACGACAAAGAAATAGAAGGCCCAGGTGAGGGCTTACTAGTCATTAAACGCTCATGGCCAGGCCAAATTCGCAGTATATACGGCGATCATCAGCGTCTTATAGAAACCTATTTTAGTACCCATCCAGGCTATTATTTCACCGGCGATGGTGCCCGCCGCGATGCGGATGGCGACTACTGGATTACCGGTAGGGTAGATGATGTACTTAATATATCAGGTCATCGCATGGGCACGGCCGAGGTCGAGAGCGCATTAGTACTGCATGAAGACGTCGCCGAGGCTGCCGTTGTGGGCTACCCGCACGACATAAAGGGCCAAGGAATTTACGCCTACGTCACTCTGATGCACGACATAAAGGGCAGCGACGAACTCAAGAAAGAGCTTATCGCCCTTTGCGTTCAGGAAATCGGCCCCATTGCTAAACCAGACTTAATTCAATGGGCACCAGGTCTTCCAAAAACCCGCTCAGGTAAAATAATGCGTCGTATTTTACGAAAGATTTCCGCGAATGAATTAGACACTTTAGGAGACACTTCAACCTTGGCAGACCCCGCCGTGGTTGACGAACTCATCGACCATCGCATGAATTGCTAACTCTTAGGTAGCCGATCAGATCACCGCTACACGTAATTTCAATGTGTAGCGGTGATCAAGATCTGCAAGCAAATTAACAAATCGACACACGCTTTGCGATAGACCTCAAACGGCCCCTCAGCACGATTCTTTTTTACGCTAAACCATCCGCCCCCGGACTTGGGAGTAGATACGTGGCAAACCTACAAAAACATTAGAGACAGACTGAACGCCCACCATCAACGGCGATGATCTGCCCTGTAATATAGGGGGCATCTGCAACTAAAAAAGTGACCGTCTGAGCGATATCCCTAGCCTCACCTTGGCGCTGCAGTGGCACCCGCTGCTTGAGATCCTGCTTTTCTTTAATACTGTAATCGGTCTCTTGTTCCGGCCATAAAATAGCGCCTGGAGAAACGCCATTCACACGAACATCCGGGGCAAGCTCCAGGGCCAAGGATTGCGTCATCATCGCCACTCCGGCTTTAGCCATGGAGTAAATAGGGAAGCCACTCAAGGGTTTCTGTGCATAAATATCAACGAGATTGACGATACAACCTGCACTTGCTTTCAAGGCTGGCGCCACCGTCTGCGAGAGAAAAAATGGGCCCTTTAAATTACTATTGAACAGCGCATCCCAATCGCGATCATCCGCGGTCGCTATTGGCGTTGGGTAAAATCCCGACGCATTATTAATTAACACGTCCAAGCGCTGCCACTGAGATATGGCTTTGGTCGCCACGTCTTTAACATCGGTCAAAGAATTCATATCGCCGGCAAGTATCACGGCAGAATCTTCACGCAGAGAATTTAACTCATCCCGCAAATCTTTGGCGGCAGTATGGGAATGTCGATAATGGATAACGATGCGGTAACCCCGTCCATGAAGACTCCGGCATATTTCCGCCCCCAAACGTTGGGCCGCGCCAGGAACCAAAGCAACGGGGGGATTAGTACTGTTAACCATATCACTATCCACTTTGAATTAAGCAAAACCACCATCAACTGGGCCAATCAAACAATCTATACCCTCTTCCCTGATCGTCGCCTCTATCTCAAATAAGGCATCTTGGTCAGACTCAAAAGCATCTTCCCACGCGGTGGAGTTATTAAATTCATCAAAGACCTCAAGCAGCCAGCCACCATCTCCATCTTCATAAATTTCGACACGAAGCTTTTTACCGTCCTGTTCAATAGTCCGGCTAAGAGGGGATAATTTAAGTTCGATATTTTCAGGCATGAGGAAGGGCTCATCGTAATGGCGAAAGATAATCTCGCTATTATACGCAAGCTAGGAACTCAAGCGACACTCTGCCAAGAAGTTAAAGGTAGGTATCTCAGTCTAAGACCGCGCCAAACCTAAGCCGAACACCATTAACACAATACCGCAAATACGCTGCCACGATAGTGGCGTCTTGATCGCACCAAGCAGGGCAAAATGATCAATGAGCACCGCGGCAACAATTTGTCCTGTTACAACAAAGAAAATTGCGTTGCCCATACCCATTCGAGGAGCTAAATAGGTAATCAGTAAAATATTACTTCCAAGAATAAGACCAGCAAAATACCCGTAAGGAGGTGCGCTAATCGCCACCGATAATTCAGGTGGCTTAATCCCTTTTGCCACCACTAGGATGCCTATACACAGCAGCGCCACGGAAAAAAGAAACAGCGTTGGATAATACACATTACCCCAGGACTTACTTAGAACCGCGTTCATCGACGCCTGCACAGGAATAAAAGCCCCAATGAGCAAAGCTATCATCGGAAAAATTAATAGCTCGCGCATAAGCTGCCTTTATCATGTCGTAGTTAATTAAATGTTCGAATCAATATCGGCAAGCGCCGCTAACGCGCGGTGTAACCGCCATCCATAATCAATTCAGAGCCCGTCATATAACTCGCGTCATCGGACGCCAGAAATACGATGCCCTTCGCGATTTCAGTCGCCTCAGCCATACGCCCCATTGGAATACTCGCCAACACGCGCTGGGTAAAGGCCTCAGCATCGCTATCACTTAAACGTGACAAGGCACCGCTCACTAATGGCGTGGCCACATAGCCCGGATGCATAGAATTCACTCTGATGGGATAGCCCTTGTCAGCGCAGTAAAGCGCGACAGATTTTGTAAAGGCTCGCACGGCTCCTTTACTCGCATTATAGGCAGGCAACATTGGGTCACCGACAATACCTTCTATCGAAGAAACATTGACAATACTGCCGCCAGACTCCTTCATCACTCGAATCGCTTCCCGCGTACCGAGAAAGACCGCGTCACTATTAATGGTGTTAGTTTTACGCCAGCCTGCTAAGGTCTCATCTTCAACCCCGCAGATATTGGCGATACCAGCGTTATTGATCAGTATATGCAAGCTACCAAAGCGCGCGACAATATCAGCGACAACCTCACGCCACTGGGCTTCATCGCAAACATCGAGACGCATAAATACCGCTTGATACCCACCTTTATTCAAGTCATCAGCAACTCGATTTCCAGCGACCTGATCAATATCACTAACCACAACAAGCGCACCAGCGGCAGCTAAACCTCTGCACGTCGCCTCACCTATACCAACACCGGCCCCGGTTACCAATGCCACCTTAGTTTCAAGAGACATACAAACTACTCCCTACTATTACGCCGCGCAAAAACCGCCATCAACGGTTAACTCAATGCCTGTTACATAGGAGCTGGCATCAGATGCTAAGTACAAGGCTGCATTCGCAATGTCTTTTACGTTACCGAGCCGCCCCATGGGTATCATCGCCGACTTCAGCAAAGCAGCGGCCTCATCAACATTGGCAACAACGCCAATATCAACAAAGTCTTGCAGGGCCTGATCTCCCATTGCGGTTTCGATTAAACCTGGGTGCAGAGAGTTAACACGAACACCGTAACCAAACTTAGCAAACTCAACAGCACTGTGTTTAGTTAAAGAGCGCACTGCGCCCTTAGTTGCACCGTAAATACTATGTCCGGGCACACCGATCAAACCGGCAATTGACGACAGGTTAATAATTGAACCACCGTGCCCAAAGGTTGATCCAAGCTTCATGCTTTCCGCCGCCGCACGGGTACCAAGAAATACTGATTCAATATTGATCTGATTAATTTTACTTACCTGCGCACTAGTGTTGTTCTCAAGCATGCCACCAATATAAATACCGGCATTGTTGAGCAAAACATCCCAGCGATTTTTCCAAGCCTGCAGCACTGTTTTAAGCTCAGCCCAATCCGCCTCGCTAGTGACATCTAGGCGCATTGCCCTTGCCTGAAAACCCTGCTCGTTTAGATCCGCAGCAATACGCTCACAGGCCTCAAGATTAATATCACTGACCATGACTGCCGCGCCGGCTTGCGCAAAAATACGGGCGCAGGCTTCTCCAATACCCGCACCCGCGCCAGTCACTACCGCAACCTTGCCTTCCAAACCAAAAACGCTAAGTTCATCTTTCATATCTGCTTCCCTATTATTTTATTTTTAGAAATTATCTAGCGAGAATTAACTCGCAATTTCAACTACGGCGCGCCCGCGTATTTGACCCTGCAAAATCTTAGTGGCCGCAGCGGGAAGCTCATCGAAGGGGATATTTACGGTCAAGGCTTCCAATTTCTCCATATCTAAATCTTTTGCCAATCTACGCCACGCTTCTTCTCTTAACGGCATAGGTGCGTGTACGGAATCAACACCGAGTAAAGACACATTGCGTAAAGCAAACGGCATCATATTACTCGGCAAGTCCAAGCCCTGCGCCAAACCACAGGCGGTGACCACACCGCTGTAATGAAGCTGTGCAATGACATTCGCCAACGTATGACTACCACAGGAATCGACCGCCGCAGCCCAACGCGGTGCTTGCATCATTTCACCCGCCTCAGAAAGCTCGGCGCGATTAATCACGTCATTTGCACCTAGGCCCTTTAAAAAACCCGCTTCATCCATCCGCCCGGTAGACGCAGTAACCCGATAGCCAAGGGCGGACAGCAGTGAAATAGCAACGGTTCCTACTCCACCTGATGCACCAGTCACAAGAACAACACCAGACTCAGGAACTACCCCAAGACTTTCTAAACGCATTACGGACAACATGGCAGTATATCCAGCCGTACCAATAGCCATCGCCTGACGAGTACTGATACCCGCTGGTAGTTTCACCAGGTATTCACCTTTAGTGCGCAAACGCTGAGTGTAACCGCCATGATGAGTTTCCGAGGCGCCATAGCCATTAAGCACCACTTTGTCACCAACACTAAAGCGAGCGTTTTCTGAGCCCACAACAGTGCCCGCCATATCAATGCCGAGTATTAATTTATCTTTCTGAACAATAGGAATCGCATCGCTCATTGCCAGACCGTCTTTATAATTCAAGGTTGAATATTCAACAGCAATTTCCACATCTCCATCGCCAATTTCAGATGCGCTAAGCTGTTCAAAACCGACCGCTAATTTTCCGTCCTGACGTTTTGCAACCAATGCTTTATACGTCTGTGTCATTTTATTTTCCTCACAATAAAATTGTTTATTAATTACCTAGGCGTCGCAAAGCACCGTTAGTCAAATAGCGATCATAGATATCTTGGGAGTTCACCATCATTTTATGACCACCGCTCATGCTGGCCATCTGTTCGAGTCTGGTCATCTGCCCTGTTTGAACGTCAAAGGCATGCACATGCCCCCACGACCAATACGGGTGCTTTCCGTCCATCACGCGCTTGTCTCCATCTTCATAGAGCCCGTAAGCACCATCAAAGGAGCGGAATATTTCCCCTCGCCGATCAAAGGACACCATGCCTAATGGCAATTGTGTGCGCGCGTCAAACCACACCCGTTTCTTACCCACCGGGGCGCGTGGAAAACCGGTCGGTTCGGCGTCTACCGCTATGGCCTCTGGCACTAACTCAACATCGGTATCCCAAAAGGTCTCACCTTTTGGGCCACCGTGGGTTGTGTGCGCCCAACTTTCACTTGCGGAGTTCCAGCCACCGCTCACACCAGCCAACATAGGACCACGGGAGACAATCTTGTAATTACCCCAGGTGTGGAGTGGGTCGCCGGCGGCCCAGGCATCGGACAAGTACAAACTTGAGCCAGGTACCAAGGGCTCGAAGCGCTGGTCAGTAGGAAAGCGTCGAATACGTTTGAAGTCGGGAATATAGCCGTATAACTCAGGGAATTTATTCTGATCGTAATGCCAGATATTCAGATACGACGTGCCGCGCACACTATCCGGTTCGGAAAAAAAGACGCTCTGATAACGCAACTTATCTTCATGGCCCTTCCAATAGACATCTGGTAAGACCAGACGACCTGTCGGAGCATATTCTGCCCAGCCATTTTCATACTGATAATTGACTTTCCCCTCGCGACTCAAATCGTATTCGCGAATGGCATAAAAGGAAGCATCATGACGCCCCCAACTCATGGTCAATCCGGCAAACAATTCCAGACCATTTTTTGCATCGGGAAAGGGCATACCGCCGATCCACGGCTGGCCATCCAATGTGACAACATTACCTTTGTCATCAAATTTGGCCTGACCGCGATTTTTGAAACTGGCTTCAAGATATTCCCACGGGCTAAGTTTCATGATGTCGCGGGTGGTTTCCCTAAGTCGCAAACGGCGACCCATTTCTTTAATCTGATAATATTTAACGGGTTCAAGTAGGTCTTTAACAATATCGACATTACTTGCGTCAATATAATCACCGGCTTTTAATTTACCTTTAGTGTATTCATCTATCGACAGTAGTTCGTCGGGATAGGCCGGAGCGAAATCGCCATTATTCGCCATGGCCTTCCATACCGGCATCAGTAAACCACCGACAGCCAACCCTGCCGTTTTCTTTAAAAATTGACGGCGGGCGTAATTGCGATCAAATCGTTTTATATGAAATACCATCACGTGTCCCGTTGACGAAAAAGCCGGCGGAGTTAACCGCCGGAAAGGTCCCGTTATTACATGGACAAGACCCGAGGCACACAGCCTCGGAAGGGTGGGTTGTTAAAACTGATACGCTACCCTTAGGCCAAATTCTTCCGCCCAGTCAAAGGTCTGCATAATATTTACATTGGCATCGGAACTAATATCGTCGTCTATATAAGTATAAAAGGCTTCGACGTTCCAATTACCACTTGGCTTCCACTTCAGCGCTGGCTGGACAAAAATACCGCCGCGCGTATCGTATAAAACCGAAAGGTCAGCTCGCCACACCAAGCCGGGGAAAGGTTGTTGCAGAGCCAGCACCAAGCCATCCCAACCATCAACACCTGTTGGCGCATTATTGGACGTCCCGCCCATACCACTCAAGTGACGACCAAACAAATCACTCTCCGTGCGATGCATCCACTGAAACACAAAGTATGTCGCTGGGAACTCTCGGCTAAAGCGCTGATATTTCTCTAGCACCAGTGCCGAAATATATTCATCTTCGACTAAGTAATCTTGCCCAAGATCTGGCGAGGTAAATACGCGATCTGGTGTGAAAGATACTTCAAAGTTAAGTATTAACTGGTCAAGCCAGCTGCCCGGTTCGCCGCTAAAGATATAACTGAAACCGGTACCAAACACATCTTCGCGTTTGTACTCGCGCTCAATATGGCCGCGTAAGCCACCCATGCCATTTCCGGTTATAACGCTACCTGCACCGCCAGTGAGAATAAAGAACAAGTCGAGCTCTTCTTTCGCAGCATCAATACCATTTACCGGCCTCGCCAACAGCAGCTGCGACGCGGGGAAATCGGTAATCAGCTTATTCAAACCCTCAACGCCATCCAACCTTGCCATACCGGCGTAGGTAAACCATTCCTCTGCGCTCCACACACCGGTCGGATCAATTTCAAGTGGCGTCTGAGATAGTATTAAACCGCTACCAGGAATCCCCGGCGCATCTCTATTTACGTTCGAGGCGGTCCAGCGAATAACCCCGTCCGGGTTGTAGCGATTGGTGTACATAAACTGCAAACCAAAATCACCAATATTGCCTTTTAAACGAAAGCCACTATTAATCTTCTCGTTGGCATCGCTATAACGATCATGCACCGTAAACTGACTGGGAATCACGTTATAGGGTGTATTGGGGTTTGCGTAGATAGTTGGCTGAAATGCTTGTGCAAACATATCCAGCTCCCAACTGGCATTAAGCTGGTAAGAGACACGAACTGCAGGGGACGAAATACGCTCATCGGCATATTCTTCAGACGCAAAATCCAAAATCAAATGGCGGCGCAAATCCAAACCATTGGCAACGTCCATTACCCTAAAAAACAGTGCTTGCCCCCACGCTATTTGCTGATTACCTGCGCGAACCAAAATAGGTCCATTCTGGTAGTCGATATACAGTGATGGAAAATCGACCATATAATTATCACCGGCAACCTCCAGCCGGTTTTGCTCGCCGCCGGTTTCATAGTCATCGTACTCAAAGTAATTTGGCTCACCATATAAAAATCCCGCCGCATTACTGTTCACACTATTTGGGTCAAACTCATCGTATTGCGCGGCATCAAAAATACCGCGTATTTTTGCTGTCGCAGACCAGTTGTCACTGAAACGCAGCTGCACGGTATTTTCCAATCTCACCTGGGTAAAATTGAAATCGTTATTTGCTTGCTCGCCATTGCGAGTGGCCGTATCAGTCAGCGGCAAGCCAACAGAAAACGGTAGGTTTAAACCGAGTAAGGTGCCAGCATTGAGACCACCATCACGGTCGATAGCTACGCCATTAAATACATTGCCACGCTGATTAAATGGGTTTTCTTCGCCAACGGTTTTGGCCGCTGCCTCCAAGCGAATGAAACCACTGGAACTATAATCGATCCCGAACAATTCTCCGTTTGCCGACCACGCTTGGCTACTTAATCCAATCGAGATCACGGAGATAGCTGTCGCCAGCTGATTATTATTTTTCATACACAATAATCTCCAAAAAATATTTTTATATAGAGAGTTTTAGAACATTGGCCTTTTGACCGACCACATAGAAATCACCTTTGAACACACCGACATCGCAGTACCACGATGTCAGCAACTGAGAGTTATCAAGTCGAGTAGCGCTTGAACTACCAGCGGCAACCGATAGGGCTTCACGTATACCGGTTATCACTGCGCGATCATCGCCACGAATAGACACATCTAGCAAAATGGCGTCACTGCCGGAGTCTATTTTTGACCAGTTGTCGCCGCCGTCCTCACTGCGCAAAATGGTGCCGCTCTGCCCTACTGCATAAGCCAAACCGCGTTCACCGAAGGCCAAACCAAATAATGACTCGTCGCCGCTATGCAAGGCATGCCAGGTCTTACCCTGATCCTCCGATCGCGCAATCATGCCAAATTCCCCAGCCATATAAGCGCGCCCCAGCTCATCCACAGTGACGTTGTAAACGTGGGGTTCGTAGGGCTGGCCGATTAACTCCTGCCAGTCGATAGCCAATTTTTCCCAGTTCGCACCGCTGTCGATTGAGCGTAAAACCGTGCCAAAGCCGCCGGCAGCGATGGCAAATCCCGCCCCATCTTGTGCGACAGAGAACAATCTTTCGGTGGTGGGCGAGGTCTGCTCTAGCCACGCCTCGCCTTGACGTCGAACGATGACACCCTGCTGACCAACCGCAATAGCATTACCGTTCAAATCAGACACCGCCAATAAAGACCGGCCCGCCAAGTCAACGTTAACTCGCTGCCACGACTGGCCGTCTTTACTGCTGCTTATTTGCCCGGCGCCGCCAACCGCAATAAGGCCATCTTTGCTCACATTAATGGCAAACAAAGCCTCATGAGTGTGCCCCTGATTAACCATCTCACTCTGCAATGGCGCTGCTTTAGCAGCGCCTATTGCAGTAACAAAGAGCAGCGGTAGAACGCATTTCACCTTATTGCTTACCGTTCTCACATTAACCCCCAAGACGCTGCATGGCCTGAATTGTGAGGAACTTATTAAAGACATCCACGTCGCCAGGATCGTAGCCGCTTTGGTAACCCCCCGTGACCGACTTAGCCTGAACAAAACGACTCATACGATTCGACTGAATATCGTGGCTGTGCACACTAGACCAAGACCAAGCGGGATGAGAGCCATCGTTACGGGTCATCTTGTCGTTATCCTGCATCGCGTAGTGTGGCTCAAACGACTTCCACATTTCGCCGCGACGGTCGTAGACAACATAGGCAACATACATCTGATTTCTAGCATCAATCCAAACCCGCTTTTTACCGACGGGCGCTCGCGCATAACCGGTTGGCTCTGCTTCGACCACGATGCACTCAGGTACCAATTCCATATAGGTATCGAAGAAGGTTTGATCTTTAGGACCGCCGTGAACAGGTTTTTCCCAGTTATCGTGATAGCCGCCGTGGAAGTTTCTGGAACCGATCGCGCCCAGCATTGGCTGACGACCAACGATTTTATAATTACCCCAAGTTTGCAATGGATCACCGGCGGCCCAAGCGTCCGAAAGGAACAAAGTAATACCCGGCACCAGGGGTTCAAAGCGCTGGTTGGTAGGGAACTGGCGAACACGACGGAAAGCAGGAATATAACCGTGCAATTCAGGGAACTTGCGTTGATCGTAGTCCCAAATATTTAAGAACGACGTACCGGCACTATCGTTTGGTGCGGTAAAGAACACTGACTGGTAACGCAGGAGGTCTTTCTTATCTTTCCAAATAGTGCCGTCGGTACGCGCCGTGGTATTTAACTCCGTCCATACAAAATCATACTGATAAGACAAGTCACCAGATGAATCGATATCCCAATCCCGCACTGCATACTGCGAATAATCGTGACGCCCCCAGCTCAGGGTCAAATTGTATTGCGCCTCAACCCCATTTTTGGGCTCGGGGAAAGGCGTACCACCAATCCACGGCTCGCCGCTTTTAGTGTAAACGTTACCGTCTTTACCAATAACCGCCTTGCCTTGATTTCGCAACGTCGCTTCTAAATATTCAGTAGGAAATATACGACTTACATCCTTAACCGGCTCAACAATATGAATCCGACGCCCCATTTCTTTAACGTGTATATAGGCAATGGGGTCTAACAATTCTTTTACATATTCAACATTGTCGGCGGTGATGATATCGCCCGGTTTGACCTTGCCCTTGGTATACATCTCAATAGACAAAAGTTCATCCGGGTAGGCCTTACTCACATCACCTGCGTTGGCAATAAGTGGCCACAAGGGGGCTAGTACGCCAGCCGCCCCCACTCCCTTGAGGGTGTTTTCCATAAAACGACGACGACTAAAATTGGTGTCATATTTTTTAATACGCATAATACTCCTCTGGGATAAACCCTTTTATTGTTGTCTTCTTACGTCGTGTTGAAACAGTATTCAGAACAGAGTCTTTACACTGTTTCGGCTTTTAAATTGTTGTGATTTTTAGCTTGTTTTTGATTAGCATCTTCAGCCATTAACTTGGCTATATCGACACCTTCCCCCAGCACCATAATGTCTTTGCTAGAAATAAACTTAGGTTTTATAAGCCATACCAACAGCGGCAATACAACTAGCGCAATCACCATATTGATAAGCATCACTAGCACGAGCAGCAGGCCCATATCGGCAAGGAATTTAAGCCCAGACAAGAAGTACCATGGCAAAATACCTATTAACATAATGCTGGCAGTGAACATGATAGCCTTGCCAGTAGTTGTTAATGCCGCAGTGATCGACTGGCCATAATCCTCGCGCTCTTGATACTCCTCACACATTCTGCTCAGCAGGTAAATGCCGTAGTCGATACCCACACCAACACCAATTGCCGCCACCATTAATGAATTAATATCTAAGCCGATACCCATAAACGACATACACGTCGTCAGGATCATATTGGAAAGGTTAACGGGGATAAGCAAAACCATACCCGCCACTAAAGAGCGATAGGCATAGCTCGATACCAACAAAATAACGAGATTCAGCAAGCCCATAATCAACCAGTGATAACGCTCGACCACATGGTTGATGGCCTGTTGTATAGCGATAGTGCCGCTGCCAAGACGAACAATGAAATCGGGGTGATCGATTCCTACTTTGGCTATCGCAGCCTCTGCAGAGGCAAGTGCGTGATCGACTGTCGCTTGCTTATTATCTGGATACCAAAATGATACTGTAGAATTTTGCAGCTCAAAATCGACAACATGGGAATAGGCCTTAGGGCTGGTACCCATCAAAACAGCGGACGTTGCGGCGTTCACCGCCGAGTCTGTATTGTCTAAAGGTAACCACTTAGGATGACCGCCAGAAATCAGACGATTAGCGTCCATCAAGAAATCACCGAAGGACAAGGTCGCGCGCGGTGCGTCTTCACCGGCCTCCATAATGGCTTGCAGCTCTAACATCGTCGAAACCGTTTCCGCCTGACGGGCAACACGGTTTGGATTATTAGAATCCTTCGCCTCTAGGATAACCTCAAGGGTATTTACTCCGGGGAAGTGATGATTAATTTCAGACACCGATACATTGTATTCAGAATCCTCCCACAGCAAATTACTGCCTTCGACAGGATTACCGATTTGAATACGAGAAGAGTGGTAAAAGGAAAAGCCCGCAATAAGTAATACAACTAGCGTAGTGTAGCGCGCACGCTTACCCTGTGAGAATGTCGCGATCCACGCCAATACCGACTTCACCCTGCCGTGCACACCACCCGACTCTTCAGAAATAATCTTATCAAGGTTCTTCGGAGCAGGTAATATCGACAACAGCAGCGGCGCCAAGAAAACCCCTGTCGGTGCTAGCATCATCGCCCAGAAGCCGCAAAACAGAGAGAAACGCTCCATCGCGGGAATCGGCGCAATTGATATAAGAAAAATACCCGCCGCGTCAGTGATAATCCCTAAGATCGACGGCGCTAACATAAGCCCGGTGGTAATACCGGCCGCACGCACTTTGTCACCCACCTGTGCAAATACTTCATAAAAGCGCTCGGTAAACTGCACGCAATGGCTGAAGGACCGAGCAATGAGTAACAGGGGCACGATCATCAACAAGGGCTCTATTGGCAGCCTCATCCAACCGGCGAAACCAAAACCCCAAATTGCCGCTACGATACTGGCAAACACCGGCGTAACAACACCGGCGATATTTTGGGTATACAGAATCAAGGCAATAACTAGAGCACCTAAAGTAATCGCAAAAATCCCGATCATTTGGTGTTGGTACTCGTATACCCAGCCAGTCAACGCCGGCTGACCCGCCATATAAACTTCATGGTTAGCATCGCGGGCATTATCGGCAAGATCTTTAACAAACTTAAAGGCGACGCCATAGTCTAAGCGCTGCTCAATAAATGTCGCCGAGATGATCGTTGCGGTCTCATCGCCAGATATTAGGAACTGCTGTGCATTCGGTGACTTTCGCACATTCTCCTTAAATCGGGCGATTTCCTCATCGGTAACCGGCACCGAATCACCCATCAGTGGCTGCGCATCAATACCGAAAGGGGTAGCCTCTGCATAGCGCGCTTTGGCCGACGCGATTGACAATATCTGATCATGATCCACACCGGGAGACAAATCGATATCACGCGTTAATTGCCACACTTTGGCGAGGGTGTCGGCGTTGTAAATATCCCCCGATTTCGTTTTTACCATTAACGTAAAGGTCAAGGGATTCCCAAAGTTTGGGTGATCTTTAAAGACTTGAATAAAAGGGTCATCTTTGGGCAGCAAATCAGAGAATATCGTTTTAAGCTCAACGTTTTTTAAGCCCATAGCAAAAAATATTGTCACGGCTATAAAGAAAAACCACGCAGTTTTCCTATTTTCCAACACCGCTAACGCTATTCTATTTCTTATTGTATTCATTAAGGTTTTCTACCTCTTTCATGGCAAAGAGATATTCAGGAATCTCTTCACACACAATTATTATTTCGCTGTTTGGCTACATCTCTGCCAGCCACGAATATCATTTAACAAATCACTAATATACAAACTGAAATATTGTGCTATTACTGCCTGAGACCAGTTAAACCAATCCTACTTCGCGATCAATTAGAAAAGACCTGCCCAAATGGGGAGGATTGCCTTTATAATTTCAACGCCAAGCGCGCTATGCCGAATAATCACACACCTATATCTCGTATTTATATTTTTGTGCAGTAAAGCTCAATTCTATCTACCGGCAAAACTTTAACTTTCGCGCTGCTATGAGTTTCTATATTGAGCACTACGATATAGTTTTTTTAAATCCTATCTTATTTGATTAACACACAATATTTTTATCAAATAATATAACTATACTAGTCTCAAACCGGTGTTTCGGTAATGCTCATTACCGACCCTTTCACTGTTAATTTACGACAAAAAATATTTATTATTTTTATTTTTTTAATTAGGAAGCAACGTCATAAACGTGATTTTTTTGCTCCATAAAAAATTCGTAGCAAAAACGCGACTGCGGCTTTTCAGACGCGGTTTTAGGAATCTCCGACATTACCTGGATATAACTTGGCAAATCATTGCGTCCCAATACATTTCTGCAGTGCTTCACCAGCACATCTGGGTCGAATAATTTCGCTTCCACTGGTACCACTGCAGCGATAACATCCTTCTCCCCGGGAGCGCCGTTCAAAGAGGGAATGCCGTATACAAAAACATCTTCAACACCATCGAATTCAGCAATGATTTTTTCTATTCTGGCAATATCGACAAACTCTCCATTGCGGCGAATTTCATCTCCTTTACGACTGTCAAAGTAGTACCAGCCCTCCTCATCTTGATGCCCGATATCACCCATATAAAGCACGCCCTCGCAGGTCTTCTTTCTTGATGCTTCAGGGTTTTTGTAATATTCAACAGCCAAGGGCTCGCCTGACGCTGCCTCAAAAACAATTTCTCCACGCTCACCTGGTGCGCATGGATTGCCCTGCTCATCAATAATCCGGGCAGTTAAGCTGGCCGGTGGCTTACCAATGCTCCCAATGGGTCCCACACCAGGCGGATTGAACATCATGCCGCCTTCAGCAGCGCCGTAAAACTCAAACAGCTCTACATCAAATCGCTTACTAAAATCTTTCCAAATTGCACCAGGCATACCGGCGCTTAATATAAACCGCACAGGATTATTGGCATCATTCGGCCGCACCGGCTCACTGTAGATCGCGGTTGTCATACCGCCGAGCAAGTTAAATGTGGTGCAACTATAAGCTCGGCAAATATCCCACAATCTCGACTTGGTGAATTTGCGACTGATAACGCCACGCAAACCCATTTTTAAAATATTTCCCAAACTAATTAACTGGGCATTTGCATGGGTAAAAGACAAACCTGTATATGGCCTATCATCCTGACGAAGACCTATCATCGGCCCGATTGACGCAACCGTGTCATACCGAGTGTATGGTGCGCGGATCGCCTTTGGGTCGCCGGTGGTGCCCGACGTATACAACATTTGCATTGTGTCATCTGCACTGCGTACACGGCCCTCGGATTCTTTCAGCGGCGCGTGTGCGATATCACTCCATTTTTTTAGACGAGGGTCATTAGCCGGCATTTTTATTAATTCACCGCTGTGCATAACCCAGATCCAGCGTATCTGAGGTAAATTTTTGCAAGCGGCTAATACATTATTCAAACAATAGTCAGCGCAAACAACGCCCTGACAATCTGCCCAGCTCAACATATATTCAAGGCGCTCACCGTTGGTACGCGGATCAATGGGAACAAATACCGTCGCGGCAAGCGAGCTCCCCACCATGCAGTCAACAAACTCTGGATGGTTCTGCATCACAATGGCAAAACTATCACCGGGCGCCATGTTTTCCTTCTTCAGGCCGGCAAAGACACGCTGCCCCTGCTCCCATAATTCTCGATATGTTCTCGTTTCGTGCTCAAGATCGCCGCAAGGAAGCACATTCACGAATGTCAGCACATCAAGATTTGGATTTGAGTTTTTTTTATCTTCAATTAAATTCGAAAATATTCTGAGGTCTTTCATATCCCTTCCTTTATTATTCTTTTGACAAGATACTTAGCACCAAAGCAGCGGCATCGGTGCCAATATAACCACCGCCATTTTCGGCAAGTGCAACCCTAGCACCACTTACCTGACGTGCTCCTGCTTCACCGCGAAGCTGCATAACAAGCTCAACAATTTGTGCTGCCCCAGTGGCACCAATAGGGTGCCCCTTTCGCATCAGTCCACCGGACGTATTAACCGGTACCCGCCCACCTAGGGATGACGCGCCGCTGGCGACAAATTCACCGCCCGCCCCATTCGCGCACAGACCTAAGTATTCGTAGTATTTTATTTCTGAAATAGCAGATGCATCATGCAGCTCAATGCAGTTGAGATCCTCTGCTCCCAAACCAGCTTGCTCATAAAGCTGGGCAACAGCGGATGACACCATCGGCAGCTCATTATCACCGGCCTCCCAACCACTGTGTAGGCTAGACGCATTTACTCTAATGCAGCGTCCCTTCCCTATTTTCTTGGCATAACTTTCACTCACAACAATCACCGCTGCCGCACCATCACCAATCGGTGCACACATCGGTAAACTGAGTGGTGCAACCACTTCGCGAGCAGCGAGAACATCCGCTATCGAGATTACATTTTGAAACTGTGACCTTGGATTCAAGCTACCGTGCACGGAGTTTTTAGCTGACACCGCCGCCAACTGCTCGCGGGTCGTGCCGTACTGATGCATATGCTCCCGAGCCCAAGTAGCGTAGATATCAATGAAAATAGAACGACTGCTACCCGCGCCACTCATATCTAACGTGTGGCCTATAGCCTCATTACGCGCTTGCAGTCGCTTCGTAATTGCCTCGGTTTGGGTAACATCAATAGCACCAGTAAAAACAGAAAATGTTTTGTTTTTATCTTCGTGATATAGCTTTTCATAACCGCAAACCAACACCACATCATAGACTCCGAGAGTCACCATGGTACAAGCCTGCTGAAAGGCTGTCGCAGACGTCGCACAGGCATTCTCGATGTTGATAACAGGTATTCTACTAATCCCCATGCTGCGCAGCGCGACCTGCCCAGGCACACAAACTTGACCAGTGATAACGCCACCAGCTGCGTTACCCATATAGGCCGCGTTTAGCTCATCCTTCGATATACCGGCGTCCGTCAGCGCATCCTTGATTGATGCGCAGGCCAAATCATTGAGGCTTTTATCCATAGCGTTGCCAAACCGCGTCATTCCGACGCCGGCAACATAAGCATTCTGTTTCACGGCATTACTTCCTTATGAAAGTTTTTCACTATCGATAAGGTAGCTGCCGCCCTTAACGGCCAAGACTTCGTTACAGCCATCTTCGATAAGAGACGCTCGGGCGTCGCGGAGCATTTTTTCTAGTGGATATTCTTTGGTAAGACCATTTCCACCAAAAATTTGCAAGGCATCGCTGGTGACCTCAAACGAGTTCTGAGTGCCCGTTGTCTTAGAAAACATTGCAGCGCATAACGATGGCGTACCCAATTTAGGGTCATTATTGAAGTTCAGACTTCGGCGAGTAACCGACCTAGAGATCTCTACTTTTCTAAACATGTGGAACAGTCGAGTACGCACAGACTGATGCATAATGATAGGAACGCCACCGGCCTTTCTTTCGTGGGCATAGTCGAGCGCCAAATCAGCAGCAGCTTGTGCAAGACCAGTAAACGTCGCACCCATTAAGGCATTGGCTTCGGCGTGAATACAATACACAGCACGCTGATAATCCTCTGGCCCAGCCAGCAAATACTTGCGCGGAATGCGCACATTATCAAAAAATATTTCGCCTTGATTTAATGCTCGCTGCCCCAGTTTATCTAAGGGCTTACCACGGCTAATACCAGGCAAATTCATTGGAAAAACCAGTGCACATCCGTCAGTAGCCGATGGCCCATTTCCTGAATCCGCCGCACAATACAAAATGCACACATCAGCAATAACACCGTTAGATACCCACGCTGACTTTTGACCATTCAAAACAATGTCATCACCCGTTAAATCCGCCACTAAATTGGGACGTCCGTATGAGCTACCGGGATAAACAATTTGACGACTGGGGTCGAGCATATCTGTGCCGTGATCTGGTTCCGTTATTCCCCAGCACCCCAATACCGCATCCGGAAATTCATCAAGCAAATCTTGACGTCCAAACTTCGCGCACAACCACTGGGGCAAAATTCCCGCACCTACCGATATCGCTAAACCAGCATCGCCGTAACCCAGCTCTTCAAATAAAATGGAAAACAACAACGCCGCTTCCTGCGGCTCCATTTCACCCAGCGCTTCAACCGTAACACCCAGCTCCAAATATTTTTTTCGGAATTCCCAAAATGGTGAATCCTTGGCGATAACTTCTTCTGGCGTCATACGATCTAACTTAATGCCAATCGGGCGCGCGACATTAAGCGCAAAATTCCGCAGCGTTTTCTGAAACTCAGCAATGTGTTCAGGCAGCGCTGCCTCTGCACCAGAAATAGTTAAGGCACCTTTTGGTGTGCTATCCCATGAATAAATTGGAGCATCCAAATTACGATAATCGCTACTTTCAACATGTGCTAACTCTTGGACAGACTGACTAGTCATTTTCTCACCTCTATTGTTATGGTTTTTTTAGAAATCAATAATTAGGTGACCATACTATCCGCGCGAAATGAGAAGTTAGATGTTTACAGAGGACATTATGGTTGTTAATTTACGACAGCCTTCATAATTAAAATAAGAGATTCCAGTCATGGAGCTAAGGTCGTCACTAAACACCCCACCATCCCGGCATCTGAGTTACGGGCTTAACCCATTGATCTCCCTACTAAAGGAGTACAATTTAGACCCAGCCCCCATGCTTGACGCGTCTGGTATTCCAGCTCAAGCACTTGAAGACCCAACATACGAATTGACACCCTTTCAAGAATTAAACTTTACGACCGCCGTGATCGAAAGCATCGACGTTCCTGAGCTCGGTTTAATTGTCGGTGGGCGCTACCACTTATCGGCCTATGGCTTGCTAGGCCTTGCCATAATGACCAGCGAAAACCTGCTATCTGGCATGGCGATGCTGTATAAAAATATCTTAATGACGTGGACATACATGCAGTGGAACACAACAGTTAGAGGCGATAGGGCCTACGTTAGTCTAGAGAAATTACGAGATCTTGGTGGCAGTTACCAGTATATGGTCGATCGAGGTCTAGTGGCGTCCCACACTATTTTTAAAGAAGCATTGGGCCAAGATCTTCCTGTTTTAGAAGTCCATTTAAAACAAGCCAAGCCCGCCTACGCCCACGCCTACAGTCACTATTTCAAATGCCCCATTCATTTTAATTCATCAGAAAATTACTACGCTTTCGATAGTAAATTGCTGTATCACCCGCTGGCACAATCTGAGCCTGAAACGGCGAGAATTTACGGGAATCAATGCGCCAAAATTTGCCTGCAGCTGGCCCGAAACAGCACCTTCTCAGACGTCGTGCGCAACCACATCCTGTCGTCACCGCGGGAGATTTTTACCTTAGAGACAATAGCAGAGCGCATCAATATGACGGCGCGAACGGTACAAAGAAAGCTCAGCGCAGAAGGCACCAGTTACAAAGATATTCTTGAAGATGTGCGCAGAAATCTCGCCATCGAATACCTGCAAAGCACGACATTTACGATAGAGGAAATTGCGGTAAGACTTGGCTACTCTGATTCATCCAGTTTTTGTCATGCCTACAAACGCTGGACCGGAGTAAACCCCAGCGATCTCCGTTACCGCGACGCCGCGACAAACGACGATCGAAATGCTGACGGCGCCACGCCAGCCCAACGGCGAAAGGCGTGAGAAAAATGTGCGGGATCACTATAGCCCAGCAATAGCGACATCTGCTCGACACTAATATTAGTGGTTGATAAATACTCCCTGGACAGTTGAAAACGCAGATCATCAATTATCTTTTGATAGCCAATTCCCTGTGCTGTCAGCTTGCGCCGCAAGGTCCGGCCAGACATATTTAGTTTGGCAGCTAACTCTTCAATAGGCGGAAAATAGCCCGGTCGCAGCAGTATTAATTCCCGCACCTCATCTTCAATATCATACTCTTCCGTCAACCTTGCCTTTAACCTTTCACAGCGCTCAATGCACAAGCTCGCCGTATCACTATCGCTTTGCAGAATTGGAATCTGCAGCAAATCAGCAGAAAAAACTAAGGCATTTTCATCAGCGTTAAACGTGACAGGGCAATTAAAATATTTATCGTACTCGGCAACAGATGCCTGCGGTGCATTACATAATGTTGCTGAATGTAAGCGAAAATCCTCGCCCATTAGACCGCGCAAAATCATCAGCGTGGCAATCATTTCGCGCTCATTGAGCATCGCGACATCATCGTCATTGTAATCGTCGGCGCTCATACTCATCACAATATGATCACCGCGAAATGACATTTTATGTTCATAAAATGCAAAACTCAGCTCGACAAACTCGTAAGCTAGTTTGAGGGCATCTCGCACCGTTGCCGCGCTCATCAAGGCATAGCCATAGATACCAAACAGACTAAGTGGATAGCATGAGCCAACCTTCAAGCCAATTGCCGGATTGCCCGTCGCCTTGCGCAAATTACGCAAAAACATAAGCTCTTGGCTGAGGTTAACGTGCTGCTCTGACTTATTTAATATCGACAGTGAAAGTCCTGTTCCAGTCAAGGCCTGACCAACGGAAATACCCACGTCTCGTAAACGTGTCAGAGGAGAAAGTATAGTTTTTGCTGAATGATACTTTGGCTTCATATCGACCTTTTTATTTTCAAATTAGCACCGATGTCCGCATTTCGCAAGCACCTGTCCGTAATTCGCATTCTTAGATTTAGCCACTTTCTATACCTTAAATCACCACCAGTTTTCTTTGCACGCTGGTTGATAATAATTTTTGATAATGACAATAACGGAGTAATTTTATGTCAAACTCACCACGCATATTCATATACGGTGCCAGCGGCTATACCGGAAAACTAGTGGCCGAATGCCTGGCGCAACGCGACATGCCCTTCTATTTTGCTGGCAGAAGCCAAGACAAATTAGAGGCTTCACTCGCCATCGTTGAAGAGCGCCTGGGCCGCAAAGCACCGGCGACAATTGTTCAAGCCGCCAACACCCGCGAGGAGCTGCTACCATGGTTCGACAAAGTCGAAGTGGTCATCAATGTCGCCGGCCCTTTTATGCAATTAGCATGGCCGGTTGTTGAAACCTGCCTCGAGGCAAATTGCCACTACCTAGACACCACTGGCGAGCAAGACTTTGTTATTGCAGTACGTGACCAATACGGCAAAGCCTTTGCAGAAAAAAATCTATTACTTAGCCCAGCAAACAGCTATATGTGGTGCGCCGGTGCACTAGCGGCCGAGGTTGCACTTGAAACCGAGGGTGTAGACAGCTTAGATCTGAGCTATCAAATTAACGACGCACTCCCCTCGCAGGCGTCAACAAAATCTTTCCTCCGCATGGTGAACAACCCTCAATATTTATTGAAGAACAATGAGATGATTGAGTGGCAGGGCGACCGCCACTTCACCATTTGCGTTCCCCATATGACTCAGCCCGCGCTGGCCCTACCTTGGGGCGGCGGTTGTGAACCGGTCTGGTATGAGCACGATGAACGGGTAAGAAACTGTAAAGTTCTAACCGCCTTTGGCGACGAAATTATCGAAGGCGTAGTCGGCATAATTCACCGCTTTAACAAAGAATCGGTGGGAATGAATCAGGAACAGAAAGAAGAGCTAACCAATCAATTCGGTGATGAGATGACGCCAGCAGAGCCACCAAAAGACAGCCAGGACATTCACCGAACTGTTATCACCTGTATCGGCCAGGGCCGACAAGTCACCACCGTATTCCCGCTGTCGCTCAATGCCCCCTATACCTTTACCGGTGAAATCTGCGCGGAGGCTTCAGAGCGGCTGCTAAATGGTGAACTTAAAGCGGTTGGCTTCCAATCTGCAGCGGGTGCATTCGGTCATCGCGAGTTAATTGAGAAATTCCACAAACTGGGATATATGAACAACCCTTGGCTGTAAAAAGGCAATAAATTGGTCCGACTTGTTTGGCAATATATCTGTTTGGATTAGAGGCCCAAACAGATATAGAAGCTAGCAAGTCGGATCACTATATAAAAGACGGCCAAAGTAAAAATTAAAAATTAAAAATTATTCCTTAGCCGCCCATACCATCGCAAAGAACATCGCAAAAATTAAATCAGCAATCACCAAAACCCCGAAACCGACTGGCGCATTAAATAGCGCGATATCAATCCACGCAATAGCAAATACAACGGTCTTCCCAACACAGCCCATCCACACAATATCTTTATGAAGCATTGGATTCTTTGAAATAACCCAATACCCCATACCAAACACCAACACCAAACCTGCAAATTGGTGTAACCACGGAATTACCTCAGCGGTCAGCGTGTCGCTCATCATTAAAATTTTGAACAACAGCTCTGGCACAAAAAGCATGGCAAATGCCGCAGTAAAATTAAACATTGCAGAGAACTGAAAGAAGCCTCGCCAAGCACGACTATTTTTCATGTAATTGTGACCCCGTTATTTTCTTATTTTTATTCATCTGCTCCATAATCGCACGACCATTAATAAGGGCCCAAGGAATAACTAAACCCGACTGCGCTTTGTATTCCGCCCAACCTGGATGACGAGAAATAGCGTTATCTTTTCCTTTCATGCGCGCAAGAAAATAGATCGCCATATATGAATAAATTACCCACGCTATCCAGTGGTCAGCCAGCAATACATAGGCCGCATACAACATAAGCTCACCAAGATAATTAGGGTTACGTGTGTAACGATACATACCCTCGCGAATGAGACCAGGCTGAGTGCGGTATTTTAGTATCCAATGGCGCTGGCCGTCGCCAGCAATCATTGTGACAACCCCCAGAGTATGAATTGCTATCGCGATAAACAAAACCAATCCCGAAGGCTCAATCGCACGCGCAATAAATAGCCACGGCATCAGCCAATACCAGGCAATCAACAAAACATATAAATTGATGAACCCTAAAAAGCTTAATTTACTTTCTAGCTGATGATCGCGAAAACCGAAATCTTTTATGAGCCAGCAGTAACCATATATACCGTGCAAGCCAAGGAACACCCATGCTCCAACACTAAAGTTACTGTAGTAGTTCATCATTCCGTAAATAATGAACAGGGTGAATATTTTATGTAAATCTACCGCCCAGGCGACTTTCATAAAAGGGCGGCCAGGTGCATTAAAGATGGTTATATCGGCAAACGCCAAAAAGAATCGCGCCCAGAATGGCACTGGCTCTCGTGTCGCTGTATTCATAGCTACCTCGTTTTTATGGTTTTATTAGTTACCCATAAATTACGCCGACTGGTAAGAAATAGAAGAGCGGCGCACGACGACTTCGCTGTTAATTAACGACAAACTCTAGGACGCAATCTGCAACATCAACTTCAGGCCAAGCTAGCCGTCACATCTCAGTTTTCCAATACAAAAAGAAGTCATATTCCTCAAAGTTGTTAATTTCTCTCATTATTGCGCCAAAACCCGACCAAACCTCGACCTGAGGCCAATAAACACGTACAATTCGCGCCCCGCATATCGTCCTCTTTTGATATTTTTTCACTTCACACATACTGGGTATACAACATTGATTTCCGCCGCAAATATCACCATGCAGTTTGGTGCCAAGCCGCTTTTTGAAAACATCTCCGTCAAGTTTGGGGGAGGTAATCGCTACGGCCTTATCGGCGCAAACGGCTGCGGTAAGTCTACCTTTATGAAGATTCTGGACGGCAGCCTTAAGCCCAGCTCGGGGAACGTCTCTCTCGACCCCAACGAGCGGATCGGTACGCTGAGTCAGGATCAATTCGCCTTTGAGCAGTATTCGGTCATTGATACGGTAATTATGGGGCACTCCGAACTGTGGGCAGTGAAGCAAGAACGCGACCGCATCTACTCGCTACCGGAAATGTCGGAAGAAGACGGCATGAAGGTTGCGGATTTAGAAACCCAGTTCATGGAAATGGACGGTTATAGCGCAGAAAGCCGCGCCGGCGAAATATTACTGGGTGCCGGTATTGATCTAGCGCTGCACTTTGGCCCAATGAGTGAAGTCGCTCCCGGCTGGAAACTACGGGTGTTACTTGCACAGGCACTATTCTCTGATCCCGATATTTTGCTGCTCGACGAACCAACCAACAACTTGGACATCAACACCATTCGCTGGTTGGAAGGTGTGCTCAACGATCGAAAAAGCACCATGGTCATTATTTCGCATGACCGCCATTTTCTAAACGAAGTGTGTACTCACATGGCCGACATCGACTACGGTGAGCTGCGTGTTTATCCCGGCAACTACGACGACTTTATGACCGCAGCAACTGCGGCCCGCGAGCGCACGCAATCGCAGAATGCCAAAAAATCTGCCCAAATTGCTGACTTGCAAGCATTCGTTAGCCGTTTCTCAGCCAATGCCTCCAAGGCAAAGCAGGCCACCTCGCGCGCCAAGCAAATAGACAAAATTCAGCTAGACGAAATCAAAGCCTCTAGCCGCCAATCACCGTATATTCGTTTTAAACAGGACAAAAAGCTCCACCGTCAGGCGCTGATACTAGAACATATCAGCCACGGTTTTGACGAGATCCTGTTTAAAGACGGCAATATGATTATCGACGCTGGCACCCGCTTGGCCGTATTAGGTGAAAACGGCGCAGGTAAAACCACCTTTTTGCGCTGTCTAATGAATGACTTAAGCGCCAAAGAGGGCGTTGTTAAATGGTCAGAAAATGCCACCCTCGGCTATTGCCCACAGGACAGCACCGCCGATTTTGACAACGACCTAAATTTGTTCGACTGGATGAGTCAGTGGCGTAAACCAGAGCACGACGATCAAATAGTGCGTGCCACACTGGGCCGCCTATTATTCTCCTCCGACGACTTTAAGAAGCGCGCCAAGGTCTGTTCCGGTGGTGAGAAAAACCGCCTACTGTTCGGCAAATTAATGATGCAAGACACCAACGTCTTAATCATGGACGAACCAACAAACCATTTAGATATGGAAGCGATTGAAGCCCTCAACCTTGCCCTAGAGCACTACGAAGGTACGCTGATCTTCGCCAGCCATGACCGCGAGTTTGTGTCGTCGCTAGCCACTCGTATCGTCGAGATAAGAGACCAGCAATTGATTGATTTCCAAGGAAATTACGACGAATTCCTGTCACATCAAGAGTCGCAAAGTCGCTAACTCGGCTAGGGATGCCCCGATGCAACCGCATTGCATTGGGACATCCTAATCTACACCCCCATAGTTAATCTACGGCAATTCCCTATTGAGTAATAAGCGAGCAAACCGCAAGGTATAAGGTCGCTTATTATTCTGTTCTTCCTATGCCCGTTGATACGTCCGCAACCACATTGACGCCGAAAGCCCAGCTACTCAAAGTAGTGACGGACTCTTTGCGCGCGGGCACTTTAGAGCTTCCCAGCCTCCCTGACATCGCAATAGATGTTCGCGTTGCCATCAATAAGGCTGAGCTAGACATCAATGACCTAGTCCGACTTATCCAGCAGGACCCAGGACTTAGCGCCTACCTGCTAAAAGTAAGTAATAGTGCGCTGTACAGTCGCGGCAACCCTGCGCGGGATCTTTTCATGGCGATCCGTCGTCTGGGCTTAAATACCGCCCGCGACCTCACCGCCAGCTACGCACTCAAGACCCTATTCCTAATCAAAGACCCAACCGTAAAACAAGCCATGAGCGACATTTGGCGACGAAGTGTCTACACAGCTTCGCTTGCCCATGTGATGGCACGACACTGCGGATTTGATCCAGATCGCGCACTGCTAGCCGGCTTAATTCAAGACATTGGCGCGCTGCCTCTACTCGCAAACTTAAAGGATTTCCCTAGCCTGTGCTCAGACCCAAAAACGATCCAACAATTACTCGCAGGCTTTACCGGCAAGATTAGCGGCCTTGTATTACATAGCTGGCACTTCGACGAAGAACTTATACTCGTCGGTCTCAACCGCGAAAACTGGATGTACGACAAAGAACCACAGGCAAATTTAAGCGACCTTATTCTGGTCGCGCGCTATCACACCTACTTGGACGAACGCAGCCACGGCAAACTACCCCAGTTATCGCGATTACCGGCATTCAGCAAATTACGGCTACAGGAAATGGGCCCAGAACAGGGCTTGGCGTTTTTAGCAGAAGCAAAGCAAGAGATTAACGAATTACGAAATGCTCTGCTGTAATTAGCCGCTCAGCGCCCCCCCCTTAAACAGGGGGTTATCCGACATTCATCACCGCTCTATGATTGCCGTTACACTAGGCAAACCACGAGCAACCCCAATGAAAAGAATTATTTTATCCGCTGCGATTCTCACGCTAATCACCGCATGCGCTGGTATCGGTGGCGGCGGCAGTGCAAAGGTCGTCGAACCCACTGCAATCACCAACGCCAAAACATTCACCGGACAAAACACAGTATTAATAGGTGAGTTCAGCGTAACATTCGTCACCTTTGACAAAACCTCTGCAACAGCAAAAAGCTCTATGTTTAGCAGCGACACAGGCTACGCAAGTAGTGCAATTCGAGCCAAACTCGACGGCGTACCGGATGAGGTAATGCAAAGTATTACCGATGCCGCTTATAAAGACTTTACTACAGGGCTGCGCGCCAACGGCTATACCATTGGCGATGACAGCGCACTGACAGGTAATCCTACTTGGCAAAAGATCAAATACGACGACAGTCCACGAAAAACCACATCGTCATTTAAAATGGTCACTGGCGGGAGTCGTGAAGACGCCACGTTTGCCCCAACGGGCAAGAAACTGATTAGCAAAAACATTGGCGGTATGCTGCCATATCAAGCCTATGACGCCGCAGGTCAATTACAGGTGCCTATTATTAATGCCAACTACGTAGTGCACTTTGTCTACTTTGGCAGCGAAACAGAATATCGCTCAAATGCCTATTCTGATATCAAAGGCGCCGAGTACTCCGCAGAAGTCAGTGTTGGTCAAGGTATCCAAGTCGTGCCAGGTTCTGGCATTAACTGGATACGCGGTGTAACTAGCACCTTCAATGACCCTAACGGCCAACTACTCATACAAGCACCCGTTGTTATTCCCGGCGCATACGGCAAGAGCGAAGACTCTACCAGCGGACTACAAAAGGCTGCTAACGTCTTCTCTTCAGTATTGGGCGCAGTCAGCGGCGGTTCGTCTAGCGCTAAAGACATCAACATCATGGCCAATCCAAACGAATACAAAGCAAAAGCTAGCGCAGCACTAACTGAAGCCAATAAGCGTTTGTTAGGTGCCCTCGCTGCTGCTCGATAGAGTACACCAGCGGGTCACTGAATTATTGAAGCACTGACCCGCTCGAATGCAGCATTGGACCTGCACGACAACAAGGTCGCCCGAATTCCCCTCTGGCGGCCTTGTTATTTTCACACAATCCCAAATGCCAACATCGCATTGGCGACTTTCTTAAAACCCGCAATATTTGCGCCCTTGGCATAATCGACATATCCATCGGCTTGTACCGCAAACTCCAAACAATTCTGATGGATATTCTCCATAATTTCCCGCAGCAAGCCCTGCAGTTCCTCTTCTTTCAAACTGATTCGAGTACTGTTTTGGCTCATTTCTAAACCTGATACCGCTACGCCGCCCGCATTCGCAGCCTTGGCTGGTCCAAATAAAATTCGCGCGTCACGAAACAACGCGATCGCATCATTGCTACAAGGCATATTCGCGCCTTCAACAATGGCCTTCACGCCATTTTTAATCAGTATTTTTGCCTCGTCTTCGCTTAACTCATTTTGAGTCGCGCAGGGCATCGCCACATCGCATTTAACGCCCCAAGGACGCTCACCCTCGTGAAAACTCGCCACCGGAAACACCTTAACGTAGTCCGCGACACTGCCACGACTGTGCGCTTTTTGATCGACTACCCATTGAACCTTCTCACGATTGAAACCGTCTGGATCATGAATAAAGCCGGTAGAATCCGACAGAGTAATGACCTTAGCGCCAAGCTGAATAGCCTTTTCGGCTGCATGCGTGGCAACATTCCCAGCACCAGAGATTGCGACAACCTTACCTTCAATCGTCCCTTTATCTTGCTTAAACATATTTTCCAGAAAATACACCACTCCATAGCCAGTAGATTCTTTGCGAACCAAGCTCCCCCCCCACTCCAAGCCCTTACCAGTTAGTACGCCCACATAGCGATTGGTAATTCGCTTGTATTGACCAAACATATAACCGATCTCGCGCGCGCCCACACCGATATCCCCTGCTGGCACATCAGTATCCTCCCCAACATGGCGAAATAGCTCAGTCATAAACGACTGACAAAAGCGCATGATTTCATGGTCAGATTTACCCTTGGGGTTAAAATCAGAACCACCTTTACCCCCACCCATCGGCAGGCCGGTTAAGCTGTTTTTAAATGTCTGTTCGAAGGCGAGAAACTTCAAAATACTTTGATTAACGCTTTTGTGAAATCGCAAACCGCCTTTGTAAGGTCCGATAGAATTATTATTCTGCACGCGATAGCCACGCTGCACACGAACATTGCCCGCGTCGTCTTCCCAGCAAACCCGGAAGGAAATCACCCTATCCGGCTCGGCGATTCGACGTAAAATTTGCGCTTCGTGGTAAATAGGTTTGTCGGCAATAAAATCGAATATATCTGCTGCTACCTCATACACAGCCTGATGAAATTCAGTTTCCCCTGGATTCCGGCGGATAACACCCTCAATAAATTGTTCCAAATTAACATGTTGACTTGTTGTCATGCGACTGCCCTCTCAAGTAGATTAAGAGCATAGCAGAGAACAAACATGGCGTATGACTTACAACACCGGTAGACTCTCTGAAATCTAACAGTGTAGTTAGGATGTTTTTAAGCTTTATTCCATGCGAAGCCCTTAAAATCATCTGAAAGCAAAGCCGCCTAAAAGTAAAACTGTTATTCAATATAGCAATTTTAGAAGGAAAGGAAATGTGGCAGAAAACGTGAAGGAACATTTCGATATCGCCGTCATCGGCGCAGGCCCAGCAGGCCTTAGCGCCGCAGCCAAAGCGGCTGAATACGACCTCGATGCACGCGCTGCCAACCCCGACCACACACCAAGCCACATCCTCATTGAAGGCTCTCCGCTACACGCCAATACCATACAACGCTACCAAAAAGGTAAGCATGTTATGGATGAACCAGGCTATTTAGATCTGCGCAGTCCCTTAGAATTTGCTGCGGGTAAACGCGAGCAAATACTCAAATCTTGGGATCAGGGAATTAGCGAGACAGGAATTAATTTCCGCGCTAATTGCGAGGTCACCAAAATAACGGGATCGCGCGGAAATTTCGAAATTCACTGTGCCGACGGCAACACCATTTCGGCAAATAATGTCGTGCTCTCGATCGGTACGCAAGGCAACCCTAGACGCTTAGGTGTTGATGGCGACAACTCACACTTTGTGCAATATCAGCTCGACGACCCAGACGAATATCATGACGAAGATATTATCGTGGTCGGCGCCGGCGACGCCGCCATCGAGAATGCGCTAGCGCTGGCGAAAAATAATCGTGTCGTTATTGTTAACCGAAAAAATGAATTTACCCGCGCCAAGCAGGGCAACTTAGACAATGTTCTAGAGGCCATCAACGACAGAAACATGGCATTCTCCTGCCGCTACGACGCCTCGGTAAAATCCCTCAGCGTACCGCCGCCAGGATCGGTTGGCACAGTAGTCCTCAATACTGCTCGTGGCGACGAAACATTGCCCTGCCATCGTGTTATCGCACGCTTAGGCTCTATCCCTCCGCGGCAGTTTGTCGAGAGTTGCGGCATTGCGCTTCCAAACAAAGATCCCGAAGCCATTCCCGAGCTAGACGGTCAGTATCAATGTAACGTTCCCGGTCTGTATATTATTGGCGCACTAGCTGGCTACCCGCTGATTAAACAGGGCATGAACCAAGGCTATGATGTTATCGAATACATCAAAGGCAAAGCGGTTAAGCCTGTAGACCACCCTCTGCTCGCGCTGAAATTTTCTCTGTTGCCCTATCTCGCCGATGTAGACGACATCCTTGCCCTATACCAACAACGCGTACCGATGTTTTCGCGAATGAACGCCCTCGCTTTCCGTGAACTCATTATGGAAAGCGATATCCGCTACTGCGTTTCAGATGCCCAACAACTTAATAGCCTGCAGAGCCAGGGCGCTAGCATTAGCCAAGAGCGTATTCGTGATATCGAATCGGCGCGATCCGCCGATATCCAACGTAGACAATCCGCAGGACTGGCAATTAAACCTGTCACCCCAATCAGCCCCCCGGTTATCACCAAGCTTCTGCGCAGCGGCGATTTTATTTATCGGCACAATGATTACAGCAATTCATTCTTTACCATTATAGAAGGCCAAGTCACATTAAGTTCGGCCGAGGGCAGCGATACCATACTTGGCCCCGGGCAATTTTTCGGTGAAATGAGTTTACTCTCCGGCCGCCCACGTATCGGTAATGCCGTTGCCAGCAACGATACCATTCTTATCGAAACACCACGGCGCACCATGGCGAAACTCATGGCGGCCAACGACGAAGTAGCCAAGGGTATAGAAACCGTATTTTTACAGCGTACCTTGCAACAATTTTTTACCCCCCAAGGCAGCTACGTCGATTTGCGAGACATTGCCAAACAAGTAAAAACATCGCACTTCAATACCGGTAAATACATTTACAAAGAAGACGACGCTGGCGAACACCTGTATCTCATACGCAGTGGCACCATTGCCTTAAGTCGATTAGAAAATGGCAAAGAGATCGCTATCGGTCAGCTGCATTCCGGTCAGATATTTGGCCAAATGGCGTTAATGGGCGACCCGACTCGCCGTGAGTCAGCCTACGCAGCCGTGCGCTCAGAAGTGATAGAAATTAGTAGACAACCCTTTTTGGCGCTTCTCAGCAAATCACCCGAGTCCATCACGCGGCTGCAAACGGAAACCTCAAAGCAATTAAAATCAACTGCTGAATTAGCCGCGCTTCCCGAACAAGCTTCGCTGATGTCATTCCTGCTAGCACAGGGAACCGGTGAGGGCACCAATGTGTTGCTCATCGACGAAAACCTCTGTGTCGGTTGCGACAACTGCGAAACAGCCTGCGCCGAAACCCACAAAGGAATAAGTCGATTAGACCGAAAGGCGGGTGTGCGCTTTGCCAATATCAACTTGCCTATTGCCTGCCGCCATTGCGAACAACCGCACTGCATGAAAGAGTGTCCGCCAAACGCAATCCATCGCGAGAGCAGCGGCGAAGTCTATATTAATGACTCTTGCATAGGCTGCGGCAACTGTGAAACCAATTGTCCCTACGGTGTCATCAAGCTCAGCTATCAACTACCCGAAAAGCCACCTTTTCTAAGCTGGCTATTTGGTGGTGTGGGCCCAGGACCGGGAGAAGATAAAAATGCGACGCCTAGTAATATGGCAAAAGAAATCGGTAAAAAGGCCGTTAAGTGCGACGCATGTGTAGACAGACCAGCCGGGCCAGCATGCGTGCAGTATTGCCCGACTGGAGCAGCACAACGGATGGAACCGGCTGAATTTATTAACGTATTAAATCTTCGCTAACGAGCGAATTCCGCGCCGAGCAAAACGCATTTTAATGTTAGTGCTTTATGAGAAAGAATTTAAATGTACGTAAACATTCTTAACTACGCCAGACGACGCTATTTTTGGTGGTCAGTGATTTTACTGATCGCCTGTAGCGGCTTGTATCTGAGTCAGGCAGAATCGCTGCCGCCAAACGGTGGCAGTTGGCAGGGCTATGTCTTGGGCAGTATCGGACTGTTTCTCATTATTTGGCTTTCTTGCCTAGGTATTCGCAAACGCAGCTACGCAAGTAAAAGTGCAAACTTACAGGCTTGGGTATCCGCACATATCTATTTGGGGATTAGCCTCATTGGCGTGGCCACCTTACATTGTGCATTCCAATTCGGTTTAAACGTGCACACACTCGCTTATATGCTTATGTGTGCCGTCATCGTTAGCGGTTTAATCGGACTGTATGCCTACCTCCGCTATCCCCGCTTATTAGTAGAAAACCGCGCCAACCAGTCCTTTGAACAGCGCCTTGACTCCCTAGCAAAAATAGATAAAGAAGGTTTGGCACTGGCGGCCAATTGTGACACGGAAATACAGCACATGATTTCCAGTGCCATTGATCGCACAGCCATTGGCGGCAATTTATTAACGCAGTTCTTTGGTCGCGACAGATCGAGTGTCGCCATGCCGACAAAGGGCACCACAAGCAAGCATTCACAAATGCTTAGCAATGAGGGACAACAAACCGTCATTGATTTTTTGGTGGCTAAAATCCCCAACACACAAAAGCCCGGCGAAGCTGAACGACTACAAAAACTACTTTATATTCTTGGTCGTCGGCAAGAGCTTCTGCGCCGATTGCGTCGCGAACTAAGTCTGCAACTCAGAACCAAACTTTGGTTAAGCGTACATATCCCTCTAAGTATGGCCTTATTAGTTTCTTTATTTGTTCATATTTTCACCGTCTTTTTTTACTGGTAAAGCCATGCTTATTCTCATACGAAAGACACGGCTTAAAAACGGCAAAGTCATTGATCAAAGTGACAGCGAACTCAGCACAAATCGTGTTCGCGTCGGTAGTGGCAACCACTGCGACATTCAACTATTTGGCGACGATATAGCCACCAATCACAGCGACATAACGGTGATCGATGAAGGTCATTTAAAAGTGACCTGTCGCGCCAATGCCAACCTCAGTATCGATGGTAAAAAGCTAAAACAAGCGACTGTTACACTGGGCAATTGGATAGACATTGGCTCACATAAAATTGCATTAATTCCGCCTCCGCCCGGCTTTGACGCATCCATACAAGTCAATATCGACGCAGACAGTCAACCGTCTGTACAAACTCGATACAAACATGAGTTACGACTAAAACTGCCCAGCAGTCGCCTATGGAGTTATGTTCTTAGCTTTGTCATTTTAGTCAATGCTTTAATTTTTCCGCTATTACATTACTTGCAACCCGATACTGCCAAAACGCTACAAAGCTTCGGTGCGCCCAGCGATCAAATCTGGTCAACAGGTCCATTATCTAGTCCCCATCATTTATCTGGATTAGTAGACAACTGTAATAGCTGCCACACCAAGGGATTTCAAAAAGTCGATACCGCGACCTGCCTTAGCTGCCACGCCGATACACACAGTCATTTCCCTGCGAATCACCCATTTACTAGCGGTACAGATAGCTGCCAAGCATGTCACAAAGAGCACAACGAACCCCAAATGCTGATTGTGCAAGACAACAAGCTCTGTATTGACTGTCACAAAACCCCCATCAGCAAGATCGATGTCAGTGGCAATACAATGGGCGAAATGGACGCAGCCACTCTTTTTAGCGCGGGCCAGCATCCCCACTTTATGCCGACATTGCTACAGGAAAAAGCGGGAGAATGGACAAAAAACAAAGCGCTATCTACCCAAGAAATAAGGGAAGAATCCAATCTTAAATTTCCCCACGAACTGCATTTGAACATCGAGAAAGTGGGTAAAAAAATACCAGATAGCCCTCAAAAAGAAGCGCTAATATGCGGTGACTGCCATACTGCCGCGCCCGATGGCGAACACTTTTTACCCATCACTATGGAAGCGAATTGCGCAAGTTGCCACAGCTTGGATTTTGACGATGCCAATCCGCAGCGCAATTTACCCCACGCGGCAGCAGAGATCGTTCGCACTTATTTACACGAATTTTATATTAGTCAGGCGGCCCAGCAGCGCTACTCGAAACCACAGGAATCGGCGCGCCGCGTACCTGGTCGCGACACAAGTGCACGCTGTAAAAACCAAGACCCACTGCAATGCGGCGGCGTATGGGCCAAAGAAGAAATAGAGCGCCTGTTTAGCAAAGGCGGCTGCGTTGATTGCCATGAGGCTTACCAAGAAGAAGACGCCAATGGTGACAAGCAATGGCAAGTGAAAGAGGTGAAACTCAATACCGACTGGTTCCCCACCGCCCGGTTCAGCCACGCTGCCCACCACATTATGTCGGCCGACAATATGGGCAAAGAAAGCTGCGCTAGCTGTCATGATGCGGCAACATCGAAACTGAGCAGTGACGTGTTAATGCCGAAAATGGGGGTATGCCTCGACTGCCATGAAGAGGGTAAAAAAGACACCGCGAAAGACAATATCAAACTGCAATGCATTGCTTGCCACGCATTTCATAATTTCGCACTTCCAACGATGACCGCGCCCGCAATGGGAGACGGTAAATGAGAATTCGTAATTGCCATATTGTCGTGCTGGCGACATTGCTCGCCTTGGCCGCCTGTAAGGGTGATCGCAACGATCAAGATGGCGCACGTGGTAGCAATGCCAACACCCAATGCGATGGCAGTTGCGCCAGTGCCAGTAGTTTTCTTAGCAGTAATGATGTTGAGCTGATCGTTCGCCAAGCAGTTGCGCAAGCGCGGGCACTAAATGTTCCCGCCACCGTCGCAGTAGCAGATCGCAGTGGCAATATACTCACTGTTTTTAGAATGACCGAAGTGCTGGCTAATGGTGACAGAAAGCTCACCTTAATATCGAATCAAGACACTGTCATCAGTGGTGGCCTAGAACGGCTAGAGCTCCCTATTTCTGCGACAGTAGGTGGCGATGCCCTCGCGGCGATGGCGAAAGCCATTACCGCTGCATACCTGTCCAGCGAGGGCAACGGCTTTAGTACCCGCGTTGCGGGCCAAATTGTACAGGAACATTTTAACCCCGGTGAATTTAACCAGCCTAGCGGACCACTATTCGGAGTGCAATTCAGCCAACTGCCCTGTTCGGACTTTGTATTAGACGCCAGCGATCCAAGTATATTGGTAGGCCCCAAACGCTCACCATTGGGCCTTTCAGCTGACCCCGGTGGTATTCCGCTCTATAAATTCGGCACCCCCGTCGGTGGCATCGGTGTTATCTCCGACGACTTTGTCTACGGCATCGACCGCAATATAAGTAATGTCGATTTCGACAGCGACGAAATCATTGCCCTCGCCGGTAGTTTCGGTTTTGCGGTACCAGCCAACCGGCAAGCAGATCGCATAACGGTTGATGGAAAAACCCTGCGCTTCGCCGACATAGATTTCAACGCCATCGATCCCAGCGTCCAAAGTGCTCCCGTATTAGTTGTAAATACCGACGGCAGTTTTGTCAGCGTGAAGGATTATTACGATGCCAATGATGGCTACCGTGCAGGCCAAGCGTTCGGACAACCAAGTTCTGGAATTCGTTCGGATAATAATCTTCGCTTCCCTAGTCGCGATGCCTTCGTATTCGTTGACAAAAACAATGTAGAGCGCTTTCCACCGACGGCGGGTTCGCAACTGAGCGCTACGGAAGTGCAAGAAATTATCAATCAAGCGCTATCGGTGGCGAATCGCGCGCGAGCGCAAATTAGACAGCCACTCGGTTCCTCTGCGCGCGTCACCATCAGTGTGGTCGATACCGACGGCAGTATTTTAGGTATTGCCAGAACCCGCGACGCACCTATTTTCGGCTCCGACGTGTCACTGCAAAAAGCGCGCACCGCAACATTTTTCTCATCAACCGATGCCGCCAATTTCCTTAACGCCTTACCTGACGCGCAATATTTAACACCCGCACTCGCCGCGGCAAATACCATTGTCTTGGGCGATTACGTACAGAACGTCATTAATCTCACTGGCGATGCCACCGCCCTCAGCAATGGCATTGCCTTTGCGGATCGCTCCGGCGGTAATTTGTCGCGTCCTCATTTTCCAGACGGTATTGATGCCAATGGTCCCGGCCCCTTTAGTAAACCCGCAGGGGAATGGAGCCCGTTCTCGACTGGCTTACAACTGGACTTGAGTTTTAACGGTATTGTTAGCCATCTTTTGTATTTGATGGGTGGCGCGCAGGACGTGAATAAAAACTGCGTTGGCTTGCCCTTCGCGGGCACCACCAGTTCGGCGGCGCCACGATTGGCAAACGGTATACAAATTTTCCCAGGCAGCGTGCCCATTTATCGCGGTAGTCAATTAATCGGCGGCATCGGCGTGTCAGGTGACGGCGTTGATCAAGACGATATGATCGCCTTTCTTGGCTTGCATCAAGCCGGAGAAATTCTCGGCACAGTAAACAATGCGCCTGCTGCAATCCGTGCCGATCAACTTGCGCCTCGCGGTCAACGCCTGCGCTATATCAGCTGCCCACAAAGTCCTTTTAACAATAGTGATGAACAAAATGTTTGCGCCGGGAAATAAAAAGCTACGCGCAAAGCGTGAATCAAACTTGCCGCTGATAGCATGCCTTGGCTCGCTGCTATGCCTGTCATCTAGCGCTATGGTATTCGCCCAAGAAGACACAAAAGACAATCTCAGTGCTATTGATTGCAAGGCGAATAATTCAGCACCCCGCGTACCCGGTATGGCGTCAAAATGTGCACGTAAAAACGAGCGCCAACCAAGCATCCCGGTTCCACGACTTGAAGACTTCAGCCCTGCCACGGCCATACCCGACCGCTGGCGCATTGTTGAGTCACTGGGTTACGAAAACAACTGGTACGCCCCCTATAATCGCAATACCTTAAAAGCCGACACCCCCATTCACGACGACTGGTTTTTCAATCTGAGTATTATTGCCGACACTGTTTTTGAATATCGCGACGTACCCACCCCCGTTGGCATTCAAACCACAGCAAACGCGGGAGATTTAGATTTATACGGCAGTACCAAGCAATCTCAATTTGTCGAAAATCTCGCGGTAGAGCTCGTGTACTACAAGGGCGATACTGTATTCCGCCCACCGGACTACGAATTCCGATTCACGCCAGTATTTAATTACAACGCCACTAAGCTAGACGAAAAGGTGGGCATTGACGTACTACCCTCGTCGGGTAAAACACGCTACCAAGATTTTGCCGGTTTACAGGCCGCCTTCGTCGATGTGCATTTGCGCAATGTGTCCGAAAACTACGACTTCGATAGTGTGCGCGTTGGTATTCAACCCTTTAATGCCGACTTCCGTGGTTTTCTATTTCAAGAAAACCAATTCGGCGTTCGCTTTTTTGGCACACGTGAAAACAATGTTATTCAATATAATCTTGCGTGGTTTCGACGCTTAGAGAAAGACACTAATACCGGCTTAAACAATATCGGTGAAACGCCCCGCGACGACGATATTTTTGTCGCCAACCTTTATTGGCAGGATTTACTCGCACTTGGTCACACAACGCAATTTACAGTCTTGTATAACCGCAACCGCGAGAAGGATTTTTTCTACGATAAAAACGGCGTTATTCAGCGCCCAGCCTCGATAGGCACAGAACGTCCGCGGCAATACGACGTCGTCTATTTCGGTATGAATAGCGACGGACACCTTGGGCGCCTGAATATTACCAGCGCGCTCTACTATGCGATCGGCAAGCAAGAAAACTCGCCGTTTAGCAATGATGATGCCGATATTTCCGCCTACTTCGCCGCTGCTGAATTATCCTTTGACCAAGACTGGATACGCTGGCGCGCGTCGTTTTTATACGGCAGTGGCGACGACGACCCCTACGACGATAAAGAAACCGGCTTCGACGCGGTTGTCGAAAATCCGCTATTCGCTGGGGCCGACACTAGCTATTGGATACGCCAAGCGGTGCCGCTGATCGGCGGTGGTAAAGTTGCGCTATCTAGCCGTAACGGCGTCTTAAATAGTTTGCGCGCGTCGAAAGAACACGGCCAATCAAATTTCACCAATCCCGGTACGGTATTGCTTGGCGTTGGTGCCGATTTTGACGTGCTTCCCGAACTGCGTATTAGTTTTAATGCGAATCAACTTTGGTTCGACAACACCAGCAGCGTAGAGGTCGCCCGCCAGCAGGCGAACGTCTCAAACGACATCGGCCAAGATTTATCTGTTGCCGCAATTTACCGACCCTTTATGTCGCAAAATATTGTGCTGCGACTGTCCTATGCAGTGCTATTACCCGGTGAAGCGTATCAACAATTATATTCAGACCACTCCCAACAATCGGTGCTTTTTAATGCCATTTTTACTTACTAAAACACCGATCATTACACTGCTGGCTTTATGCTGCGGGATATTTTGTCAGCCAGCTTTTGCCTCTGGCGGCGAACATGCCGTTGAGCACGTGTACCACACCGCGCCACCCGCACCTGCATTTCAAACTCTGGCAGATGTCGAACAAAAAAGTGTAGGTTGCGTGAGTTGTCATCGGCAAAGTGACAGCCACAATATGCATAACAATCCGGCCATTAATTTAGGTTGCGTAGACTGCCACGGCGGCGACGCCAGTGTTAGTTTTGCCAAGGATGCGCAGCTTGATCCGAACCTCATGCTGCCATTACTGGAAAAAGCACACGTGTTGCCGCGTTTTCCCGACAGCTGGCACTGGCCCAATTCCGCCAACCCAGAACGCACATATACTCTTTTGAATAAAGAGGCGCCCGAATATATTCGCTTTGTAAATCCCGGTGATTTCCGCGTCGCCAGCGAAGCCTGTGGCGCCTGCCACCAAAATATAATAGAAGCGTCGACCCGCAGCTTGCACGGCACCGGCGCCATGTTCTGGGCGGCGGCGGCTTACAATAACGGCATACTTCCCTACAAACGTTCCATTCTCGGTGAAGCCTATACCCGCGATGGCCAAGCCGCCTCTATAACCGCCGCCATCAAACCCACGCCAGAAATGGCCGAGATGGGGATTCTCGATCAAATCTTTCCATTACCCGCATGGGAGACTGTAAAACCCGGCGATGTATTTAGGGTGTTTGAACGCGGCGGTCGCAATATTGTGAATCTATTTCCAGAAACCGGTATCCCCAATGCTTTGGGACAAATACAGCGTTTAGAAGAACCCGGCAGACCCGATTTCAAACAATCCAATCGTGGCCCCGGAACCGGCGGACGGATTTCAGTACCGCTTATCAACATGACCAAAACCCGTCTTAACGATCCCCTGTTTTGGTTTATGGGTACTAATGATCAACCTGGCGACTATCGCAGCTCAGGCTGTACCGGCTGCCATGTGGTGTACGCCAACGACCGCGAACCAGTGCATTCTGGCCCCTACGCTGCCTTCGGCAACACCGGTAAAAGTCAGAGCGTCGATCCCACCATCAACAAGTCTGTCTCGGGTCATCCCATCGAGCACCGCTTTACCCGCGCGATTCCAACCAGCCAGTGCATGGTCTGCCATATGCACCAACCCAATATGTTCGTGAACTCCTTTTTGGGTTACACCATGTGGGACTACGAATCTGACGCGCCACATATGTGGCCGAAAGACCAACAGTATCCAGACGCCGCCACCAAGCGGAAAATACTCGATCGCAATCCCGAAGGCGCCGCGCCAAAGGGCAAATGGGCCGATGTCGATTTTCTTAAGGACGTCGCTAAACTCAACCCCGAACTCGAAGACACGCAATTTGCCGACTACCACGGTCACGGCTGGAATTTCCGCGCGGTATTCAAACGAGACCGCGATGGCAATTTATTAGACGGCGATAACAATATCGTCAGCGATGAAGACCCAGATAAATTTGATAAAGCAGTGCACATGCGCTCCATCCATGCCGAAGTTGGTATGCACTGTGTGGATTGTCATTTCAACCAAGACAACCACGGCAACGGGCATATGTACGGCGAAGTTGCCGCAGCCGTCGAAATCAGCTGCGTGGATTGTCATGGCACAGCGAGTAAATATCCAAACCTGCAACCCTCTGGCCCCGCTAGTAATGCCAGCACTACCGATTTAAGTTTGCTGCGCAATCCCGATGGCCGCCGTCGCTTTGAATGGGTAGATGGCAAACTCATGCAACGGTCTATGCTCAATCCCGAGCTTGAGTGGACACTGTCTTTGGTGAAGGATTCAGTAAACCCAAATCACCCCGCATACAATGCTAAAGCTGCGCGCGCTAAATTAATGTCGAAGGACCCGAGCACCCAACATTGGGGCAGCGATGTAAACCCTGACACTGCCGCACATAACTTTGAAGAGATGGAGTGTTACGCCTGCCATACTTCGTGGACGACGAGCTGTGGCGGCTGCCATTTACCGATACAGGCGAATGAAAAATCTGAGCGCCACCATTTTGAAGGCGGCGAGTCGCGTAACTTCGCCACCTATAATCCGCAGGTCGCGCGTGATCAAATCTTCATGATAGGTAAACGCGCGCCCTACAAAGGTGGAAAATACGCACCGGTGCGATCATCCTCGGCCTTGGTATTGTCGTCTACCAACGCCAACCGCGAACGCATTTATGTACAGCAAGCACCGATCTCCGCCAGTGGTTTTAGCTCGCAAGCCTTCAATCCGCATTTCCCGCATACGGTGCGTAAAACCGAAACTAAAACCTGCAGCGACTGCCATTTGTCGGCAGAAAAAGACAATAATGCCATCATCGCCCAAACCTTAACCTTGGGTACAAAATTCATCGACTTTATTGGCCGCAATGTATGGCTCGGTGAAGAGAAGAATATTGAAGCCATCGCGGTCACCGAGTGGGATGAACCCCAGGCGGTCATCGGCAGCTATTTACATCGCTTTGCTTACCCAGACTTTTTTGCTGCCCACCAGGCACAAAAACAACAATTACAAACATCACACGAACATAGCGCTGAACGCAGTCAGTGTCTGCAGCTACGTGGAGAGTATTTATTTATTGCAGATGGCAAAGCAGGTTTTAGAGTATTAGATGTTGCCTCGGTAGAAAACAAAGGTATATCACAACGCTTGATCACGGCGCCCTTTAGCCAGTTAGGACACGACGCGAAAGTTGCCACAAAAAATGCTAGTTGCGTCGCGCTACCCAGCATTCAACCAATTGCCCCAGAACGTAATCAAGGCGACTTAATGCGGGTCGACAACAAAGAGCAAGCCTTCCACCCGCTCTACAACTACGCCTTTGTTACCGACACCGAAGAAGGCTTGATTATTGTCAACGTCAATACCTTTGCCGACGGCAAACCGCGCAATAACTTTATTGAAGCCGCGCTGCGCTGGAATGCCGACGGTGTGCTAAAGGGAGCACGTCATATCACCATTGGCGGTCACTATCTTTACATTATCGCCGATGCTGGCTTGGTTATTATCGATATCGACAAGCCACTAGAACCCAAATTACTAAACACCATCGCACTGAATGACGGACGCGCCTCGGCCCTGCAATTCCGCTACTTGTTTGTGACCGATGCCGACGGGGTCAATATCGTAGATGTGACGTTACCTGAAAAAGCACACTTACTACCAGCAGCGACATTGCCACTAGCCGATGCCCACAAAATCAGTCTAGCAAGGGGTTACGCTTACGTGGCCGCAGGGCGGCAAGGTCTTGCCATCATTAATATAGAACGCCCAGAAAGCATGCAATTACTGCAAAGTTACAACGCCGATGGACACTTGCAAGATAGCCGCGACGTCGTGATCGGCACCACCAACGCCTCACTATTTGCCTATGTTGCCGACGCGAAGACGGGTCTAAATGTTATTCAATTAAGCTCGCCAGATTTACAGCCCAAGTTCTACGGTTTCAATCCAAAGCCAAATCCACTGTGGATTGCAGGCAAGCAAACCGCCAGTCCCGCCCTAAGTTTATCCCGCGGATTAGAGCGTGATCGTGCTGTGGATGAAAGCGGCGGGCAAATTGCGGTGTTTGGACGACGCGGCGCGAGGCCACTTAATTTGACCGAAATGCACAAACTCTATTTAGACAAAGACGGAAAACCGTGGTTTGTCGAAGATACGCCGAGCAAAGCACAAACGGGAGTTAAGCATGATTAGAACAAAGCACCGGCTTATACAGATCTCCCGACTCGTACGCGTTGCATTACTCGCGACGGTAAGCCTCAGCGCGGGATCGCTACTCGCAGCAGAAAGCAGTATTAACATCGACACAGATATAAATACACAAGCCATGCACTTAGGTGTAGCAAGCTGTGCGAACAGCGTTTGTCATGGCCGCGCCGCGCCGGTTGAGCGCGGTAATATAATGCAGAACGAATACCGCACTTGGGCGAAATACGATCATCACTCCCGCGCTTATTCTATTTTAAAAAATAGCGATTCAAAACGCATTGCCGACAATATGGGGATTGCTGACGCGAGTAAAGAACCCGCATGTTTAGCCTGTCATGCCGATACCACACCCGCAAAGTTACAGGGCGAAAAATTTCAAATTTCAGACGGTATTGGCTGCGAGGTCTGTCATGGCGGCGCGGAAAATTGGATAGACTCGCACTACGGCGCGAATACTAGCGCTGATAGTGATGCCGCAGCTCGACATCAAATAAATCTGAAGAACGGTTTAGCGCCTACAGAAGATCCGGCCTTTACCGCCAAGTTATGTCAGTCCTGTCACCTAGGAAATACTAATCAGCTCGCCGATCATGAAATGATGGCGGCGGGCCATCCCCGCCTGCGCTTTGAGTTAGACACTTGGCTGAACTTAATGCCCCCTCATCATCGCGACGATGCAGACTACCAGCAACGTGGCAAAAGTATCCCCGCGCTCGACCGCTGGCTAGCGGGCAGAATGCAGGCAGCGCAAGACTCACTGGCCCTGTTAGAAAAACACAGTATGCCGCAAGGCTTGTTCCCAGAGTTAGCCGTGTTCGATTGTCACTCTTGTCACCGCCCTATGGATACCCACGTACAACGGTCATTAGACGACAAGAAATTACTGCCAGCGGGCTCTATCCGTATCAATGACAACGCGCTGCGGACACTCGCCACCGTTGTGGCAGTTAGAGAAAAATCCTTGGGCAAAGATCTAAGCACTGCCATTCGCCAATTAAATCAGTCAACGGTAATCAGTAACAAAGAGTTACAGGCAAGCAGCAGGCAACTTATGTCCTTACTGAAACGCGCTGAGCAAACCATGGCTCAATCACCCCTCAGTAAGAGTGAGCAACAGGCAATAACCACCGCCTTACTCAAACAAGGCGCCAGTGGCGACGTTCGTGATTATGCGGATGCCGAACAACTATTTTTGGGCTTACAAGTGCTCGCCGCGAATCAAAATGATTCAAGCAACACTGCCCAGTACTATGACGCAATATTTACCGTACTTAACGATGAAAAGAGCTATAACCCAAATCGATTCAAAGCAGCCGCTCAAAAAACACTAAAAGCTGCCATGGAGAAATAATGCAATGATTAGCATTCTAGGCAAAAGTAATATCGCCAAACGCGCGACAAACGAGGATAGATTTGTCGCCGACAGCACTTGGGGCATCGCCCTAGTTGCCGATGGCATGGGTGGCCCAGCTGCCGGTGAAATTGCGGCCAGCATCGTCGCCAGTCAGGTCACTGATCTACTCGATCAGGGAAAGTCGCTAGCTGTCGCCATCTACACTGCGCATCAAGACGTTTTGCGTGCCGCAGAAGACGGTCGCGGTAAAGCTGGAATGGGATCAACCGTTGTGGTCGCTCACTTTAGTGGCCATCATTTTGAACTAGCCTGGATTGGCGACAGTCGCGCCTATTTATGGGACGGCGAGCTACGTCAAATTACCCGCGACCATTCACAAATGGAAGCGATGATCGGCCGCGGCGAAATTACGTATACCGAAGCACTTAAGCATCCGCAAAAGAACATCATTAACCGCGCAATTGGTCATGGAGTTATTACCGCGAATGATATTCCACTTGTACAAGGTGCGCTCTTTCATGGGCAAAAACTTCTGCTCTGTAGCGATGGACTACACGACGCCATGGATGTCTGTGATATCGCGAGAATACTGGATAGCAAAATTTCTAGCGAGCAACAACTCGAACAATTAATAGCAACCGCCATAGCAAATAATGGCGCAGACAATATCACCGCAGTGCTGGTAGACAGCAATGCGATACCCAAAGAGAACGAAATCATACCGATACTGCCGATCGTGTCGATTGCCCGAATAGATGGCTACACAGAACATTTTCCAGCGTAACAAAGCACAGACTCACACCAAATTATCAGTATTTGAAGGAAACAGAAAATGGCACACTTTAAACTTTACGATACCGTCAACGCCATTGACTATGAAATAAGCAAAGCGGAAACATCAATTGGCCGCAGCCCAGAAAGCGATATTCGCCTGCTGAGTTCAAGCGTGTCTAGAAACCACGGTGTATTAAAAATTAAGGACGATGTATTAAGTTTTGAGGATTTTGGTTCTAGTAACGGTAGCTATATCAATGCCGTCAAAGTTAGCGGTGAAAGTACCCTTAAAAACGGCGACGCGCTACAAATTGGCGATTTCGAATTAAGGGTATCGCTGGAGTCGGATCAAGACACGACTACCTTTAACAACACCGACGACGCAACCCAAATCGGCGGCTACACTCCGCCACCCGTGGCTCCCGTGAATGCTGCGCCAACACCAGCAGCCACTCCGGCAGCAATTGACACTAGCAGCGCCGACATTCCTGCCATGTGGTCTGAAAATGCGGGACTTGAGCAGGCAACAGGTACGATATTCTTCTCAGAAGAAGCGGGCTCTGAAGCCAGTAAGAATTATCGCGAGGGTAATTTAGACATAGCAGCCATTGGCGATACGGCGAGGCTGGTCGGCCTAAACCTCAGTATCGAGGGCGTAATCTATCCACTAGACACGTCTACTAAAACCGTCTGGAAAATCGGCCGTGAACAACAAAACGTAGATATATGCGTAGTTGAAACTAGTGTTTCAGGGCTACATGCACAGCTAATCAATGAAGGGCCACGCTGGAAAGTGGTGAACTGGATGTCCACCAACGGCACCTTTGTTAACGAGCTAAAAGGCCTGTCTACTTACCTTAAAAATGGCGACATTATTCGTATGGGTATCGCGGAGTTTGCTTTCGAGCTACCCTCAACCCAAAAAGAATCTGTCTCTACTGCAAAGGCCGCAGCACCCAAGAAAAATGGCTTTTTTGCGCGATTGTTTGGCAAGTGAGCGCGCGCCTACCCCTAACTTAATTGAGGATAAAAAGCGCCGATGGCATGAGATATCCTCAAATATTGACACTGTCAACTTCAGGGGATATCTTGACCTCGCCTAGATATAGCGAGTCATGCCATGAGCACAGAAAACCAATATTATCCCCATCTTCTTGCCCCCCTCGATTTAGGCTTTACCAGCCTTAAAAATCGCGTAGTCATGGGTTCCATGCATACCGGCCTAGAAGATCGCTTTTGGCAGTTCCCTAAACTCGCCGCGTATTTTGCCGAGCGCGTCAAGGGTGGTGTTGGCCTAATGATCACCGGTGGTTACAGCCCCAACAGAAGCGGCTGGCTTTACCCCGGGGCTAGTACCTTTAATTCCCGCTTAGATGTACATAATCACCGCAAAGTCACCAAGGCGGTACACGAAGCGGGCGGGAAAATTTGCCTACAAATTCTTCACGCTGGTCGCTATGCCTATCATCCACTGTCCAAAACCGCGTCAACCAGCAAAGCGCCCATCAACCCCTTTAAGGCCCGTGCCTTAAGCACCCGTGGCGTCGCGAGCACAGTAAAAGACTTTGCGCGTACAGCGCAATTGGCCCAAAAGGCGGGATACGACGGTGTAGAAATCATGGGTAGCGAAGGCTATTTAATTAATCAATTTTTGGCGCCCGCTACCAATAAACGCAAGGACCGCTATGGAGGCAGCCCGGAAAACCGGCGCCGTTTTGCCGTCGAAATCGTCAGCGCCGCGCGTAAAAAAGTCGGCCCGAATTTTATTATTATTTTCCGTTTATCGATGCTCGACTTGGTTCCAGACGGTTGCACTCGAGAAGAGATAGTAGACCTTGCCCGCGAGATTGAAGCGGCTGGCGCCACCTTAATTAACAGCGGCATCGGCTGGCATGAAGCGCGCGTACCCACTATTGTCACTTCGGTCCCACGTGCCGCATTTATCGAAGCCACTGCCGCCGTAAAACAAGCGGTCAACATTCCTGTTATCGCCTCCAACCGCATTAATATGCCGGATATCGCCGAGCACATTTTGGCCAGTGGCCAAGCTGATATGGTTTCGATGGCCAGACCCATGTTGGCCGACGCTGAATGGGTAAACAAAGCCGCTAGCAATCGTAGCGACGAAATCAACACCTGCATCGCATGCAACCAAGCGTGCTTAGACCATACCTTTCAATTAAAACGCGCCAGCTGCTTGGTTAACCCCCGCGCCTGTCACGAGACTGAGTTGGTCTTTAAACCCGCGAAGAAGGCTAAGAAAATTGCCGTGATCGGCGCTGGCCCTGCCGGACTTTCGTTCGCCACGGCGGCAGCAGACTGCGGCCATGAAGTACATTTATTTGATCAAGCGGACAAAATAGGTGGCCAGTTTAATTTAGCTAAAACCATTCCTGGCAAAGAAGAATTCGGCGAAACACTGCGCTACTTCGGCAAACAAATTGAACGCTCAGGGATAAAACTCACACTGAATCATCGCGTAGAGAAAGCCGAACTCATCAGTGGCGCTTACGACGAAGTCGTCGTTGCCACCGGTGTTAGTCCACGCGCACTGAGTATTCCCGGTATAGACCACCCTAAGGTGGTTTCCTATATCGACGTATTAAAAGGCAATGTCACCATCGGCAAGCGCGTCGCCCTCATCGGCGCAGGAGGTATCGGTTTTGACGTCTCTGAATACCTCGCCCACGACCACAACATCGAACTCCCTCAAAGCATCGCTAGCTGGTCTGCAGAATGGGGCATAGACCAACAAACTACTGAGCGCGGTGGACTTGTAGCGGGCAAACCCCAGCCCTCGCAGCGGGAAATATTCTTACTTCAGCGCAAAACCACCGCACTAGGTAAAGACTTAGGCAAAACTTCGGGCTGGGTACACCGCGCTACACTTAAAAACAAAGGCGTCAATATGCTAGCTGGCTGCAGCTACGACCGTATAGACGACCAAGGTCTGCATATCAGCCAAGATGGCGAACAACGTCTTTTAGAGGTAGACCACATTGTTATCTGCGCTGGGCAAGAGCCGCTTCGAGAACTTTACAATTCAGAGTCCGAGCCAAACGCTAAACCAACGCAGCGCTACCATCTCATCGGTGGCGCAAATATCGCCTCAGAGCTAGATGCCAAACGCGCAATACGCGAGGGCGCTGAGTTAGCAGCGAGTCTTTAAGATGGTATACACGAGCGATACGTAAGAACGAATCAAAAGGCTAAGCTTGTCATCGTCATTAAGGTTGGCGCGAACGTAGGGTAAGAATAAATCAATGCAGCCTAGAGGCTGCATTGCCCCCTACGGGGCTACGTCGTTTCGCGCCTTATTTAAATTGCACCGCGGGTGCAATTTATCGAACCTAGAGACGCTCTCACCGATCAAGCAGACCAAAACCAAAAAAGCCGACACAAGGTCGGCTCTAACCAATCCCTGCGTAACCATAGGGCTGGTATTCAAATTCCGCACTAGTGCCGACTAAGGATGAATCAAAACAGGCTTTGGCCTGTTTTGCCCCCGTTGGGGCTGCGTCGCTTCGCTCCTTGTTGAAATTGCACCGCGGGTGCAATTTATAGAACCTGGAGACGGTCTCACCGATCAAGCAACCCAAAACCAAAAAAGCCGACACAAGGTCGGCTTTTTTGGTTTTGGTGCGCCCGAGAGGATTCGAACCTCTGACCTCTGCCTCCGGAGGGCGGCGCTCTATCCAGCTGAGCTACGGGCGCGAAATGGGTACTTCACAGAGCGCGACACTATAACAGAGGGGGTATCACGCCTCAATCCACCTCGGTCAATTACTCGCTAATATCGGCCAAAATCCCATTTGTGACCAAAACGTGACCATTTTGTGACCAAGTGAAATTTCAACTGTACTAAAAATCCAATTTTTTGACTGCTGCCCTCAGCAACCAAAATGAAGACCGAATAACAAATCTATGGCTCTTTCTGCCGGTTATATTGTAGTCGGTACGTACTCAACCAGCTACAAAACTGAACTCTCAGTCCTTTTATGAATCACTTCACTCAAAACTAATCTACGTTGCGCACACTCTAGTGAGGGTCCCGAAATGGCAGCCATTGGGTAATAAGCGGACGTTGGTTGAAAATTACCTTTCTTCCACTTTCGGCCATAAGCGGACATTTGAAACGTTTAATAGCTAATATCTTGTTTCCTCAAAATATCCTATTCTGCCAGAACATGGATAACCTTCTTTTGTTTTATGAGCATTTAGCCTGGAGTCCTGCTTTTTTCGATTGAATGTTTTCTGGCAAACAGGACAGCGGTAAACATAGGTTGGTCCGCTGTTAGAAAAACTCGATCTTCTGGTTGTTCTTGCTCTTGGACTAGCAGGAGAGCTTTTCGGAATATCCAGGCTTGGTAATGCCCCTCCAGAATGTTGCGTAGGAGGAATATTTAAGCTTGGCGATAATTCAATTTGGTAACGCGGTATAAATGTTTGGTTGACGACAGAAGCATCATTGATTTGATTAATCTTGTACGCCCTGATTTGCCCGTTATCCGCTCGTACCGCGTAAAGCAAAATATTGCCGTTTTGGGCTTGGCGCAGGGAGTATGGTTCTATGACGCGGGTTCTACGGTTTCCATTGTTATCTGTGTAATCCAGATTGACGCACAATCTATTACCTGCTGCGAAACGGATTATTTCCAAGGATCGGCCACTTAGAGCCTTTAAGTTAAGCTGGCCATAGGCTGGACGATAAATATTGCCTTCTCGTGATACTGCACCGAGTACCGCTCTTCTTTCGGTCTCTGGACTTTCTATCCATTCAAAAAATTCAGGCAATGCATCCCAATACAATTCAAATGCGGGAAGAGCAGGAAGCTGATGAGCCAGCATTGGCTCCCAGTTCTGTATTAGCGCTTCTCGGTAGTTATCCATATCGGCAAGCTTTGGTTTTTCGATTTCTTTATAAGCGCATTTTTGTGCCAGGACATCGTTGATTATGGCAGGAGCAGGCAATTGATCATTTCGATATAAGTTGATGACATCGTATAAATCTCTTGGTCTACCGCGTTCACCAAGCGCTCTTACTTTTTCGCCGAACACTTCTGGGTAGGAGTAACAATTCACATGAACGCCATCGCCGGGCACATCGCTATAAGAATGGATTACGGGTTGCCTTGAAGGAGGCATGACCAGTACTTCATCCGCTGTCAGATCAAGTTTGATCTTCGGCATTGATTTTTTCCCACTCGCAAAATAGCTACCGTAATAAATTCGGCCTTGGCAGGACTTTTTGCCCCTTGGGTTTTCGTATATGTCAAACTTAAACCTATCTTGTGGCAGTTCAATACCGCAGGCTTCGTACAGCCATTCCGCTATTTCCGAAAATTGCTCCGTTAGAAATTCTTCATCAAGATGGCTTTCATCTTTCAGTGTGAAATCCAAATCCTCAGAAAAGCGGTAGGTTTCGAAATAACATTTTTTAAGGCAGGTGCCGCCCTTGAACACCCAGTTATCAGAAAATGCCGCATTTTGGTGAATAGCGGCAAGCAACCAGCCAAGTACGTAATCTTTTTCAACAACAGTCGGGGTTAGGCCAGTTTCATCGGCAACGGAAAGTATTTCGTCTTTACTAATCAAAATTTATATCCTTTGGGTATCCATAGCCGCCACTTGGTCACAAGGCTTTTGTCGGTTGCCGTTTTATCAAGCTGCGTATATCCCGTTGTAAGGTTATTCGCGCATTCGTCAATGAAGGTTTGTTCAAAATCGAGCGCTTCAGCCAGGAATCCCAACTTTTTGAAGAGAGCGCCATTACCGATTTGCTTCGCGTAGGCCAATAGCTTGTCGAGATCGCTTTGCTTGCCATAGAGCTGCTTGAATTCCCTCAAGCAATCGACGGTATGCTGTAAGCCAGCACCGAGATAGGGATCGTCGATTATGTCGAGAATTGTTTTATAGGGATCAGCGACGCTGATTTTAATCTGGTCGCGCCAGATCGTTTTTGTCCCAAGAATCTGGTCTTCTGGGATGTGTTTAATGAAAAAGTTAACGCCTTGATGTTCAGTATTTCCAAAGGCAGTACGCTTACTGGTGAGCACGCAAACAGAGCGGAATAATTGCTCTGTTAGCTCCCAATGTTCAAGCGCACTCCAGCCACCCACATAGCCGGGACTGTATAGCTCGGGCACAAGTATCCATGGGTCTTCCAAAACTTGGGTTTTTCCAAGTGCAGTTGGCTGGACTGGTACATAGAGACCTCTGGCCACGCGCCGAAGAACGCCCTGGTTATGCCAGCCCGCTAGCAGCTTTGCTGCGTGTGACCTGTCTAAACCCAAGGCATCCATAGCGTCATCAACTCGGATGGTACCCGAGCTATGCCGTAGAACGGTGGCTAGCCTTTTCTGGCGTGTTGAAACTTGATTTCTCATATCACTATATCAATTTACGTTAAATTCTACTTTTGCGAGATTAACACGTACCCTGATATAGCGCTATAAAAAAATACACATACAGACCGATAAACGAGAATACCTCGTACTTTGGTATAGTTATGCGTCATATTCAAATTACTTATTTTAAGCCCCTGCAAACAAAAACATTGAGCCGTAACCTGGCCTCAAATTAGCCGTTATTAACACAATATCTATCGCAACCTCACTATCCTTTCAGGGACACAATCGTTTATGAAAGGATAAAAAATGAATACTAATCAATTAGTTAATAGTAAATCGCCTTGGAACAAGGGAAAACTCATCGGCCAGAAACCGCCCCTGAAACTCCATGAGATATGGTCAATACGCATTAGGCTTGAGATGGCCAATAGGATCAGAGATCTTGCCCTGTTTAACCTGGCCATTGATAGCAAGCTCAGAAGCTGTGATTTGGTAAAACTTATGGTCAGTGATATCGCTCACGGTAGTCATATTCTAAAACGCGCCATGGTCATGCAGCAGAAAACCCAAAGCCCCGTGCGTATTCCGCTGAACCTGATCAGTCGTACCGCTTGAACGTGATCACTTAATCCACCTCATACATCATGTGCCGTCTTTTTACTTTAAGTGATCATCTTCAGTCAATGTAGTCATCAGTTTTCGCA
>NZ_JANZNQ010000018.1 GCF_027257955.1 Zhongshania aquatica | reverse complement strand
AACTGGATCAACCCACCACCTACGAGGAGCTGGGCTTCTTCGAGCGCCTCAGCTTACTGGTCAATAGTGAGTCTACTTGCCGAGACAACCGTAAAATTGTCCGCTTACTGAGACAGGCTAAATTGAGACTTAATGCCCACCCCGCCGACATTGATTACCGCGCCCGTCGCGGCTTGCACAAAGACACATTAGCGCAACTGCTACAGCTGGATTGGATACGCCATCATCGTAATCTCTTGATTGAGGGCGCCACCGGCACGGGGAAAACCTTCTTAGCCTGTGCGCTGGGTCAAACCGCCTGCGAGCACGGATTCTCAGTCCGTTACTTCCGCGCCAGTCGGTTATTTGAAATGCTCACCGTGGCGCATGGCGACGGTAGCTTCGGCAAACTCCTAGCCCAACTGGCAAAAACCGAGCTGCTCATCATTGATGATTGGGGCTTGGACATACTGACCCAGCAGCAGCGCAATGACTTGCTCGAAGTGGTCGAGGATCGCCACGGGCGCGGCGCAACACTCATCACCAGCCAACTACCATCCACTCATTGGCACGAGGCCATCGGCGAACCGACGCTCGCCGACGCCATTCTCGACCGCCTGCTCCATAACGCGACAAAGTTACAACTCAAGGGCGAATCCATGCGCAAAATTCATCATAGCGTTGACCCACTGTGAACACTTCGCGTTAAATAGCGGTGCCTGCAAAAAGGAAGGGTGCAGGTGTTCACGCTTCGCAAAATTCAGTGTTCATAGTTACAAAAATACGCACAGGATGACCTGACCCACTTTAACGCACAAAAGACGCAGTTCGTTCAATGGCTTAAGCTGATTATAGCGGGTTACCTTTTTGTGCAACTAGAGAGCCAATATGAGATGCAAATCTACACAGGGGGAAAAAGGAGCGTCTTTTGCGGTATGGATTCCAGTTCGCAGCGGGGTTTTACCCATAATATGGCCATGAATTCACCCATATTATGGCCGGAACATCCAACTCAGAGATCTATTTGACTCATCTTGCATGCAGCCTTACTATAATGAGATATGTAAGGAGGCTCATTAATGTCCGAATCTACGGTAACAAGCAAAGGCCAGATCACTATTCCTGTCGATATTAGGGTTTCTCTGTCGCTGCACGCTGGCGAACGGGTTGTGTTCAATACCCTTGAAGACGGCACCGTGATAATGCGCGCAAAAAACAAATCTATCCTTGATTTGGAAGGAAGCCTCTCTGATAGCAACCCAACTAATACAAAAGTCAGTATTGAAGATATGAGTATCGGGCAAGACAAGTGAGAAGCCTGGATACAAATATTCTCGTCCGCTGGCTGGTTAAAGATGATGCTCGTCAGGTGGCTAAGGTCAAGGCTATGTTGCAGTCGGCCATCGAAGGTGGGGAACGTCTCTTTATTCCGGTAACTGTAGTGCTTGAGCTAGAGTGGGTTCTTAGATCCCGCTATTCAATGCCAAAGCCTTCCATCATCAAGGCTCTGGTGTCGCTTTTGGAGACTAGCGAAGTGGTCTTTCAGCTTGAACTGGCGATAGAGAGAGCGATCAATCATTATCGTCGAGGCAACGCCGATTTCGCAGACTGCCTGCACCTTGGTTTGAGCAGCGCTGAAAATAACCTTCCTCTGGTAACCTTTGACAAAAAAGCCGCACGTCTTGAGGGCGTCGCACTCCTCTAATACAAAGCAGCGAACTAAGTTGACTGTCCGCTTATTACCCCAGGCTGTGTGAAAACTATTTTCAAGTCATAATTTAAAGAAGAGCGGATGTAAATATGTGTCTTGGACTTCCCTGCCTGTATTGCGCGGGGAAGTCCAAAATGTGCTTCAGATTTGAATCCGCGCAACTACGCATGCCATCAGTTCAATTGGTGTTGGCGCCGATACTTTTCGATCACTTCGTCAATTAATTCACAGTGCTGAGGGAATAAATCAGAGTTGATCATGTCGATTAAGATTGCGGTAAGCAGTTTCTCATTTTCACCTTGAGTGCCAATCGTAGGTTTATAATTTATACTATTTGAGTATCAAATATACCAAGATGGATATAATTATAAACCATTACTATTGTTTTGGTTTATAATTTTACATATACTGGTATTATGAAGACCATGAAACAATCTAAAATAAACCGATTACTCAACCGTCAACCTACAGGTACGGCTCTGGCAGTCGCATGGCTGACACGGGAGGGCTACAGTCCCGAACTCCTAAAGCAGTACAAAAAAAGTGGATGGTTTGATTCTATCGGGACTGGCGCAATAATACGCCACGACGACGAGGTAGATTACCTAGGGGGCGTTTACGCGCTTCAAACCCAGTTAGGCTTGTCGGTACATCCAGCGGCTAAAACGGCCTTAGCGCTTCAGGGTAAGTCGCACTATCTTTCGCTGGCCACCAAGTCTGTACAGCTCTTTGCGGCTGCAGGCGATGCGCCGCCTCTGTGGTTTAAAAAGAGAGATTGGGGTGTCAATGTGAGCTGCCAGCTAACATCTTTTCTGCCATCGGCACTGGGGCTGGTTGATATCTACCATAAAAACTTCAGTGTCAACGTATCGGGTCCTGCCAGGGCAATAATGGAGTGCCTATACTTGGCCCCAAAAACTCAACCACTATTGGAAGTCTACGAGCTGATGGCCGGCTTGAATAATTTACGACCAGCCTCGGTTCAGCCGTTGTTGGAGGCCTGCACCTCCATCAAAGTGAAACGTCTATTTCTCTATTTAGCGGAAAAGGCAGGTCATCAGTGGGTCAGTTATTTGGATCTTGAGCGCATTGATCTCGGCAGCGGCAAGCGTGCGATCGTAAACGGCGGCACCTATGTGTCGAAGTACCAGATAACGGTACCGAAAGAGCTAGAGGTCGCTGAATGAATGACATATATAAGCGTCAAGTCAGGCTTCTGCTCGATGTCTTGCCCGAAGTGGCAAAGGAAGCCTGTTTTGCAATGCATGGCGGAACGGCGATTAATCTGTTTGTGCGGGATATGCCAAGGTTATCGGTGGACATTGATTTAACGTATATCCAAATTGCAGGCAGATCTGAATCGCTGGCGGCCATAAATGACGCCTTATTGAATATTAAAATGCGCATAGAGGCATTGCGCCGGGCAATAAGAGTTGAGCATAGACCTGATATTTGTAAGCTCCAGCTCGATGCCGGTGGTGTCCTGATTAAAATTGAGGTGAACACCGTAGGGCGTGGCTTGTTAGGCGAATCTAGTCTGCGGCCTCTGTGTGACTTCGCTCAGGGCGAGTTTGATGCGTTTTGTGTGGTGCCCATTGTTCCGCTTGCACAGCTTTATGGTGGCAAACTGTGTGCTGCACTGGATCGTCAGCATCCGAGGGATTTATTTGATGTGAAATTATTGTTCGATAATGAGGGGCTCACACGGGATATTCGCCAGGGGCTGCTGTTTAGTTTGATGGCTAGCAATCGCCCGACGTACGAATTGCTTGACCCTAACTTATTGGATCAACGTGCGGCATATCAAAATCAGTTTGAAGGCATGAGTGCAGTACCCTTTAGTTACGAGGATTTCGAGCTAACTCGTACGAGGCTGATTAGCGCCATTCGCGCTGATCTTACCGCCAGTGAAAAAGCGTTTTTGTTGGCTTTTAATTGTTTGGAGCCCGATTGGTCAGAGTACCCTTGGGCTGATTTCCCAGCGTTGCGCTGGAAGCTTCAGAATCTAGCTGCTCTGAAGGAACGTGACTGCGATAAATACGTTAATCAGCTTCAGCAATTGGAACGCATATTGCGAGCTAAATAAAAGCCGACATAAACAAGAAATGGCGCAAGATGTAAGGGGGTGAAAATCTACATCTACTTTCAATCTGAGATTATACGTGACTACTCGGCGCAAGCATCCAGAACCTCTCAGGGTTTGCTAGATGCATCTTGGTATTGTGGACTTCGGAATGGAATCCGCATAGCTACGTAGGCCATCTTTATAATTGGTGTAGGTGCCGACACTGTTCGATTACTTCGTGAATTAATGCGCTGTGCTGAGGGAATAAGTCAGAGTTGAACATGTCGATAATGATTGCGGTAAGTAGTTTCTCGAATTCACAATCGTTCATGCTGTATGATGGATTATCATTATGATCCAAGTAGAAATCGATTTTAAGGTCGATAACCGTTTTTGAAAAATATTCAATCAATTTTTTTGACTTTTCTCCGAGATGAATTATTACTGTTTTTGTTCCGCTGTTGTATAAATTAGCGAATACACGCCTATTTTTAAAATCGAGAGAAAATATGCCTTTAAGAGGGTTGTTGAAGGTTTCAGCAGTTATTACCTTAACCTCAGTATTTTTTGAACCGTTATTGGCGAGTTTAATTTTTGGTTCAAGCTGGATTTCTTTTCCGTCTACCAAAACATTTATTTTACCAGATGCAATTAGCTCGATAAGGGGTTTGACCCCTCTGAATTCTGCTGGTAATTTTATTTTAGAAAGTGAATATATCGACGGCTTTTGATCGCTTGAGTTAAATAGCTGCTGATTTTCGTTAGATTTATTTTGTTGGATTGTATGCTTGGTGCTTTTTGATAGTTGAACGCCAATCCTTACCTTGTATGGGTTTGTTGAATTATACGCAGTGATGGCATAAGCCGATTGTATTGCATCAACAGCTCGTCCAATGTCCGTAGTGCACTTGGATAGAGATTCAATTTCGATCCGTTCGCTAATCCGGGTAGCCATAACATGTCCTCTTAATTTTTGAGAACACCTATTCTATAACGCATTTAATTTTTCTTTGCCTCTAAATGTACCCTGTAAGGTACAATTTACCGATATTTTAAATATTTTTACGTGTGGTTACGGCTAATGCCAGTGATGACAATAGTAATGCCTGTATCGTTCTGGCTGAAATATCTTGTTCCATACCTTTTTCTAAAATTTTCCAATCGCCGTCAGATCCTTGTGTGAGCGATAGTGGCAAGCCTATAGATTCTAGCGCCTTGCACACGAAATCAGCGTCGGTATCGTCGATAAATGCCCAGCTAATTCTGCGATTGGTTATGTTGAGACCGGCACTTCGCCTATAAATTTCAGATGTGGCCGCATGGATATCGTCAAAATCCTGTGGCAAATGTCTGGCTTTTTTTCGCCATGTATCGAAAGCGATTTTATCAATTAGCCGCCGGTTGTTTGCGCCTTTTATTGACCCAGTAGATGGATTTTCAATAAGTACTGCAATGCGTTGTTCAGAGACAAGTTGAATTCTCGCTATCCGCTGAGCCTTGCGAACGCCTTCCAAAAGTTTAAGTCGATAGGCCTCAGGTAAATTTTTAGCGTGTTCAGGGCTTATGTACTTGTATGCAAATAGCGAATGCAGAAAATCAATGGCATCTATAAGCGAGAACCCTTTAGACAGAATTTTTTTGGGAGTTGCCTGAACAAGTGGCTTGTCATATACAAATGTGGATGGGGAGAATCCGACTAGGCGAAACAGACACGACTCGTATGGCTCCCCTATTTTTTTTGCCGTCGATAATTTCTGAGGAAGATTTGGTATCTCTCCGCCAATTAGGTTGCTGATTACTGTGGAGCTGAATGAATCCATTCGGGGACTATACTCCATTGCCATGACATGATGGGCTGTATGGGTGTAGTGATTCAGTGTTGTACGGTAGCTCGAATGTCCTATAGACACTATGATTTTGGAAACGTAATGGATTTTCTCAACGAATGACTTCTCCTGCGTAAATACGTCGGCGCTATCGGAGGCTTTAAAGTGCCTTTGCCTATGCGGTACGGCAGATTTGTCGCTACTTGCAATTTTTAAGGCGAGGGAGATCGCTGAGAACGGGTCGAAACCTAGGTTGCGCGATTGAATATTTTGATAAACTAAGTCGGTTCGCTTTGCATTATGATCAATTGGAATCGAGGTTTTCATCTGGTCCTTATCAAATATCAAGCGCCTGCGCCCCGACTCTGATTTGGGTGATCGATAGTGGTTTGATCGTATGAAGATTGCGATTTTATCCTCTATATCCGTCACGTCACGCTGCATTAAATAGGCTCCTTCAGATTTTCGAGTACCTTGTTCGTTGCCTAGCGAAGTTAACTCGGCGGCTTCGTTTAATGCACAGGATGTTCGCGCCGACACGAAAGTAGAGCCAGCCCAGGTTCTCAACTGATTCTGGGCATATAGTGACTCCATTGGAGTAATGATGTTCGCGTCGATACAAAGCTTCAGGCCTTTTTTGTTTTTAGAGTAAGGAAGTAAGAGTTTTGGAATTTCGCAGATCTCAGCAATTTCACTGAACATTCGGGAAATAACAAAAGGCTTGTCTGACTCTAGCTGCTCGAAATCTGACAGCTGATCGGTAATTAGTGCCTCTAATTCATCGCCGTCAAAGGCGGAAATGTCTAGCCCTAGTAGTGCCGGTGATAGGACCGAGCGTGCGAGTGTTAGGTAATTAATAATGGTGCCACTTGAAAGTGGCCCGCCTATTTGCCAGTTCGCCTCATCGCCGCAGAGGCAGATTGCCCACTCGCCAAGGAGGCGGATTAGCTGGTATTGGTCGTCATTGTTTAGAAATTGACGAATTGCAATTCGGTCTCTTAGCCTATTTTTTTTATCTTCCTTAATTAATGTCAGCAACGCCTTAAACGAGTTCGTGAAGTTTCGGTCTATTGGCTCATTCTTGGAGGCTAAAGCGGATTTAACTCGGTCTTTTATCAGGATTTCAATGTCAATCGGCGAATTTTCGCCACTATCCGCAAGATAGTGTGAAAGTCTTGTGGCGGGCAATGCGCGAGCAATTAATTTTCCGGATTCCATGTCGGCTAATATGGGGGGAAGCTCAACGCGTCTTCCGAGTTGGATGAGTGTTTCCAGCTCGTGTATTGTGCATTTCCATTCCGATGGCAGGGCGCTGGTAATTGACTTTTCAAAACGCTTGAAGCCATTGAGTTTATGCTCGGTCGCGATCCAGCCGATTAATGCGGCCATTGCGATGCCTGTGATCGTTCTAGATTCCCATGCGATCTGGCCACTCTTGCCGGTAATGGGTATTGGGATAATTAGTGCGTCACATGAAGGCGAAACCTGATATTGCTGAGCATTTTCGAGTATTAAATAGGTTTCCTCGATAGAGCCGGCCCCGCCGAAAATGAATATAGTAAGTCCGATATCGCCATAAGATAATTGGCCTTTTGATTTGGGGGATCGCCATCGGTCGTTAATATTTTTCCTAAGTTGTACTAGGTTTTTATATGCAGTGATGTGGTACTCGGTAACCCGGATGGGCTGTTTAACATCCCAGAATATCGCGGGTGGGAGGTTTAATTTCCATTGGTGGTGGGCCTTTAGGCTTTTTAGGTAGCGCCGCAAGTAGTTCGCCGCGCAGTATAGTGAATAGGGAGAGCCGGGTGTGGAGCTTAAAACTTGGTTGTAAAGTAGTTTGGCGGTATTTTCGGTCAGCACATACCCCTTCGGAATCTCCCCTATGTTATTAATCTCCAATAGTTCGAGTATTAGGGTAGTGATGCGCTGCTTGAGCGTGCCCTGGTATCTGCGGCTGGGCACTTTTGTCATATTACGGACGCGATCACCGTCTTGGCGGTAAACTTCGTTGGTTTTCTGTCCGAGTTCTCGCCAATCCGGTGTGGCTCTTTGGTAATCTTCTATGTTGATAGGTGTCGTAGGTTTTGAGCTGGTATCAAACCCGCATAATTCCAATAAGGCGTTCAGGTGGGGCGATATCTCACGTACGAAACCTGGAATATCAATGACGCTTTCGTTACCTAGCCAGTCGTAGCCAATTTGGTGGCCCATTTGGGCTTCAATAAGCGCGGCGGGGAACGGGAGATGCGCGCGTGGATATGAACCGAATACGTGGCGGCAGATGTCGCCGGGGATATTTGGGCCGAGGTGGCTACGGATAATCTCGCGGCCATTCCATTTATCGAAATGGAGTATCGAGCGTTCCAGCTGTTTGTCGTACTTCGTGCGTAACGTGAACAGTAAAGGCCTTTCCCCGCTGGCAACCTCACGAAGGTATTTGGCTGCATCTTGGGTGTCTTTATCTTTGTGACGCCGAAAAAAATCACCCATTTTCCGCAAATGGTAAAGGTATCTAAGGATCTCCTGAATAACAAAAGCAGGAATAGCAGCAACACGTCTAAATATGGCAGGGTTGCTTCCCTTGTCGTGGAAAATGATAAAGCCTAGATCAAGACATATTTGATCTAGTGTCATATCGGCAAAGTCTGCTTGGTTCCTGTTCGCGGTGACCAGCAGTAATAGTACGCCCAACCGGTCGATAAGGGCCTTGTGGGTTGCTAGCAGGCCTGTCTGCACGGGTTGCGATGTGTTTATGGCGGTATACAGGTTTGACTCTAGCCGTTTAGCCATATCGTGCAACAGGTTGGGGTCTAGTGCGGAAGTAGGTGCACCTACCAGCGGTAGTGTATTGGAGAGCTCAACTGGGAAAATAAGTCCTGGATAAAGCGCAATCGTTGCGGCGTCTACCTTTGCTTGGATATACGATTGCGGTAGCGCGATATAGTGGAGTGCTGCAGTACTGGCACCAGCTGCATCAGCAGACACCATCTGAACCAGAGGTAAATCCTGTGTTTGCGCGAATAGCTTTAGAAAAAATGAGCCTCTAAAGTGATCGTTTGTGAAATGATCGCATACGTTTTCTCTTATCGCATCGTTAATAGATTTTTTCGCGTTGATGACGTCCTTCAGAAGTGGGTCGCCCTTACTATGTATTTTTCGCAGTTCCTCTAGGCAGGTGAAGTCTAGCTCTGGGGCGTGTACGCCAATGTGGCGAGTTATTGTTTGTTGGGTCGGATGGAATGCGCCTGCGGTGTTCGGAGGTGGCGACTCAAAATGATCTGCTGCAATTAGATCGTAGGTGATTTCTATTCGATCCCCGTTGATTTTGATATCCAAATGCGGATTGGGATCAATATTTGGAAGTGGCCCCGTGAAGCTAACGAGGATGTTGTCAAATTGGAATAATGAGACCCCGCTTAAAACCCATAAATGGCGCGCTATGTTCTCGGCCAGGGTTACCGGTTGGCGTTTTAGGAGCCACGACATACAGGCCCGAGCTTCAGCGTCGATAAGTGCTTGGTCATCTTGGTAGGCCCAAAGTCCATTTAGACGAATTGAGGCGCCTCTAACCGCCAATGCACGAAGTGGGCGCTCTTTCTGTATTGGTGCACGTGTATCAGGATTGAGTGAAACTATAGTGCCAGATGGCCCTTCGGACGGAGCATTTGTATCGATGGGAGCCGACATGAAGGGCGGTTTGCTTAGGATTTTAATCGCTGAGGGACGATTGCCTCCCCTGAGTGCTTTCTTTCGGGGTAGTTGATGAATAATTAGGTCTACTAGGGAGGATAAGTTCTTGAGTCGTATCTGAAGATTCCTGCCATAGTCTTGATTGGTACTTAAAGTATCCGTGCGTGTCTTTAATTCCGTCCAATCGCGACTAATTATTAGCGGCGCGAGCTGATTGGTAAGGTCAACATAGCGGCTTGAACTCCAGCCGTAAAAGGCGTCACTGGAGTCGCTTTTTACAGAAAAACGCAATCGACGGCAGATTATTTCTGCGTCTTTGAGCTGGGATTTTGATAGGCTGATATGCCCTAATACGTGCTTTAAAATCAAAAGCCGAACGAAGCGCTCAGCTGATACTGTGTCCTGAGATGGCTCAGCTTCGCTGCCAGGATCTGGATCTAGGCATACATAAATTGGTGAGTTTTTAGAGTTTATTTGGCGGTGCTCTCCGGCTCGGCCGGGTCTGATGTGTGGCCATTTCGTGCTGTGCCGGCGAAGGTTCTTGCTAGCAAGCAATAGGCATTTTTGCTCTTCCTGATCAAATTGATCGCGGAAGAGGTGAGTGCATGCTTCTACCTCTTTACTTACGGCATTCGCAAAATAGGGGTCAATGTTCTCGTGCCAGTTTAGTCCTGGGGGGAGGATGTCGTGACTAGGAAATAAAGTGGATTCCATTAGGGCAGGTCTCTATTTTCTGGCTTGGAAAACCTACCAATTGGTGTGGAGCTTGATGTAAAAACTAACATGGCGGCACGTCGAAATCGTAAATACCACTATTACGTATTTATTATATTGAAGAGCAATAGTATGGTAATATCAATTGGATTATACAAATAAATACGTAATTAATAGTAATTAACTATATTTTACAATGATTTATGTGAGTTTAAAGTGGTTTATAAATATCTAGAAAAATTCTTGATTGGTAATAGATGGCAACAAAAATTTTCTTTTAACCAATTGGCGAATCCATCACGGCCCACCATCAAATTCCGAAGAAAATCAAAGCGTTGCATATATGCAGCGCTTTTTTTTCGTCTCTACTTTTTGGTTTCAGTGTGTCTGTGGCGGATCTGTGAGAGATCCGTGCCAAATCTGTGACAAAAACAGCTATTGTTCTTGAGATAAAACATGCTGTTTGATCTGTTAGTCATCACTCGTCACGCAATTGGAGTGAATGATCTTTAATGCATATATATGTAATCTCCGCTTGACCTAAAAATGGATACCTTATACTTTTATTACACTATAGTTACCTTTTTTGGTGTCGCCGCTATTTCGGGGCCATGGTAGGAGAATAATATGAGTACGCGTTATGACAAGCCAATTCCCTTTGGCTGGTTTGCAATTGAATATTCCGCACAATTACAAAATAGCGAAGTTAAGCCATTACGGTACTTTGGCCGCGACTTGGTCCTGTTTCGTACAGAGTCCGGTGAAGCTACATTGTTAAATGCCCATTGTCCCCATCTTGGCGCGCATCTTGGCCACGGCGGTGTGGTGAAAGGGGAAAACATTAGCTGTCCGTTCCATGCGTGGGAATACAACGGCGACGGGTTTTGTACCAAGGTGCCCTACGCTAAAAACATGCCGCCGAAGTTTGACGGCAAGCAAGCTATTGGTCGCTATCCGGTTCTTGAATGCAATCAGATGATTTGGGCTTGGTATCACCCAGAGAGCATTGAGCCTTTGTGGGAGGTTGAGGTGCATCCTGAGCTTCATTCGCAGGAATGGACGCCGATGGATGTTTACGATTGGCGTATCAATTCCATCATTCAAGAAACCGGTGAGAATGCCGTGGATATCGCCCATTTTGTCACTGTGCATTCGTCACCAGAAATGCCGGTGGGTGAAGTCACCATTAAGGGTTATCAGCGCAGTACAGTGATGGATAGTTTAACTGAGGCCATTGATGAGTTCGGTAACATCGACCGCAGTGGCGAAAACTATGATATGGGCCGTTTGGTGACGTCGTCTTATGGGCCGGGGCAAACGTATCAAAAATTCTCGCGTCTATTTGAAATAGTGATGATGGGTACGGTCACTCCAATTGATGACCAAAACATGCATATGCGTTTTTGTTTCAGTATGCCCAAGCAGCAGTCTGATGAGCATAAGCTTTATGCCAACGCCTTTCGCGATGAGATTGTTCATCAGGTAGAGCAGGATATTCCTATCTGGGAAAACAAGGTATATCTCGATGATCCAACACTATGCGATGGCGACGGCCCCATCGCCAAGTATCGTAAATGGTTTCAACAGTTCTATGTTGCTTAACGGCAGGTTGTGAATGGCAGAACAAAAATCTGAATCTTAAATGCTAATAATAATGAGGAAATGATGATGACAAATGTGACTAAGCCAGTCGGCGTGCCGGGCGATATTTTGAATTGGCCGATGCTGAAAATAAGCTATCTTACTGATCCCGCCAGTATTGCCGCCTTATTGCCGCCTGGCATCACGCCGGGTAAAACACCGAAGGTGACCTTAACCGTTTACAATTTCCCTGTGCTCAATGAGCCGGAGTATGGCTGCGTAGTAAATATCGATGCCAATTACAATGGTATTGAAGGTGAGTACACCTTGGGAATCGCAATTGATCAGGAAGCGGCCATTTATGGTAGCCATGAGCGCTGGGGGCAGCCTAAGTATTACGGTGAAACCAAGTATTTCCGCTTAATGGATTACATCAGTGCCAGCGTGACTCATCGCGGTTACACCTTTTTAGAGTACAGCGGTCAGGTCACTGGCGAAGGAGAAATTCCGCCAGAATTTGAAACAAATGAGTGGTGGATAAAATGCCTGCGCGGTGTCGATATGGCGTCGACTGACTATGACTTTCCTCCCCATGTGGTGCGGGTATACAGTAAGTATGGCACCGCCTATGTCGAGAAGTTGAGCGGTAAACTAACCCTTAACGACAGTCCTTGGGATCCGGTGGCAAGCAAACTTCCCGTGCGCAGTGAGCCTGAAGCCCATTTATGGACGCCCATATTTTTAGATCGTCGGATCACCTTAGAAGGCCCACTAGATCCAGTGGGCTTCCAACCCTTTGCTGACACCATTGGCGGTTCGCGCTGGCCAGGTGAATTTGGTGCGCCTAAGAAGGGCTGATATCAAGAAAGTCGTGAGTGGTATGTTGTTCATGAATGACTGCCACTCATTGTTCTTGTCGCGTGACAACAATTTTCTCCGTGGCATTTAGCTCTTTTGAATCTGACGCAAGTACCCTCATATTGCTGAGATTGGCACTTCTATCCCTTAGACGTCGAAACTCTAGTTTTTTCTCACGCTCTTACTGGTTTTTGTCTTGTAACAGAAGGCGTCTGAGCGTTGCTACGTACTAGTACCTAGTTACTATTACATATCCAAATTTAAAGCTGATTTGGCTATTTTGTGAACTGTGTCACACTTTGTGGCGGCGAAACCGGTGGAGGATTCTAGGTGCAAAGTGTGGTCAACAATGGAGCTGTTTCGGGACGTGTTGAATTATGCGAGCGTCCTTCAATACTTATCGTCGATGATGAGGATAGTAATCTAAAATATCTCAGTTTGCTGCTCAGTAAGGACTATGACGTAGTTACTACAAATGATGTTTATGAGGCTATTTCTATTGTAGAAAACGTAAATTTCTACTTAATTATTACCGATATTTTGATGCCGGGTATGTCGGGACATTGCTTGTGTATGTTGATAAAAGGTAATCCGCTTACAAGGGATATTCCGATCTTGTTTTTGACTGGGATCGACTCGGAAGTCGATGAATTGAGAGCGCTCGAGTTAGGCGGAAGCGATTTTGTGAATCGGCCAGTGCATCCGTCCATTCTTAAAGCTAGGGTTAAAAATCTTGTTCAGGCTCAGCATGGTCAAATAATCTTAAAAAAGTATGCCATGTATGATGAACTGACATCTTTGCCAAATAGGCGTTATTTTGTTGAGAGAGCTGAACAGGAGTGGCTGTCGTGTCAAAGAGATGATTTGCCTCTTTCTGTAATCGTCATTGATATTGACTACTTCAAAAAATATAACGATCACTACGGGCATGCACAGGGAGATTTTTGTCTAAGAAAAGTAGCTGAAATTCTTAAATCCGCACTAAAGCGTCCTCGTGATTTTATCGCGCGTACTGGTGGTGAGGAATTTGTTTGCATATTGCCTGAAGCGGACTTTGAGAGCGCGGCTTTAGTATGTGAGCGAATTCGTCGGTCTGTAGAGTCCGCTAGGATAGCGCACAAGAAGTCTGATGTTAGCGACATCATTACTGTGAGCTTGGGGTTTGAATGCGCTGTTTCAACATCGATATATCGAGATTATGGAGAGGTTGTAAAAAAGGCGGACGAATTTCTGTATCAATCAAAATTGCTTGGCCGCAATCGAATTTGCTCCATACAATCTAATACATTCGTCTAAATCTAGAGTGCGGTAAGCAGCAGTAAAAGTGTCCTACATTGGTGCGTACCCCTATCACTTTAGGTGCGTTTTTTAAATTTTGTGAATATTTGAATTTCGGTTATTTACCGCAAAAGCCCATATATTGGATTTCTTAGGGCTTGGCACGAAACCTGTATTAGTGCTAATGTCCGCACTCTTGGTGACATTGGACGAAAACAATTTGGAAATGGAAAGCTAGGGTTCCGATCTCAATACGAATTGAGGTGACTGGTCCGAGAGCTTTCGACCTTCGGCGCATTCAGTACCTATGCTGAATCACAAGGTTACACGGCGGGACAAAAGCCCGGGAGACGATCGGCGAATTTCGCCAGGAGTGCTCTATGAATCCGTGTAAAACCTCTGGAGGTTTACCTATGAAGCGAGTTGCCGCTTTACTGCTTACCCTGACGTTCTCGTCATTCTCTTCCGCTGCTACTGACAGTTTTAAAATCTGCTGGTCTATCTACGTGGGTTGGATGCCCTGGGGCTACGGCGCCGAGCAAAAAATCGTGGACAAATGGGCTAAAAAATACGATCTCGATATTGAGGTTGTGCAGATTAACGATTACATCGAATCCATTAACCAATACACCACTGGCGAGTTTGCCGCCTGTGCCATGACCAACATGGACGCGCTCACTATTCCCGCTGCGGGCGGCGTTGATAGTACCGCGCTGATTGTGGGTGACTTCTCTAACGGCAACGACGGCGTGGTGTTGAAAGGTTATAAAGACCTAAAAGACATCAAAGGCCAGAAAGTTAATTTGGTCGAACTCAGTGTGTCTCATTACCTGCTAGCGCGAGGCCTAGAAAGCGTCGGTATGAGCGAGTCTGACGTCACTGTGGTAAACACATCTGACGCCGATATGGTTGCGGTATTCCCAACTGCCGGCGTGACATCGGTAGCAACTTGGAATCCGTTGTTAAGTGAAATCTTGACGATGCCGGGTTCGAATAAAGTATTCGATTCTTCGCAAATCCCAGGTGAAATCATCGACCTGCTAGTGATTAACACCGACGTGCTAAAAGCCAATCCAAACCTAGGTAAGGCCTTAACCGGTGCGTGGTATGAAATCATGGCTACCATGAGTGATTCAGGTAAAGCCGGCGTTGCCGCAAGAACTGAAATGGGTACTGCGTCGGGAACCGATTTGGCTGGTTATGAAGCGCAGCTAGCCAGTACGAAAATGTTTTACACCCCAGCCAGCGCGGTTGAATTTACTAACAGCACGGCGCTAAAAACCACCATGAAAAATGTTGCCGAGTTCTCTTTTGCCCACGGTCTATTGGGTGAAGGGGCGCCGGATGCAGGATTTATCGGTATCGAAACTCCCGCTGGCGTATACGGTAATAGCGAAAATATTAAATTCCGCTTTGATCCTAGTTATATGCAAATGGCCGCAGACGGTAAGTTGTAAGGCTGAAGATCGGCCTTTGTGCGGCGATGAGCAAGGCGAAATCGCCGCGCAAATGAGCAAAGCAGCTTACACAAGAATTACAGTCAACAAGGCAAGAAACCTATGAAGCGACTTATTAATTTTACACCCTCGAGAATATGGCGAATCGGCTTAGCTCTGCTGCCATTCGCGGCAATTATTCTGCTGTATATTTCAGCGTCAGATGCGCGGCTGGCTGAAAACGCTGCCGATAAGTTGCTCCCTAGTTTCTCGCAAATGGGCGACGCTATTCAGCGTCTCGCGTTTGAACCGAGTAAGCGCAGTGGCGATTACCTGTTTTGGCAGGATACCGTGAGTAGCCTCCGTCGCTTGGGGCTGGGCATGCTAATAGCAGCATCGCTGGGTATGTTCTTTGGATTAATGACGGGCGCATTACCAGTTTTAAATGCCAGCTTCGCGCCCTTGCTTACCGTGGTGTCGCTGGTGCCGCCGATGGCCCTTTTGCCGGTTTTGTTTATTGTGTTTGGTTTGGGTGAAGTGTCAAAGGTCGCGCTAATTGCCATTGGTGTTACACCTTTCATTGCCCGAGATATTCAAAAGCGGACCTTGGAAATTCCCCGAGAACAATTGGTTAAAGCCCAAACCTTGGGTGCCAATAGTGGACAAATTATCTTGCGGGTTTTGATTCCGCAATTGATGCCTAGGCTTATCGATGCAGTGCGCTTGTCACTTGGTTCGGCGTGGTTGTTCTTAATCGCAGCCGAAGCAATTGCCTCAACTGACGGTTTGGGCTATCGCGTGTTTTTAGTTCGCCGTTACTTGTCTATGGATGTCATTTTGCCCTACGTAGCGTGGGTCACTGTCTTGGCATTTACGATCGATTATTTACTCGCCCAACTAAGCCGCTTTGCCTTTCCCTGGCATGCACAGCAGGAGGGTAAGTCATGATTGAAATTAAAAATATTTGGAAGCGCTACGGTGACAATGTCATTTTGGAAAACATTTCCGCCACGGTAAAAGAAGGCGAGTTTATTACCTTGGTCGGGGCTTCCGGTTGCGGGAAAAGCACTTTTTTGAAAATGCTCCTGGGTACAGAAACCCCGTCGCAGGGTAGTATTTTATTAGATGGCAAGCCTATACCGTCGGAGCCGGATGCAAATCGCGGTGTGGTTTTCCAGCAGTATTCGGTATTTCCCCACTTAAGCGTATTAGAAAATGTAGTGATCGCCCGTGCCTTTGAGAAAACGCGCTTAGGTTTTTTATCCGGCGGGGCAAAAAGGGCCGCTCGTCAGGAGGCCGCCGAATTACTAAACATTGTCGGACTTACCCATATGCAGCATCGTTACCCAGATGAGCTGTCCGGTGGTATGCGTCAGCGTTTAGCCATCGCGCAGGCCTTAATTTTAAAACCTCGAATTTTATTATTAGACGAACCCTTTGGTGCGCTAGATCCGGGTATTCGTGCAGACATGCATGAGCTGGTATTGGATCTATGGCGCAAGCATAAGCTCACCGTCTTTATGGTGACCCACGACTTAAAAGAGGGGTTTCATTTGGGTACACGGCTGTGGGTATTTGATAAGCGTCGAGTGGATGCGCACGCACCCAATGCCTACGGAGCAGGGATTACCTATGATTTGCCGGTGGGTGTTTGTGAGCAAGAAATATTAGATGAAATTGATGAAAGTCTGGCCCTTGGCAGACAGACGGAGCAAGTCTAACAATGCAAGAATATCAAACTGAAATACCTGCCGGTGGCCACTGGTCTATCGAACTGCGGCGTGGCACACAGATCACCCTGCGTGATCTGGATGGCGACGGCAATGCGGGAATGCTTTTTTACAACCCACGTAATTTGCTAGAGCGCTATAACGCGCCAGATACTCTTAAATGCCAGCACACCTTTAAGCTGACCAAAGGCCATTGCCTGTATTCAGATATGGGCCGTATTTTTGCGTCTGTTATCGCTGATGATAACGGTTGGCATGACACTGTCTGCGGCAATAGTCACGCTAGCCATGTTGCTGATCGGTGGGGCGCGCGGGATTATCAAAATGATCGCAATGACTGGCATCAAAATGGTTACGACGCCTTTCTAACGGAATTGGCAAAGTACGGTTTAGGCGCCGCTGATATGGCGGCAAACATTAACTGGTTTAGCAAAGTGACGACCGATGCCGAAGGCAATATGTCCTTGGCATCTAATACGAGCACTGCCGGTAGCAGTGTGACCCTGCGAATAGAAATGGATACATTGGTATTGATCCATGCCTGCCCGCATCCGTTGCAAAAAGCGGAGGCGTATCCCCGTCATCGCATTGGTGTTGAACTGAGTATCGCGGCGCCGATGACAGAAGACGATATATGCCTTAATCACTGTGACGAAAATCGTCGCGGTTTTAAAAATAACGCGCTGTATTATTTGGGCTGCTGAGGGAGGGAGGACTGCTTTATGATTAAGGAAAGTAATTTATCAATTGATACTGCCGTGTTTCGCGAAGTGGTTTGGGCGGGTGATTATTACCTAGGCAAAGTGAGCGCGGGACAAACTTTTCGTATTCTCGATTTAGAGGGCAATCAGGCAGCGGATACCCTGTTTTTTTGTGCTGATAATCCAGCTGAGCGATACAGCGCCACCGATACCATTCGCGAACAACACAATGTGTATTTAACGGCCGGGTCGCTGCTACGCAGCAATGAAAATCGCGCCATGCTAGAGATTGTAGCCGACACCTGCGGTCGTCATGACACCCTCGGTGGTGCTTGTGCCACGGAGAGTAATACCGTGCGTTACGATCTGGAAAAACGCTGTATGCACGCGTGTCGAGATAGTTGGATGTTAGCGATTGCTGAAAAACCTGAATACGGTTTGAGCAAGCGCGACATAAGCCACAATATTAATTTCTTTATGAATGTGCCGGTGACCGAAGACGGAGGTTTGAGTTTTGCAGACGGAATTTCCGGCGCGGGTAAATATGTTGAATTAAAGGCTTTGGTAGATGTGTACGTTTTGATCTCCAATTGTCCTCAGTTAAACAATCCCTGTAATGCCTATAATCCAACACCGATTGAATACCTGGTGTGGGATGCGTAAAGGGATCCTCAGACGCCTGACCCCCGACGTCTGACTAATTTAAATCATCTTCAGTGGACGGCCACTGTCGTATGACATAACGGGACGGCCCGTTACCGGATTGCTATGTTCCAGAAAGTATTGATTGCCAACCGTGGTGCTATCGCAACGCGGATTATTCGCACCCTTAAACAATTTAATATCACCGCAGTGTCTGTCTACGCCGAAGCCGATGCACGCAGCTTGCATGTGCGCAATGCCGATGAAGCCTATAGCTTGGGTGACGGCGGTGCTGCGGATACCTATTTAAATGTTGAAAAAATCCTCGATATTGCCAAGCGCTGTGGCGCGGAGGCGATTCATCCCGGTTACGGGTTCCTCAGCGAAAACGCCGCCTTCGTTAGCGACTGCGAAGCCGCGGGCATTGCCTTCATTGGGCCTACCGCCCAGCATATGATCGATTTTGGTTTGAAGCATAAGGCGCGGGAAATTGCAGAATCCGTCGGCGTGCCATTGCCACCGGGCACCGGTTTATTAAGCGACTTGGAAAGTGCGGTGAGTCAAGCTGCTGGCATAGGTTATCCAATCATGCTTAAGAGCACCGCAGGTGGCGGTGGTATCGGTATGCAGGTTTGCCACGATGAGGCGGATTTGCGCAGCGGTTTCGAAAAAGTTAAAAAATTAGGCGGCAATAATTTTTCAAACGACGGTGTTTTTCTTGAGAAATTTATCGCCCGCGCTCGGCATATAGAAGTTCAAGTATTTGGCGACGGTTATGGCCAAGTAGTCGCCATCGGCGAGCGTGACTGTTCAGCACAGCGTCGGAATCAAAAGGTCGTTGAAGAATGTCCAGCGCCTAACTTACCTGACTCCGTGCGTCATTTATTGTATACCCAAGCGGAAGATTTATTGTCGGCGGTGAACTACCGCAACGCCGGCACCGTCGAGTTTATTTACGATCAAGACAGTCGCGAATTTTACTTTTTAGAAGTAAATACCCGCCTGCAAGTGGAGCATGGCGTTACCGAAGTGGTGTGGGGTATCGACCTTGTTGCGTGGATGCTAATGCTGGCCAGCGGCGACTTGCCAGAGCTGTCTGAGTTGCGGAAAAATCTAGTTCCAAAAGGCCATGCAGTGCAAGTGCGAGTTTATGCTGAAGACCCTTACCGGCAGTTCCAGCCATGCGCAGGTTTGCTCAGCAAGGTCTCATTTCCTCAGGCCGAGGGTTTGCGTATAGATCACTGGCTCGACAGTGGTATTGAAGTATCGCCGTATTTCGATCCCATGCTGGCTAAAATTATTTTCCATGCCCCAGAGCGTAAAGCAGCGCTTAAAGGTGTCGCAGCGGCGCTGAACGCCACTGAACTTTATGGCATTGTGAGTAACCGTGATTACTTGCGGGCCTTGCTCAATGATCCTCTGTTGAAAGAGGGATTGATCACCACCCGCTACCTGAATGATTTTATTTGGCAGCCACACCGTATTGACGTGTTGCAGGCGGGTACGCAAACAACCATTCAAGATTATCCCGGCCGTAGCGGCTATTGGGATGTCGGTGTACCGCCATCTGGCCCCTTCGATAATTATTCTTTTCGTTTAGCGAATCGGCTATTGGGAAATGACGATAGTGCGGCGGGTTTAGAGATTACTTTGCAAGGGCCAAGCCTGCAGTTTAGCGAGGCTACCGATGTGGTGATCGGCGGCGCAAACATTCCCGCGACTTTGTTTGGTGGTTCTTTGGGGCCAGACGGGCAAACCCTGGCATTGTGGCAAGTGATTCACATCGAAGCTGGCCAGACACTAAATTTAGGCCGTATCAGTGAAGGCGCTAGAAGTTACTTGGCGGTGGCGGGTGGTATTCAATGTCCGGAATATTTAGGGTCGCGTTCAACCTTCACCCTAGGGCAATTTGGCGGCCATAGCGGCCGCGCCCTGCGAGTGGGTGATGTGTTGTCGTTGCTTGATACTGTCGCGCAAGCGCAGGAGCTTCCAGCACAGCTCAAACCAGAGATTAGCAACGATTGGCGTCTGCGCGTGATCTACGGGCCGCACGGTGCGCCCGATTTTTTCACCGATCCAGACATAGAGGCGTTTTTTGCGGCGAACTGGGAAGTGCATTACAACTCCAGCCGCACTGGTGTGCGTTTGATTGGCCCTAAACCTACATGGGCGAGGGATAGCGGTGGTGAAGCGGGCATGCATCCATCGAATATTCACGACAACGCCTATGCCTTTGGCACCGTAGATTTCACCGGTGATATGCCGGTGATTCTTGGCCCCGATGGGCCGTCCCTTGGTGGGTTCGTCTGCCCCGCAACAGTCATTACTGCGGATTTGTGGAAGCTTGGTCAGTTGCGGGCAGGAGATAAAATTAAATTCGTTGCGGTAACCGTAGATGACGCGGTCGCCGCCGAGCGCGCGCAGCGGAGTACTATTGACGCACTGTCCGGTGAAACGCCAGTTGTTGCTCCTTTGAGCGAGTTGCCATCGCCTATTGTTCAGCGCCTTAGTTCTGATGACGTTGGCGATGATGTGGTTTACCGTGTTGCTGGCGATCACTTTTTGCTAGTGGAGTATGGCCCGCAGGAATTAGATATTCGCCTTCGTTTTAGAGCACACGCATTAATGCAATATTTGCAGAACAATCCAGTGACTGGTGTGCGTGAAATGACACCGGGCATTCGCTCTTTGCAATTGCATTACGATTCCCAAACTATTTCTTTGGCGGGATTACTCGCGGTATTAAGCTCGGCAGAAAAACACCTTTCCACACAGTTAGAACAGTTAAATGTGCCGTCTCGTACAGTGTATTTACCGCTGAGCTGGGACGACGATGCCTGCCGCCAAGCCATTGCGAAATATCAGCAATCGGTGCGCGAGAATGCGCCCTGGTGTCCGAGCAATCTTGAGTTTATTCGTCGTATCAATGGTCTTGAAAGTATCGATGCGGTGAAGGATATCGTCTTTGATGCCGCCTATCTTGTTATGGGTTTGGGCGATGTGTATTTGGGTGCGCCGGTGGCGACGCCGGTTGATCCTCGTCATCGTTTGGTGACCACAAAATACAATCCGGCGCGGACGTGGACAGCTGAAAACTCGGTGGGTATCGGCGGTTCCTATCTCTGTGTGTACGGTATGGAAGGGCCGGGTGGCTACCAGTTTATTGGTAGAACCCTGCAGATGTGGAATCGTTATCGCCGTACCACGGAGTTTACCGAACCTTATTTACTGCGCTTCTTTGATCAAATTCGTTTCTACGAAGTTAGCCAAGAAGAGTTGCTGCAAATCCGTGACGATTTCCCCTTAGGTAAATATTCATTACGGATCGAGGAGGGCGAATTTTCGCTCGCGGATTATCAGCAAATGCTGGCAGATAATTCTACTGAAATTAATACCCACACCGAGAAGCGCGAGCAAGCCTTTGCCGAAGAATTGGCGCGTTGGCATGCCGACGGACAATTCCATTATGAAGCGCCGGAGATTGACGCCGCCGCCGACATTGTGAGTTTGCAAGAAGGCGAAATTCCCGTTGATAGTTCTGTTGCGGGTAGTGTTTGGCAGTTGCTGGTGAAGGAGGGCGATGTGGTTGAGCTTGGCCAACCGCTGCTGTTGCTGGAGTCGATGAAAATGGAAATTGCTGTATTTGCGCCGCAGGCGGGACGGGTTAAAAAACAACTATTACGCGAGGGCGCGCGGGTGAGTGCCGGCCAGTCTGTACTTATTTTGGAGGAGTTGTCATGAATCTTTCATTGACTGAATTACGTGCCGCTTATGCGGCGGCCACTGTGACACCTCGTGAGCTTATGGCCGCTATTGCAGAGCGCTGCAAAGAATATCAGGATCATAATATTTGGATTCATCAGCTAAGCTCAGCTGAGCTAGAACCTTATTTGAAGCGCTTGGACGCTGTCTCGCCAGATACCTTGCCCTTGTACGGTATTCCCTTTGCGATCAAAGATAATATTGATTTGGCGGGTGTACCGACAACGGCGGCTTGTCTAAGCTTTGCATACACACCGGAGCGTTCGGCGTTTGTTGTACAGCGGTTGATCGATGCGGGTGCGATTCCTGTTGGTAAAACGAATTTAGATCAGTTTGCGACGGGCTTGGTGGGAACACGTTCACCCTATGGCGCCTGTAAAAATAGCTTCGACCCAAGCATGATTAGCGGCGGTTCCAGCGCTGGGTCGGCAGTGTCGGTAGCCTTAGGCATGGCGACATTTTCGCTGGGTACTGATACCGCAGGGTCGGGCCGAGTACCGGCCTGTTTTAATAATTTAGTGGGCGTGAAACCCAGTATTGGTTTGCTCTCTGCCAGTGGCATGTTGCCAGCGTGCCGATCCTTGGATTGCATTACCATTTTTGCTCTGCAGTGCGATGACGCCAATGCAATTCTCACCGTTGCGGAAGGTGAAGATGCGACAGACGCTTACAGCCGGAATAATCCCTTCGCTAATGGCGCGCGGCATTATGGCCAGTGGCAGGGGCCGCTTCGAATGGGCGTATTGCCTGCAGAGCAGTTATCGTTTTTCGGCAGCGAGGATTATGCGCAGTGCTATAAAAAGTCGCTGGCGGCGATTACCAGCAGTGGTGTGGAATTAGTCGAAGTCGATTTTGCGCCCTTTATCGAAGCGGCACGGCTGCTGTACGAAGGCCCGTGGGTGGCGGAACGGTTTATTGCCACGTCACCAATGATACAGAAGCAGCCAGAGGCGTTATTGGATGTTACCCGTACTATCATCGGCGCAGGCGAAAATAAATCAGCGGTCGATACCTTTAGAGCACAATACCGCCTAAAGGCACTACGTAAAGCGGCGACAGCGGTATTAGACGGCGTGGACTGCTTGCTCACCCCAACGGCGGGCAGCCCGTATAGTATCGAGGCGGTAAATGCTGACCCAATTACCCTGAACAGTAATCTGGGCTATTACACTAATTACATGAACCTATTCGACTTGGCCGGTGTCGCGGTGCCAACCGGATTTACCGATAGCGGTTTCCCCTTTGGTTTAACCTTGGTCGGTGAAGCCTTTACTGATCGGCGCCTATTGTCGGTAGCGAATCGTCTACAGCAACTGTTTAAATTGCCCTTAGGTAAGGATCAGTCTGACTATCAGGCATTGAGCACGGCGCCGGTTCAAAACCAACAGCGTATTTCGGTGGCGGTGTGTGGCGCCCATTTACAAGGCCAGCCGCTGAACTGGCAGTTGATTGAGCGCGGCGCGACCTTGGTTTCTAAAACCCTGTCATCGCCAGACTATAAACTGTATGCCCTAGCGGGTGGCCCACCGTTTAGGCCCGGTATGGTGATTGCGCCAGAGGGCGAAGGCCGTGCTATCGAAGTCGAAGTGTGGTCGTTGCCTGCTAGCGAGTTCGGCAGCTTTGTTGCGGGCATTCCAGCGCCGCTCGGTATTGGCAAAGTCAAACTGCAAGATGGCAGTCAGGTAAGTGGTTTTATCTGCGAAGCCTCCGGCTTGGCCGGTGCAGAAGACATTAGTCATTTTGGCGCTTGGCGGAAATATCTCGCGGCAAAATAAATCCATGCGAGTTTTCATCTTGGCGATCATCTATGGATGGCTGCCAAGATGGGAGCAATCTTTAGTCCTCTTGTTGCTCAAGCGGCCAAAGGCCGTTTTCTTCCAGAACATTGCGCAGAGTAAGCAGCGCATTATTCATGGCCGGAAAACCCGCATAGACGCCTATTTGGAAAATGGATTCGCTAATTTCTCGCGGCGTGCAGCCGACGTTCAGGGCCGCGTGAATATGGAGTTTTAGCTCATCTTGTTTGCCCGTCGCGCTTAGCGCGGCAATAGCCACTAATTGGCGAGTGGTTTTGGGAAGTACATCCCGCGCATACATATCCCCCACCACAAAGCGGGACATTTCCTTGGCCAGATTCTTGTCGAAGCTTAGCCACAATTCATAGGGCTTTTCGTTTGCGTAGCCGCTGAACAGCGCGGCTGCGGTGTCTTTGATTTTCTTTGTCTTGTCGTCGGGCATGGTGTGCTTCCTCGTGCTGCGGTTTATGCGCAGATAGTAACAGGCCCTAGCTCATGATAAAGGAACATTCCGAGCCTATCGTGGCCTCAATGTAAGTCCAAGAGTTAAAAGCTATCGTAATGATTGAAAAGTACAGTTGGATAGCTCGCTAGCATGGGGCTATAACTATGACTGATAGAAAAATTATTCATCTCAAGGGAGAACGCTATGTCGAATAACAAATGTCCGGTGAACCATACCGCAGGTGGTGGCACAACCAACAAGGATTGGTGGCCGAATCAGTTACCACTAGAGATTTTACACCAGCAGTCCGCTAAATCTAATCCGATGGGTGACGATTTCAACTATGCCGAAGAATTCAAAAGCCTCGATTTTGCGGCCTTAAAGGCCGATATCGCCGCACTGATGACTGACTCCCAAGATTGGTGGCCCGCAGATTTTGGTCATTACGGCCCCTTGTTTATTCGTATGGCCTGGCACAGCGCAGGTACTTACCGTATTGCCGATGGTCGCGGTGGCGCGGGCAGCGGCAGTCAGCGCTTTGCGCCATTGAATAGCTGGCCAGATAACGGCAACCTCGACAAAGCGCGCAGATTACTGTGGCCGATTAAACAAAAATACGGCAAGAAAATATCGTGGGCCGATCTGATGATTCTTACCGGCAACGTCGCGCTAGAAACCATGGGTTTTAAAACCTTTGGCTTTGCCGGTGGCCGCGAGGATATTTGGGAACCTGAGCTAGATATTTACTGGGGTGTTGAGGGTAAGTGGCTGGACGACAAACGCTACTCTGGTGATCGCGATCTTGAAAATCCGCTGGCAGCGGTGCAGATGGGTTTGATTTATGTGAATCCAGAAGGCCCAAATGGCAAACCTGATCCTCTGGCGGCAGCGAAAGATATTCGTGAAACTTTTGCGCGTATGGCAATGGACGACGAAGAAACGGTGGCCTTAATCGCGGGCGGTCACACCTTTGGTAAAACCCACGGTGCCGGTGATGCGGCCCTTGTTGGCGCAGAGCCAGAGGCGGGCAGCATTGAGCAGCAGGGCTTTGGCTGGAAGAGCAGCCACGGTAGCGGCAAAGGTGCCGATGCCATTACCAGTGGCTTGGAAGTGACGTGGACGAGCACGCCAACCCAGTGGAGTAATAATTTCTTTGAGAACCTGTTTGGCTATGAATGGGAACTGACCAAAAGCCCAGCGGGCGCACATCAGTGGCAACCCAAAAATGGCGCGGGCGAAGGTGTGATTCCCGATGCCTTCGATGCGACTAAACGCAAAGTCCCTATGATGCTGACCACTGACTTGTCGCTTCGCGTCGACCCAGCTTACGAGAAGATCTCGCGGCGTTTTTACGAGAACCCCGATCAGTTTGCCGATGCCTTTGCCAGAGCGTGGTTTAAATTAACTCACCGCGACATGGGGCCGCGCGCGCGCCTCCTTGGGCCGGAAGTCCCAACCGAAGAGTTGATCTGGCAAGACCCGATTCCAGCGCTAGATCACGCCTTGGTGAATGAGAGTGACATCGCTGGCCTAAAAACAAAGATTGCCGCTGCCGGATTGTCGGTTGGCGAGTTGGTCTCTACTGCTTGGGCGTCTGCGGCCACCTACCGTGGTTCAGACATGCGCGGCGGCGCAAATGGCGCTCGCATTCGCTTGGCTCCGCAAAAGGACTGGGAGGTCAATCAACCTGCGCAGTTGGCCAAGGTTCTCAAAGTGCTTGAAGGTATTCAAAGCGACTTTAATAGCGGCGGCAAAAAAGTCTCACTGGCCGATTTAATTGTGTTGGCCGGTGGGGTCGGTATCGAACAAGCGGCTAAAAATGCGGGGCAGACAGTAAGCGTGCCGTTTACGGCTGGACGTATGGATGCCACTCAGGAACAAACCGATGTGGACTCTTTTGCCGCTTTGGAGCCGATTGCCGATGGCTTCCGCAACTACGTTAAGGGTCGTTACTCAGTTCCTGCAGAGGCATTGCTAGTAGATCGCGCTCAATTGATGACCTTAACCGCGCCAGAAATGACCGTGCTTGTCGGTGGTATGCGGGTGTTGGGCACTAATGTTGGCGGCACCCAGCACGGCGTATTCACCAACAAGGTCGGTACGCTCAGCAATGACTTTTTTGTGAATCTATTAGACATGAGCACCGAGTGGAAGGCGACTTCGAAAACCGAGGAGGAGTTTGAAGGCCGAGACCGCAAAACCGGAGATCTTAAATGGACCGCAAGCAGAGCTGACCTCGTGTTCGGTTCCAACTCGCAATTGCGCGCAGTGGCAGAAGTCTACGGTAGTGCAGATGCCCAAACTCGATTTGTAAATGACTTTGTGGCGGCATGGACGAAGGTGATGAATGCAGATCGCTTTGATCTTGTCTAGATTATCTTAAGATATAAAAAACCCGGTATTCCGGGTTTTTTTTATATTAGTACTTATGTTATTTATTGCTTAAGTATGACTGCGCCTTTAGCAAAAACTTCTCAGATTGACTAAAACCCGTTTCCATTTTTGATTGCTCAGAACTGTCAGAGATTTTATCCCAGTTGGCGAATACCGCTTCGGGTGTTTGCTGATCTGGTGACAGGTAGACACCTTTGGTTTCAAAAATAGCGCTTGTTGCGTAGCCACCTGCGCCGGCGCAGAGAATATTTCTGCTCGGTGCGTCGTCATGGCAAAGTACCAGCGCGCCTGCGGAAACCGCTTCGGGAATCAACATGGCTAAGACTTCTGCGGGCATAAGGTCTTCGGTCATACGGGTTGCTGCAGTCGGCGCTAGTGAATTCACGCGGATATTATTTTTCGCGCCTTCAATCCCCAGGGTATTCATTAAGCCGACAACGGCCATTTTGGCTGCGCCATAGTTGCTTTGGCCGAAGTTGCCGTATAAGCCGCTTGAGGACGTAGTCATCACAATACGGCCATATTCCTGTTGTTTCATGATGTCCCACACCGCTTTACAGCAGTTGACCGAGCCCATGAGATGAACGTCCATGACGAGTTTGAAATCGTCTAGTGACATTTTAGAGAATGTTTTGTCGCGCAAAATGCCTGCGTTGTTAATAAGAATGTCGACGCGGCCCCACTTTGCGATGGTTTGCTGCACCATGTCTTCTACTTCGCTGAAGACAGCAACGTTGGCACCGTGGGAGATGGCTTCGCCGCCCATTGCTTCAATTTCGGCAACAACAGCTTGTGCTGCTGCGGATGAGGCGCCGGTGCCGTCTCTGCTGCCGCCTAGGTCGTTAACAACAACCTTTGCGCCGCGAGCGGCTAATGCCAGAGCGTGGCTTTTGCCTAAACCGTTGCCCGCGCCAGTGACTATGGCAACTTTCCCATCAAAACGAATGCTCATTAAACTTTCCTCGGCGGTGTTATTTTATGAATCGGGGTATTCTAGGACGTGATAGCGTATAAATCGAGGGTAGATGTTTGCCTTATGCTAATTGTTCACATATTACTGTAGGTTCACGCTGAAAACGTCGGAGTTAGGTTAATGAATGTTATTGAGTCCATTTCTGAACGCTGTCCCTATTGTGGTGAGGCCATTGAATTACTCGTGGACGCGTCTGCAGGCGATGATCAGTACATTGAAGATTGCGAGGTTTGCTGTCGACCGATGTCTATTGTGCTTTCCTTTGATGAAGAGGAGGGAGTGAGTATTCGAGTATATGCGGAGAACGACGCGTATTGATTGCGGCGCAGTATTTTCTGTCGGTACTGTATGGTCGGGTCGTCGCTCCGTCCTAGATTAAGGCAGAAACTCAGTGATAAAAGCCGCTGATTGGCGTAAAGCGCTTCGCGCTTCTGGCAGGAATCGGCTCATTACCGGGAAGGCATGTGGTGGTTTTTTCCATTCTAAGTAGCGACTGCAGCCGCCAGCTTTTTCAATTTCATTGTGTAAACGAGAGGCGTCATCTAGTAAGACCTCAGATCGACTAGCAATAGTCAGTATTGGCGGTAGTGCCGCCACGTTGCCGAATAGGGGAGATACTCTTGGATCGTTGCGAGAAAGTGCAGACGCATACATCTCAACCGCTTCATCAAGTAGCGTTTTATTCAGTAGTACGTCCTTTCTTGCATTGTTTTTAAACGACTCACTGCTGTGGCTTAAATCTAGCCAGGGTGAAAATAGTACTGCGGCAGCAGGACTTTTTTTCCCGTCATCGCGCAGTTTTTGTAATGTCGTGAGGGCGAGATTTCCGCCAGCGCTGTCTCCGGCAATGACCATGCTTGTTGCTGAATGACCTGCGTCGATTAAAGCTAAATAGACGGTCATGGCATCGTCAGTGGCCGCTGGGAAAGGATGCTCGGGGGCAAGGCGGTAATCCACCATTAGCACTTTTATATTGGCATATGCCGCGAGTTCGCTGCACATTTGTCGATGGCTATTCATGCCACCCATAATGAAGGCGCCACCGTGGTAGTAAACACACACAGGTGCACTGACTGTATTTTTTATTCCCTTGGGTATAAGCCATTCGACCTTTACGCCGTTGATTTCATCGGGCTGACAGATAATAGATTTATTGGCTTTGCCGATTTCCATCGCCATGAATTTCCGTTGGCGCTTAAATCGGTGTTCTGGGCTCAGCTTCATCGCTGCTTTTTGTTGACGGCGGATGACGGCGCTGAGAATAAAGTTCTGCCAACTCATAGTTAAATCTCTAAAAGATGAGTGATTGTCATTCGTTTACTTATATCTGCGACGAGCGCGGACAATCGTGATTAGGGCAAATAGGATTAGTACTCCGCCAATAATACTCACGTATAAACGGAGATTGGGTAAACGGGTATTGATGCCATTGATGATTCCTTGGCGTTCATGGTCGTAGCCCGCGGGCATGTCCAGAACATTGTTATCTTTCGCGTATTGCTTATACTCGTTTAGCATTAATGCATAGCGCTCGGGTAACGTTGCCCTCAGGTCTACAGTCTCTCCTGGGTCATTGACTATGTTATATAAATGCCATTGGTCGTCAGCAATTTTGCCACTGACTTTGACGAGCTTGTAGTCACCACGAAATAGCGCCGCATTGCCTCCTAATTCATAACCTATTGAGTCGTTCGGGCCATATGTATGCTCAATGTCACCCTTTACTACGGGTAGTAAACTCCGTCCAGACACGAGTTCTTTAGACTTACTTGAAAATTCAGCACCGGCAATGTCAATGATGGTTGGTGTTATGTCAGTAACAAAGCTAAAGCTATTGCTTACCGTTTTCTCAGAACGTTGCAGCGGTTTCCCTGCAATAATAAGTGGCACCCGCATTCCGCCCTCACCGGCATAAAACTTGTAATAGGCTAGTGGTGAGGCAGCTGCGCTGGCGAAGCTGGGGCCAATCACATTCATGCTACCTTTGAGACCAAGGGTTTCATAGTCGTTGCGGTAGCCGAGAAATTTCATCACTAAGCGGCCGTAAAGATCTCGGGCGTTATTCTCACCGGTGGCTTCGCTGCCGTTGTCGGAGGTGAAAATAAATACGGTATTGTCAAATTCACCGATGGATTTTAGGTGGGTGATCAGACGGCCAATATGGAAGTCCATTGCGTCTATCATACCCGCATACACGGCCATCCTTTTTGCTTGATATCGCTTCTGCTCTTCGGTCTGCGCATCCCAGTGTCCCATGGTGCTCATGCGCACCATATTGCTGTCGTTGGGGATTAGTCCCAGAGCCTTGAGCTTTGCTTGGCGGGTTTCTCGCAGCGCCTGCCAACCATCGCGGTACAGCTCGTCGTATTTATCGATAAATTCCTGTGGCGCCTGCACAGGAATATGAACCGCTTGAAACGGAATGTAGGCAAAGAAGGGCTTTTTGTCTTGCGCATTACTGTCGATAAATTCAATGGTTTTATCCACCAGAAATTCAGATGAGTAAAACTTTTCAGGTAGTTTGGCGGCTTTACCATCGGCAAACCATTCGGCGCGATCGGAAATAGGAAGGTAGGGCCTATCCTCCCAATTGTCTGCACCGGTAGCACCTAGGGCAAAGCTGCGATCGAAGCCGCGTTGACTGGGTAATTGTTCGGGGGCGTTGCCTAGATGCCATTTACCTGCGATGTATGTGTGGTAGCCAACCGAATTGAGTATATTGGCAACCGTATCTATTTTCGGATCAAGGGTGCCTTGGTAGTGGGGGAAGCGCTTTTGCTCTGGGGGAATGGTTTCCGGAATATTGGGTACACCGTTGCGGTGGCTATCTACGCCAGTGAGTAACATCGCTCGAGACGGTGCGCATGTCGCAGCGGTATGGTAATTGGTAAATTGCACTCCCATGTCTGCAAGGGCAGAGATATTCGGTGTGTCTACTTCGCTGCCATAGGGCGCAGTGTCGCTAAAGCCCAAATCGTCGGCGAGGATAAGCACAATGTTTGGCTGCCGATCCTGTTGATCGACGTGTTCCGCCTGTGAATAGCTTAGGCCGCTTGCGAGAAATGCTGACAGGATGAGTACTGCGTGCTTGGCTGCGAATGTCATAACTGTTTCTCGATCTGAAATTCGGCAAGTTTAATTTTGCTCAAGCGGCGCTGCATTTTCATCGTTGTCCAAGGCCAATTCACGCTGTTGCGACCGGTTTTGTCGATAAAATAGCTGGCACAGCCGCTATTCCAAACCGTACCTTGCAATGCGTTTTGTAGCGATTTATTGAGTTTTTCGCTTTTTTCTTTGTTGACCGTTATTGTGGCAATATTTCTCTTACGCGCCTTGGTGATGGCGCTCAAAATATATTTTACTTGGGCTTCAATAATCACAAAGGCAGACGTATAGGTGTAGAGATTTGGGCCGAGGGTTAAAAATAAATTAGGGCAATCTTCGGCCATGGTGCCCAAATAAGCTGATGGCGAACCGGACCATTGATCAGACAAGCTCCGACCATTGCGACCATAAATGAGCTTACCGATTGGCGGGTCGGACACTTCGAAGCCCGTACCATAAATTATGACGTCGACTTCGCAGCTCGAACCATCGCTAGCAATGAGTTTGTTGCCTTGAATCTCAGCGATGCCAGGGAATACCTCAACATTGTCTTTGCCGAGTGCTTTGTACCAGTTATTCGACAGCAGTATACGTTTGCAGCCAAGGGAGTAGTCGGGCTTTAGCTTTTCCCTCAGCGCCTCGTCTTTTACGCCGCGATGTATGTGTTTGATTGCTGCGGTTTCCAGTTTTTGTGAGAACCACTTGTTTTTTAAATTGTGGTTGAGAAATTCAAATTGGAAAAAAAGCACCTTTCGGAATAGCTTTTGAGTAAACGGAAAACGCTTGAAATTCTTCCGCCAGCGGTCAGATATTTTGGTGTCTACCTTTGGTAATACCCACGGTGGAGTGCGTTGAAAAAGCGTGATTTTTTTTGTCTTTCTTTGGATGGCCGGTAAAAATTGAATGGCCGAGCCACCTGAGCCGATGACGGCTACACGTTTTTCGCTTAGATCATATTCGGTATCCCACGTGGCAGAGTGGAATGACTTGCCGGGAAACGTTTCTATGCCTTTGATGTGCGGAATCAATGGTATGTGCATAGGCCCGCAGGCCATAATCACGAAGCGAGCGCGGTAGATGCCGCCGTTGGTTTCGAGCTGCCAGCATTTGTCGGACTCATGCCAATTGCATTTGCTAAGTTGATGGTTGAAGTGGATGTGTTGATCAATCTTAAAGCGTTTTACCGTGTTATGGGTATAAGCCTTTATTTCTTGCTGTGTCGCGAAGACACGTGTCCAATCTGGATTTGGTGCGAAGGAATAGGAGTAAAGAGCAGATGGCACATCACAGGCGCAGTCGGGGTAGACGTTTTCTCGCCATACACCGCCCGCTTCATGGGACTTTTCTAACACAATGAAATCGATTTTCGCCTGCTTTAGTTTGATGGCAGCACAAATTCCGGAAATGCCAGCACCAACGACAATCGTCTCGTGAAAAGTAATCTGCTCGCTCGTATTTGCGGGTGTTTTTAATGTCATATTTATTCCGGTTTTTGCCCGTTGCATCGTTATTGTGGGAAGATAATTTGCGGTCTAATTGTTATTAACTTTTTCTGAGTGGCCGGTAGAAGTAACGATAGAGCACACTATTTTCTTCTTTTTCATTTTTGCGCCAGCCGTAAATTTTTGGGCGTTCAAATTCAATCGCAAGCTTTTTCCACAGTAGCCAATCATACAGTGCCAACATATTTTGAAGGTTACAGGCGGATGTTGGGCTGCGGCTATGATGGTGATGGTGCTGGGTAGGAAAGGTCAAAATATGGCATAGCGCATACATGGTTTTGGAAACCACGGGGTTGCGGTGATTTAGTAATTTTAGATCGTAGTCTAGATTGGCGTGGGTATGTATTCCCCAGATGCTTTTTATGGCGGTGCCAATGGCCCACACATGAAATAGCCCGAGGTAAAGACACAAATAGCCAAACCAGTAATTGGGCAGGGTGAAGGCCCAGCCCCAGCCGACAACGATGGTTTGGCTGACGCCCAATTCACCGCGATTGTCGGCGCCGCCGTGTAAATGATGGGTTCGGTGGGTAACTTTATACCAGCGTTGTAGTTTGGCCAGCATGGGATTATTCGGGGTGCGCGCGTGGGCGAAATTATGCACCCAGCCGTGCAAAAGTTCGTCAATCAAAATAAAGCCGATAACGCCAGCTATTAGATGGCGGTCGTCTAGCCATGCTAAAACGCCTGCATGCTCTGGCATCAATAAGGTGAACAGGCCAAAGCTGCTTAGTATGAGCAGTGGTCTTTCTATAAAGTGTAGCCAAGTAACCGCGATCCCGAGCATCTGCCAGTCTTTGCCAGTTTTTTTACCCGCTTTGGTTGCGCCTTTTGCCCACTCATACAGGATGAAAAAGGCAATCACCCCGAGAGAGTAAGTAGTGTAGCCGTTTGATACATTCTCCATTTCGCAGCTCGCGCGCAGCTTGTGATGGTGAGACCTTACGCAGTTTGTTAATATTAGTACAATTCAATAATAGTATAAGTAATATGCATGAAACTTAATTTACGATCGGTTGATCTTAATTTACTCACCATCTTCGACGCGATAATGACCCATGGTCAGATGTCCAAGGCCGCTGAGCAGTTGCACATGACTCAACCGGCCACCAGTCACGCGCTTAGACGTCTGCGCCAGACCTTTGACGATGAGCTTTTTATTCGCACCCGCAATGGTATGAAGCCTACGGTTAGGGCCATCGAAATTGCGGGTCCAATCCAAGAGGTCCTGCTAAAAATACAAGACACACTGGATTCCAATAAACATTTCGAACCCACTGAATCAGATAGAGTCTTTAAGATTGCCTTTGGCCGATATGGCGAGCTGAACCTGTTGCCGCGTATTCTCGAAAAGGTAAATCAGGTGAAAACCGGCATCAGTATTTACTCCCATTTGGATGATCAGGAAACTGGCTTGGAGTCGCTCAAGGAAGGAAAGATCGATTTCTGCTTCGACTTTATTTCGCCTCAAGATAAGCGATTAGATTATTGCGAATTTAAGCCAGAAGAAATTGTGGTTATCGCCCGGCATGATCACCCCCGTTTGGGCGATAAGTCGTCGATCAGCAATAAGCAGTTTTTTGAAGAAAAACACATTGTGATGAGTTTTGGCAGCGACCGTCGCGAGCTGCTACAGCAGTTTATGGAGGAGCAGGGCGGCACCCGTAAGATACTTACCGAGGTGAATCAGTATATTGCCGTGCCGACGGTGGTGATGCAGTCCGATGGCATTGCTATCGTTCCGCGGCCAATGGCTGAGTTCTTTCTGTACAAAGACAGGCTGAAAATATTTAAGCTGCCCCTTGGGCTGCCTTCGCTACCCATTTATTTGATTTGGCACCGGGCGATGAGCCAAGACAAGGGCCACCGCTGGTTGAAATCGCTGATTATGGAGTGTGTTTAAGCGGCGGCTCTAGTATCACCGCTAGGTCTCGTTTAATAGGTGTAGCGAGCCGTTAAACCAAGCGACCTCGGCTGGTTTGTAAATGCCTGATACGAACCGACTGGAGAGTTAACCCGCGAATCAATGGTGGTAAATATATTGGCCGGGGCGACTTGGTCGATATGCACTTCGTCGGTGATGTTTCTTCCCCAGAAAGCGATATCTATATTCGCTGTTCGCCAACCTAAACGAAGGTTCAGTGTGTTCGATGCTGGTTGATCAAACCGAGGGTCTAGCGCTGAACTTGCGTTCGCCTCGCCAGTGTAGGCGTAGTCCAATCGAGAATAGAGATCGCCGCTGGCTAAAGGATAGCGCCAATTCAGTGCTATGTTGCCTTTAAATTTGGTTGCCGAGGGCAGTTCCTCGCCATCCAAGCGACATTGCCCCAGGTCGTTGTCTGGTTCTCGCCCGTAGTAACACTGGCCGCCGTCATAGCTGTCGAAAACGGTATCAATGTAGGCAAAGTTAATTGTCGTTGATAGATTCTCTGTGAGGATCACGGTTGAATCGACTTCTATGCCGTCTACGGTCACTAGGTCCGCATTGTTTATAATAAATACTAATCCCGCGAAACTGGCGTTCTGAAAATTCTTATACTCGGTGTGAAAAATAGAGGCGTTTACTCGCGCTCGGCGATCTAGGAATTCGGTTTTGGCGCCTAATTCAAAGTTGATAACTTCCTCTTCACCGAAGGGACGCATGTCATCGGTTGCGGTGCCATTTTGTAAGCTGAAGCCGCCTGCTTTAAAGCCTGTTGAAATTACCCCGTAGAACATCGTGTCTTCATTGACGAAATAGCTGGTAGACAAGGAACCGGTGATTGCGTCAAAACTTTTCGATTGATTAAAATTATTGCCGTCGGGCGTAACGAGACAAATTAGATTGGTATTTAACGGAGGAATACATCCAAGCGCGGACAACTGCGCGGTTTGGTTAACCACGCCGGTTTTATCCTCATAAGAATAGCGTAGGCCAAATGCCGCTTTCCACGCGTCGCTAAACTCATAATCCAGTTTGGTAAATATACCGAAGCTGTCTGTGTTCTGAGTGATGTAGTAGTCGCCGCGATCACCCTCAACGCCGAGTAGTGGTAATGGTAGTGAGCCTAGATTGATTGGGAGAAGGCCTCTGCTTGCCAATTCTCCGGCGACGGCGCCGCCAAAGGCTTCAACATCTTTTTGGGCGATGAATTCAGGCAGTGATTTGTCGCCCCGACGGAATTCGTTGGTATATAAAAACACCCCGCCGAGCCAGCTGAATGGGCCGCTGGTGTCTGAGGCTATTCGGAATTCCTGAGAATAGGATTCACCTGCTTGGCGATCCTTAAAATCGGCCAATAGTAAACTGGCCTGTTCAACATCGTCTAAATACGTTAAGCCGTCGTAGTCATCGTAACTACTGATCGACGTTAGGGAGTAGCCATCGCCACTGTATTCCATGGTGAAAATGACATCGTTGGAATCACCAATATAACCACTGCCTTCGCTGTATTCGATGAGTCGGTCTGATGGGTCATTTGGTATTGTTAAACTTGCACCCGCGTTACGTAAGATTCTCTGCATGGCGTCGCTTAAAAATACATCGCCGGTGGTCGTGTTCATGTCTTTGTCTGCGTAACCGACGATAAGGCGTGCATAAAGTGATTCGCTGAAATCCATTCGCAGTTGGCCGCGAATAGCGTAGCCATTTAGGCCCTCACTTTTCGGTCCCGCGACATTATCAATTAATTCGCTTCGACCGGTATCGACAAGGCTTAGTCGTCCTGCAATTGAATCGGTAAAGGGGCCGCTAATATAGGCTTTAATTTGTTTTAAATTGTCGCTGCCGAAACTGACTTCGGCCATGGCTTCAACGTTTTCTGTCGGGCCTTGGGTTGCGACGCTGATCACCCCGGCGGTGACGTTTTTGCCGTGTAAGGTACTTTGCGGGCCTTTCAAAACCTCTACGGAACTCACGTCTACTAGGTCGCCCATCCCGATACCCGAACGGGATCGAAAGGCGCCATCAATAAATAGACCGGTGGCCGGCTCAAAATTTGGGATATTCCCTGCATTGCCAATGTTGCGAATTCTGAAAGTGGTCGCTAGGGGGCTAATATTGGTAAGCACGATCAGCGATGGGACCTGTGCGGCAATATCGCTAATGTCGTTAAAACCAATATCGGCAAGCTGATCCGCTGTTAATGCGGATACAGACACAGGGACTGTCTGCATATCTTCTGCGCGCTTTTGTGCTGTGACAATCACCTCTTCAAGCTGTGCGGCATAAGTCAACTCTACTGGCGCGAGTACGGCTGCGCTGATACTAAATATATATGGTCTTACGGTTGAGCGAATTGAGTAATTATTGTTATTCATATTGTGTTCCGGGGTAGACGCGCTCAAGCGCGCGAAGCTTATAATTTTTATATTGACCGGTATTTCTATTCTGCACGCTATCACAATAGGGCCAAAAGTAAAGTAATGACACTATTTATGCTAATAGTTGCTGTCTTTTGATATTCACTTCACTGGCTTCTTTGCTTGGCAATGACCACTGGTATTTTGACTCGGGGTTAGCCGTTCGCCTCGCAGAGAGTATGCAGATCAGGTTTGAGTGCAACGCGTAGATGTTGGCCGCGAATAGTGACTAACATCAAGTTGCTCAGCTTTCGGGGGCTAAAACCGGGGATACCTTTGAGTGGTATGGGGTGCAGGTAACTTCTCTACGCGCAGCATCCGCTCTGGGCCAGTCGGCATTCGATGTAATGACTCGCCGCCAAAGTATCAAGCCGCTGTTGCTTGGGACCTTCACCGCAATGGCATCTGCAGGTGGCGTCACCTCAGAGTCTTCGCTAGATAGGAAAACTGAGGAAAAATCTCCTGTAACGGCACGATCATTGATCGCGAAAACGTTGTCGGTATTGTTTGCAAACACAGACAGCGATGAGTAGGTTTCGGACGCGTTCAATGTTGCAATTACGGGGCCATCGCTAAGATCGTAGGCGCAAATTGCATAGGCAAGATCTGGTGCCGGGCGAACAATCTTCCGGGAATTAGAAGTAATGCGGTCGGGTAGGTATAGCTGGTTTGCGCCGTTGGCCTCTGAGCTGACTTTGAACACAATGAGTGTCATTAACGCCCTAGGTAAAATGAGTATCGCGACCAAGTGAGTGACAGCCGCTATTACGGCTATTGATAGTATCCAGCGAGCTGCGCGTTTCATTGGCAGTCCTCCCGCAGAATGTCGGGAAGTTTGACGGCTGCAGGTGCTTTATAAACACGGCTACTGGGATTGTAGAGACGCAGTGTTAAGGAGTAGTCGCCAGCGGCGCGGCTTGAGATCCAGTTTTTAGGCTGTGGGTCTGCCGATACCATAATCTCAAAATGTCCACCGTCGTCACGTTCGACTGTTGTTTTGGCGATGGACAAGGCATTGTCGTCGTTTTGCGGTAAATAATGATCGGCCGCGTAGGCGGTTAGGCTCCACCAGCGGGCGTCAGGGTCGTTACCTAGAACGCGGTAGTTACATTGTTCTTGTAATAGGTTTCCGCTGCTGTCTTCAAAGGCAGTGAAGTAGAGCGTTTCTTGCTTGGATAAGGCCAGTAAACCACCGATGGCTATCCCCGACCGTTGATACATTCCTGCATCGGTAGACCCGGCGGTTAATAATGTTCGCCACGGGCCATTGTGCACTGACGATGAGTTTAGCTGGTGTTTTAGCATCAGGCTGGCAGACCAAATGCCGATCGCTACTCCGAGGCCAAGCGTGACGGTAATGTTAAGTACTCGCATAGTTTATTTTATTATCGCAAGTGAATTTTGAATGTGTTTATTTAAGCCTGTTCGTTGTGAACAGATAATCTATAAACCACTTATTTTTCGTCATAGTACACAAGGTTTTACACAAAATAATACATAGGTAGTTCACTGACCGCTTATTTTTTTATAATTCGATTTTAGTTTTCAACGCAGCCGCATTAAAAAGTAGCAGGCTAAGCGTTATGTTATTTATATTCTATGAGCTTCTCGCAAGACCTTACTCTATCTCGCCAAGTTCAATAAGACGCTGGTACATTGGCTGAAGCTGCTGTTCAAATTTCTTCCATTGATCAATTCTACTGTTATTGATCGGTGATCTGACTTGGGTTGCCGAAGTGGTTCTAACTGCCCGAGGGTTGTTGTAAAAATGCAGGCAACTTTCTTCCCATGGTAGGTCGAGAAAGGCGAGAAGTGCTTTGACGGTAGATTCGTAGTCATTGATAAGTGTTTCGTATTCTAAGAAGAATACCTTATTTGGAATTACGGTCTGCCAGTAGCGATACAGCTCGGCGGCGCCGTGGTAAGTGTCGGCTAGTTCTTCTTGGTCGTAAGTGAATCGCAGGCCATCTGCAAAGTATTGGCGATAACATCCCCACAAATTATCCATTGGATTCCGTCGGCAGAAAATGATTTTTGCCTCTGGTCTTGCTAAGTGAATGAGCCCTAGCGCTTTGTAATTTTGCAGATATTTATCGGTAAAATATTTAGTGGTGTGTAGTTCACTCGTAAGTAACTGGTACTTGTCGCCAATAGCCTTCCAATCCGCTGGGTTCAGATCATTCGCCCAAAGGGGAAATGGTTTGTCTATGCGCTTTTGTTGCAGTACGGCGTATGAGGCGCGGGTAAGTGCGACTAATTCGTCGCCAGCAGTGACCATGGAGTGGCTGGAGATAATCTGCTCGACTAAGGTAGTGCCGCTGCGTGGTAGGCCGCAAATAAAAATGGGATTAGACGTTTCAGCGTCCCGTGGTAGAGGTGCTTGCTGCAAAACCTCTGCGCTAAAGTGTTTAGGAATCTCGCGAATTTGCTGCATCTCTTCTGCGTGATCGTACTGCAGTAAAGTCCGTTTCAGCTTGGCGCCCTGCTCGATATGCGAAAACTGCTTTTGCGTATCGCCATAAAACTCATAACCGCGTGCGAGCGCGAAGTGAATGCGCGCCCTGTTATGTGCAGATAGCGAAGGCTTACTGAGTATCGACTCCATTTTTGCGAGTTCATCCGCGTCGATGTCTTTGAGTAGGTCGGATCTATTCCAGTAGGCATAACCGTCTAATGGTGAAAGCCGGATACAGCGATTAAAGCTCTCTAGGGCTTCTGGCATTTTCCCGATTTCTTTTAGCGTTACGCCTTGTTGATTGACCGCGTTTATATTCGCGGGCGCTAAGCGTAAAACCTTTTCTATGGAGTGCAGTGCGTTGTCGTGTTGGCCCAGCAGTCTTTGCGCGGTGGCTTGGGAAAGCAAGGCTGCAATGTCGCGGGGCTTGCTGCTGAGGTACTGGTTTGTAGCGGCGAGCAAGCCAGCATAGTCGCCAGCTTCGGTCAGAGCGTTAAATAGTAAATACCATGCTCTAGTGAGCTGTGGAATCTGCTCCAGTAATTGCCGGCTCAATATAATAACAACAGGGGATTTTCCGTCTTTGGCGAGTTGCGCGGCGAAGTTGAGTGCCTGATGTGCGGGCATTTTGTTGCTACCCGGCCGGCCTGGAAGGCTTATCGTGACGTCTTTTCGCTCATGTTTGTCGACTGGAGTCTTGCTCGGTGCTTTTTTACTCGCCATTGTTGCCCGTGATCTTTTGGTAGTGACTGCAAATCTGCTAAAGCCAGCGTGTTGTGTGCCGACGGATAAGTGATTGCTAGAAATGTGTGTTTGTCATTGTAACGTTTGGGTATGGTGGACGATACCGGACCGTAGATATTTTTAAAGTCGCCGGGCCGGCTTCTGTATTTGCTGTTACATGTTAAAAAACATAATAAAAACAATGTGTTATTGATTGTGTGTGGCTCGTCTAAACGGAGGATGGTGTGGCTGGGGGGCATGTGTGAGAATTTTTCACCATACAGAACCCCTATGAAAAACGCGTCTGAAGGAGAATAACAATGAGTCAGGTAGCGCAAGTGCCGCGCCAGCCACATATTATTGAGGCAGCGGAATTACCCGACCGCTATGCCCGTGGTTGGTACTGTCTCGGTTTGGCGAGTGAATATACCAGCACGCCGGTCAAACTCAATTACTTTGGTACCCGCTTAGTCGCCTATCGCGGCGAAGATGGCGAGATGCATATTCTCGACGGTTACTGCCCGCATATGGGCGCAGACCTTAGTGAAGGTTGTGTAGAGGGCAACTCTATTCGCTGTCCTTTCCACTCGTGGCGTTGGGGAGCGGATGGCGTGTGCGATGAAATACCCTATGCCAAGCGTATTCCCGCTAAAGCGGTAATTCGTTCCTACCCTACGTTGGAAGAAAATCACTTATTGTTTATGTGGTTTGATCCCGAAGGCAACCCACCGATTGAAGATCAGCGTCCTCCGCGTATTGATGATGTATTCAGCGATGATTGGACAATTTGGCAAATGGATTTGATGACCATCAATACCAACGCCCGCGAGCTCATTGATAATATGGCCGACGTTGCACATTTTGGTCCTATCCATGGCGCGCCGATAAAAGAATTCAAAAATATTGTGTATAAACATACCTATCGTCAGGAGCTAATTGGCGGGTCTGAATTGTTGGCCGAAGACGGTGAGCTCAGTTCAGAAGCGACTTACTACGGCCCTGCGTATATGAATACCTTTATGACTGGTCAGGTAGAAGGTATGGATGTCGCGTCACGTTTGTTAGTGACCCATGTGCCGATCAACCACAACAGTTTTGATTTGCGCTTTGGCGTGGCGGTGAAAAAAATCGCCGGTATGACAGACGAGCAGAATGAGGAAATGGCACGTCAGTACACAGAGCAAAACCGCACAGCGTTCTTTCAGGATGTGCATATATGGCACACCAAAACGCGGGTAGATAATCCAGTGTTGTGCGATGGAGATGGCCCGATCACTCGTCTTCGCCAGTGGTATAACCAATTCTATTTAGACTTGGCTGATGTGCCAGCAGCATTTAGTGAAAAGCGTGAATACGTGGTGGATTACGCCATACGTAATACCTGATCGTAACGATAATAATAGGGAGTGGTAATGGAAGTTCGCAGCTTAGCTTATGTAGTTATTGAGTCGACGGAGCCGCAACAGTGGCTGGATTACGGGACTAATATTTTAGGGCTGATGGTTGCACCGACTATGCCGGATGACGGTAATGTCTATTTAAAAATGGATACTCGTCCCTACCGGTTTGCGGTTGTGAAAGCAGAGCAAAATCGTTTGGCTTGCTGCGGTTGGGAAATGGCAGATGAGGCGGGTTTCGCCACCGCCAAAGCCGAACTGAAGGCAGCTGGCGTGTCATTTACCGAAGCGTCTGCAAGCGAGGCAAAAGCGCGCCGTGTTCGTGGCTTGATTCGTTTGCAAGATCCGTCTGGCAATGGCCTAGAGCTGTTTTGGGGCGGTGAGTTGGATTACGCTAAATTTATATCGCCTAAAGGCATCTCAGGGTTTGAGACCGGCTTTAACGGCGATATGGGTTTTGGTCATGCGGTATTACCCGCCGCAAAACTCACTGAAACCCACAATTTCTATAAGAACCTGCTGGGCTTTGGCGACAGCGATTATATGCATTTTAAATTCTCGCCAGACCCAGATGATCCGGGCCAAGGTCTGCACTTTATGCACGTTAATAACCCACGCCATCACAGCTTGGCCTTGTATGAAGATAAAGCGAATCCCGTTGGCTGTGTGCATTTGATGTTAGAAGTTACCGATGTCGATGAAGTCGGTTATTGCTTAGATCGCGTAGAGGAAGCAGGCATTCCTATTGTGTCCACTTTGGGTCGTCATACAAATGACAATATGCTGTCTTTTTATATGGCAACGCCGACGGGTTTTGCCATGGAATTTGGCACCGACGGTCTGCAAATGGATTGGGACGGATTTACCCCCACGGTAACGAGCTTGCCAAGTTTGTGGGGCCACAAATTTAATATGCCAGACGCCTAGTTCTCGTTTGGTTTTTATTGCGGTTAGCTGCCGCACTGTTTGCATCGTGGTTAGGCTGTTTGCATCAAGATTGCCGCCTCGCCAATAAGAATGAGTAAAGGAGAAGTCCGATGAGCGTAGCGCAAGCGAAGAGCGAAACTAAAGAGTATTCAGTGGCTGATATGATGGCCGCGATAAAAGACATGCAGCCGCGTCTGCGTGAGCGAGCGGCAGAAACCAAACAGTTGCGTAAAGTTCCGCAGGCATCTATCGACGAATTGCAGGATATTGGCTTTTTCTTAGCCCTTCAGCCTAAGCGCTACGGCGGACTTGAGTTGAGCCCGCAGGATTTCTTCCGTATGCAAATAGCTCTGGCGGAAGGCTGTATGTCTACAGCATGGGCGAGCGGCATTATTGCCGTTCACGCCTTTCAAATAGCCATTATGGATGACCGCGCTCAGCAGGCGATTTGGGGCGACAATATTCATACCCGTGTATCGTCGTCGTATGCGCCGATGGGTAAAGTTACCGTGGTTGATGGCGGCTTTAAATTGAGTGGCCGTTGGGGCTGGTCTAGTGGTAGCGATCACTGTACGTGGGCCTTGTTGGGTGCGATTATTCCCGGCGATGGCTATCGAACTTTTCTCGTGCCTAAAGGTGATTACGAGATCATCGATACTTGGCAGTCTATGGGCTTAGAAGGAACCGGTAGTAACGATATTGCCGTGAACGACGTGTACGTTCCAGATTATATGACCCATAAACAAACCGATGGCTTTGCGTGTACTAATCCTGGTCAGGCGGTTAATACGGCGCCTCTATATCAATTGCCTTGGGCGCAAACGTTTATTCGTGTGGTATGTACTCCGGCGATTGGAGCCTGTAAGTCAGCAGTTGAGTTGTATAAGCATGCGGTGTTGAATAAGGCGAGTGGTGATCCGACTAAATTGGCGGGCGACACCCAAGTTCAAGAACGCATTGCCGGAGCGGTTAACGGCATAGATGAGATGGAAGCGCTGCTGTTCCGGAATTTCGACAATATGATGGCCCTTGTTGAGGCCGGAAAACCTGTTCCAGTAGAGGATCGTGTGCGTTACCGTTATCACGCTTCACTGGTAATCACTAAAAGCATTCAGATTATCGACTCTCTGTTCGAAGTAGCGGGTGGGCAGTCGGTGTTCTTGGGTAGCGAGATTCAGCAGCGCTTTCTTGATGTCCATACGGCGCGGGCACACGTGGCGAATAACCCGACCAGCTTTGCTCGTAACCTCGGTGGTTTAGGCTTGGGTATGGATAACGGCGATTTCTTTGTATAGGTAAATGACAACGCTGTAGTGTTTTAAAACCCGGTATATCCGGGTTTTTTTATGCCTGTGATTTGAGTTTTTCGAGAGAGTATGGAATCTAAGGTCACAAAAACTACTCCTTTGCTTAGTCGCCCTGCATCATAGAGACGTGTAACATAGAGTTTTTCCTAACTATTTATTTAAAGGATAGCGGTATTCATGCGTCGAACTAAGATTGTGGCCACGGTCGGACCCGCTTGTGATTCTCGAGAAATCCTAGCCGAGATGATTAGCGCCGGGGTGAATGTATTTCGATTGAATTTTTCCCACGGCACTGCCGATGAACACGCGGCGCGCGCATTGCTTATTAGAGAGTTGGCCGCAGAGGCTGGTTGCTATGTGGGATTGCTGGGAGATCTGCAGGGGCCAAAAATTCGTTTGCGTAAACTCGCCGTAGATCCCATCGACCTTAAGAAGGGCTCGGCCCTCATTTTGGATACTCAGCTTGCCGATGGTGAAGGCGACGCAAGCCATATTGGTGTTGATTATGAACCTTTGGCGCGTTCAGTGAGTGCCGGCGACATATTACTGCTAGACGATGGTCGTTTGCGCTTGAGCGTGGATCGCGTAGAGGGTGAACAGGTATTTTGCCGATCTGAGAGCGTGGGCAAGTTGCAGTCTCGTAAAGGCATTAATCGCCTAGGTGGTGGTTTATCTGCGCCAGCCTTAACCGACAAAGATATGGACGATATCAAATTGGCCGCTAAAATTGGCCTCGATTTTATTGCGGTTTCCTTCCCCAGCAGTGCGGAAGATATTGAAGACGCAAGAGTGAAGTTGGAAAGTGCAGGCTGTTTTGCGCATATCATCGGCAAGATCGAGCGTGCAGAAGCGGTTGCGAATGACGAACATTTAGACGCACTTATTCGCGCCTGCGATGGGGTGATGGTGGCGCGGGGAGACCTGGGTGTTGAAATAGGTGACGCGAGTTTGATCGGTCTGCAAAAGCACATCATTAAGCGTGCTCGGGTATTAAATAGACCCGTCATTACCGCCACGCAAATGATGGAGTCGATGGTGAGTAGCCCAGTCCCAACCCGCGCGGAAGTCTTTGATGTGGCGAATGCCGTACTCGATGGCACGGATGCCGTTATGTTGTCGGCGGAAACCGCCTCAGGTTTATACCCAGTTGAAACAGTTAAGGCCATGGCGCGTAATTGCGAAGGCGCGGAACTGTATCCTTCTGCGAGGAAATCGAGCTATCGTCTAGAGCGAAAATTCGAGTCTGTGGAAGAAACACTGGCGATGAGCGCGGTCTATGCTGCGAATCATCAAGTGGGGGTGAAAGCGATTGTGTCGATGACTGAAACGGGTAAAACCGTGCTGTTAATGTCACGACTAACCTCCGGTATTCCTATTTTTGCGTTCAGTCGTAATCCAACAACCTGTAACAGGGTGAGTTTGTACCGAGGTGTATACGCAATAGCGAGTCCATCAGACGGTATCGAGATCGCAGGTTGCGTAGATGCAATTCGCTCACGTGGGCATGTCGTTGCCGATGATTTGATTATTGGCACTACCGGTGACCAAGTAGGCGTCGACGGACACACCAATACATTGAAGATTGTGCGAGTGAGTTAGACCGTTTGCATATCGCAGTGCAGAAATGGCGTGCTGTGCCCAATCATTTTGTGGAAACAGCAGCCATTTTTAAGGCGACATCCAGCATACGATTAGAAAACCCCCACTCATTATCGTACCAAGCCATCACTTTTACCAAGCTGCCACTGACGCGGGTTTGCGTCGCGTCAAAGGTGCAGGAGCGGGGGTCGCGGTTAAAGTCCACCGACACCAGCGGTAAGGTATTGTAGGCTAATACGTCCTTGGGAAAGGCCGAGCTAGCGTCTTTGATTACTTGGTTAATTTCATCAACCGACGTAGCGCGGCCGGCGTTAAACACAAAGTCCACCAGCGAGACATTGATCGTCGGTACGCGTACAGCGAGACCGTCAATTTTGCCTGCCAGTTCGGGCAGTACCAAACCCACCGCCGCAGCCGCTCCGGTTTTTGTTGGGATCATCGACATGGTTGCCGACCTTGCTCGGTAAAGATCACCATGGGCTTTGTCGAGCAGATTCTGGTCGTTGGTGTAGGCATGTATGGTGGTGATATAGCCGTTGAGAATACCCACACCTTCGTTCAGCGCTTTCGCTAACGGTGCGAGACAGTTTGTCGTGCACGAAGCATTAGAAATAATCTGGTGTTGTTCGCTAATAGCGTCATGGTTAACACCATAAACAACCGTGATATCGGCGTCGCCAACCGGGTGGGACGCCAGCACTTTTTTAGCGCCGGCGTCGAGATGACTTTGCAGCGCGGCATGGGTTTTAAATTTGCCTGCACATTCAAGTACGATGTCCACATCGAGTTCTCGCCATGGAATATCGGCAGGATTGCGATGCTGGAAGTAAGTGATTTTTTGACCATTGATGATAAGGTGGCCGTCACTGTGGCCGATATCCCCAGCAAAGCGCCCAAAGGTGGTATCAAACTTGGTTAAATGAGCACTTTCTTCTAGGTCGGAAAGATCGTTAATGGCCACCAATTGAATGTCATTTTGCAGACCGCGTTCAAAGAGTGCGCGAACAATATTTCTGCCAATTCTGCCGTAACCGTTTATGCCAATCTTCATCGCTATTACTCACTCTAGATAGTAAATGACAAGCCATTACTCCCACTGTTGACCTCTTGGGTTAATAAATCAATGGGTATCACCACATAGTTTGACCTATGACAAATTACTATTGCATACAAGGTGTTGAAATGAGGGTATGAAATATCCACTGGCGTAGCCACGCCAAACTTTCGCGCTGCATTCATTTTCAAGATATAAACGCAATTGAGTTGCCGGTGAAATATTTGTCGGTCTGTGTCACAAATTTCTAGAAAATAGATGTTAGATTAAAGTCGGTGTGCACTTTATAAATTTGGCCGCTATGTTGCTAGACGAAGAGTGCAGGGAATGTTTTTCTTGTTTGCCCGCAGAATAGGCCTTGCTGAACTAGAGAATGATTATAGCGCCGGACGAATGGCCTGTGATTATCATAGTATGTGTTGTATCCGATCCAATAGGCAGTGCTCGCACCTTTCATGGAAGTTGCTGGCAAGCGGAGTGTAAGGATGAATGGATAGTCTGGAAAAGCTACTTTATCTTAGCGGTGTTGCGGCGGAATATGATAATTATTCTGGACAGCGTTGTATTGTCCCCCAAGCTGATAGATTGCAATTACTGCGTTTGGCTGAACACGATATTGATTCGCCACAGGCTGTTTCCGACGAGATATTTGAGCTTGATGCTCGGCGCTGGCAGCAGCGCTTAGACGCTTTTTACATTACTCAGGCTGAAGCCCTCGTCACTATCTATTGTCACCCGGACGACCTAGACAAAACCTTGAGTTGGCAATTAGTTGATGAGGACGGTGGTGTTAAAAATGGCGCGGTGGTGCCAGCCGATTTAGCTGAAACGGGTAATTATTATATCGATGGTATTCGCTACACTTCTCGGTCCTTAGCGCTAGGTTTGTGTTCATTTGGGTATCTGCAATTAAGAATAACGGTTGGTGATGCTCAGGCGTCGGCGCAGGTGGCGGTATGTCCTGATCGCTGTTTCGATGTAGAGACCGATGGCAAATTTTGGGGTATCGCTTGCCAATTGTATTCGCTTAGGTCTGAACGTAATTGGGGGATAGGTGACTTTGCCGATCTTCGTGAACTGATCTCGGCAGCCGCCGCGAAGGGCGCAGACCTGATTGGTATTAACCCTCTGCATGCCCTGCGTACTGACGGCACTGAAGACGTTAGCCCCTACAGTCCATCAGACCGACGATTTCTCAATCCCGGCTATCTCGCGGTTGAAGAGATACCTGAGTGTATTGACGCGGAATCGATTGTTCAATACCTGCGCACCCCTTTATTTCAGCAGCGAACGACTGCCCTGCGCGCTGTTGATATGGTGAATCACTCAGCCGTTTTACAGATCAAGTATCAGGTCTTAGAACTGGCCTACAGTTATTTTCTGCAACATCATGAAGCATTGGGAACCGAAAGAGGGCGGGAATTCTCAAAGTTTGTGCAAGAAGGTGGCGATGCCCTGCGGCAATTTTCGGATTACGAGTGCCGTCACAATGGCTATGCAGTTCGACACCGTCAGGACATTACATTTTTTTCCTATCTGCAATGGTTGGCCAGCGAACAACTAGCGAGCTGTCAGGTGCATGCGCGTGACGTGGGAATGCGTATTGGCATCATGGGCGATCTCGCCGTTGGTTCAGTCGCCGGGGGCTGCGAAACAGCGGAGAACGCCGAACTCTATGTGACCGCGGTCAGCATTGGTGCGCCGCCAGATCCGTTCAGCAGTGAGGGGCAAGACTGGGGCCTACCGGTGATGAATCCGGTCGCGATGCAGCGCAATCACTTTCAGCATTTCATCAGTCTTTTGCGCGCCAATATGGCCTTGGGTGCACTGCGTATTGACCATGTTATGTCCTTGCAACGCCTTTGGTGGTGCTTGCCCCGAGAACCGGGTGAGGCGAGCCGAGGTGTCTATGTTTACTACCCGACGCAGGTGTTGCTGCCGCTGCTTTGTTTAGAGAGTCATCGTCATCGCTGCGTGATTGTGGGGGAAGACTTGGGTGTGGTGCCGGCGGATATTCGTGAGTTGATGTTGCGCAGCGGCGTCTATGGCAATGATTTGTTTTACTTTACTCAGCATCATGATGGGCAGTTTTGGATGCCCTCTGAAAGGCGTCGTGATGCCTTGTTGTCGGTGACCAATCACGATGTGCCGACATTGTCTGACTGGTGGAGTGAGGACGACTTGCAACGACGTTACCAACTTGGCGTCATCCCTGATCAAGCCTCGCTCGACGCCTTGTATCTCGAACGCAAACGGGACAAGCGTTATCTGTTACAGTGGTTAGAATCTAATCAACTCATGCCCAGTAATTGGGAAGTTGAGGAATTGAGTAAGCCGATGGACATGGCCTTATGTGAAAGTATTCACCGTGGTTGCGGGCGGAGCGCATCGCGCTTTATGTTACTGCAATTAGAAGATTTGCAGCTTCTTAAATTACCGATAAACATTCCGGCAACCAGTCACCAGTACCCCAATTGGCGGCGCAAGCAGGCATTAACTACCCGAGAAATTTTTGCTGGAGTTGAGGCGACACATTTGCTGAATGGGGTGGATAAGGAAAGGACGCAGTGAATAAGCCTAGAAGCACAGCAACGCTTACGCAGTTGGATATTGATGCCATCGTCCACGGCCAATATGACGATGTTTTCGCGGTGCTAGGTATGCACCAAAATCCCTGTGGGTCAGGGTTAGTTGTTCGCGTCATGTTGCCAAGGGCGCAGGGTGTTGCGCTGATCGACTGCAAGAGTGGACGAAAACTGGCTGATTTATATTGTGTCCACGATGACGGCCTATTTGAAGTCGTGCTTAGTCGCCGTAAACATCATTTTGATTATCGTTTTCGAGTGAGCTATTGGCAGGGGGATGTCGATATTGATGACCCCTATCGTTTTCTGCCCAGTTTAGACGACAGCGATCTTTATTTGTTTGGTGAAGGCTCTCAAGAACAGACGTATCGGTGGATGGGGGCGCACAGCAAAACATTGGCCGGTGTGGCGGGGGTGCTGTTTGTGGTTTGGGCACCGGTTGCAAAACGAGTTGCGGTGGTGGGTGACTTTAATAGCTGGGATGGTCGTCAGCATGTTATGCGTAAATATCCCGCCTCGGGGATTTGGGAAATTTTTATTCCCGCTATCAATAATTACGCACATTATAAATATGAAATTTTGGGCTCTGCCGGTCAGTTACTGCCTCTAAAGGCTGATCCTTATGCTCAGTCTATGCAACATCCACCGGAAACCGCGTCCCGCGTTATTCTCAATGAGACGTATGATTGGTCAGATGGGGAGTGGATGGCCGCTCGTCCCTCCACTAATCCCTATGCCGCCCCGATCACTATTTACGAAGTTAATCTTGGCTCTTGGCGGCGGGTGCCAGAGCAGAATAATCGCTTTCTGAGTTATCGTGAGCTGGCCGATGAGTTAATTCCCTATGTTTTGGATCTCGGTTTTACTCATATTCAGTTGATGCCGATCAGTGAGTATCCCTTTGATGGTTCTTGGGGCTATCAACCGATAGGTTTGTACGCGCCCTCTATTCGTTTTGGTAATCCAGACGAGTTAAAGTTTTTTGTCGACCGCTGCCACCGCAATGGGCTCGGCGTGCTACTGGACTGGGTGCCCGGTCATTTCCCCACCGATATTCACGGGCTGGCCAATTTCGATGGCAGTTGCCTCTACGAATACATGGATCTGCAAAAGGGGTTTCATCCTGACTGGAATACCTTGATATACAACTACGGCCGTTGTGAGGTCATCAGTTACCTGCTTAGCAACGCCAACTACTGGCTCGAAGAATTTCATTTTGACGGATTGCGGGTAGATGCTGTGGCGTCAATGTTGTATCTGGATTACAGCCGCAAGGACGGGGAGTGGTCTCCAAACCAATACGGTGGTCGTGAGCATCTTGAGGCGATTGAATTACTGAAAACGCTTAATAGCCGCATGTACAACAATCATCCTGGCATTTTAATGATCGCAGAGGAATCCACTGCGTGGCCGGGTGTTTCTCGGCCAGTCGATGCCGGCGGGCTGGGTTTTGGTTTTAAATGGAATATGGGCTGGATGAACGACACGTTGCGATACATCGGCCGCGAATTTATCTACCGCCAGTACCATCAAAGCGAACTGACCTTCGGCATTATGTATGCGTGGAGCGAGAATTTTATTTTGCCACTAAGTCACGACGAAGTGGTGCATGGCAAAGGCTCATTGATTAACAAAATGCCCGGTGACGACTGGCAGAAGTTTGCCAATCTTCGAACCTTTTTTGCTTATATGTGGGCGCACCCCGGTAAAAAATTATTATTTATGGGGGGGGAGTTTGCCCAGTATCGAGAATGGAATCACGACCGAAGTTTAGATTGGCATTTACTTGCCGAACACAAACATCGTGGTATTCAGTCATTGCTGCGCGAGCTAAATAGGCTCTATCGGCAATGGCCAGCCCTGCATGGGCTAGATTGCGATCCGGCGGGTTTCCAGTGGTTGCAGTTAGATAATCATCAACATTCTATATTGGTATGGCTTAGAAAGGGCGGAGAGTTTGATGCCCCTGTGGTGGTATTGGTCAACTTCACGCCGCAGTCCCATGACGGCTACCGCGTAGGTGTACCTTCACACGGTGAGTATCAGGAAATACTGAATACCGACAGTGCAGAATTCGGTGGTAGCGGCGCATCTCGTCAGACTTCAGTGTTTAGCGAGCCAGTTGAGTGGGATGGTCAGCCCCACTCCATTGCGGTTTCTTTGCCACCGCTATCGGCGCTGTATTTGCTTTACAAGCACGTCTCCTTGAATGGGCCAATAGCATGAGAATGAGTTTATGAGTACCGAGCTCAGATCAGGATATGCCTCTCCCTTAGGTGCCACCGTTGATGAAGACGGCACCAACTTCGCCTTGTTTTCTGCCAATGCGAGTGCGGTAGAACTTTGTCTTTTTGACCCTCAAGGCGTGCAAGAAATAGAACGAATCATGTTGGCGGAAAAGACTAATGACATCTGGCACGGTTATTTGCCGGGTATCAGAGCGGGCCAGTGTTATGGCTACCGCGTGTATGGCAGTTATGATCCGGCTAGCGGTCACCGTTTTAATCATCACAAATTATTGCTCGACCCCTACGCGAAACAGCTAAAAGGGCAGTTTCAGTGGCACGAATCACATTTTGCCTACGACCGCCAAGATCCCCGGGAGGATCTCTCCTTTGATAGCAGTGATAATGCTAATTGGATGCCAAAGGCAGTTGTCACCGATGTATCAAATCGATGCGGATCTGGCCGCCATCTGGTGCCTTGGCATAAGACCATTTTATTTGAAACCCATGTGCGCGGTTTTACCATGCGACACCGCGATGTGCCCGAGTCCTTGCGCGGCACCTTCGCCGGTTTAAGTCAGCCTAAAATTATTGAGTATCTTAAGTCACTGGGTATTAGCAGTATTGAATTATTGCCGGTGCATAGTCATATCGACGAAATATTTCTTAATCAGAAGGGGCTCAGTAATTATTGGGGCTACAACAGTCTGTCTTTTTTTACGGCCCAGCAATCCTATTTTGCCAGCGACGACATCATGGAATTTAGGCAGATGGTGGATCGTTTTCACGATGCCGGAATGGAGGTCATTCTTGATGTTGTTTACAACCACAGTTGCGAAGGGAATCACCTCGGGCCAACGCTCAGCTTTCGTGGCATAGATAATGCCTCCTATTACCACCTATTGCCCGGTGATAAGCGCTTATATGTAAATGATACTGGCTGCGGAAATACCCTGAATATGCGTCACCCACGGGTCGCCCAAATGGTCATGGATAGTCTGCGTTTTTGGGCCGATGACATGTGTGTGGATGGTTTTCGCTTTGACTTAGCGACGGTCTTGGGTCGGCAAGAAAATGGCTTTAGCAAGGACGCGGCACTGTTCCAGATGATGGCACAAGACCCCATATTATCAACCCGCAAGATGATCGCCGAACCTTGGGATCTCGGGCCGGGGGGCTATCAGCTGGGACGGTTCCCCGCGGATTGGGCGCAGTGGAATGATAGCTATCGAGACACAGTGCGACGCTTCTGGCGCGGTGATAAAGGTGTGCTTCCTGAGCTCGCTCGTCGCCTTCATGGCTCCGGCGATATTTTTGAGCAAGCGGGCCACAAGCCCTATGCCAGTATTAACTATGTTACCAGCCACGATGGATTCACCTTAAGGGATACCGTTTGCTACGAGCAGCGTCATAACGAAGCGAATCAAGAGGACAATAACGACGGTCATCGGGGAAATCTGAGTCGTAATTACGGCGAAGAGGGCGAGAGTAGTAATCCTGAAATCGAAGTCTTGCGACGTCGCCAACAACGAAATTTTATTGCCACATTGGCCGTCTCGCAGGGCGTGCCAATGATTCTGGCCGGTGATGAGCGGTATCGCAGCCAGCAGGGCAATAACAATGCCTACTGCCAAGACAATGCCATGAATTGGCTTGACTGGACGGTGTCGAGCGAGGCCGAGGAATTAACCGGGTTTACTCGTCGCATGCTTGCTCTGCGTCGGCAGTTCTCTGTGCTAGAGCCGGATCGCTATCGTCACCATCCCGGCGTACTGGCCGGCGACGGTATTCAGTGGTTGAACGGCGATGGCAAGCTCATGCGAGAAGCGCACTGGCATGAGTCACATAATCAATTATTAGGTTACCTATTGGTGGAGCATTCCTCGCCACCTGGCGATGTTGAGCGATTACTGTTGGTGATATTTAACGCACATGATCAGCCGCAAAATTTTACTCTGCCGAGCTGTGAATTTGATCACTGGCTTCGGTTGATTGATACCGTATTAGAGAGCGGTGTCTGCGACGATAAATTGGATCGCGGTGGTGAGCTTATATCGCTAGCGCCGTTTTCGACGCAGATATTTGCTGCCGGCGACATCCCTCGCGATTTTAATGTGTAAGGCGATACGTCATCGCGACGAGGTAATCGCGTCGCGTTTGAAAAAGAGGTTTTTGGTTAGTGGGCGGTCTGTTTGATGACCTATTAATGAGTGTCTGATTGGGAATTGCATGATGAAAAAACAAATGTCGTCTTCATCTAACACTGCGGGTAAAAAGCTGAGCAAGGATTTGGATCGGCATCTAAATTTGACCTTGGGCAGGGATAACTGTGACGTTAATACTTCCCATCATTACCTTTATAAATCCTTGGGGAAAACGGTTCGTGATCGACTCATCTCCAGTTGGCGCGCCACACGCTGCCATCATCACGAGGATCCAACTAGGATCAGTTATCTGTCTCTGGAGTTTCTGGTCGGACGCAGCTTGCAGAACGCGATTCTTAATCTCGATCTTGAAGAGTCGGTAAAAGACGCCTTGCACGAACACGCTTGCGAGCTAGAAGATATTGAATCTGAAGAAGTGGACGCTGGGCTCGGTAATGGTGGCTTAGGGCGTTTAGCGGCATGTTTTCTAGACAGCTGCGCAACCCTAAATATTCCTGTTACAGGTTACGGTTTGCGTTATCACTATGGCATGTTTCAGCAGACTATTCGCAATGGCTACCAAGTAGAACGCCCAGATATGTGGTTGCGACATGGCAATCTTTGGGAGTTGGAAACCCCAGAATATACCCGCGTCGTAAAATTTCGCGGGCGCACCGAGTATTATCATGACGATCACGGCCACAAGCGGGTTCACTGGGTCAATACCAATGATGTGTTGGCCATTCCCTACGATATGCCCGTTCCCGGATATCGTAATGAAACGGTAAATACCTTGCGCCTATGGAATGCGGAAGCGACGGATGAATTCAATCTTGATGAATTTCATGCGGGGGATTACACCGACGCGGTAGCGGCTAAAAACCGCGCTGAATTAATTACCATGGTGCTTTACCCCAATGACTCTAGCGTACAGGGAAAAGCGCTTCGACTACGTCAGCAATATTTTTTGGTGTCGGCGAGTTTGCAGGATGTGCTACACAATTGGGAGCGTCGCTACGGTAGAGATTTTACTAATTTTGCCAAGAATAATGTGTTCCAGTTAAACGATACCCACCCCGCTATCGCGGTTGCAGAACTCATGCGTCTGCTTGTCGATCACTACTGGATGGAATGGGAGCAGGCGTGGACGATTACCACGGCAACCATGGCCTATACCAATCACACTTTATTGCCAGAGGCCTTAGAGACATGGTCGGTGGAGCTGTTTGGTGAATTGCTGCCCCGTCTGTTGGAAATTATTTACGAGATTAATGCACGTTTTCTAGCCCAAGTTGCAGAGAAATGGCCAGCCGATGTTGATCGGCTTCGCCGAATGTCGATTGTTGGGGAGGGCGACAACCGGCATATTCGTATGGCTTATCTAGCTATCGTTGGGAGCTACTCGGTGAACGGTGTTGCCGCTTTACATACCGAGTTACTGGAGAAAGGTTTGTTTCGTGATTTTTACGAACTGTGGCCGGAGAAATTCAATAATAAAACCAATGGTGTCACACCTCGGCGTTGGCTGGCTCATTGTAATCGTGGTTTAGCGTCACTGCTTGTTGAAACGATTGGTGATGGTTGGGTTAAAGACCTATCTGAGCTAGAAAAGCTAAAAGTGTATGCCGAAGACAGCGCTTTCGCTGAACGTTTTATGGCGATTAAGCTTAGCAATAAAGAAAGATTGGCGGCCCTAGTGGCACATGATTGCGGCGTCAGTTTTGATACAAATATGATTTTTGACGTGCAGGTTAAACGTATCCATGAATACAAGCGTCAATTGTTGAATGTACTGCATATTGTTCATCTATACGACCGAATTACTCGCGGCGATACCAATGGCATGTACCCCCGTTGCGTATTACTGGGCGGCAAAGCTGCCCCCGGTTATTTTATTGCCAAGCTCATTATTAAATTGGTCAATAGTGTTGCCGAGGTGGTTAATCGCGACGCGCGGGCGCGGCCTTGGTTGCGGGTGGCGTTCTTTCCAAATTTCCGGGTAACGGCGATGGAACGCATTTGTCCTGGTACCGATCTTTCCGAACAAATATCCACCGCGGGTAAAGAGGCGTCGGGCACCGGCAATATGAAATTTATGATGAACGGCGCGGTGACGATTGGAACATTAGATGGTGCGAATATCGAGATCCGTAATGCCGTAGGTGCAGACAACTTTTTCCTTTTTGGTATGACCGCCGCAGAGGTTGAACAAGCTCATACAAACTACGATCCAAACTCGATTATAGCGGCAGACCCAGATCTAAACAGGGTAATGAGTTTGCTCGAAAGTGGTCAGTTCAATCTTTTTGAGAAGGGTATCTTCGACCCCATCACTCAAGCCATCCGCAGTCCCACAGATCCTTGGATGATAGCGGCAGACTTTCGTAGCTATATTGATGCTCAACAACGGGTTTGCGATGTTTATGCCGACAAACCCATGTGGGCGAGGATGGCGGTATTGAATACGGCGTCCAGCGGTGAATTTTCTAGTGATCGAACCATCAAGCAATACCGAGATGAAATTTGGTATCGGGATGTTTAGTAATTTGCTTGTTTAGCATTAAGTATTTAGCGGCGCTTGATATTTATCAACGCGGCTGAGTTGGAAAGGTTTTGCCCGCTTTTGTATGTCGCTGAATTGAAACATGACCCAGACGTTTACGCCTGCGATCTATTTTTTTGCAAAGTGACGACGGGGCTTAAGTATCGGACGCCTTATATAATTATCAAGGAGAATGGCCGTGAATGAACTGAATGGACGTTACGTTAGCCGACTCACCAAATCGACTATGGCACTGGTATTGGCGGGCGGGCGTGGTTCCCGTCTGCATGAGCTGACACAGTGGCGAGCGAAACCCGCGCTGTATTTTGCGGGAAAATATCGAATTATCGATTTTCCGCTTTCAAACTGCATTAATTCCGGCATCCGCAATGTAGGTGTATTGACGCAATATAAATCCCATTCACTGGTTCGGCATTTGGTGCGCGGTTGGAGTCACTTCAAAAAAGAACTGGGAGAGGGGGTTGAAATATTACCCGCCTCCCAACGTTACTCAAACGATTGGTATTTGGGCACCGCCGATGCGATTTGGCAAAACATCGATATTATTAGAGCGGAACGGCCAAAATACGTATTAATTCTTTCCGGTGATCATATTTACAAAATGGATTACGGCGAGTTGTTGGCAGAGCACTATGAGAGCGGCGCTGATATGACCGTAAGTTGTCTTGAAGTCTCGGTGGAAGAGGCCGCGGGACGTTTTGGGGTGCTGGAAGTTGATGATACTGGTCGGGTCATCGCCTTTGAAGAGAAGCCCGCAAAGCCCGCTACGGTTCCAGGTAAGAGTGATAAAGTGCTGGCGTCGATGGGTAACTACGTTTTTACCACAGAGTTTCTTTTTGAAGCACTCAATGAGGACGCCAGAAACAAAGCGTCTAGCCACGATTTTGGCCATGACCTCATTCCTCGCCTAATTCGTCTTGGCAATATTAAGGCCGTTCCATTTCGTAGCAGTGTTGAAGGTCAAGAGGCGTATTGGCGGGATGTTGGTACCTTAGATTCGTATTGGCAGGCCAATATGGAAATGATTCAAACAACGCCGCTATTGGATTTGTACGACCCTAATTGGCCTTTATGGACATATCAGGAACAATTGCCGCCGGCTAAGTTTGTCTTCGACGATGATAACCGGCGTGGCATGGCGGTCGATTCGTTGGTTTCTGGTGGGTGTATCGTGTCGGGGAGCTTGGTTCGCCGATCTATCCTTTTTTCCAGCGTAAGACTGCATTCCTATTCGACAGTCGAACATTCAGTATTACTGCCTAATGTGGAAGTTGGTCGCAACGTGAAGTTAAAGAAGTGTATTATTGATCGCAGCTGTGTGATTCCCGAAGGTATGGTTATTGGCTACGATCACGAAGAAGATCGGGCACGGGGATTTCGGGTCACCGAGGGTGGCGTTGTGCTGGTGACAAGGGGCATGCTGGGACAACCGGAAGGTTTCTTATAGAGCGCTTATGCAGTGTCGGTATTAAAAATTTGATTCATCGAGGATTGCGTTAAATAGATGAAAATTTTAATGGTAGCCGCAGAAAATGCGGTCTTGCCGGGCGGTAAGGTTGGCGGTATCGGCGATGTCATTCGTGATATTCCCGCTGCGCTGGCTGAGTTAGGACATCAAGTGGATGTTGTTATTCCCGGTTACCAGCACTTCTCTAAATTGCCCGGCGCTAAGCGTGTTGGCGCTGTAGATGTGTCGTTCAGAGGCGTCGGTGAACATCTTGAGATTTTTGAATTAACTAGCGACAAACTCACAGACGGAGTGCGCTGCTGGGTTGTTGATCATCCCCTGTTTGCTCCCTGTGGCAGTGGCAAGATTTATTGTAATGATCCACCGGGTCGCCCCTTTGCCTCAGATGCATCAAAGTTTGCCTTGTTCGGCGTCGCGGTGGCGCAAGCCTGTATTGAACAGTATTGGCCAAAACTAGACGTCATTCATTTACATGATTGGCACGCTGCATTTATTGCCTTGCTGGTGCGCTATATGCCTGCTTATCAGAGCCTAGCCAAACACCGCATGGTTTACACCATTCATAATCTTTCGCTGCAAGGGGTTCGGCCCGTTGAAGGTGATGAGTCGTCTTTACATGCATGGTTTCCCCAGCTCCATGATTATCCCCAAGAGATTGTCGATACTCGCTATTCACAATGTGTAAACCCTATGCGGATGGGCATTAACCTCTGCGACCGAGTGCAGGCCGTGTCACCAAGCTATGCGCGGGAAATACAGGCTCCGAGTAATATTGAGTCTGGTTATGTCGGTGGAGAGGGCTTGGAAGATGATTTACGTAGGGCGGCCTCTGAAGGACGTTTAAAAGGCATCCTCAATGGCGCGGAATACCCCAAAACTAAAACCTCGCGCTATCGCCTAAATCAATTATTAGATGCTGCCGAGACGCAGTTATTGCAGTGGGTTGCCGCAACGCCCTTAGTAACAAATAGTAATTTATTAGCTTTGCGCAGGGCCGATATTTGGCGCCGCACCGGCGGTGGTGCGGGCAATAATTTTTTAATGACCTCGGTAGGTCGCCTAACTGATCAGAAAGTTACATTGTTACTGAAAAATATGCCTGATGGTCGTCCGGCGTTAGAGCATTTATTGGAGCGCTTGGGCACAGAAGGGCGGATGATCTTGCTCGGCAGCGGCGACACTATACTCGAACAAAAACTGGTCGATATTTCCGCACGGCACCAGAACTTCATGTTTTTGTGCGGTTATGCGGATACCCTAACCGATGTACTTTATGACTCAGGCGATTTATTTCTAATGCCGAGCTCTTTCGAACCCTGCGGTATCAGCCAGATGTTGGCAATGCGGGCCGGCCAGCCCTGCTTAGTTCATCATGTGGGTGGATTGATTGACACCGTCATCGACGGCGAAAATGGATTTGCGTTCAGCGGCGCTAATCAGCTGCAGCAGATGCAGAATATGATTCGGCGTTTTGATGACATTCTTATCTTGCGCAGCCAGAAACCCGAGGATTGGAATAGTATTCGCAAACGCGCCAAAGACAGTCGTTTTCTTTGGTCCAACGCCGCTAAGGACTATGTATCGCAGCTGTATAGTTAAATAGGATTATTAAGCGAGATTGTTAAATCAGTCCCAAAAGCGTTGCGCTGCTAATTGCCTGAGTGCGTGTGCTGACATCGAGCTTGTTAAAGATATTTTTTAAATGAAATTTAACGGTGTTTTCTGACACGAAGAGGTTGCGCGCTATATTCTTATTGGTTTCCCCTTTGGCGAGAAGTGACAATATTTGCATTTCTCGCGATGTGAGTGCTTCTAATAATTCCGTTTCTGTTTCTAAAATGTCTACTGTTTGGTCGCAATGACTAAGTAAAAATTTGATGTAGTGATTCAATACGCTGGACCAACTGCCATTAAGATGCGATTTCAGCAGTTGAATCACCCTTGGTCCCTCGTCTAAGACACTTCTCACCACGCCGTATTCGGCGGCCAGTGTCATAGCGGTTTTGAGTTCGCTGTCGGACTGATTGGTATTTCCTTTATTAATATTCAAGATGGCATTGAGCAGGTGGAGTTTGATCTCCCTCGGTATTAGATTATGGCTTTGCGCTTGCGCGATGGCGTCTTGGAGCTTCGCGGTTGTTTCATCATTTGGGCATGTATGTACCTCAAGACGAAGGCGACTAAGGGCTGCATTCTCCAGTGCGTCTGAAAAGCTCAGAAATGGTGGCGCGACAAAATTCAGTTCTGTATTGCCGGGCGTGTTGATAGTGATAGAACAATTTTGGCTATTGTCATTTAACAGCTCACGACGGATATTTTCCCAACTACATAGCTGAAGGATTCTTGGCCAATTTGCACTAATCGCGATGTCTTCTAATGTGTCTAGTAGCTCTCGGGCTTTGCTTCGTTCACCTTTCGCATCATAAATTCTAATCATCGGTAGATAGGCTGCAGAAACAAAATCGGGGAGTAGGCCGGTATTGATCTCTTGATGATATTGTTCAAACACTTGAATAGCGGTGTCGAAGTCGTTTTTTTCGTACAGAGGGAAAAGAGTGCAGCAGACTGCTGCGGTGGCGGCGTAGGACTCTTCAATGTTCAGCCCCTTAGCTTTTAAAACAGAAATACTGCGTTCATAGGCGTCGTTGATACTTCCTTGAAGATAGCTACTGATAATCGTTAGGCCGGTATTGTATCCGGCCAGAAAGGGCGCGCTGTCGCCGTGATTATGATTTCTACCCACAGCAATGTGGTAGCGCGCCGCCGAGAAATTACCATATGCGATTCTACGGGAGGCCTGTATATTTGCGGCGGCGCCAAGTTCAAATGCCCAAAATCCTCTAGCCTCGTGGTTTTCGGTTTTGATGTCGGCGACATTCTCAAATGCTTGATCAAGATGATCAAGTGCCATTTCAACCACCGCCATCGTGATTTGACGCTCTATAGAAAATTGCCAATCTAACTTTTTCTCGCCAAGTTTTTTGAGTTCATCTAGGTACGGTAGTACCTTGGCCCGGCGCCGTAAAAATGTGAGTGCCCAGGTTATTTTAACGATTAGGCTTGGCCGTTCAAAAATATGACTTAATGGAATCTTTTCAGCCCAGCGCTCAACTGAGTGAAGGCATGCACTGGTTATTTGATCCGTTGCCCAAATATCCATTGCGTGTGTTGCTAGCTCATAGTCTTGTGCTTCCACTGCGTGGAATAAAGCATCTTCGTATAACTCGTGTTCTAAAAACCAAGTTGCCGCATCGCTATGAATTTGTCGGCAGCGTGTAGGTGAGCGTTTCCGCAATACTCCCTTTAAATAGTCAGCGAACAATCTGTGGAACTGGAACCAATAGTTTTCATTGTCGATATTGTTTAAAAATAAACCTTGATGTTCGAGTTGCTCTAAAATTTCCTGTGCGTCTCTACGACCGGTCACTTTTTCACATAGCGGCGCACACATTTTTGGTAAAAGTGAGCAGTAGAGTAAAAAGTCCTGAGTATCTCCGGCTTGTTGCTGCAAAACATTGCTGGCGAGGTACTCGGTAATTTGAAACGGTGTGTAAGATTCGAGATTGTTCAGTGAATCTTTGACACTGCGCTTCGCCAGGGTGAGTCTGAATAATTGCAGCGCCGCGGCCCAACCTTCGGATCTACTGTAAATTACAGATAGATCGTCATCGCTTAAACTCAGCTGATGTTCAATATGAAAGAAGTCTTTTGTTTCCTGCAAGGTAAACTTAATTTCTTCAAAGCGCAGCAGTTCTAAGCGTTGCTCAACTTGCAACTCTGTTAGTCCAATCTTTGGCAATGATCGGGACGCAATAAATATTCTGACGGAGTTAGGTAGGTTTTTCAGAATATGCCTGAAAAGAATTTCAATGTCTGGTTCTTCAATAAATTGAAAGTCATCAATAAATAAGTGTATCTCGGCACCAATTTCCGCAAGCCTATTATTAAAGCGCTCCGCTCGGCCCTTTGGTAGGGAGTTTTCTTTCGGTACTGCACCCTGCTGTGCTTGTGGGCTTTCCTCTAAGTCGCCTACGATTTTGTCTAAGTGCAATAGTAGTCGATTAAGATCGTTATCAGTTTCATCAATTTTTAGCCACGCGGTCAGTTTTCCGGCCGATTTACTCGCACTCAGAATCTGCTTTAGTAGTGTGGTTTTACCGTGGCCAGCAGGGGCTTGAATAACAACACATTGGCTAGCATCTAACTGACTGATACGTGCGAGCAGCTCGCTGCGGAGAACTTGTTTTTGTTCGCCCAGCGGTGCTTGGAATTTATGATGCGATAAGCCAGGCGCTTTGCTACTCGAATTGGTCAGCATAATTATATTTTTGTCTACCGCGTATAGTGAATAGCGGCATTAACGATAGCGATGCCGCGTCTACTTAAGTCAGTCTACTTGGTTTACTTTAAGCTTGCATGCACCCTGTATTTTTTGGCTTCTGGTTATATGTTTATTTCTTTGCAGAAAATATCAGGTTTTTGATCTGTTTATATCTTAACCAGTACTTTGCCGTTGTTCTCGCCCGTGTACAAGCTTTGTAAAGCCTTTGACGCGTTTTCAATGCCGTTGTGGCAATCCAACTTGAATTTTATCGAGCCATCTTGCAGCCAGCGAGCTAAGTATTCCTGCATTCGGGGGAAGTCCGCAGCGTGATCGAGTATGACAAAACCCTCAATTTTTAGACGTTTCATAATGCTGTTGTGGAACATATAGGGGCCGGGCACATTCTCTGTAGAGTTATACATGGAAATCAAACCGCAAATAACCACACGCCCGCCGTTGTTCATCAATGTTAGGCAGGCATCTAAAATACTACCGCCAACATTCTCAAACTGTATGTCTATACCGCGGGGACAGGCTTCCGCCAGCGCTTGTTCATAGTTAGTGCTGCGATAGTTAATCGCCGCATCAAAACCTAGTTCTTCAACTAAGTAGCGGCATTTTTCGTCGCTGCCAGCGGTGCCAACGACGCGGCAACCGCTTAGCTTGGCGATTTGCCCGGCAATACAGCCCACGGCACCGGATGCCGCGGTGACCACGACGGTTTCATCTGGTTTTGGAAGGCCGATATTGAGCAGGCCGTGGTACGCGGTTGGGCCAGCAATACTCATTACGCCAAATGCCAAATCGAGTGGCATATCAGCCGGTGCCGCAAAGGCTTGTGCTGCGTTCGCTTCAAGGGTTGAATACTCTGCCCATTCGGTCAGGGCGGTGACTAATTGCCCTTCTTTAAACGAACGACTGCGAGACTCAACAACTTCGCACAGGCCAAAGCCCTTCATACTATCGCCTAACTTTACTGGCTCCATATAAAGCTCTTCACGCTCGCCCAGCCAAAGGCGGTTGGTAGCATCCATAGACAGAATGATATTTTTTACCCGAATTTGACCCTCCTCAAGACTGCCTAGCGCTCGCTGCTGAAGGCTGAAAGTGTCGTTGCTGATATTAACTTCTGGACGAATATCAAAGCGCCAATACTGGCATTGGGTGGGGCTGCTCATAAATTAATCCTATTTCTTATTTGTATTGATGAGTGTCTATTTCTGGTGGGTGTATAGCCACTAATTAAGTACCGTTCTAATGGGGTTTCTAGTCTCGACACTGGCATTATTTTTACCTTAAACCCACCCCTTAATCATCTACCCATAGGGGTAGTGCTTTCTGCTTAGTTTACCTGCCCATAATGTTCGTCATTCACAGCGGTTTCCGGGGTATTCAGAGTACACGTAAGAACTGCTCATTTGGGTAGTTGGCCGAGCGCGCTGTGATCGCGAGAATGCAATACATAATCAGATAAGAAGAGATATGGCATGGGAAAACTTATCAATATTGATAACGGCGGCACGCTGACTGATATTTGGGTGTTGGATGGTGACACGTCCTACCATACTAAAACAATTACAACGCCCTTTGACTTAAGTAAGTGCTTTTTCGAAGGTTTGAAGAAGATATCTGAAGATATTTATGGTCACGAAGACTTAAAAGCCTTGTTGCAGTCTACGGATCATATTCGCTATAGCACCACTCAAGGTACGAACGCGCTGGTCGAGCGCAAGGGCCCGTCTCTCGGCTTGCTTCTCAATACGACGGACAGTGACTGGTGCTGCGAGGATGATCATCAGCAGGCTCTATTTGCCGATTTGTTGGGGGACCGGGTAGCGGTGCTCAATATGAATTTAGAGCCGCAAGCCTACCAAAAATGTTTGACTGAGGCGGTCGGGCGTCTTTCCGCTGCGGGTGCGAGTCGGATCGTCGTGGCCTTTTGTGATGACGACTTTGCCACCCAAGAAAGCGCATTGCGTAAAACAATGTTGCGGTCTTTTCCCCGTCATTTGCTGGGTTCAGTGCCCGTACTTTATTCCAGCGCGCTGTGTCGGCATGCCAATCCAAATGTACGACTGTGGACGGCGCTATTTAACGCCTTCTTGCATCCGGCAATGGAGCGATTTTTATACAACACAGAAAATGAGCTGAGTCATTTTCGTACCCGTAATCCACTCTTGGTATATCGGAATGACGGGTATTCCGGTCGCGTTGCAAAAACCATCGCCCTTAAAACTTACAGTTCCGGTCCTCGGGGCGGTGCAGAAGGGGCCTTAGCCTATAGCCAGTATTACGGCTATAGGCGGGTAATTACCGTCGATGTCGGTGGGACTACGACTGATATTGGATTGGTTGAAGATAACAAAATTATCGACAGCCGCTTGGGATTAATTGAGGGCGTTCGCTGCAGCGATCCCCTCGCAGAGATTGTGAGCGTCGGTGTTGGCGGTGGTTCAATCATCCGCGCTGAAGGCGGCGTGATTAAAGTTGGACCAGAATCCGTTGGCGGTGCACCGGGGCCTGCGTGTTTTGGTATGGGAGGCGATAAAGCGACCATTACTGATGTATTGCTAGTGATGGGTTTACTTGATCCTAAGACCTATTTTGGCGGGAAATTAGCGCTTAAATACGATAAGGCCGAGGCTGCCATTCTTCGTCACGTTGCCGAGCCGCTTTCGCTCTCCTTACCGCAGGCATGTACACAAATGATGGATGCTTGGGCGGGTAAGATTGCGGACGGAATCCGTGACTACACCGACATAACTGACGATACCGTGTTAATGGCATTCGGCGGGGGTGGCCCAATGGGGGTGGCGGCTGTTGCCAAAAGTGCGGGAATTGCGACGGTGCTTATCCCGCGGTTATCTGCGGTGTTTAGCGCCCACGGTATCGGCTTTAGTGATATTGCTCACCTCGCATCCGAAGCTATTCCTCGCTCAGATAATGACGCCGTATCGGAGGTTTTTGAGCGACTCAGGGATCGTGTGTTACGAGACATGAGCACCGAGGGTTACAGCGCAGCGCAGTGCGACTTAGAGGTGTGGTATGAACAGGAATCAGAACGTCACGATGTCAGCCTAAGCGCAGACGGGAAACTTCCCGCCGATGCCAATATTGCGCGTGCCGATATTTTGCTGAGCGTGCGCGCTGTGCATCGCATAAGTCACGCGAAATTGGCCGACAAAGTCGAGCTAAATGTCAGCGAGCCAAAAGCAACATCCGATCGCGCATTGGCCAATTCTAAAGGCGAATTTCAACGCGTGCCGGTTTTTCGAGTAGAAGACCAAATTGCAGGTGCTAGTGGTGCTGGCCCCGCTGTGCTGGAAGAGGCTTTTTGGACCTGCAGTGTGCCGCTGGGCTGGGGATTTGAATTTACGGCAAATCGCGACATTGTACTGAATATATCAAGTCGACAAGACGCGTCGGAATAAGGGGAAATAATAATGAAAGTTTTAGCGACTGAATATTTACGAGTAGATCTGCAAGAGGAGATGTGGGAGTGCGATCGCTGCGATCACGTACTTGGCCCTGCTCGAGAAAACTACAAACGATTCTTGTTGATTCACGACCGGAATCCACGGGAGGTTCACCACCCATTGCTCGACCCGGAGCGCTATCGGTTTTGTTTTTCTCCCGATCCTGAGGTCTGCGTAATTTACGAATTTTACTGTCCACATTGCGGATTAATGATGGACGTGGAATACACCGTGCCGGGGCACGCCCCGCTACATGATTTAGAGCTGGATATCGACTCACTCAAGGAAAAGTGGTGCGGTGCGACGGGTGTTGAAAACGACAGTACAGCGAATACCGCTGCGTTTCGGTCCTAGTAGGAGAAGTAATAATGAAACGTATAGCGGTAGATATTGGCGGTACTTTTACAGACTGTTTTGTCAGCTGGGATGAGCAGTTTATTCAAACCAAAGCCTTAACCACCCATCATAATTTGGCGCTGGGCTTTAACGACGCACTGGATCAAGCCTGCGACATATTAAGTTTAGAGCGGCGGCTGTTATTGCAATCAGTCGATTCAGTGCGCTACGCGACCACATTGGGAACGAACGCGCTAATCGAGCGAAAAGGACCAAGAGTGGGTGTGCTTATTACCACCGGTTTTGAAAGCACCATTCCTATTTCTCGCGGCCGTGGCTACGGTGATGGTCTTCCCGATGAGCAGGCGAGGGACATGTCCCGCGCTAAGCGACCTGATCCCATTGTGCCTATATCCAGAATTCGCTCTGTAAAACAGCGCATGGATTATCGCGGTAAAGTCTTGATGGACTTAGATGAAGCTGACGTTCGTGAAAAGCTCAAGGAACTCGTCGATACAGGGGTTCAGGCCATCGTCGTGACCTTGATTAACTCGGTGGAAAACCCAGACCACGAGTTGCGTATCCAAGAGATATTCGAAGAGGAATTTCCGTCCTCCATGCTCGGTGCTATTCCGATGGTATTGTCTCATCAGGTGGTCGGTCGTAAGGGCGAATATGTGCGCAGCTCCTCGGCGATTATCGACGCCTTTTTACATTCAACGATGTATTTTGCGATGAATGCACTGGAGCAAAATCTGCGTGAAAACGGTTATGACAGACCAATGTTGTTAGTGCATAACTCCGGAGGTATGGCGCAGCTAAATTCTACAGATGCACTGAAAACACTGCATTCTGGCCCCGTGGCAGGTATTCATGCCGCCGGTCAATTGGCGTTGCAGGGCGGTATTAGCAATATTGTCTGTGGCGATATGGGCGGCACTTCTTTTGATATTGGTTTAATAACCGAGGGTGGTACTAAGCACTACGACTTTAATCCGGTTGTTGACCGCTGGCGTGTCAGTTTGCCGATGGTGCATCTTGTTACCTTGGGCGCAGGCGGTGGTTCTATTGCGAGTTATGATCCAATTTTCAATACCGTCCGTGTTGGGCCGCAGAGCGCGGGCAGTGATCCCGGCCCCGCATGCTATGACCGTGGCGGTATGAACCCGACGGTCACTGATGCCGATCTTATTCTTGGCTACCTAGATGCAGAGAACTACGCCAAGGGCGTTATTCCATTGAATATGCGCCGCACCTATCAGGCTTTAGAAGATATCTGCGATGAGATGGATATCTCAGAAGTGGAAGCTGCACTGCTTATTAAGTCGATGGCCGATAGCGAAATGGCCGCAGGCTTGGTTAGAGAGCTAAATGGTGGCGGCTATAAAGCCAGCGAGTTTGTGTTCTTAGCCTATGGCGGTAATGGCCCCTTGCACTGTTGTGGTATTGCCGACAAAGCCGGTATTAAAAAGATATTGGCTCCGCCATATAGCAGCGTGTTCTCTGCCTGTGGCGGTGCGGGCTTAGATCAAATGCATATCCATGAGAAGAACGTCTCCCTCGGCTTTTACAACAAGCATACCCGTGCACTTTACGCTGACTACGATTCATTTAATGCACTTGTTGCATCGCTTGAGGAAAAGGGCCGCGCAGATTTATTGCGTCAAGGTTTCCGTGAGGATGATATTCAATACACCCTTGAGTTAGACATGCGATATGGCATTCAGAAAATGGAAGTCAGTATCGAACTCACTAATCGCCGCTTGAATAAGCCTGCGGAAGTGTTGGGTGCAATTGAGTATATGAATGCCGATTTTGGGAAACGCTATGGCAAGGAAATTGTGTCGCCGGAGTCGGGCGTTTGGGTTTCTACAGTAAGGGTTGTATCCAGAGTCGATTTGGGTACGGTCAAATTCTCAGAGCTAGAACCACCGCGAGAGCGCGTGGCACCGCCGCAAGCAGTGAATTATCGGGAATGCTATTTCCAAGGAAACTCAGCGTCGGTTTCAACGCCGATCTACGGTGCAGATGCTTTGAATCCCGGTGTCGAAATTACTGGGCCTGCAATAGTTAATCCCGGCGAAACGACGTATTTGGTGGAGCCAGGCTGGACATTTGTTGCTGCCGCTCAGGGAGCAGTTTGGTTCTTTCATGAAAGTAATGCGCAATATCAGTAACGAGATAATTCACAGCTCTCCTATACGGGAGTGAGGAAAATAACAATGAATACAACTTTGGCAAATCCAGATACCTCTGACGAAAAGGCGCTGGTTGATCGATTTTTAAGTAAAAACCGCGCGTTTTTAGGGCCTGACCCAGAGATTCAACGTAATCATCACGTTGCCCCGCGCACATCGCGTGAGGAAGAGATTTTAAGCGCTGGCATCGATAGCAATTTGTATGCAGAGATTCGCTCCGGTTTACGCGCGTCTCTGGATGAAACCTTTAAAATCGCAGAGATGACGGTAGCGTCACCTGCTGCCCAATGTGCCGATATGTCGACGGGATATTTTACCGCTTCCGGTGACCTCTCCCTTGCATCTACTCGCGGTGTTGCCGGGTTTACTGTTAGCTTGCATTACCCCATTCGGTTTATCCGCAAGTACTTTGAAACCGACGAAACTGTTGGCATAAACGAGGGTGATGGTTTTCTGCTAAATGATGCCCACTACGGTGGTATTCACAGCCCTGATCAGCATTTGTTTATGCCGATTTTTGATGACGGCGTGATTGTTAGCTGGTGCGTTTGTGCGATGCACGAAGGTGAAATTGGTGCCCGTGTTCCCGGTGGTATGGGGCCGATGATTGAGTCGCCATGGGATGAAGGCTTGCGTGGTTCGCCCATTAAAATGGTCGAAAATTATGCGTTAAAAACCGACCTTGTTACCTTTATGCAGAACAGCTGCCGTGAGCCGCAAACTATGTTGGCGGATTTGAAAGCGCGCTTGGCAGCGTGTTGCAGAATGGAACGTCGCGCTAAAGAGCATATCGCGCGTTATGGCGTTGACTCCGTCGTTGGCTTCCTGCGTAGTAATGTTGAATATATGCGAGATGAAGGTCGCCGCAGAATCGCAGAGCTACCCGACGGCACGGTGCGCACGCAATTTTATATTGACGATACGATGCGCGAACCCGCGTTGATGAAAATCATGTACTGCTTCACCGTAAAAGGTGACAAGGTCATCGTTGATTTGCGGGGTAGTTCCCCCGAACTATTTAATAGACCGATTAACAGTCTACTAAGTACACAGGTGCTTGGTGTTGCGATAACACTTGCTCACCATATTTGGCCTGATATGCCCTGTGCGCAGGCGATTATCGATTGCTTCGAATTTATTACCGATCCGGGAACTATTGCCGATTGCTCGAACGAAGTGCCGGTCGCGCTGTGCATACAGCCCATGTTCAAAATAATGACCGCTGCAGAGTTGGCGTTTGCGAAACTGTATTTCGGCGCACCAGTGAAATACGGAAAAACCAAGGCGGGGTGGTTCAATCAACCCGCGGCCATTATTTACGGCGGCGTCACTCAGCACCAAGATTCCTGCGGCAATATGTGCGGTGATTTGAACGGGATGGCCGGTGGCGCAAAATGTGATGAGGACGGTGAGCACAGTATCGCGCCGTGTTTCGGAGCCAATGTCGATATCGGTGAAAGCGAAGAAGCTGAAGAACAATTGCCATTTATATATGCGATATCAAAACGTATTTGGCCTGGCAATTGTGGCTTTGGAAAATTCCGTGGTGGTGCGGCCTATGAATACGGCTTGATGCGCTACGGTGAGCAACCTTTTGGCTTTCAGACGTTTACCGGAGGTTCGTATTTCCCTTCTACCTTTGGTCTTTTTGGCGGCTATGCCTGCCCCACATACGGCACGGTTCGAGTGCGCGGCAAAAATCTGTTCAAGGTGATGAAGGAAACGCCAGAACTGTTTCAGGCATCTATGGCCAGCATCATGAACGATCGATTAATTGAGGACGCAGAATACAGCAGCCATTCAATGGCGGTTGCCTTCGAGCTGTATCCCGAGGGTGAGTTGTTTATGACTAGCCAAGGTGGCGGTGGCGGCTATGGCGACGTGCTGGACCGAGATCCAAATTTAGTGATTAAAGATTTGGAGGAAGGGCTGATTCGCGAAGAAACCGCGATGGATCTTTACGGCGTTGTATACGACCCAGATACCTACGCTATTGATGACGCCGCTACGGTCGAACGCCGTAAAAGTATTTTGAAAGGGCGTTTGGCCAAGGGTGTGAGCTGGGATGAGTTTATGGCGACGAGAGTGAAGCCAGAGCCACCAGCGACAGTGCCCTTTTTTGGTAGTTGGAACAATTCTGAAGAATTGTATTGCGGGCCGTTTGGTAAAGCACTGCCGTCGGCATTGCCTCCTATTATTTTGCCTGATCCAAAAGACGTTGAAATACAGCAGCTCAAGGCGAAGCTTGCATCATTAGAAGCCCCGCGTAATTAAGCGCTGTCGATAATAGCTGATAGGTAATGACTCATGCTTGCAGAGAAGTATTTAAATAATTCCGCCATTTGGTTTAATGCACATGCCTTTGCTGAGCATGTGCTCTGCGGTGGCAAAGCGCTGCCCTGGTCTAGTCCAACAGAGTTTGCCGAAGTGTATAAAAAGTTACAGGGTATGCTCGACGCTGACCGACTAAGCGTGCCATTGATGGGCTTTCTTGATGATTGGATTAGTCGTCACCCCCATGTACTACAAACGATGTCCGGTAAGAACCGGGTGCGTTTTGCGATAAAACGGTTTCTCACCAATCCGCAATTGCGCAGTGATATGTCCGAATGGATGACAGTGTGTTGCGCGATGGTAGATGCGGAAATTGTATTGGAAATACCCTCCAATGCTGCACTTATTTCGTGGGCTCACGTACTGGCTAACCCCAATGCACGCGTTGAACCCTTAACCGAGTTGGACATTGATTCAACGTCGGTCTATTTGGCAGATACCGTTCGTCAGTTAAAGCCTGCTGGTATTGCCGGTGTCGTGACGACGCTTTCCGATGCGGATTTAGCGGCGGGTGCCTGTGTTGATCTCTATCTGCCATTGGCAAATGTTGCTGCAAATTATCATTGGCAATTTGCGTTTAGAAAACCTGTGGTGGCCGCCACGTTTGCTAGTCATGATTATTTTTGCCTTGGTGACGACGCTTGTAGCAGCAATAGCGACTTAGTGTCTTTGCCATCAGACTTTTGGCGAAGTGAGTCAGAAATACCAGTGCAGCACAATACCAACTGGGTTTATAGCGAGCTACCCGCCTTCTCAGAACCGGACGTGGTGCGAGCAAATATCGCATTACTTCGCGCACAATAACGGAGGCGACATGAGTGTAACGGAAGGCCAGTGTTTGTGGACGCCATCTAAAGACTTTGTGGCAGACAGCAATATGACCGCGCTGATAAATTGGTTAGATCAGCAGGGCATTGTAAGTTGTGAGAACTACACTCAACTTTGGCAATGGTCGGTTAGTGCGCCAGAGTTGTTTTGGGCCGCGATGTGGCAATATTTCGAGGTGGTGTCAGATGCGCCCTACTCGCAGGTGATGAGTAGTCGAGAAATGAAGGCTGGCGTAAAGTGGTTTGAAGGTAGCCAAGTTAATTTTGCCGAACATATTTTACGCCACAAAGGCAGTCACCCCGCCATATCTGCGATGTCTGAAAGTAAGTCGCTAAGTGTACTAAGTTGGGACGAACTAAGTGCCCACGTTCGACGTGTCGCCACCTCGCTGAGATCAATGGGAATTTGCGCTGGCGATCGAGTCAGCGCGGTACTACCGAATTGCCCAGAAACAGTGATAGCGATGCTCGCGTCAATAAGTATCGGGGCGGTATGGAGCAATGCGGCGCCAGAGTTTGGTACTCAGGCGATACTTGACCGGCTTGGGCAAGTTCGCCCAAAGCTGGTCTTTTTTTGCGACGGTTATGAATTTAATGGCAGCCGTTTCGACCGCGTAGAAATTTTGTCAGAGCTGTTGGGTGAGTTACCGTCGGTTGAGCAGGTTGTTCGTGTCGATGTATTGGGTAACTGTGGGCCGTTTACTCATAAAATAGATGTGTTGAATTGGTTAGACCTTGTAAGTATTGACGATCCTGGCGAAGACGGCTTTAAGTTTAGTCGTGTTGATAGTGATCATCCTTTATGGTTTGTTTTTTCCTCCGGCACAACGGGTCTCCCCAAAGCCATTGCCCATTCGCATATTGGCGTGCTCATTGAAATGCTCAAATTTATGAGCCTCCATATGAACTTAAAATCCGGAGACAATAGCTTCTTCTATACGACTACTGGCTGGGTGATGTTTAATTTACTCGTCGGTATGATGCTGACCGGAGCCGGAGTCATACTTTATGATGGCAGTCCTGTGTATCCAACGACGGACACATTGTGGCGACTAGCCGACGAGAGCGACGCGACCCACTTTGGCGCGAGTCCGACCTATGTTCAGTTGATGGAAAGTAATCATGTTGTACCTAAAGAGCATTTCGCGCTAGATCGTCTATCAACGGTGCTAGTGGGTGGATCGCCCTCAATGCCATCGACTTTCGATTGGTTTTACCAAAATGTGAAGTCCGATATGTGGGTCACGTCACAGAGTGGCGGTACAGAAATCGCCAGCGCCTTTGTTGCAGCCACCCCAACACAGCCGGTATATGCCGCTGAGATTCAGGCAAGGGCCTTGGGTATGTCGGTGAAGGCATTCGATGACCAGCGAGTCGAGGTTATTGATCAAGTCGGTGAGTTAATTTGCGATGTACCATTTCCATCGATGCCTTTGTATTTCTTAAATGATGCCGACGGAGAGCGTTATACCGCGTCTTACTTTGAAGAGATTCCCGGTGTTTGGCGTCACGGCGATTTTATAAAAATTAACGAACGTGGCGGCTGTTATATATACGGGCGATCTGATGCGACCTTGAATCGGTATGGTGTTCGTATTGGAACCGCCGAAATATATCGAACCGTTGAATCCATCGCTGGAATTTCAGATAGTTTAATCGTATGTATTGAAACGGAGAATGGTGGCTTCTACATGCCACTATTTGTTTCTTTAACGGAAGGCTCACAGATCAGCGATGAGATGCGTTCAGAGATTAAGTCCAGTTTGAAATCCCAATGTTCACCGCGACACGTTCCCGACGAGATCATTGTTGCTCCAGATATCCCTTATACATTGACGGGTAAAAAGTTGGAAGTGCCGGTGAGAAAGTTGCTTAAAGGTGCTGATGTCGTCAGTGTGGCGAGCCCGGGCTCTATGAAAAATCCTGAAAGTTTGTCTTTCTATGTTGAGTTTTCAAAACGCTCAGGATTAAAAACCGCGTAGTTACTTCTTTTGCAGTCTTGTGACTAAGTCGCATTGGCGCTGAAATGTAAAACTGTACGAATGGGTAGTGTCATCTATTGTCTCAAACTCCCTAAACTGCAATGGCTACTCGAAGTCCCAATGAGTGAATTATTTTTACTTAATTTTGACTAGTTGAATAATATAAAAATAAGGGTGAGATAAATTCAATGTCTACTACGAGAAAAACGAGATATTTAACTATACTAATCGCCTCTGCATGCATGCCTTTTTTGGCCGCAAATTCGTTACATGTTAGCGCCCAAGCAGAGTCCGAAAAAAATCGTCCCCGTACACGTAATGCGCTGCTCGAAGAGGTGGTTGTTACTGCACAAAGGCGGGAAGAGAATCTCAATGATGTACCTATCGCGGTAACCGCCTTAAACGGCGAGCAACTCGACATATTAGGTGTCACCGACACCCGAGACCTGAATATCGTTGTACCGGGGTTCTCCGCCTCAGAAGGTGGTTACGGTGCGCCAGTTTATACTTTAAGGGGCGTTGGCTTTCCTGACTCTACCTACTTTGCGAGTCCTACCACTGGCGTATACATCGACGAAGTGAGTATGCCGTATTCCATTATGTCCAAAGGGCCTAATATTGATATTGAGCGTGTTGAGATTCTGAAAGGTCCCCAAGGCACATTATTTGGCAGGAGCACTACTGGTGGTGCAATTAACTATATTGCTAAAAAGCCTACCGAGAATTTTGAGGCGGGCGTAACCGGCTCCTATGGTCGATTTGATCGTAAGGATCTAGAGGCCTATGTCAGCGGTCCGGTGTCAGACGATTTGCGATATCGTTTTGCCGGGCGCTATATTTTGCAGGGCGACCCATGGCAATACAGTAATACGGATCGCAACCGTGAACTTGGTGAACAGGATAAGTTCTCGCTTCGATCTTTATTTGATTGGGACGCAAGCGACGACGTGAATGTGCGGCTGATGTTGGCCGGGTGGCGAGATCGCAGTGATAGCCGCGCTGGGCAGCCGGTGTATTTTAACGCTCAGAACCCGCAGAGTGATTTGCTGGCGTCGCTTAATGTGCAGAATTATCCGTTTATTCCCGATTCTGATGACCCACGTGCCGCCGAGTTTTGTAAGGGGCACTCCTCCTGCGTAGACGTAAATGGTAAGCCCTATGATTTCACGCAGGATGAAACCTTCTATCAGGCAGCATTGCGTCTTTCTTGGATGTTTACGGAGACTGTCGAAGGTATTTTATTAGTTTCATATAATAATTTTGAAGCAGATGGCAGCGAAATTCCGGCCTCGTCTTATTCCGAACGGCATATAGAAACCACGCTCTTCTCTGAAATTGAAAATGTCGATGTTGAATTCCGTTTAACGGGAAGCACCGAGCTATTCAACGGGCCAGTCACTTGGACCGCTGGTCTTCATGCAACCCCGCATGAAACTGGAACGGATTATCGTTTGTTTGGTGCTAGCGATAACAACAGTGTTTTCTATGTTGTTCCACTGGTTGGTGCCTTACCAGGACTTGAAGATATTAGCTTATTGGGAAGCTATTACATTGGCGATGGGGAAATGGAATACCATTCTCAATCTGCCTTCGGCAACGTCGAATGGCAATTCACCGATACGCTTAAAGTTACTGCTGGAGCCCGTTACACCGATGAAGAACGGGATTTTAATGGCTGTTTAGCCGATGACGCCAAAGACAATAATACCAATGTCAACCTCGTGTTCAGTGCCTTGTCACTGCAGCGCGCGCTGCTTGCATTAACCACTCCAGATGTCACCACACCCGGTGAATGTATCACGCTTACCGAAGATGGCCAGTTTGATCGCTATACCGATAATCTTGAAGAACATAGCCTGTCCTGGCGTCTTGTTGGGGATTGGACACCGAATGACAATGTACTGATGTATTTGTCTCGCTCAAGGGGCTTTAAATCAGGTTCATTCCCGGTCACCAATACCACCGATCAGGGGCAGTATGTACCCGCCCGCCAAGAGCAGGTTGACGCCTATGAAATTGGCGCTAAGTTAAACTTCTTTGATCGTCGTCTGCAGCTGAATACCGCGGCTTTCTACTATGACTACGTTGACAAGCAACTATTTTCGCGTATTCAAGATCCGCTATTCGGCTCGCTACCGCAGCTACAAAATGCGCCATCGTCCGAAGTTAAAGGCTTTGAAATAGATATCTCTGGATCACCGTTTGAAGGCTTGTACCTTTCTGCAGCAGGTGCATATATCGAGACCGAGGTTAAGGAGTTTCCGAACGCCTTTAATACCCGAGGTCAGCCGGCGGATTTAACGGGACGTGAATTTAACTATTCGCCAAAACTGAGTTATACCATCTTAGCAGATTACAGCTTACCAATTGGCAACGAATATGAAGCTGGGCTAGGGGTAGATTACAGCTTTAAAGATGAAACTAACTCTACCTTAGATGGTGACCCGTTCTTTGCACATGATGATTTTGCTATTACAAATGCGCGTTTGCGTTTTGGGCGATCAGATGCCAAATGGATGGTGACCCTATACGGCCGAAATGTATTTAACGAATACGCGACCACGGGGCATGTTCAGGTGGTAAGCGATATCGTAACGCGATACGTCAGCGATCCTCGCACCTACGGCATCACGTTTGATTATAAATACGATTAATTTGCTTTGCCGTGCTATTCGCGCGGCTTTTTTTCCAAAGTCGTCGTTCGATTTTTCGAGACACTATTTCGCTAGCGTTTTAAGGGGGGTTAATGAGTCAGGTTCTTGTTGCAGGTGTGGGCATGGTGAAATTTGCCAAACCCGGAAAGCAGGCTCCCTACAGAGAGATGGCTAGTGAGGCAGTGAGCGACGCATTGAAAGATGCGGGGCTAAATTACTCAGACGTTCAACAGGCATTCGCTGGCTATATTTATGGCGATAGTTGTAGTGGACAGCGCGCGCTTTACAATGTTGGCATGACTGGTATTCCAGTTGTTAATGTTAATAATAATTGCTCATCAGGTTCGAGCGCGATTTATCTTGCTCGGCAAGCGATTCTCAGCGGTGAGGCCGATTGCGTTCTGGCCCTAGGTTTTGAAGAAATGCCCAGCGGTGCAATTGCATCCCAGTGGGATGACAGAGAATCGCCGTTTACTATTTTTGACGAAGCTTTAGACAGGCTAGCTTACCCAGTCGCCCCCTTGGCATTGCGGTGTTTTGGCGCCGCCGGCCATAGTTATATGGAGCGCTATGACGCGAAGCCTGAGTTGTTCGCGCAAGTCGCCGTGAAAACCCGAAATCATGCGGTGAATAATCCCTATGCTTTATTTAATACACCGCTTTCGCTTGCCGACGTAATGAACTCGCCGATGCTTTATATGAACTATCTCACTCGGCTTATGTGCTGTCCGCCAACCTGTGGTGCAGCGGCTGCCATCATATGCAGTGAAGATTTTGCAAAACATCATGGCATGACGAGAGGAGTTATCATCGCGGGACAAAGCATGGCCACAGATAAGCTCGACAGCTTTACTGATCCGATGAATTTAGTGGGTTCAAATATGACTCGCCAAGCGGTAACTAAAGCGTATTCACAAGCGGATATTAATGCAGAGGATCTAGATGTTGTTGAACTTCATGACTGTTTCACAACAAACGAAGTGCTTAGTTACGAAGCCTTAGGGCTGTGTCCGGAGGGGGACGCGAGTCGTTTCGTAGCCGATGGAGACAATACGTATGGCGGGAAAATTGTTGTAAATCCATCTGGTGGATTGATGTCTAAGGGACACCCTATAGGTGCAACCGGCTTAGCCCAGTGTTTTGAACTAACAACTCAGTTGCGCGGTGAGGCTGGGGCGAGACAAGTCAACGGCGCTAAAGTGGCCTTGCAACATAATCTCGGCTTAGGCGGTGCGGCGGTCGTTACTGTCTATAAAAGATAATAGCGCGTTTTAACAAAACCGTATTTCACCATTGTATGCGCACACATTGGCACATTCGGCGTACTGGGTAAAAAATGCTGATGAAGCAACAACTAGCCTACTAGTGCCATCGGTACTTCATGGCCCCATGGCGTGTGTTCAACTTCGTGGTAGGTACTGGCTTCCAGCAATGTCTCTTTCAGCATAGCCATCAAACTTACCCATGCCGCCTTCACGTCGCCGCTGAACTCGTCTCCCAGCGCCATCTCTAGTGTTTCCAACATAGCCTGAATGAATAAATCGTAGTGGCGCTCATTTACGCCATGATCGCTGTATCGCTGGCCAAGGTTGTGGGCGACAACTTTAAGGCCATCAATGTTTTGCAATGAATGCACTGTGGTGCATAGCATATTAATGAGTTTTCGATCTTTGGTGTTGTCCTCAGAGGTGAATAGAGGACGTAAATCTGGCGCCAGTTGAAATAAGCGCGCATAGAATACTTTGGCAAACGGCTTGCCGATGGATTTTACTGCCTGCAACTGCGATTGCACGATGGCAATTTGTTTCGGGTTCATGTTGCGCCTCGCTATTGGTTATCGGCGGCTGGCGATGCTTGGTCGTCGCGTCGAATGGAATCAATGCTCCTTACGTGTAAGACAAGTTACTCCTGCATTGGCGTCATGATTATTCGAGATAACCGAGGTAGGCATAGATAGTTAGCGTAGGGAATTGCGGTTATTCACTATATGGCGAGTAGTTTTGAGCCATTTTAGCGCGTATCGACGGGCTTCCAGCGCTCAATGCCATTCATTCCGCCAACCACACAGCGTAATGAATCCCAGTGGAAGGAGCTGCTGCCGTGTTTTTATGGCGAAAACGACTTGAACAATAGAGTCGTTCCCATTAACTACTTCGCACGCGATATAACTCATTGAAATTTATAAAAAACGCGATATGATCAGGGGAAAGGAATGTTTGGCAGAAATAAAGGGAATTAGTCTTCGTTTGACCGGCGCTTGCTAATAGTGAGATCGGTACCTCATTGAATTTCCTAGAAATTTCCAGTCAACGTAAAAGCCCGCTCCTTGATAAGGGGGCCAAAGTGATATAAGGCGCAAATCGTCATAATAAAACTGTTCTGTGTCAGGAGAATCATGGCATCTCATAAGCGACTAAAAAGTGTTGTACAAAGCACGGCTCACCATGCAGTGAGTGCGCTTTCCTTTGTGCACCCGCATCTCGGTCAAGCCTGTGAGGACGCGGGCCTCGATGCTATAGAAATCTATGTATCCGAAACTGAGCCATGCCCAGAAAAGTTCCTTCACATAGAGCCACTGCGATTGGCACTGAATACACTCAAAGATACATTCTACGGTTTGGTAGTAACTGAGGGTTTCGAGCCAAAAGATATTGAATCAGCAAAAATGGTATTCGAGTTCAAACATGGTCGGCTCGATCACTATTGTAGTGTTTGCGCAGCTTCGTTGGTTAGTGCATCCAAAACGTATCAAAGTAAGGTGAATTACCTTGGAAACACAGAACAAGTTTAGGCAATCGGACGCAGCAAAGCTGCGCCGTTGCTAAAGGCGTTATGCAGTCTAAAAGGAGAGAATTTTGAGCTACCTTATAGCATCTATTATTTTGATAGGGATAATGCTGGCAAATTTGGGATTTATAGTCTGGTCAGCTCTTGAATTCAGAAGAGATTGGCCAATAGTTTCTAGTGCATGGCGGCAGATGGAATCATTTGAGAAGCGCCTCCTATATATGGGGCTGTCGCTCTTCATATTTATCCCGGCATTAAAAGATCACCCTGCTGCGAGCTGGTACGTGGCTAAGGTAGCTATCGAAATTTTACCTGCATTAGCGGGGGCTTTTTTAGTTGCCGGTGTCATTGCTTTTATGCGTCAAGTCCACGAAATCCGTCTACAGAGCAATGCATAATCGGGTAGCCAAGGGTCTCTAACCCTCAGCCCCCACAACACCCTGCATGCGGATCCGCACAGGGCGTTTCACTGAGAATGGTGAAGCTTAATCCAACCATCGCGCAATTCGTACAGCCCCTGAG
>NZ_JANZNQ010000017.1 GCF_027257955.1 Zhongshania aquatica | reverse complement strand
TCCGCGTTTCCGAAGTCGATGCGCCTGTCGGCGTTTTTCTTCAAGAACTTCTAAGGATAATTTTCTTGCATCAATTTTTTCGTCCATTCGCGCATTATATCAGATACTTTTGATCGCCGGGTTAATAATTTCTATTTTTGTTAGCCCCCTCCAAAGTTTAATGCCTAGTTGTGCCGGTGATTCGTGATGTTGATAAAAAATCCCTCTGGGAATTGACGGCAAAATCAGCCGAGTTCGCGCGAAAGGCCAAGGATCGTAAACTGAAACCCGCAGATATGCAGGGCGGATGCTTTACTATTTCCAGTCTGGGTAGCATTGGCGGCACCGGTTTTACACCCATTATTAATGCGCCAGAAGTAGCGATTTTGGGTGTTTCAAAGCTAGCGGTAAAACCACAGTGGAATGGCAGTGAATTTGTCCCGCGCAAGATGCTGCCGGTGTCCCTATCTTACGATCATCGCGCCATAAATGGCGTCGATGCCGGACAGTTCTTCACTTACCTGGGTGAATTGCTGGTGGATATACGGCGCTTATAACTTTAATTACACAGCCGTACCTATAGCAGGGCTTTGGTTCTTCTCGGCTAGAGCCTTGCGTTATTTTCTAGCCTTCTTGAGAATTGAATTCTATTTGCAGTGCTTCTTTGTTGGTAGTTTTATCGCCCCCCCTATATAGGGGGATGCACCTTGTTACAAATCTGAATATATTTATACACAGAGTGCGTCGCTAGCTTAAAACGCCAATGCGTGTTTTTGCTTGCGTCTGTTGTAAATAATCATGGCTGAATTTGCAATATGTTTACTCGCCATCTCATAGGTCGGCGCTTGCGTCGAGATATGAGGGGGCACAGGGATGTGCCGCCTTCATTCCTTAACGTTGTTAGTTTTTTCAATTTACTTTCCCTTCCGAAAATAATTTTTACAGTTGGGTTTTGAGTGGTAGCTCGGTTGTATTCTTTATTTCTGTGACTGCAATATGCGAGTGAATTTCGCGAATCATAGGTAGGCCAAGTAAGCGATCACGGACGAAGCTTTCGTAATTTCGAATATCTTTCACGATAATTTTAAGCATGTAATCCCAAATACCGGTCATGGTGTAGCACTCCATAACCTCATCAAAATTTTGCACTGAGTGTTCAAATTCCTCCAAGTTTTGGCGACCTGATGTGGTGAGGTTGATCGTTGCAAAAACCACCAAGTCCATGCCTAGCGCGTGACGATCAAGTAGGGCGACTTTTTTGCGAATAACGCCGTCTTGTTCTATACGGTTAATACGTCGCCAGCAGGGTGATTGGGACATGCCTACGATATCAGCGACATCACTGGATGTTTTACTCGCGTCAGACTGAAGGATATTGAGAATATTAATATCTTGCTTATTGAGTTCGGTGCCCATAAGTGTAATCGCTCGACTGACGTAAGTTTTGCCTAAATTATGCAAGTTTAGGCTCTAGTGTGGTTAATTAAAACTAGTTTGTGGCTGTGCTCGCATTTGTATGTCTGCTTGGTGTTATTGCTCTGTTGTTGCCGTAGTGGTCGTTTGGGCGACGAAATCGGGAGGGGGAGTAAGAATTCTCATAGAGCTTATAGATTAGCTTTTTTATGCGTTTTTGTGATTTAAGTTGCATAAATATAGCTATTAATTACTGATTTTAGGTATAAGTAAAATAATTTTACCTAGTGTGTCGCGCTAGAATTTGCGCATCTCTTCCTATCAATGAATATGAGAATAATGATATGCCACTTTCTGAACAGGCCTTAAAAATATCCTTGGAAGACAAGTACATGCTGGATAGTAGTCGCGCCTACATGACAGGCGTTGAGGCTTTGGTGCGTCTACCAATGCTACAACATCAGCGCGATTTAGAGCGAGGTTTGAATACCGCCGGGTTTATTTCTGGGTATCGTGGCTCGCCTCTTGGTACGGTCGATCAGGCTATGTGGAAGGCTAAGAAATACCTTGATAAGCACAATATTCAGTTCGTTCCAGGTGTGAATGAAGATTTAGCGGCTACCGCAGTGCGCGGCAGTCAGGAAGTGGGGCTTTTTCCAAATGCTAAATACGATGGCGTGTTTGGTATGTGGTACGGCAAGGGGCCAGGGGTCGACCGCAGCATGGACGTTATCAAGCATGCTAATGCGGTAGGCACCTCAAAATTTGGCGGCGTATTGGCGGTAGCTGGTGACGACCACGCGGCAAAATCGTCTACCTTGCCCCACCAATCTGAACACATGTTTATGGGCGCGTCGATTCCGGTTCTTGCGCCAGCCAATGTGCAGGAAGTACTTGATCTAGGCATATATGGTTGGGAAATGTCCCGTTATACCGGGTGCTGGGTGGGGCTGAAAGCCATCACCGAAAATATGGATTCTGCAATATCGGCGGAGATAGATGCCCGCCGCGTTAATATTGTAATACCAGAGGATTTTCAACTGCCTCCTGATGGCGTTCATGCGCGCTGGCCAGATACGCCCTTGGCCCAAGAACTTAGGCTAAACAAGTATAAAATTTATGCAGCCCGTGCTTTTGCGCGAGCAAATAATTTAAACCGAATTGTTATCGATAGTCCCAAAGCACGCTTGGGTATTGTTACTAGCGGAAAGGCGTATCTTGACGTCCTGCAAGCTCTTGAGGATTTGGGAATCGATAAGCAGCAGGCTGCGGCCATTGGCTTGCGAGTTTATAAGATAGGTATGCCTTGGCCTTTAGAGCCTTTAACTACCCATGAGTTTGCCGCGGGTTTGGAAGAAATTCTAGTTGTTGAAGAGAAGCGCTCAATCATTGAAGACCAAATCACCGGTCAACTTTACAACTGGCCCGTGTCTGACCGTCCCCGTGTTATCGGCGAATTCGATGAGCAGGGCAAAGACCTGCTGCCTAATTTAAGTGAACTAACACCGGCGATGGTGGCACGGGCCATTGCATCGCGTATTCGTCGTTTTTATAAAAGCGACGAGATAGAAAAGCGTCTAAAATTTTACGACCAAAAAGAACAGTCTATTGCGAATAAGCATGGCGTTATCAACCGCACGCCGCATTTCTGTTCCGGTTGTCCACATAACTCGTCGACTGTGGTGCCTGAGGGCAGCGTCGCGCTGGGAGGAATTGGTTGTCATTATATGAGTACGTGGATGCCCACACGTCCAGCGACGACTTTTACTCAAATGGGTGGCGAAGGCGTGACGTGGGTAGGCCAGGCCGCATTTACCGAAAACAAACACGTATTCCAAAATCTGGGCGATGGTACGTATTTCCATTCCGGTAGTTTAGCTATTCGACAGTCCGTTGCTGCGGGCGTCAATATCACTTACAAAATTCTGTATAACGACGCTGTTGCGATGACAGGCGGCCAGCCTATAGATGGCTCATTAACGGTTGAACAACTTATTTTGCAATTGCGTGGCGAAGGCATTAAGCGCATTGCCTTGGTGTCGGATCACCCTGAAAATTACAGTTGGCCGCAAAAAGATGGCTTTACCATTAGCCATCGCGATGATTTGCTGGCCATAGAAAACGAGCTGAAGGATGTCGCTGGTACATCGGTACTTATATTCGAACAAACCTGTGCTGCTGAAAAGCGTCGCCGTCGAAAAAAGGGAACGATGGTTGATCCCAATCGCCGTATTTTTATCAATGATGCGGTCTGCGAAGGTTGTGGCGACTGCGGTAAAAAATCTAATTGCCTGTCGGTGCTGCCAAAGGAAACTGAGTATGGTCGCAAACGTCAAATCGACCAAAGTGCTTGTAATAAAGACTATTCCTGTGTGAATGGTTTCTGCCCAAGTTTTGTATCGGTGATAGGCGGTTCGCCGCGGAAAAATACCACGGTCGTGGCTGACGGTTTTGTCCTCATTCCAATGCCGACTTTACCGGCCATAACGCATCCTTGGAACTTGGTGGTTACCGGCGTTGGTGGCACCGGCGTACTGACCATTACAGCGGTATTAGCGATGGCTGCGCATATAGAAGGTAAGGGGTGCGCGACCTTGAATCAGACTGGCTTGGCGCAGAAGTTTGGGCCTGTAGTCAGTCATTTACGAGTTGCAAATAATCAGGACGACATTAACGCAGTGAGGATTCCTGCCGGCGACGCAGACCTGTTGCTGGGGTGTGATCTAGTGGTCTCGGCCTCTGACGAAGCGATTGCCAAAGTCAATCTAGAGCGTACTGTTGCTGTGGTTAACGATACTGAAATGACGACTGCGGAGTTTATTTATAACCGCGACGCAGAGTTTCCCGCAGAGTCAATGAAGCAGTTGATTGTTGATGAGGTGGGTGAGGGTAAAGTTAGTTTTGTGGATGCCACCGAGTTGGCGAGTCATTTACTTGGTGACACTCTCGCGAGCAACTTTTTTATGTTGGGCTACGCCTTTCAGAAAGGCTATGTACCAGTGAGTTACGATGCTATCGATCGCGCTATCGACCTTAATGGTGTGGCAGCCGATTTTAATAAGCAGGCCTTTTTATGGGGCCGGCGCGCTGCGCACGACATCGGTGCGGTTCGCCGTGCTGCGGGTGTTGAAGTTGAACATTGGGTACCGCTGAATGAGGTCGATGACATTATTCAGTATCGTTACGAGCATTTGGTGAAATACCAAGATAGAAATTATGCCGATAAATATGCCGCTATTCTGAATACTGTAAAAACGAAAGACGAAGAAATAAATGGCGAGGCCGGTGAGTTGACGACAACCGTCGCAAAGTCTTTACACAAGTTAATGGCATATAAAGATGAATATGAAGTCGCGCGTCTTTATACCGATGGCGAATTTTTGAAAAAGCTTAGCGATGCGTTTGAAGGCGATTTTAAATTGCAGTTCCATATGGCGCCGCCGCTGTTGGCAAAAATTGGATCGGATGGTTTCCCTGTGAAACGAGTATTTTCCTCATGGATGCTAGCGGCCTTCAAAGTGCTGGTTAAATTGAAAGGTTTACGCGGAACGAAGTGGGATGTATTTGGCTATAGTGCGGAGCGCAAAGCGGAGCGAGCGCTGGTGACTGAGTTTACTGCGCAGATTGAAATGGTTTTGGCAGCGTTAGACAAAAATAACTTGGCGACCGCGGTTGAGCTATTTGGCTTGATTGACGATGTGCGCGGCTTTGGCCATGTTAAAGATGCCGCTATTCGCCAATATGAAATACGCCGCGACCACCTTCTCAAGCGCTTGAACGGTGATGTTGTGCAATTGGTCGACATTCACAATGCAGCGTAGTCGCTCAAAGAGCATGAATAGGAGTCAGTAATGACGGTATTTAACTCGCAACACTATGATGGTCATGAGTTGGTGTCGTTTAAGCATGATGCGCGCAGTGGTTTGCGCGCCATCGTTGCAGTGCATAACTCTAATTTAGGGCCAGCCTTGGGCGGCTGTCGAATGTATCCCTACGCCAATGACGATGATGCACTTGATGACGTGCTGCGTTTATCTAAGGGAATGACCTATAAGTCTGCCTTGGCTGGCCTGCCCTTGGGCGGTGGTAAGGCGGTGATTATAGGTGATCCAGCAAAGTTAAAGTCTCGGGAATTGTTGTTGGCGATGGGCAGCTTTATTGACGATCTTGGTGGCCGCTATATCACCGCGGAAGATTCCGGTACGTCGGTCAGCGATTTAAAGATTATTGCTGAACGCACTTCGTACGTGTCGGGCGTAATGGACAGCGGCCGCTTTGGCGGTGACCCTTCACCTTATACCGCGCAGGGGGTTTATTTTGGTATAAAAGCGGCCTTGAAATTTAAACATGGCAGTGACGATTTAACTAGTGTGCGTGTTGCGGTGCAGGGTGCCGGTGCGGTGGGGCGACATTTAATTGCGTTGCTAACTGCCGCTGGTGCAACTGTTTTTGCAGCAGATATAAATACGACCAATAAGGATTTAGCGCGTCAGGCTGGCGCCACAATTATTGCCTGTGACGAGGTGTTGGGTTTTGCTGCTGATGTATTGGCACCCTGTGCGATGGGTGCTGCAATCAACGCAGAAACCGTTGAAGAAATTCAGGCGGGTATCGTCGCCGGTGCAGCGAATAATCAATTGGCTGGCGCTACCCAAGGCGAGCGGCTTATGGAGAGAGGTATCTTATATGCGCCGGACTTTGTCATAAATGCTGGCGGTATTATCGATGTGTATTACCAGCGCGCCGAAGATAGTTCCGCTAGCACATCTGCACATGTCGAAACGATCGCGGTTACTTTATCAGAGATTTTTAAACGCGCTGTCACCAGCGGTGTTTCTACGGCAACTATGGCTGAGTGCTTGGCAGAAGAGAAGTTTTTACTCGGTAGACGAGTTAGAGCAGCCTAATAGGAAGAGCAATGAGTAGTGAAAATATACAGGCTGCTTTACCGAGCCTAGAAATTGATCAAAAAGTCGCACGACAAATAGAAGATTTTGAGCTGCCAGAAAAGCTTGGTTTTGGTCAAGTGATGGCACCGGTTATGTATCGCGCTCGGTTTCGTGAGGGAGTTTGGCAGTCGAGCGAACTATTGCCCTATGGACCTATTTCAATTGATCCTGCGGCGAAGGTTTTGCATTACAGTCAGGAAATTTTTGAGGGATTGAAGGCATACCGCTACTCAAACGGAACAGTGGCTTTGTTTAGACCATTAGAAAACTGGTGTCGTTTTAATCGATCCGCCGAGCGCATGTGTATGCCGGCTATACCCGAGGCGATATTCATGGAAGGTGTGTCTGCAGTAAGCGCCTTTATGGCTGACCATATTCCTACTAGTCCGGGGCAGTCATTGTATTTGCGTCCTTTTATGATTGGCGTCGACGCCGACTTGGGACTCGCCGCGTCGGTCAATAATGATTTTTATATTATTGCCTCGCCCTCTGAGGCATACCAGCAGGGCAGCTTTAAGGTAGTAATTGAACGTCGGGATTGTCGAGCCGCACAGGGCGGTACAGGTAGTGTGAAAGTTGGCGGAAATTACGCGGCGGCTTTAGCAGCCGGTCGGCGTGTTCACTCTGCGGGTTATGATCAGAGTTTGTGGTTAGATCCATCCGAACATCGTTATATAGAAGAGCTCTCGGGTATGAATGTGTTTGCCCTTATCAACGGTGTATTGCATACACCGGAGTTAAGTGGATCAATTTTACCTGGTATAACTCGTGACTCTGTAATGAACTTGGCTAAACAAGTCGGTTTGACGGTTGTTGAACGACGTATCGATATCGATGATTTACTTGCAACTATAGAATCTGGTGATTGTACTGAAGTGTTTGCCTGCGGCACTGCCGCGGTAATTACGCCGGTAAGCGTACTGGCTGATGCCAACGGCACTCGATATGAGCTTGGAGATCAAAATCCGATTGCTAGTCAGTTACATACTTTGCTTACAGGTATTCAGGAAGGTCGTCATGACGATGTTTTTGGCTGGAATTGGCCAATCGAGGATATGTTTAGTTTTGATAAAGGGGCGTCTACATACTCTGGCAAGGCTTAGTAAATTCGGCCGGCGTACTGTGCTGTTTACGATAGTTGGCTAATGTAGGAATGAAACTGCGTTTTTAATAGCTGCTATGGCAGTCGCAGTTTCGTTGGTAAACAGGGGAAGTTCAGCCCCTTGAAGTTTAATAGTATCTTCTAGTATCAATCGCCTTTGCCTTTAGCAAATCAGCATGTATTGATCGTCTACTCCCAACCGCCCTTGCACATATTTAATACGTTGTGACGGTCGCGGCTTAATGTGCTCACCCTTTAACACTGATGTTTACTATCTGCTTTTCAATATGTCTCAGATAGCTGGGCAGTGCAATGCCAGCTGTTGAAGGCGGTGCTGAGCTCAGGTAATGTGAATTCAAGGGAGCGAGTGTCAAAAAGCATAAAATCGGGGTTTTACGTTTTTATAGTGCTCTAACTATCAGTTTCAAGGCAATATTTTGTCTAGCTTGCAAAGTAATTTGCACCGCCTTTGGTTGAGCATATGAGTATTAGTCATTTTGCTCAGCAAGTAGGTATCAATAATTTTATGGCTCTTTCCGTCATAAAGGGCGAGTATGTTAATTCAGGTCTTTACGGCATAGGCGACGGAGAATATTAATTGGGCTTGTCAGTTTTTGTGCGAGTTGGCGTGGCTATTGCTGATGAATGTCTTAGTAATTGACTGTATTAGGGGCATATTTGATATATGAAATCGATTATGCGCTACCACAAGGCGAGCCGCTGGAGTAGGTTGCGCTATTTTGGTGCGACAGTCCAACATAGAAAATAATTTTTCAGTAAGGTGTTTTATAGATGACGAAAGGTGCAGACAAGGAATCTGGTGGTATCGATTGGAGTCAGTATCAGACAGGTGGTTTTTTCGATGAAATGATCACGGAAAAAGGCGGTGCCCGAAAGGCGAGTCAACGTGTCATTAAGTATCTAGGCAAGCTCAGCCGAGAAGAGTTAGAGAGCCGGCGAGTTGCCGCGGAAAGCACGGTTAGAGACATGGGGGTCAGTTTTACCGTTTATTCAGACGGCGAAAACATAGACCGCACATGGCCCTTTGACCTCATCCCGCGGGTTATTAGCGCTAAGGAGTGGGAGCAAACGGCTAACGGTCTGAAGCAGCGAGTTCGCGCCTTGAACCTGTTCATTAACGATGTTTATCACGAGCAAAAGATATTTAAGGACGGGGTTGTACCGGAGTATCTTATTAAAGATTCAAAAAATTTCCGCCCTGAATGCGTGGGTATAAATCCGCCTAAGGGTGTGTGGGCGCACATCTGTGGCTGCGATTTGGTTCGCGCAGGCGACGGGAAATTTTATGTGTTGGAAGACAATTTGCGGGTGCCGTCGGGCGTCGCGTATATGTTGGAGAATCGCGAGATAAGCAAACGCGTGCTTCCTGAGCTATTCGAGACCAACAATATATTGCCGGTCGATGATTACCCCACCAAATTGTTCAATATGTTGGCCTCTGTGTCGCCGCGTAAAGTACGTCAGCCTGAAATCGTGATTCTGACACCGGGTATTTATAACTCGGCCTATTTTGAACACGCCTATTTAGCACAGCAATTGGGTGTTGAGCTGGTAGAGGGTAGCGATTTATTTGTTGATAAAGATGACTGCGTCTACATGAAAACCATATCGGGCTTGGAGAGGGTCGATGTTGTTTATCGCCGGATAGATGACCTTTTCTTAGACCCAGAAGCCTTTCATCCAGATTCGATTTTGGGTGTTCCAGGCATTATGCGTGCGTGGCAGGCGGGAAATGTAACCCTGGTTAATGCCCCAGGTGCCGGTGTTGCGGACGATAAAGTTGTCTATGCCTATGTACCGAAGATGATTGAATACTATCTTGGCGAAAAGGCAATTCTGCCGAATGTTGAAACCTACCTTTGTGATGATCCTGAGCAACTCAAATACGTGGTTGAAAATATTGAAAAGCTTGTGGTTAAGCCCGCTAACGAATCAGGTGGTTACGGCATGATGGTCGGTCCGCATGCTACTAAAAAAGAGCATGAGGAATTTCGAAGGCTGGTGCAGGAAAATCCTAGAAACTATATAGCCCAACCTACGCTGGCACTCTCAACAGCGCCAGTGGTAACCGGCCCCGGTGAAGCTGAACCGCGCCATCTCGATTTGCGTCCCTTTGTGCTGCAAGGTACCGATTTGTCCGTAACCACGGGTGGTTTGACTCGGGTGGCTTTAAAGAAAGGCTCACTTGTCGTTAATTCGTCACAGGGAGGTGGTAGTAAAGACACCTGGATAATAGCGGAAGGAGGCGCAAAATAATGATGTTATCTCGAGTTGCAGAGCGAGTTTATTGGTTTGCGCGCTACCTAGAGCGCGTTGAAAGTATGGCGCGATTGATACAAGTCTATACAGGCTTGTTGTTCGATTTGCCAAGAGACACCGGGATTAGCTGGCATAACCTCGTTATTGCCAGTGGTAGCCATGGAGAGTACAACCGACGCTTCACAGTGCAAGACGAAAAGCGTGTGGTGAAGTTTTTGCTTGAGGACCTCAGTAATCCAAGTTCCCTAGCGTCGTCTCTAAGGATGGTGCGAGAGAATATCCGCACAACCCGAGATATGGTGCCGCAGGAGAGCTGGGAGCTGGTGAATGAGTTTCAGATATATGTGTCTGAGAACATCGCTCAAGGCCTAAATCGTCGCTTTAGACACGAATTTTTAGAAGAAATTATTAAGACCTGTCAGCAGATAAATGGCCTTATTGCCGATACTATGCGCCGCGATGCCGCATGGCACTTCTTAAATATGGGACGCAGTTTAGAACGCGCTGATATGACCATCCGTATTTTAGAGGCGGGTGCGAGTATGTCCAGCGATTTGATTGATAACGATACCAACCACGTCTTGGATGCGGTGTGGGGAAGTGTGCTCAGCACTTTAAATGCGACCATGCCGTATCGGCGCACGATGAAGGTGGCGATTAACGGTGATGATTCAGCGCGGTTCTTACTGCAAGATACCCTGTTTCCTCGTTCGGTAGCCTGTGGCCTGTTAAGGATGCAAGATTCGGCTAAACAGCTGCCATCAAGCGAAAACGTGGTGAAGTGCTTAGATAAGTTTTTGAAAACGGTGAATGACGCTAAAGATTACAGTGATGTGAAAGTGGGATTTCCTGCCTACCTTACTGAGCTTGAAAAAAACTCCATTGTTATACATAGGGCTATTCAAGAGACGTGGTTTCAGCCAACGTAAACAGCTTAAATAGGTATTTCCTGCAGCATTGAGGTTTGCCCAGCTTAGCGACTTACGGTAATCTTCCGAATCGTGATTTGCTTCAGTGGCAGTCACGATTTTTTGCACCAAACCGGTGTTCAGCTACAGTTTTGCGACACTAAGTTGCGGTTATTGCCGTGATGAAGTCCCTTTATTGAGTATCTCTTTTACTCGACGCACGTTTTTTGGCGCCGTATCCATGTTAACTGACCGTTTTGTCTATAAACCGCAGCATGACCAGTATGATGAGGTCATCGGTGCCGATGGCAATGTTCGCGAACATTGGCACTACCCTATGCGGGTACTTAATGCCATGGGTATGGACGCCCTGCTTGAACGGCAACGGACTGCAAAACGTATACTTAGGGATGACGGCGCCAGTTATAGCCCTGGCGATCAGCTCAATGTTAGCCATACATGGAGCCTAGATTTACTGCCGATGATTCTGTCGAGTCAGGAGTGGGAAGTTATTGAGAACGCCCTGCGTGAGCGTTCGGAGCTGCTAAATCTTATTCTCAGCGACCTCTATGGCGAGCGGACGCTAATCCATAACAAGGTTATTCCGCCAGCCGCCATTTTTAGCCATCCAGGGTTTCTTCGTGCCTGCGACGGTATTCGCCTGCCCGGTGAGCACCAACTTATATTTCATGCTGCTGATTTGGTCCGCTCTGCCAGCGGGGAGTGGTTGGTTATTGGTGATCGCGCCCAGGCGCCATCGGGTACGGGTTATGCCTTAGAAAACAGAACCGTATTACGAAAAGTCATGCCGAGCCTTTTCCGTGACGCACATGTGCATCGGCTCTCTAACTTCTTTCTACAGTGGCGTCGTAAATTAGCTGAACTCAGTCAGACTAAAGATGCGCCGTTAGTGGTTTACCTTACTCAGGGCGCATTCAAAGAAAACTCGTTTGAAGACGCTTATCTCGCTAATTACCTCGGCTATCCGCTAGTGCAGGGGCGCGATTTAACCGTTCGCAAGGGCGCGCTTTGGCTAAAGTCTTTAGATGGTCTTCGCAAAGTTGATGTGGTATTGCGTCGTATCGATGATAGCGTGGCTGACCCCGTTATTTCGCGGCAAAGTTTTGGTCAGGGCGTGCCGGGCTTAACTGAAGTTGCTAGAGCTGGTGGCGTCATTATCGCGAATCCGCTTGGTAGCGGAATTCTAGAAAGCCCAGTGCTGGCCAAATATATGCCGGCAATCGCGAGGCACTTTTTAGGTAGAGATCTGCGCTTAAATTCGGTGCCTACGTGGTGGTGTGGTGATGCCGCAGACCTAGCCTATGTAAAAGCACATTTCGATGATTTACTAATCCGTCATACCTGCCGGGTGCCTGGTCGCCACAGTATTTTTGTCGCTGACTTAAATCAACAGGAGCGGGCGAATTTATTGGCGAAGGTGTTAGCTCACCCCATCGACTATGTCGCTCAGAGCGCCGTGCGTCCGTCTCAGACACCGGCCTTAGATGGTAAGGTATTTAGTAGCCGACCATTGGTTATGCGCGGTTTTACCGTGGCCAGCGGTAATTCCTATAGTGTTATGCCGGGTGGGCTTACCCACATCGGCACTCATATCGATACCCAGCATATCGTCAGCCAGTACAGCGGTGGCAGCAAAGACACTTGGATCTTAGCGTCTGAGCCAGAAGTTGAAGACAGTGTTTTTGAGCCGGAAAAATTAGCTCGCGCCCAGCTGGATAGGAATTTTAGCCTCCCCAGTCGTGTTATCGATAATTTGTTCTGGTTTGGTCGCTATGCAGAGCGCGCAGAGTCTGGACTGCGCTTGGTTCGTACCGCCTTCGAAGAACTTAATAGCATCGAACCTTTAACCCCGGATAGTCGCCGAGTTTTATTGTGTTCGGTCACCAAGGTTACCGGCACTTTTCCCGGTTTTACTGCGAAAGATGCTGATTTTGAAACTCCGGAACACGAGCTGCTGGATGTTGTGTCTAATCGCGCTCGCCCCGGCAGTATTGCACATTGTCTTGAGGCTATTTTGCATTCGGCTGATGGCGTTAAAGAATTGCTGTCAAACGACATGCTGCGCTTGGTAAATGATATTCGCGATGGCATGGAATATCTCAATAAAAATCTTGAGAGCAGCCTGCAAGCAGCCCCAGAAGAATTACTCGACCCGCTCATTACCAGCTTATTGGCGCTCTGTGGTCTAAGCCAAGAAAGCATGGTGCGCGGGCGCGCATGGCGATTTATGGAAATGGGTCGTCGCCTGGAACGTGCTCAAAAGACAGTTGAACTACTTAGCCATATTTTGGTGAAAGACAAAGGCGATGGTCAGAGTGTGCCGCTATTAAAACCCGTGTTGGCCAGTTTGGAATCGCGTATTGTTTATAAGCGTTACTACCGCAGTGGGTACCGATTAGATAAGGGTATGGAGCTATTATTATTTGATCGCCAAAACCCGCGTTCAGTCATGTTTCAATTGGAAAGTCTGCGTAACCATTTGGAAGACGTAGAAGGCCCAAATAAAGGCGTGCAGTTGAGCGATGATATGCGTTGTATTTTGCGCGCAACAAATAGCTTACTGCTTACACCCGTAGATGAAATTGCACTGCGTGATGAAAAGACCGGTGAACACGCGAATTTGGGTAAGTTACTAACGCAATTAGATGGTGATCTTAAAGCTGCCTCTCAAGCGCTGGCAGATCGCTATTTCGATCACGCAATGGGGCCGCAGCCTGTTGAGATGAGCGGCAGAGGTGTTTCATGAAATATCGGGTAAGGCATTCAACCCGTTACGAATACGCCGATCAGGTGAATCAGGGGTATAACGTTGCTTATTTAATACCCCGCGAATGTAATGGGCAGCGGGTAAATTACAGCGATATTCGTATTATTCCAGCGCCGACTAGTAGAATTAAGCGCGTCGACTATTTTGGTAATGTGGTGTGTCATTTCACTTTGGAAAGGCCGCATAAATCATTGGAAGTGATTGTAGACAGTGAAGTTGAGATCGCTCCCTCTGAACCCCGTTTACTTAGCGGCGGTATTACCTGTGCAGAAGTTCTGGCGGCATTAGATTTAGGTGCCGATGTAGAGGATATGTGTGCCACCGAGTTCCGCTTCGATTCGCCGATGGTTGCGGTTGCACCGCAGTTAGCCGATTATGGCCGCGATTTGTTCGCGCCAAACCGCCCGTTTCTAGAGGCGGTGAGTGCGTTGAACACTCGTATTTTTAACGACTTCAAGTACGACCCAAGCTTTTCGACTGTCGCTACGCCGTTAGATGACGTGCTGAAAAATCGTCGCGGTGTATGCCAAGATTTTGCACATTTAGCCATTGGTGTTTTGCGCAGCCTAGGCTTCGCGGCGCGTTATGTCAGCGGTTATTTAGAGACCTTGCCGCCACCGGGCCAAGTGAAAATGCAAGGCGCAGATGCGTCTCACGCGTGGTTTGCGGTGTATATTCCGGGCGACGAATGGCAGGATTTTGACCCGACGAATGATGTAATGCCCGCAGATCAGCACATTACTACTGCCTGGGGCCGAGACTATTCCGATGTGACGCCATTAAAAGGCGTGGTGTTTGGTGGTGGTGGGAAACAGGTGTTGTCAGTGGCGGTGGATGTGGCAAGGGTTGAGCTGGGGAGCGGGGTTGGATATAGCACCGTGCCCAATACCCCCGTTCAATCGCAGAGCCAGTCTCAGTCTTAGTTCGATCTCCTAATTTGTAATTCATGCTCTGATTTACAAGCGGCGCTGCGTAGTTCCGAGGTTGAAATAACACCCGAACCATAATTCGTCCCTTATTATTTCGTCTTTCTTGGTTTTTCATTTTTCCAAATGATACATGTGCCATTCAGCATTGCTGCTTATTCGGTTTGAAGTGTGTACACATGTTTTAGGCAATCCTCCGTATAGGTTTATAGCGACATTCGGGCAATATCGACGTATTGTGCCGTCGGTTGTTCGTGTGCAATGGGGCTTGGCTCCAATCTTTAATATATACAGGGTCATCAAAGTGTCTAAATTCTTCTTTAAAGGCCGTAAAGACGCGCGGCAAAGTCATATAAACCACGGCTATCAAACCAAGGCGATGACTAAAGCGGGCAGTAAGAAATATCCTCTGAACTTGGTGGTCACCACTGAGCTACGTAAACAAGAAGTCGAAGCTATATTGGCTGAGGCAAAGTTGTACGCCAATATTAAAGTCGATGATGCTGCAACCGTGCAGGAAGATATTAGTGAATTGGACGTTTTGCTTAGTAAGAGCGGGACTCAGCTTGTAGAGAAAACACCGGCTCGAAACGATCCCTGCCATTGCGGCAGCGGTAATAAATACAAGAAATGCTGTGGTATGTCTTAGCGTTGATACACTGTTCTGCTAAAGAGCTCTATTGTCATTGTGTCGTCGCTATTTATCCGCTGCGTGAGCAGCGGTAATTGTTTGAGCATGCTGAGGGCTTAAAGGCAGTTTTGCAAATGGGCTAATATTGCTGCCGCCGGTATTGCCACTGGGCACAAGGCCGATTGCGGTTTTTGTAGCGGCGCCAATGATCCTAAATACTTGTCCGCAAATCTCTCTTACATTGCCGTGCCGAAGTCCCCAGACCAACATCAGGCAGTGTACTTTGGTATGCAGTAAAGTAGATTCCTGTCCCAGTACGTGGGCATTTTCCAAATGCTTGAATTCCAGCGCGGCATTGTTAGCGCGCCGCGCATCAATTGCCAATGCCAGTTCCTTGTTTACATGTGGCGCCATATTTCGTGTAAATGTCAGCATGATTTCGTACCCGCAACTGTCTCTGTTCTCTAATGTCACGATATTTCAATGTCGCCAACTATTCAATAAATCGATAGATCAAGGCTATTCTCTTTCGCGTCTCGTCTATCCGTGGGAGGGCGCGCGTAGCAGATAGCTATTATTATCAGCCGATAAAGCGAGATGCATAACGCCCCTTTATCAGGCGTTTTCCTCGACGAATAACAAAAAATAAGGGAGTAGGTATGTTTTTGGGCAAAGAGTGTATTGCGCTGGTGACCGGCGCGAGCCGCGGGGCGGGCAAAGGTATCGCCCTAGCGCTAGGTGATGCGGGAGCAACGGTTTATGTAACGGGTCGCAGCCAAACTGAAGGTGATTCAGTTTTGCCCGGGACTATATATGCAACCGCCGATGAAATTACTCAGCGCGGCGGTTTAGGGATCGCTGTTGCCTGTGATCACGGCAATGATGATGACGTCGCCGCCTTATTTGCGCAAATTGACAGACAGCATGGCAAGCTCGATATCCTTGTGAATAACGCGCTGTGTGTCCCCGAGGGTTTAACACTGCCAGGCCCATTTTGGGAGAAACCATTGGGTTTGCAGGATATTTTGAATGTGGGGCTGCGATCCAGCTATGTGGCTTCCTATTACGCGGCGCCATTACTGCTAAAGAGTGGCGGACTGTTGGTTAACACATCATCTCCGGGTGGGCGCAGTTATATGCATGGCCCAGCCTACGGCGCTGGTAAGGCTGCAGTAGATAAGATGGCCCATGACATGGCCATCGACTTTGAACCACATCAGGTTGCGGTTGTGTCGCTGTGGATGGGACTGTTGAATACCGAGCGGACTAAAGCGGTATTTGATGCGGATCCCGAATTGTATAGTCATATGATGGCGATGGTGGAATCTCCTGAGTTCACTGGTCGTGTTATTGCCGCCTTAGCCTCAGATAGCGCTCGCATGGCTCGCACTGGCAAGGTCTGGTTCGCTGCAGAGTTGGGTGCGGAGTTCGGTTTAGTGGATATCGATGGGCGTCTGCCGTCTTCGCCAAGGCTGATGTTTGGGGAAGAGACTCAATTTACCGATGTCGTTATTCAGTAGTTGTTTATTCTCTGGGTAGTAGTGAGTAGCTAGTTAAAACAGCTGTCATCCATTTGAGGTATTAGGGTGTTAGACCCAAACCGGTAACATTGCGGCACATTAGAAAATGTCGCGTGACGCATCGTCTGTTACAGGTTCTTGCAACTAAATCACGCAAAATTTGCTACTGGAGAAGGATAATAATGGCAGTGTTAGTAGCGGGTTTACCCGAGGCCAACTATGCGGAACTGCCAAATGGGCAGCGCATACATTACATGGATCATGGTAACGGCCCTGTTGTCGTTTTTTTGCACGGCAGTGGCAGTGGCGCGAGCGGCCATAGTAATTTTAAATACAACTATCCCTATCTAGCTGAGCAGTGTTATCGCGTAATCGTGCCCGATCTTATTGGCTACGGTTACTCTGATAAACCCGAGGATGTTCAGTATCATCTCGACTTTTTCGTGGAGTGTATTAAGCAACTTCTAGATCATTTAAACGTGTCTTCCTGCGCCCTAATAGGCAACTCGCTGGGTGGTGCAATTGCGATTAAATTCACCCTAGATAATCCCTCTCAGGTGGACAAACTAGTGTTAATGGCTCCCGGCGGCATTGAAGAACAGGCTGACTATTTTCATATGCCGGGCATGCAGGTAATGAAGGAAGTGTTTACCTCTGGTCCGATGGCACCGGAGCGTTTGGAAGATTTTATCCGGCGTGGTTTGGTATATGACGACAGTGTCGTTGACGAACAGCTAATCAATGAACGTTGGGGTGTTTTTCAGCAGCAGAATAGCCAAGTCATTACGTCTATGGTCGTGCCAAATATGGCGGCGAGATTGAAGGAAATCAGTTGTCCGGTATTGGCGTTTTGGGGTGTAAACGAAAAAATGATGCCGGAAACGGGAATCCAAACACTTGCCAAGAACTGCCCGAATATTCGCTTAACGCTGGTTTCACAGTGCGGCCACTGGGTAATGGTAGAACATCGCGACATGTTCAACCGAAGCACCGACGATTTTTTGAGACACGGTTAATGATGCAAAAAGAACTGATTAAAAAGCTTGGCGATGATTTGTATGAGGCGATGCGGAGTTTTAAACCTCTCCGCCCCTTGACTGAGCAAGTACCTGAAATCTCTTTGGACGATGCATATTATATTTCTTTGCAGATGCTAAAGCGCCGAGTTGATGACGACGGAGAAGTCATTGTAGGTAAAAAAATCGGTGTAACCAGTAAGGTTGTTCAAGACATGCTGGGTGTGCATCAACCGGATTTTGGTTTTCTCACTGATGCGATGGCGTATCCCAATGGCTCTGATATTTCTGTGGCAGGTAATTTAATTCAGCCCCGTGCAGAGGCAGAAATTGGCTTTAAATTAAAGGCTGATTTACAAGGGCCAGGTGTCACCGAAGCAGATGTGTTGGCGGCGACTGAATGCATTATGCCCTGTTTTGAAATTGTCGATTCGCGTATTCAAGATTGGAATATTCGAATTCAAGATACGGTTGCCGACAATGCATCCTGTGGCGTGTATGTATTAGGTGATGTCACTGCTGATCCAGCGGAACATGATTTACCAAATTTAAAAATTACCGTCTGGAAAAATGGCGCTTTGTTGAGTGAAGGGTTGGGCAGTGCGGTGCAGGGCAATCCGCTCACCGCGGTCGCGTGGCTGGCAAATACTTTGGGCCGTTTTGGTATTCCGTTTAAAGCGGGTGAAGTTATTTTGTCTGGTTCCTTAGTACCGCTAGAGCCAGTGGTTGCTGGCGACAAAATGGAAATGGAATTACACGGCATTGGTCGAGCGTCAGTGCAGTTTGTATAAGTCGGCTTTCCGTCTTAGAACTAATCAAGAGAGTGCAACACAATGGCTGAAAAAATAAAGGCGGCAATTATTGGTCCCGGCAATATCGGTACCGATTTGCTCATGAAGGCATTACGCTCAGAACTAATAGAGCCGGTGTGGATGGTGGGTGTCGATCCTGAGTCACCAGGTCTATCACGCGCGGCCGAAATGGGGCTGAAAGTTACCTCAGAGGGCGTTGATGGCATGCTCGCCACCATGAAAGCAGATGGCGTTCAGATTTGTTTCGACGCGACCTCAGCGTACGTTCATGCGGAAAATTCTCGCAAGGTAAATGAGCAGGGCGCGTTAATGATTGATTTAACGCCCGCGGCTATTGGCCCCTACTGCGTACCGCCAGTAAATCTCAAAGAAGCGCTGGCCGCTGGAAGTAATAACGTCAATATGGTGACCTGTGGTGGGCAGGCGACCATCCCAATGGTGGCTGCGGTATCTAGGGTGCAGTCGGTCAGCTATGGCGAGATTGTCGCCACCGTTAGCTCTAAATCTGTAGGCCCCGGTACCCGTAAAAATATTGATGAATTTACTCGCACCACCGCCGGTGCGGTCGAGAAAGTCGGCGGAGCCCGAAAAGGTAAGGCGATTATTGTCATCAACCCCGCCGAGCCACCGCTGATTATGCGCGACACTATCCACTGCCTTACTGATGAATTGCCTGATCAGGATGCAATTCGTAAATCGGTCGATGAGATGGTCGCCGAAGTTCAAAAATATGTGCCGGGATACCGTCTTAAAAATGGCCCGGTGTTCGACGGCAATCGGGTATCGATGTTCATGGAGGTCGAAGGTTTGGGTGACTTTTTGCCGAAGTACGCTGGCAACCTCGACATTATGACCGCTGCGGGTTTGCGTACCGCTGAAATGTTCGCAGAAGAAATGCTGGCCGGTCGTTTTTCTATCACTTCATCAGCGTCGGTCTAAGGGGATACGCACATGGATTTACGCGGTAAAAAGGTAGTACTACACGATATGTGTTTGCGCGACGGCATGCATGCCAAGCAGCACCAGATATCCCTAGAAGAAATGACAGCCATTGCTAAGGGTTTAGACGAGGCGGGAATGCCGCTGATCGAAGTAACCCACGGTGACGGTCTTGGCGGATCGTCAGTGAACTATGGCTTTCCTGCTCACAGTGACGAGGAATACCTGAAAGCGGTTGTTGGCGTAGTTAAAAACGCCAAGATTTCGGCCTTGTTATTACCCGGCATTGGTACCGTTGATCACCTAAAAATGGCGGCGGACTTAGGTGTTACCACCATCCGTGTTGCTACTCACTGTACCGAGGCGGATGTATCAGAACAGCATATTGGTATGGCGGCACAAATGGGGCTGGATACCGTTGGCTTTTTAATGATGACCCATATGATTGAGGCCGAGCAGATCGTAGAGCAGGCTAAACTCATGGAGTCTTACGGCGCCAACTGTATTTATTGCACCGACTCAGCAGGCTACTTGTTGCCGGATCAGGTTAAGGAGCGCATTGCCCTATTGCGCCGCGAGCTGAAGCCAGAGACAGAGCTTGGTTTCCACGCTCACCATAATCTTAGTCTGGGTGTTATGAATTCATTAGTGGCGGTTGAGGCAGGGGCTAATCGTATTGATGGTTCGGTGGCCGGTTTGGGAGCCGGAGCTGGTAATACACCCTTAGAAGTTCTCGTTGCGGTAATGGACCGAATGGAGGTCAATCACGGCATCGACCTATATAAGATTATGGATGTCGCCGAGGACTTGGTGACGCCCATTATGGACAACCCTATTCGTATCGATCGCGATTCTCTGACCTTGGGCTACGCGGGCGTATATTCGTCGTTCCTATTGTTTGCTAAGCGCGCAGCGGCTAAATACGGTGTGTCGTCGCGGGATATACTCGTTGAGCTGGGTCGCCGTCGCACGGTGGGTGGGCAGGAAGATATGATCGAAGATCTCGCCTTAGATATGGCCAAGGCGCGGGGTTTAATTTAGCGAATTTCTGAAGGGCGGCTGCTAAGTTAGATACTCGCGGAGCTGCCCTTCAGGAAGTCTATAATAGCCAATTTGGCTTAGTCCGAATCAATACTATTTTGAGGCCTTCAATCGAAGGTCTTTTCTACGTGCTTTTCTCGGTTATACTGGCCGCCTTACTAAATAATAAGGTCTGTAAACCACTGATTATGCTTATTGACCCCGCTTTTGATGACTTAATTGCTACAATTTACCAGGGCCCTTTAGAAGAGGAGCCATGGCAAGATTTCTTGACCGTGCTTTGCAAAATGATGAACGCGGTATCGGTTACCCTTGTATTAAACCAGCCCTCAGAGAAGGGACGCGGCGTATTACGGGTGGTTGGCGGCAATCTGGAAGGCATTGCGCGCTATCAAGAGCGTTTATTTGCGATGGACCCCTTTCAATCTCTGCGGCCTGGCGAAGTAAAAAGCCTCATGGAAATGGTACCGGGCGACGATTGGCTAGACAGCGAGCTTTACAAATTGTGTATGAAGCCTGCCGGTCTATATGACTCTCTGGGCGTTGATATTCTCGTGCCGGGAGAAATGAACGCGGGTTTGAGGGTTGCTCGTGGCGAAAACTCCCCGAGTTTTGATAAGGCCGATCGAGATCTAATTTATACCCTGGTGCCTCATTTGGAGCGTGCGCTGCGTTTCCATGTCAGATTGAATAAAGTTGAATCTGAGCGTGCTTTGTATGCCGGTGCAGTGGAAAGTTTGTCATTGGCGACTATCATTCTTGATGAGAATGGCCGCGTGCTAAGCTGTAACCGCATGGCAGAACATTTAATTATTCGCGAGCCAGATGTTCGAGTGGAAGACGGCCAGTTATTGTTGGGTGATCAGGCGACCACCAAAAAATTACAACGTTTAATTAATAGAATATTGGAGCATCGCGCGGGTGATGAACCAACCGTAGTAGAAGCGATGAGAGTGCCCCGTGACGGTGATTTTTCTGATTTGGGCGTTATTGCTCGGCCGGTGCCAGTCACCGAGTGGTCAGAAGGAAAATCAGTACCAACAGTGGCGATTTTCATTAGTGATCCAGAATACGGTGCTGAGGCACCGGTAGCTGTGATAATTCAGCTCTTTGGCTTTACGCCAACTGAGGCGCAGCTTTCCTTGTTATTGGCAGACGGCTTAAGCCTAGACGAGGCTTCCGCGGCATTAGGTATGAGCCGCAACACCGCACGTACGCATCTGCGGTCGATTTTTTCAAAAACCGGGGTCAGCAGACAAACATTGCTGGTACGGTTAATTCTGAAAAGCGTGGCACAGCTAGCGGATTAAACGCTGTTAGCTTGTCACATTCGTCGCTAGGAGAGTGTGTGATGGCTATTCTGCAAAATAAAATTGCGGTGGTAACAGGCGGTGGGCAAGGGGTTGGGGCAGGGATTGCATTTGCTTTGGCTGCAGAGGGCGCCATTGTTGCGGTACTTGGGCGAACCTTAGCCACCTTAGAAGCCACCTGTGCAGAAATTCATCGGCGCGGCGGCGAAGCGCAGGCCTTTGTGTGCGACGTCACCGAGGCCGAAGATATAGATGCGGCCATACTTGAAATTGTTGATGAGTTTGGTGGCGTCGATATTCTAGTAAATAACGCCCAGATTGTGCCGCTCGGCAACCTTCTCGAAATAAATGAAGATGAATACCTAGACGGCATGGACTCTGGCCCGCTGGCTACGTTGCGGTTTATGAAAGCCTGCTACCCCTTTTTACGCGGTGATGGCAGTGTGGTGAATGTTGCCAGTTCCGCCGCAATGCGCTCGAACTCTGCTGGCTTTGGTGCCTATGCAGCGGCTAAGGAGGCGACGCGAGCCTTAAGTCGCGCTGCGGCTTGTGAATGGGGCGAAGATAATATCCGTGTGAATTGCATTATGCCCTTGGCGATGTCACCGGCGATGAGCGGCTGGGTTGAGCGCGGAGGGGATGATGTAGAAGAGTTTTTGAGCACGGTTCCCCTCGGCAGAGTAGGGGATTGTGAAGAAGATGTTGGCCGCGTTGTCGTTTTTCTGTGTGGCCCTGATGCCGCCTATATCACCGGTCATACATTACCGGTAGACGGTGGCCAGGCATTTTTACGATAGATGGTTTTTTTTTACGCTGAGCGTAGAAATATAACGAAAAGTTTCCCTATCTGAATACCTGACTGTAAAATCCGTGTCTTTGTTATTTTAAGCGGAGCAGCGCAATGGGCAGAGCCTACCAAAACCGCAAAGATTCCATGGCCAAAACCTCAGATGCCAAGGCCAAGGTTTACAGTAAATACGGACGCGAAATATACGTGTGTGCTAAAGCCGGGGGATTTGATCCCGCCGGAAATTTGGCACTACGTGGCATGATAGAGCGTGCCAAGAAAGATCAAGTGCCGACCCACGTTATCGAAAAAGCCATTGAGAAAGCCAAGGGCGGCGCAGGCGAAGATTTCTCGCTAGCCCGTTATGAAGGTTATGGCCCCGGTAACTGCATGGTTATTATCGAATGTCTTACCGATAATCCCAACCGTACCTTTGGCGATGTGCGTTTATGCTTTACCAAAACCAAAAGCAAAATCGGTACCCAAGGTAGTGTCAGTCATATGTTCGATCATTCGGCCATTTTTGTATTTAGTGGTGACGATGAAGAGGCAGTATTAGAGGCTTTGATGGAAGCGGATGTTGATGTCAGCGATATTGAAAACGAAGGTGGAAAAATCTCGGTATTTGCACCGAACACCGACTATTTCAAAGCCAAGCAGGCATTGATGGAAATGGGGGTTACCGACTTTGATGTGGATGAAATTCAGTTTTTAGCGCAAAACACGTCTCCCGTTGGCGGTGATGATTTACCCATGTTTGAAAAATTCATGGATATGCTCAACGATTTAGATGATGTGCAGAACGTTTACCATAACGCGGAATTGCCAGAGTCGTAATTGTGTTCCTATAGCTCGGCCTTCGCCGAGCTATAGGATCGCCTCAGTGTTTTAGCTGGGCTTGCTTCTACTCAATAGCTGCTATTTTAAGCGCTTGCCGCTGATTTTTCGGGACGCGTATACGGGCTGCATATCGGCCATTGTTTTCACTTCTTGCTGTTTTAATTTTTGTATGCCCATAGGCAAAAAGCAAAAAGCCGAGCGTCGTGCTCGGCTTTGATGAGATAGTTTTGGATATGTGGTTTATAGAATGTCGCCAACAATCGGCAAGCCACTTACCACGCCACCAACAACGGGTAATCCGCCAACAAGAGGGATGCCGCCACCGAGAAGGCCGTCAACAACTGGCAAACCGCCGCCAAGTAGGTCTCCGTCTAATAAGCCACCAATAACGGGAAGGGTGCCAACAATCGGCAAGCCACCACCGGTGAGACCACCGATGACAGGTAATCCGCCGCTGGTTAGGCCGCCGATTATGGGTAGTCCACCACCGCTCAGGCTACCGATAATGGGTAAGCCACCCCCAGTTAAACTGCCAAGCACGGGTAAGCCGCCGTCTGCCAAACCACCAACAACGGGTAATCCACCGAGTAAGTCACCGCCTGCTAGACTACCTACAACAGGTAAGCTGCCAAGTAGATCTCCGCCAGCTAGACCGCCGACGACGGGTAGGCCTCCAAGTAAATCGCCGCCAAGTAAGTCGCCACCCACTATGCCGCCTACGACAGGCAAGCCGCTTAATAAGCCGCCTACAACAGGTATTTGCGCCTGCGCTGTCATTGCTGAACTAGCTATTGCCAAACCGCCAAGTAGTGCTTTCATTTTCTTATTCATAATAAATCCTTGTGTTTGATAAGACTGATCATATTTAGCGTCATACTGATTAAGATCTTCATCGGTGAGCGCTGGTCTCATTTTTTCCGAATGAGCTCATTCTGTCGGAAGTAATTTTTTTCCTCAATGTGCGCCTATGATTGATTGTTATTTTTGTGAGTTTGGTCTCGTTTAATGAAATATAATTTTTAAAAATTGTATTGGTAAATATACTTATACGCTTAAAAATAAGCGCTATTACACAGATATAGGTTGGCGTGAATTCATGTGTCACATTTTTTATTTTTTGTAATTTAGTTTTGGGGTGGGTTTGTTGAAATGGTATTAGATGAATTTTGATCTATGCCGAATTCGTGATCTTTGGGTACTAGAATTGTTGGATTATGCTTTAGATAAATTTGTTGAGGTGTTTGGCAATGTACCAGCATTGGGAGCTTGGCTTAGCGGCGATGTGTTCGATATTCATTCGGCGCCACGCCGATAGTTTTCTTAAACAGGCGAGAAAAATAATACGCATCATCATAACCCACCGACGCGGCAACTTGTTTTACGGATTGCCCGGTACTGTCGAGTAGGTAGCAGGCCCGTTGGATTTTCATGTTAATAAAATACTGTATGGGCGATTGACCAGTGTGCGCCTTAAATTTTTTGGAGAAGTGGTATTTTGAGAGTTTTGCACTGGCTGCTAACTCGTCCAAGTTAAGTTGGCCGTGTACATGCTCCTGCATTGTTGCGCGCAGCCTTTCCCAGTTCAGTGCTTTTCCGCTTTGCGGTCGTTCCTGACGCACCAGAAGGGCGATATAGCTTAGTAGAGCTTGGAGTTGGTGCCCGCCCTGAATGAACTCTGCCAGCTGGTAGCCACTTCGCCTTAATTCAGATAGACCATCAAATATTCTTACGACGCGTGGTTGTACACCGATATTAAACGACGGCGTACTCAGCTGGATATGTTGATAGAAATGGTCGGCGAGACGGCCATTAAAATGAAGCCAATAAATTGTCCAAGGGTCTTTTGTATCAGCTTTATATGCATGGGGGTGATTGGGTGGCAGCAGAATAATATCGCCGCTGCGAATTCGGTAGCGTTTGTCATCGCACATTAATGTGCCTTTACCGTCGATGCAGTAGATAAGTAAGTAGCTGTTTTCTTGTTGGCGATGCATTCGATGGCCGAATGCGGCGGGGTAGTAGCCCATGGCAACCGGGAATAGGCCCTCGGTTAAAGGGTGACCGGCTAGCTGGGTTTGTATAAATTGCGGTGTGAGAAAGCGTATTCCTAATGGTGGAAGCGGCCAGTCGGAGGTGATTGCCATCGTAAGCCTTTGTTAAATATAGCTTTATAGTATGTGTGAGATGGGTTAATAAACTTCGTTACATGCGCAATATAGTCCATCAAGTCGGCAATATAGTCAATCCTACGTCTGGCGGGGATGTGTTTATATAGTGCCCTCTTTGCGCGCATACGGGATTGACCGCGTGCGCTATTGTTAGCCACAAAAATAACCCGGAGAAACACCATGGCCGTTGAAACCGCCGCAGCTACTTCTGAAGAAGCCAAGTTTGTTCAGTCTCTTGTTGAGCGTTCGCGTAAGGCACAGGCGCAAATTGCAAACTATACCCAAGAACAGGTTGATGAGCTTATTACTGCCATGGTGTGGTCGGTTGCGCGGCAAGATGTGGCTGAGAAGATTGCGAAGTTTACTGTAGAAGAAACCCAACTCGGTAACTACGACGGCAAGTTCCTCAAGATATTTAAGAAAACCCGCGCGGCCTTGTTCGACATTATTAATGACAAATCTGTGGGTATTCTGGAAGAAGACAAAGAGCGCAATATTGTTAAAATTGCTAAGCCGGTTGGTGTTATAGGCGCTTTAACGCCATGTACCAACCCAGAAGCGACGCCAGTGATTAAGGCTATCTCGGCGGTGAAAGGACGTAATTCAATTATCGTTGCACCCCACCCACGCTCAAAACTTACCAATAAAATGATCTGCGATTTGATGCGCGAAGCTCTTAAAGCCTGTGGCGCGCCAGAAGACTTGGTTATTTCTATGGACAGCCCGTCTATGGAAGGTACCGCAGAATTAATGAAGCAGTGTGATCGTATTTTAGCTACTGGCGGCGCGCCAATGGTTAAGTCTGCCTATTCAAGTGGTACTCCTGCACTTGGTGTGGGCGCGGGTAATGCGGTTATTACTGTCGATGACACCGCGGATCTAGACGAAGCGGCTGAAAAAATTCGCATCTCTAAAACCTTAGATTTAGCCGCATCGTGCTCTTCTGATAACGCGGTAATCGCCTTTGAATCAAATGTTGAAGCGCTGCTTGAGAAGCTTCAAGCGCAGGGCGGTTACATTTGTAATGCAGAAGAAAAGGCGAAATTGCAGGGCATTATTTGGGAAGACGGCCACATTGCGGCGCGCATCGTTGCTCAGCCAGCGACCGTGTTAGCAGAAATGGCGGGTATTGATTTGCCTGAGGGCAAAACCTTCTTTATCGTTCCTGAAACCGGCGCGGGTCCAGAGCACCCTTTCTCTGGCGAGAAAATGTCAGTTGTGATGGCGTTCTACACCGTGAAAGATATTGATGGCGCTATTGCGATGACCAATGCGATCCAAGCCTACCAAGGTCAAGGTCATTCATGTGGTATTTACTCCTATAGCGATGAGAACATCATGAAGTTTGCCTACGCGACTAAAACCTCACGGGTTATGGTTAACCAACCACAAGCGCCGTCTAACAGCGGTAACTTGTGGAATGGCATGCGTCAAACCTTCTCTTTGGGCTGTGGCTCTTGGGGTGGTAATAGCACCAATAACAACATCACATGGCGCGATCTGATTAACGAAACTTGGGTATCTAAGCCATTGGCTGTCACCAAAGTGATTCCAACTGATGAAGAGCTGTTCGGCAAAGTAATGGACAAGTTTAAGTAATCAATCGCGTATAACGCCGCTTTATTGCGGCGTTTTGTTATTTATCAGTCTAAATAAAAGAGAACAATATGGACTTTAACCTTTCCGACGATCAAAAAGCGTTCGCCGAAAGTGCGCGGTCATTTGCCGACGGTGTGTTCAAGCCAAATGCGGCTCAGTGGGATGCAGAGCATATTTTCCCTAAAGACGCACTCAAGCAAGCGGGTGAGCTTGGCTTTATGGGAATGTACACCCCCGAAGATGCCGGCGGCTTAGGCATGAGTCGTCTCGATACCAGTGTCATTGTTGAAGAACTGGCTAGAGGCTGCACGTCAACAGCTGCGTTTTTGACCATTCACAATATGGCCACCAGCATGGTGGGCACCTACGGTAAGCCTGCTCTGATCGAGGAGTGGTGTGGTGATTTGGTCATGGGCGAAAAGTTGGCCTCCTATTGCTTAACCGAGCCCAGTGCTGGTTCCGATGCAGGTAATTTACGCAGTACTGCGCGTGCAAATGGCGATAATTACATCGTTAACGGTAGCAAAATGTTTATCTCCGGCGCCGGTTCCACAGACTTACTAGTGGTTATGCTTCGCACTGGTACTGATGGCCCCAAGGGTATTAGCGCCTTTGCCATTCCCGCCGATGCGCCAGGTGTAAGCTACGGAAAGAAAGAAGAAAAAATGGGCTGGAATAGCCAGCCAACACGCACCGTGACCTTTGAAGACGTGGTGGTTCCCGCAGCAAATATACTCGGTAAAGAAGGTGAAGGTTTCAAAATTGCCATGAAGGGCTTAGATGGCGGACGCATCAATATTGCCACCTGCTCTATCGGTACCGCCCAAGCTGCGCTGGAAACAACCATTGAGTACGTTAAAGAGCGTAAGCAATTTGGGCAGGCGATTGCTGATTTTCAGAACACTCAGTTTAAGCTAGCCGACATGACTACTGATTTGGTAGCGGCGCGGCAAATGGTGCGTTTGGCCGCGTTTAAGCTTGATAGCGGCGATCCTGAAGCTAGTACCTACTGCGCCATGGCGAAACGCTTTGTCACCGATGTCTGTTTTACAATTTGTAATGACGCCCTGCAACTGCACGGTGGTTATGGATACATTAAAGAATACCCTCTGGAACGTCATGTTCGCGACAGCCGCGTGCATCAGATTCTGGAAGGTACAAATGAAATTATGCGGGTCATTATTGGCCGACGTTTATTAATAGAAGGCGCCTTGGAGGTGATTAAGTGAGCAACTACAGTCCCACGGAAAAACTAAAAGTAGAAATCATTGAACACACAGCATTGATCACTATTGACAACCCTGGTGCGAATACGTGGGACTCAGAGTCATTAAGTGGCATGCGCGAGTTAATCGCTAATTTAAACGCCGACAAAAATATCTACAGCTTGGTTATTACTGGTGCCGGTGAGAAATTTTTCTCAGCAGGTGCAGATTTAAAAATGTTCGCCAGTGGCGACAAAGCTGTCGCTCAGGATATTGGTTTGAAATTCGGTCAGGCCTTTGAGGCCTTGGCAGACTTCCGCGGCGTGTCGATTGCGGCTGTGAATGGCTTTGCTATGGGTGGCGGTTTGGAGTGCGCTTTGGCCTGCGATATCCGTATTGCAGAATCCCATGCCCAATTGGCTTTGCCAGAGGCGAAGGTGGGCTTGCTACCCTGTGCCGGTGGTACTCAGCGCTTAACCGCCCTGGTTGGCCCGGGTTGGGCTAAGCGTATTATCTTGTGTGGCGAGCGTATTAAAGCTGACAAGGCATTGAGCTTGGGTTTGGTAGAGGAAGTGGTTGAGTCTGGCAAGTCTAAAGAAGCTGCATTGGCGTTGGCGGCGCAGGTTGCCCAACAAAGCCCTGTGTCTGTGACCTTCTGTAAAGAGCTGATCCACAAGCCACGCGAAGCGGTAATGCCACAGGGCTTACTGTTAGAGCGGGAGCGCTTTATTCAGTTGTTCGACACATTGGATCAAAAAGAGGGTGTGAATGCCTTCCTTGAAAAACGCAGCCCAGAGTGGAAGAACGCGTAATGACTGGTCATATAGAAGAAGTTTTATTTGAAGAGCGACGTTCTGCCAGCGGGCCCTCGGTCGGTGTTATTACACTGAATGTAGAAAAAACGCTGAACTCACTGACCTTGAACATGGTCCAGTTGATGTTGGTTAAGCTTCGCGAATGGCGCGAGCGCAGTGACATTGCCTGTGTCTTTATTCACGGCTCAGGTCAAAAGGCTTTGTGTGCTGGTGGTGATGTTCAGGCTTTATATAGGTCATCTGTTGAGCAGCCCGGCGGTCCCTGTGAGTACGCAGAAGCGTTTTTTGAGCAGGAGTATCGCGTTGACTATTTGCTGCACCAATTCGACAAACCGGTCATTGTATGGGGGCACGGTATTGTTATGGGTGGTGGTATGGGTGTGTTTGCAGCGGGTAGCTATCGCGTTGTCACCGAAAAGACTCGTCTGGCTATGCCGGAGGTCACCATTGGTTTATACCCGGATGTTGGCGGCAGCTACTTTTTGAACCGAATGCCTGGTCACACGGGATTGTTCTTGGCCTTAACGGGTGCATCGTTTAATGCGGCTGATGCCTTGTATTTGGGGCTGGCTGAAGGCTTTGTTGAACATGAATACGCGGGTGAGGTGCTCAATGCACTAACGGAAACAGTTTGGTCAACGGGCGTGGCGGAAAACCAAGAGCGTGTCTTTGATTTAATGGCGACGTTTACTGCTCGTTCCAAGACGGCACTGCCCGCCGGCAATGTTGAAGCGGCTGCCTCTGAAATTGCAGAGCTGTGTTCAGCGGATGACGACCTTACGGTCATTAACACTATTATTGCTGCGCAATCTGACAACCCTTGGATACAAAAAGCGGCTGCGACTTTGGCGTCGGGTTCGCCTTTAAGCGCACGCTTAATTGCTGAGCAGATTCGCCGTTGCAGGGGCATAAGTTTAAAAGCGGCATTTCAAGCTGAGGTATTGCTATCTACTGCGATTATTCGTCGGCCAGAATTTGCTGAGGGAGTTCGAGCCTTGTTAATTGATAAAGACAAGAATCCAGCTTGGCAACATGCGTCACCGGCTGATGTGCCACAAGATCTGATTGATCAGCATTTCACTGCACCGTGGGCAGTGAATCCACTGGGTGATCTCTAAAATCTTGCGTGGTCATTGTCTGTAGAAGGTTTTGAGGCGGTTTTGGCTGTCTCATTTTTTAAATAATAAAGGGTGTTCATTTGAGCATCTTAGGTTTAACAAACAGGTGGGTATTATGGCTAAGGTAGCGTTTATCGGTTTGGGTAATATGGGTGGGCCAATGGCCGCCAATTTGGTCAAAGCCGGTCACCAAGTGACAGTGTTTGATTTGGTAACGGCCGCTATGGATGCCGTGGTGGCGCAGGGCGCATCAAAGGCCGCGACGGCGCTTGAGGCCTTGGCTGGAGCCGATACGGTTATTACCATGCTGCCTGCGGGTAAACATGTGGCTGGCTTGTATCTTGGTGAAGAAGGTTTGGTGGCTAAGGCTGCAGACGGTACCTTGTTTATGGATTGCAGTACGATTGATGCAGACACTGCACGTCGTGTCGGTGAGGCTGCCGCAGCGCGCGGACTGCAAATGATTGATGCACCGGTTTCTGGTGGCGTGAAAGCAGCGCAAGCCGGTACCCTGGCATTTATGTGCGGCGGCAGTGCTGAGGGTTTCGCTCGGGGTAAATTGGTTTTGGAAGGCATGGGTAAGAATATCTTCCATGCCGGCGACCACGGCGCAGGACAGATTGCTAAGATTTGCAATAATATGTTGTTAGCGGTGCATATGGTTGGTACTGCAGAAGCTCTGCAGTTAGGTGCGAATAACGGCCTAGATCCTAAAGTACTGTCAGAGATTATGTTGAATAGTTCAGGCAAAAACTGGTCGCTGGAAAACTATAATCCCTACCCAGATGTTATGCCAACAGCCCCTGCATCAAATGATTATCAACCGGGTTTTATGGTTCAGTTGATGCTTAAAGACCTTGGCTTGGCGATGGAGAATAGTTTGGTGACGCAAAGCTCGGTGCCAATGGGTGCCTTGGCGCGTAGCCTATACGCCTCGTTCTCTTCTAAAGGGAATGCGCAGCGCGACTTCTCTTCAATTTTAGAAATGTTCCAGTCTTAACCCTTAGTGGCTGCGAGCGCATCGAGCCCTCGCAGCCACACTAGATTTATTTCTCTTCCTGTCATTCTTTTGACGGTGCCTGCTTCGGTGGGTACCGTCTTTTTTTGTATGTCATTCAGTATTTTTGTTGTGGTGTTTTTATGGCACTGTGACCCTTGGTTTGGTAAGTCAGAGGCGTTATTGCTATCTATGTCTAAAGTCATGTCGTTTAGCGTAGTACTCATCGGTATGCCCGGTGCGGGGAAGTCGACAATAGGGCGTACTCTGGCATTGCAGCGTGGCGTAGAGTTTGTGGATACCGATCGCTTAATCGAGGAGCGTGAGGGGCAGACTCTGCAAGCGTTGTTAGACAGGTATGGTTATCTGCGCTTGCGGGCGATTGAAGCCGACGTGCTGCAGACGAGTGACTTTTCTAATAAAGTTGTGGCCACGGGCGGGAGCGCGGTTTACAGCGAGGCTGCGATGAACTCGCTGCGAAAATATGGTCCTAGTGTCTTTATCGATATTCCCCTGACAGAGATAGTTGAACGGGTGAAGAACTTTGCTCAGCGCGGTATTGCGGGGCCTCCGGGGCAGGATTTGAGTGGTGTTTATACAGAGCGTCGACCGCTGTATCTTCGATATGCAGATATTAGAGTTGATGGCAGCCAGTTGGATGAAGCTCAGCTTTTGGCCGCGGTGGTTTCCGCTTTGGCCGACTACCCAGCGGGGGTGTAAGCTTTTCGGCACTGAGGTAAGCTATAGTGTCAAAATCTGCGCTTGCCAGAGGCGAGCTGATACTCAATAACGAGTCGCAAAAAAATAAGGAACGCGAGTGTAATGCCTGTCAAAGCCTACACCAGTATAGAAATTTGCAAAGAAGACCTGAAATTTTCTGGTGCTCACTTCACCATTTTTTCTGCCACCGATCGTGAGCGTTTACACGGCCACAACTTTAAAGTCAGTCTCTTACTCACTGCTGATGTGGGTGATAACGGCATGTGCTTCAGTTATGTCGAAATTAAGAGCCGCTTACGTAAGCTTTGTGCAACTCTAGATGAGTATACCCTGCTGCCTGCTGACTCGCCTTATATGCGGATAGTGGAGCGTGGAAATGTTTATGTTGCTGAGTTTAACGGCGAAGAAATTCCCTTTTTAAAGTCAGATACCCTCGTATTACCGGTACGTAATACCACGGTAGAGGAATTTGCCCGTTATTTGTTGGAGCTGTTGTTAACCGATGCACCCTTTATAGAAGGGAATGAAATTCGGGAGTTAGTTATGAAGGTGTCCTCCGGGCCTGGGCAGTGGGGTTCAGCTAGCTGGACTCGGGATTAGCGGCACTGTACTGCTAAATGTGAGTTGCTCGCCGAAAAACCACTTTTCTGGCGGTCAACGTTGTGTAATTCATTGCTGTCGGAATAGTTGGAGTGATCTTCAGCAAATTTGGCGACATTAATTGTAATAAAGAGTCATTTGAATGAATAAGGTGTTGATAGTGAGTGGCGGCAGCCAAGGAATTGGCTTTGCGACGGCAAAACGCTTTCTAAGTGAAGGGTACCGAGTTGTAAATTTGTCGCGTCGACCATTAGAGTTGGCGGGGGCCGTGCACATAAGTGCTGATATGCAAAACCGGGATTGGCTGGATAATTGCATCGTCCAATTAGAAGAGATTGCCGCAGGCGCTGATGAGGTGGTGTTGCTTCATAATGCGGCTCGTCATGACGGTGATACGGTAAAGAATTTGTCAGCGGATAACTTCGCCAATGTACTGCAGGTCAATCTTGTGGCGCCACAGCAATTGAATGCGCTGTTAATACCGTTTATGAAGGCGGGCTCGGCAATTTTGTATATGGGGTCTACGCTAAGTGAAAAGGCCGTCGCGGGCTGTGCGTCGTACATTGCGAGCAAGCACGGTGTTATTGGCTTGATGCGTGCGACTACCCAAGATTTGGTGGGCCGTGGTATTCATACCGCGTGTGTCTGCCCGGGTTTTACGGATACCGCTATGTTGCGCGGCAATATCGGCGACGATCCCTCGGTGATGGCAGCGATTACCGGCATGGTGAGTTTTGGGCGATTAATCGATCCTGTTGAGATAGTAGAGACGATTTTGTTTTGCGCGCGAAACCCTGTGATCAATGGCAGTGTGCTTCACGCCAACTTAGGTCAAATAGAGCACTGATAAGCGTTGACGCTTTCGGTTACAACCAATTTACGCCTTAACCGCTTAGGGGTTATGGTGATAGTGCGTAGGCTAAGGCAATTAATCGCACAATGTAAAAAACTGGCCGTTGTACGCATATCGTGCGGTCTAATAGGTAGTATCCAAGATAGAGAATTATTGCTATCCGCATGATTATTTTGACTGTGGTGCGACACAGTTCTTATTTTAGATATCGTAATTTTTTATTTAATAATTTTATCTAAATTATTGATAAACCAACTGGATGGCAGTTGCGTATCAGAGTACAGTAAAGATGCTTGCACACTTTTAAGGCGTTCTGATTTAGCTATTAAATAGGTAAATTTAAGCGTCAAAGTTCAGCACAGAAGGAGATTGCAAAGATGGGCATACTTGAGAATGTTCGTGAGCAATACCTGAAGGGGCGTGATGAAGAAATGTCCCTAGAGGCCTATCTTGACCTTTGCCGTCAAGACCCACTTGCTTACGCAACCCCCGCTGAGCGTATGCTTGCCGCAATTGGTGAGCCTGAGTTGATCGATACCCGCAAAGATCCGCGCTTATCCCGTATATTTTCCAACCGATTAATTCCTCGCTATCCTGCATTCGAAGAGTTCTATGGGCTCGAAGATGTCATCGCGCAGATTGTCGCGTTTTTCAAACACGCCGCCCAAGGTCTGGAAGAGCGTAAACAGGTTCTTTATCTACTAGGACCCGTTGGCGGTGGTAAATCGTCGATTGCAGAACGTTTGAAAAAATTGATGGAAGCGGCGCCTATATACGCCATTAAAGGGTCGCCAATTAATGAGTCTCCGCTGGGTTTATTCGATCCATTGCGTGATGGCAAACAGTTGGAAGAAGAGTACGGTATTCCGCAGCGTTATCTCACTGGTTTGTCGTCTCCGTGGGCAATTAAGCGCCTAGAAGAATACGAAGGGGACTTGACCAAATTCCGTGTCGTGCGGATTCAGCCCTCTGTATTAAAGCAGGTCGCTGTTACTAAAACCGAGCCTGGCGATGAAAACAACCAAGATATTTCGACATTGGTAGGTAAAGTCGATATCCGCAAGTTAGAGGCCTACGCTCAGGATGATCCTGATGCCTACTCCTACTCCGGTGGACTATGTTTGGCAAACCAAGGCTTACTTGAGTTTGTCGAGATGTTCAAAGCGCCGATAAAAATGTTGCACCCCTTGCTAACTGCAACGCAAGAGGGTAACTACAAGGGCACGGAAGGCTTCTCTGCGATTCCTTTCCAAGGTGTCATCCTTGCTCACTCCAATGAATCCGAATGGCAGAGCTTCCGTAATGACAAGCACAACGAGGCATTTTTAGACCGGGTGTACATCGTCAAAGTGCCTTACTGCCTGCAGGTGTCGGAAGAGGTAAAAATTTACCAAAAGCTACTTCGTCACAGTTCACTGGCGGCTGCACCTTGCGCCCCAGGCACCATGGAAATGCTGGCGCAATTCTCGGTACTGACGCGTTTGAAAGAGCCAGAGAATTCGAGCATTTATTCTAAAATGCGCGTCTATGATGGCGAGTCGTTAAAAGATACTGATCCAGCGGCTAAGTCCTTCCAAGAGTATCGTGATTATGCCGGCATTGATGAAGGCATGAACGGCATGTCAACGCGCTTCGCCTTTAAGGTTTTATCGGCGGTCTTTAACTACGATAACTCTGAAATTGCGGCGAACCCCGTGCACTTAATGTATGTGCTTGAGCAACGTATTTTGCGCGAGCAATTACCAGAGGATACGCAGCGGATTTACTTAGAGTTTATTAAAGGCTGGCTTGCTGTTCGGTACGCAGAGTATGTGGGTAAGGAAATCCAAACGTCCTATTTGGAATCTTACTCAGAGTACGGTCAGAATATTTTTGATCGCTACGTCACTTTTGCAGATTACTGGATACAAGATGAAGACTATCGCGATCCAGAAACAGGAGCCATTTTTGATCGCGGCACGCTTAATGGTGAGCTCGAAAAAATTGAGAAGCCAGCTGGTATTGCTAATCCCAAAGATTTCCGCAACGAGATTGTGAATTTTGTGTTGCGCGCGCGGGCACAAAATGAAGGACGCAACCCCAGCTGGACAAGTTACGAAAAGCTGCGTGAAGTGATAGAGAAGAAAATGTTCTCTAGTACTGAAGAGTTGCTGCCAGTGATTTCGTTCAATGCCAAGGCCTCTGCCGAGGATAAACAAAAACACGAAAACTTTGTAACTCGAATGGTGGAGAAAGGTTATACACCTAAACAGGTGCGGTTATTGTCTGAGTGGTATCTGCGGGTCAGAAAGGCAGGTTAATTATACGGCCAATATAAGGGGCGTACTATGTCAATGATTATTGACCGCCGCCTGAATGATCGCAATAAAAACGCGACGAATCGCCAGCGGTTCATCAAGCGGTATAAGGCACAGCTGCGGCGCTCGGTCGCAGATATTGTGGCGGACCGGTCTATTACCGATATGTCTCGCGGTGGCGAGGTCGGGATTCCGGTTAAGGATATTTCTGAGCCGCGGTTTCGTATTGGACGTGGTGGCGATCGTGAGATGGTGCACCCTGGTAATAAGGAATTTAATACCGGCGATATGATCGCTAAGCCGAAGTCTGGCGGTGGTGGTGGTAGTGGTTCTGGCGGTGAAGGTCAGGGCGATGAAGGCCAAGACAACTTCATGTTTACTCTTTCTAAAGAAGAGTTCATGAACCTGTTTTTTGATGACCTCGAACTCCCTCGCTTGGCGCGTACCGTGCTGGGTGATTCCCAACAGTTTACCTATCGTCGCGCTGGTTATACGCCAAGTGGCGTACCCGCAAATTTGTCTGTTCCGCGCTCAGTTAAAAATGCGATGGCGCGCCGTATCGCTTTGACGGCTCCGCTTAAGCGAGAACTTGAAGAGTTGATCAAGTCCGGTGGGTCTGCTGAAGAAATCGAGGCGCTTGAAAAACGTATTGAGCGTATTCCTTTTTTAGATGAGTACGATTTGCGTTTTCGCCATAGAGTTAAAGAACCCAAACCTATCAGTAGGGCGGTGATGTTTTGCCTAATGGACGTGTCGGCGTCTATGTCTGAAGACAAAAAGGATTTGGCAAAGCGGTTTTATACTCTGTTGTATCTTTTTCTGAGCAGAAAATACGAGCAGGTTGAACTGGTCTTTATTCGTCACACCTCTAATGCAGAGGAAGTCGATGAGCACGCCTTCTTTCATGATCCACAAACTGGCGGAACGGTAGTGATGTCTGCGCTGGATTTAATGATAGAGATTCAACAAGAGCGCTACCCGCCAAATACGTGGAATATTTATGGCGCTCAAGTGTCTGATGGTGATGCCTTTGGTAGTGATCCTCAGCGCAGTGCAATGAGATTAAGCAAGGATATATTGCCTTGGTGTAAATATTTTGCCTATGTCGAAGTGCCCGATAGCCCCACGACAATCACACCTCTCGCTGCTGCCTACAGTCAGATACGCGAAAGTAGCTTCGCGATGAGCACGGTAATGGATCGAAGTGATGTGTATCCGGTCTTGCGCGAGTTGTTTCAGAAGGAGTCTGTATGACGGCTGCTAAAATGAAAAACAGCGTGTTGTCACATGGTGGCGATTGGGATTTCGAGCTGTTACAGCGCTACGATAAAGAAATCGCGGTAATCGCCAAAGAGTACGGATTAGATACTTATCCGAATCAAATAGAAGTCATTGCTTCTGAGCAAATGCTAGATGCCTACGCCTCAGTGGGCTTGCCAATAAGCTACAGTCATTGGAGTTACGGTAAGGAGTTTATTCAAAACGAAGAAGCGTACCGCCGTGGTATGAGAGGCCTAGCCTACGAGTTGGTTATAAACTCTGATCCCTGCATAGCCTATTTAATGGAAGATAATAGTATGCCGATGCAGGCGCTGGTTATTGCTCATGCCTGCTATGGGCACAACTCCTTTTTCAAAGGCAATTACCTTTTTAAACAGTGGACCAGTGCTGATGCTATCGTCGATTACATGGTGTTTGCCCGCAAGTATATTTTTGATTGTGAGCAGCGCTTTGGCGAGCAGCGGGTAGAGGAAACGATTGACGCCTGTCATGCTTTGATGGATCACGGCGTAGATCGCTTTCACCGGCCGTCACCACTGTCGGCAGAGGACGAACTGCATCGCCAGCATGAGCGAGAAGAGCATGCGTGGAAACAGTACGATGATATATGGCGGACATTACCGCAAAAGGCGGTAGACAAGGCGGGCGCCAAAAAGAAGAAGCGCAACTTTCCGCCAGAGCCTCAGGAAAACCTACTCTACTTCATCGAGAAGTATTCACCGACCCTAGAGCCTTGGCAGCGAGAGATTGTTAGGATCGTCCGTAAACTCGCCCAGTATTTTTATCCTCAGGGATTAACCAAGGTGATGAACGAGGGGTGGGCGACCTTCTGGCATTACACCTTACTGAACACCATGTACGATCGCGGGCTGGTCGATGATGGCTTTATGTTCGAAATTCTTCAGTCACACACCAATGTAGTAATGCAGCCGGGATTTGATCATCCGGCCTATTCGGGCATCAATCCCTATGCGCTGGGTTTTGCGATGATGAAGGATATTCGTCGTATTTGTGAGGAGCCCGACGATGAGGATCGAGCGTGGTTTCCAGACATAGTTGATAAAGATTGGCGAGAGGTGTTGGACTTTGCCATGCGCAACTACAAGGACGAGTCTTTTATCGCTCAATATTTGTCGCCGAAGCTAATCCGCGAGTTTCACTTATTTGCCATAGCGGATCAGCATAAAGAAGATCACTTAAGGGTCGAGGCAATTCACAATGAGGCTGGATATCGGGAGGTACGGCGCCTTTTGTCGAAACAGTACAACCGCGACGTGCTAATCCCAGATATACAGATCTATCGTTATGAGCACATGGGTGATCGATCCTTGACCTTACGTTATAACCGCCTCAGAGATCGACCATTAACAGACGATGCCACCGAAGTGCTAAAACATCTTAGCCGCCTGTGGGGGTTTACTGTCACGATGGAAATCTATGAAGAGGGTAGTGGCGTGGTTGATAAAGTAGAGGTGAGTCCCGCATAGGTTAGATACCACCACGCGATTTATTCGTCGGTGGCATCTTCCTGTTAGCCATTACGGTGCTGTTGTGAATTAATTGCCCTCAAACTGTGCGGTGGTCTTGCTTAGAAAGGCATTGATGGCGCGTTGATGGTCTTGGGTGTGGTGACATTGGCTTTGAACGTCGGCACAAACGTCCAGAAAATCCCCTAGCTCTTGTCGCTGCGCGGCTTTCATTAAACGTTTTGTGGCGCGTAAAGCTTGTGGCGGTTTGCTGGCGTATTCCTTGGCATAGTCTTCAGCGGTTGCCAAAAGTGTTTCTTTTGGTACGCATTCAAGTAACAGTCCCAAACTCGACGCCTCTGTGCTGTCGATGATGCGGCCACTAAAAGTAAGTTCAGCGGCTCGTTGATAGCCGACAAGGCGCTGCAGGAACCACGCTCCCCCGTCTCCGGGGATAATGCCAAGATTAATAAAGGTTTCACCGAAGCGGGTGTTCTCACAGCCAATTCGTATATCTGCCATGCAGCAGAGATCGAAACCGGCTCCTATTGCAGCGCCATTTACCGCCGCGATGGTGACAATCTCCGCGCTGTGCATGGCACGCGAGATTCGCTGTATGCCATTTTTGTAGCTATCGCTTATTTCCGTTGGACTGCCGCCAAACATACCTACCTTGTCCCGCATGTCTTTTACATTGCCGCCTGAGCTAAACGCGGAGCCTGCTCCGGTGATGATGAGACATGATATCTCCTTATTCATATTAGCCCATTCTATAGTCGCGCACAGATCGTCTATTAATGCGGTTCCGGTTAGTGCATTGCGAACATCATCCCGCTCAAAGCAAAGAATAGCGTAACGATTTGTGACAGTAAGTGAGGCGTCAATTAGCTGGGGTTGGACTGACATGAGATTAGGTTTCCGTGGTAGCAGTGCAACTCAAAATTATACCAAAGATTATGCAACTAAGTACTTTTGTCTGGGGTCATAAAAATATGATTTTTAAAAAGTAATAGAAGCTGGCCTCGTTTTTGCTATTTCAGAGCTGTAGCAGAGCGTTATTAAAAAGGGCTATCTGCTCTGCCCTTTAAAGGAAATCTGTTGCTAGGATGTATGCGTAAAGAAGTTGTATTTGTGCATTGGTTTATATGTTGTAGTCCATTCACAAATAATAATAGGTGAAGAAATGACAAAAGTGTTTACAGATCAGTTGGCGGCTTTACCGATTACAGAAATTATAATTCGGTCTATTGAAGGCGGCTTGTATATAGCCTTTGTTGCTCTTGAGGGGAGGTTACTTAGGGTTTTTGAATTGGATAACACGCCGCTATGCCGTCGTAGTGTGGGTGAAATTAAGTCGGTATTACTCGCTAACGGCTGTAAGAAAAAGGCATTTATGGTTCATCATTCAGCGTATGACGAAATGATCGGAAATCAGTCCGCAATAGAGCCAGATATGAAGATCGCGTTGGGCTGAATTCGGTTTAATGTTCTCAGTTTGATGTGCCCATGGGCAAGGATAATATCCATAGGCCCAGTACTGTAAATGCCACCATCAAGACCAGCATCGGGAGTTGGCTAAGCAAAGCTTGGCGCCGAGAACCAAACAGTGAAAGTGCCTGCAGATGCGCTATATAGACACTTATGATGTGGCCTCCCACGATAAGTGCTAACTGAGAGTGCCAGATAGTTTCCACGTTTGGAATGATCGGTGCACGAAACCAATTCGCAGTTCCAAAAATATTCGCACCCATCCCGAAGGGGTCAGACGCTAAGCTGATGATCTTAATTCCTTGCGTCTGTAGCAAGGGGTAGTAATGGCTTAGGTGGTATGCCAAGACGATGGGCAACAGTGAGTAGGCAAAATGAAGACTTAGTTCTCGGGTGGATAGATTACTTTTTGCAATACGTTTACATAGCCAGATAAAACTGAAGTAAACCAGAAAATACAATACAGGTAGGATTAGCAGCCACGCAGATTGATAGACTGAATAGAATGTCCGTAATTTGGGGTAGGCGACGAATGGATTTTTGCCGACATAGGGTTGTAAATAAGGGTTTAGTTCTACCCAAAAGCTTCGTATCCAGAGTTGAGTTTCGTGTAATCCGTCGAACGCGGTGGACGCCAGCATACTTAAGATAAACACTAGCAGGCTTAATTCTTTTGGTTGAGAGTGATTTAGTTTCGCCACAGGACTATGGATGCAGATAGTCAACTCCTGCGATTGCTTGTTACTGGCCAGTGAAGTTATTCTCATCTCCGAAAGTAGAGAGAAAAATACATTGAAAAACTCGCCGTAGCGGCACCAGCTTTCAATTCCGAAAAATCCACAGAAAAATAGCGTCAGCGCGGTATAGGCAAGCAAATATTCAGAGAGTGATCTTGGCGTTGTTGTGCCAAATAATTCAATCCAAATAAAACCCATGTACAACAGCACTGCAGGCCAATAACTCAATTTAACTGGATAAGTGGTAAGACCCAGTCGATATCGCGGGTAAATACGGCCTAGCCCATTTGCGATGGTCCTCCACGGGTTTAGCCATTGGAAACTGTTGCCGAACAGAGCGCAGGAATAGGCGTAGGCTAATAAAAAAATCACCCAGAAAAAAGTCATATTAAAATTGCCGTAGGGGTTTCTATTACCGAGAAACCCGCTTGCGATGCAAAGCAATAACATAAGAACGCTAAAAATCTTGAGCCACAGTTTAGTTAAGCGCAATGTTTTGTGGAGAGAGGCATTAACTGGAATGTCGATTTTCGACGCGGGCTTAGCGGGGATTGTGGTTGTATGGTCGTCACGTAGAAAATAGGCAAATATAAGGAAGGATGTTGCCACAGCCGCAGCAGCACCATACAAATATAAGGTCAGTGGTACCGGAAGCGTGTAGGTTTGGCCAAATGAGTGACTGTTTCCCATTTGGCAAAAGAACAGGATCAGACAAGTAAAGATTAACTTAGGATGACAGAAAAAAATGCGCAGATAGGTCATGTGTTATTCGATACTTTTAATGTCATTTTGCCATGTGTAAAACATCGATCAACTTCATAGTCTATAGGTGATGATCTATTCATAGCGGCATCAATTTACATAAAAACTTTGTTTGAGCATCACAATTGTGAATTATGACACGATGGCTAGTGCGCGTTGCAAGGTATAATTACACATTAATATAAAGTGTGTAATTGTGGTGGCGGCGATTTTAGATGTTCGTTTATGGCTGTTGGATTTCAAGCGCGTCAATTTGGTTTTACTGTTCTGGGAAGTAATTATGTCTATATACACTCGTTTGGCGTTAGTTCTAGCGATAGGCGTTGGGTTAACTGCGTGCGGCGGTTCATCTTCTTCGTCCACATCCTCAACTACAAACACTAATGCTACTTTGACATATGCGCCAAGTAATTTTGAGCTAGCCAATGCTTGTTTTGCAATGAGTGACAGTCGAGGGCGCTTTGTTGTTCGCGACGAAGATGGGAATTATTTTTCTACGGCCACTAAATTGGCTGATGCAAGTCCGTTTTACATGAAGCCCACGGCGTTAGGCGAGTACCTAATATACGGTGACGACGGCTCATTTCTCAGCGTGGCGGCCGGCCTTATCAAAAGTACGGCGTCGCCATCTCAAACCGCAAATTGGATTATTAGTGGGGTAGGTAATAGCCTTACAGTAGTTTCAGAGTTTGCCGCCGAGATGGGGCTGGGCGTTAATCCTAGTACGTCTAGGGTCGAGCTTGCCGAGTCGACCGGAGTGACTAGTTTTAAGTTCGCGGAAACAACGGGTTGTGCAAATTTTCCAGAGTTAAGCACCAATGCGAGTGGTACGACTTATAAGGGGAGCGGCGTTGATGCGCCGGTTATCGGTTTTGCTGATGTTCACTCCCATATTAGTTCAACCACATTCCTAGGTGGCGCACATGCGGGCCGACCTTTTCATCCGTTTGGTGTTACCGAGGCAATGGGAAGCTGCGAGTCCGAGCATGGCCAGCAGGGTAGCTTGGATTTGGTCGGCAATTTACTCGGACCCAGCGGTGTTCCACTTGGTGTTCATGAAACAACTGGTTGGCCTACCTTTGTAGATTGGCCGAAACGCGATGCACTCACCCATGAAGCCATGTATTACAAATGGATAGAAAGGGCGTGGTTAGCGGGTTTGAGAGTGCTGGTCAACGATCTTGTCGAGAACGAAGTGCTATGTACCCTACAGTCTGAGGCGGCAATCGCTAGTCAGTCTGGCTTCAACCTTGCGGATGTTATCGGCGATGCAGCTAGCCTTGTCGCGCCAGAAAAATGTAATGAGATGGAAAGTGCCGTATCTCAAATACAGTTTATGAACGATATGCAGGATTACATCGACGCTCAGGAAGGTGGTCCCGGCAAAGGCTGGTTCCGTATTGTTGATAGCCCTGCGGCTGCTCGTGAAGTAATTAATGATGGCAAGTTGGCGGTGGTACTTGGTATTGAGATTTCGCATCTATTTAACTGTGATGTTACTCAGCCGGGCGGATTGACCGATATCAATGGTTGCGACGAAGCCGAGATCGCTACGCAAATGGATCGGCTCTACGATTTGGGTGTGCGGGAAATGTTCCCAATACACGAGTTTGATAACGCCTTCGGTGGGAATGGGATTTTTGATGGTCTTGTTCTAAACGTGGGTAATTTCGTTGATACAGGTAAATTCTGGCAAACCTACGACTGCCCAGAGCAACCCTATTTCTTTGAAGCTGGCGCGATTATGACTTCGATTGACCCTTCCGGTGGCGGCAATCCAGTCTCTGATCTCATTACTGAGCTCACTCAGGGCATTCTGCCCGTCTATCCCACAGATAAAAGACAGTGTAATGCGCGGGGCTTAACTCAGCTTGGTGAGTTTATGTTCCAGCGTATGATGGATAAAAAGCTGATTATTGAAATTGATCATTTAGAGTTGTCGATTAAAGATGATGTGCTGGCGATGGCAGAGGCGGAGACGCCAAAGTATCCCGTTGTTTCAACTCACGGTGGTCACGGGGGCATCAGTATCGAGCAAGCCAAACGCATATTGAATGTGGGCGGTATTTTGTATCCAGCAAAAGGTAACGGTAAGCAGTTTGTTGCAGACCAAGATCGTTTGCGTCCACTGAAAAGCAGCGAGTTTGATTTTGCGATGGGCTACGGAGCGGATACCAATGGCTTGGCCGTGCAATCTGGTCCCCGCGGCAGTGACTCGGTTAATGTCAGTTATCCGTTTACCCTGTTTACCGGTGAGGGTTGGGGTAGCCAGTTTGCAGATATTCCCGCGTTGACCTTCCAGCAGTCGGTCGTGCCAGAGGGAAATCGCAAGTTTGATATCAACGCTGAAGGTCTCGCTCATTACGGCATGATTGCTGATTGGGTTGAAGCTGTGCGTCTTGAAGGCGGTGAACAGGCTATTACTGACCTGTATAACTCTGCCGAGGTGTATTTGCAGATGTGGGAGCGCACTATTAATCGATAACGCCGCCGATTGATACCCAGCGACTTTACAGCGTAGCGTCTACCTAGGCGCTGCGCTTGTAAGTCGATTTATGTCCTTTTAAAACTGCCGGCTAAACTTTTTCCTCGTGTTGATTTTACCCTACCATTCACATATTACGTCTTTACACCGCTAAGGTACTAAACTGAAATAGATGACATGAATAGGTGTTATCGTTAGCGCAGTGCAGGTTATTATTCTGCGGTAATTAGAACAATTCTCGTTGGATGCCGCTAGGAGTGTCAGGTGCTTAAAGGCTTAAAAACAATAATAGGTATGTTTCAGTGGCGATATTTAGTGATCGTACTGCTTGTGTTTACGCTGGCGGCTACGGTGATGATCCCAATATCGGATTACAAAGTCCGTCAAAATCAAGTGTCGGTTTTAGATCGCCATCTTGATCAGGTCGCTGAAGCGCGAAGCAAGGCGATGCTAGCCACCATTGAAAGATTCAAAGCGGATACCTATTTTTTGTCTGAAACACCTCCGATAGCTGGGATTATGCGTGCTAGCTACAATAATGGTATCGATAAGCAGGAGCATAGTACTCTTGCATTATGGTCAAAACGGTTGCAGGAGATCTTTGCCGCTTACCTAGAAACCCAGCCTTCTGTTATGCAGGTCCGTTATATTGGTGTCGGCAATGATGGTCGTGAATTGGTAAGGGTCGATCGTAGTGATGGTCGCATCCGAAAGATCAGCAGTAGGAGTTTGCAACAAAAAGATGACCATGATTATTTCAAAGAGGCGATTAAACGTCGCAAGGGCGAATTTTACGTTTCGGCAATCAATTTGAATCGTGAGTATGGTGAAATAGAGGTACCCCATGTGCCGACGTTACGATTGGCCACTCCCGTCTTCGATCAAGATAATAAGGTCTTTGGAATTGTTGTTATTAACTTGAATGCAACAGAGATCTTTCGGGTTTTAGAGGCGGAATTAGATACCTACGAACATATTTATCTAATTAACAATGATGGCGACTTTTTGCTACATCCCAATCCAGAGAAAACATTTGGGTTTGAGCTGGGTGAAATTTATCGCTGGTCAGATGAATTTAGCACCGGAGACGACGATACGGACTCTGCGTTTGTTCGTTTAGACAATCACGAAGTGATTCATGCAGTACTTCACCCCGTAACATATGATTCAAATCAATCTGTTGATTTAGTGGTAACCGCACCTGATAGTGTTCTTGATCAAGCAGTAGCGAGAGCCAGGCTATTTAATCTGTATATTTTATTTGGGTTTATTTTCTTGTCGCTTATGTTTCTTTTTTTAGTAGCGGCAAACTTTCGTCGTCGCGCTCAGGCGGAGCAGCAGAATGCAACAATGGCCGCCATCGTCGATGGCACCGACGATGCGGTTGTCAGTAAATCTTTAGACGGCATTGTGACTAGTTGGAATCGGGCTGCTGAAGCGATGTTTGGGTATAGCACTGCTTTTGCGATCGGCCGAAAGATGGTTGATTTGATTGTGCCGGAAAATCTATTGGTTGAAGAGCGCGGAATATTTGAACGGGTTTCCAGTGGTGAGACCGTGCCTCATGTTGTCACAAAGAGAAAAGATGACAAAGGTAACTTAATCGATGTGGCAATTACTGTGTCTCCAGTGCAGGGGGCAGATGGTGAAATTTTAGGTATTGCAAATATCATTCGCGATATTACTGAGATGACTTCCGCTCAGAATGAATTGCGACTGCTAAACGAAGGGCTTGAAAAACAAGTCCAAAAGCGAACTAGTGAGCTTCAGGCTACAACAGTTTTGCAACAAGGAATTTTAGCTAACGCCGGCTATGCAATTTTCACAAACAAACCTGACGGTACCATTACGTTATTCAATCCTGCGGCAGAAAGAATGTTGGGATATAGCGCTGACGAAGTCGTCAATAAAAAACCAATGTGGATTTTGTTTGAGCCGTCCGAAATTCAACCTGAGCTTGCAAGGTTGAACCGAGATGGTGGTGAAGATGACCAAATTTTTAGTGATGTTAATTATGAGCGGGAATGGACGTTTGTTCGCAAAGATGGTTCCCGATTCCCGGTGATGCTGAAGAGCAACACTTTATACGGGAATGATAAGCAGGTTATTGGTTATTTGGGAATCGCGCGAGATCTAACGGTTCAGAAGCAACAGCAAAAAGAATTGGAAACGGCGAAGGCGATAGCCGAAGATGCCAGCAAATCTAAAAGCGAATTTTTGGCCAATATGAGTCATGAAATACGCACTCCGATGAATGCGGTTTTAGGTATGCTTAACCTGTTGAAATACACTGAGATGACTGAACGGCAGTCTGATTATGTTACCAAGGCAGGAGGCGCCGCTGAGGCTTTACTCGGAATAATTAATGACATTCTCGATTTTTCTAAGATAGAGGCTGGGAAGCTACTTCTGGATATTCGCCCGGTTATTATTGATGATATTTTACGTGATATCGCGGTGATACTGGGAATGAATCTTAGTGATAAAAACGTAGAAATATTATTTAATATCGACCCTGCCGTACCTAGAGTTGTTATGGCGGACGCGCTGAGGATAAAGCAAATTCTCATAAACCTTGCTGGTAACGCGGTAAAATTCACCGAGCAAGGTGAAGTGATGCTGTCTCTTTACATACAGCATGAGCGGGATAAAAACTTAGTTCTAGGGTTTAGTGTTCGTGATACCGGGATTGGTATGAGCAGCGAACAGCAAAAACGAATCTTTAAGTCGTTTACCCAGGCTGACGCAGGCACAAATCGTAGATTTGGTGGTACCGGCTTAGGCTTGGTGATTAGTCAGCGTCTTATTCGTTTAATGGGGGGCGAACTAGAGGTTGAAAGTGAGCAAGGTAAAGGAAGCACATTCTCATTTTCCCTATTCGTAGACAAAGTAGATAATCAAGAACTACTAAATGCTGGGCGACGTAACGTGTCTCCGCAATATCGAAACTTAAGAGCCTTGGTTGTTGATGACAACGCGAGTGCGCGACAAATTGTTTCTGGTATTGGCGACTCGTTGGGCTGGACTAGTGTCGAGGTGGCTACCGGCGAAGAGGCGGTAGCCGTGTTAAAGGATAGCATTGTAACAGGGCAATATTTTGATATCGCTTTTATTGACTGGATGATGCCTGGCATGGACGGCTGGCAAACGGCCAATAAAATTCGAGAGCTAAATTTACCCGTCGGAAAGCCCCGTTTGATCATGGTAACTGCGCACGCTAAGGATGTCTTTGATCAGCGGGCAGACGCCGAACATTCGCCACTTGACGGATTTTTGATGAAGCCAGTGACAGCGTCCGATATTTACAATTCGGTGGTAGATGCTCAGGCTGGCAAGATGCTTGAGAACTTAGTGGAAGCAGGTACAGAGCTTAAATCAAAGAGTGCGCTTGCGGGTATGCGTATTTTGTTGGTTGAAGACAATATTACGAATCAGCAGGTTGCTCGCGAGCTTTTGGCAATTGAAGGTGCAGAAATTGATGTGGCGGATAATGGTTTAATCGCTTTAGACTCAATTCGAAATGCCGTTCAACCATTTGATGTGGTTCTTATGGATTTGCAAATGCCGGTGATGGACGGCTACGAATCAACCAGAGAAATACGCGGGAACTTGGGGCTGAAATATTTACCTATTATCGCCATGACTGCCAATGCTATGCCTGCGGATAAAGAGGCCTGTTTAGCCGTCGGTATGAATGATCATATTGGCAAACCTTTTGAGTTGGCAGAATTGGTTAGCGCTATATTAAAGGCTACCGGTCGTAGTGAGCGGATTCCAAAAAATGGCGCTAACAAGCTAGTAGTTGATCAAGTTAGCATACCGCCATCGCCGGAAGGTTTCTCTTTTAAAGATGCCTTATTGAGGATGGGAAATAATCGTAAACTTTACGCAGGACAGGCGAGAATGTTTGCTAGCCGTCATAGCGGTGATCTCGAAAAAGTTGTCGATTTACTTAATAAAAATAATCGGCCTGGAGCTGTGCGAGAACTACATACCTTGCGTGGCGTATCAGCCACACTTGGTGCGCAAGCGCTGGCTGCCGTATTGTCTGACGCGGAAATGGCAGCTAAAAGCGTTGTTGAAATAACGATCATTGAAGCGATCTTGAATAAGGCAAAAGTCCTTATGAAAACTGCATGTGAAGTATTACTTGATTTGGCAAATGAAATTGATCCCCCCGTGAGCGTTGTTGGAAATAATGCAGAGACTGCAGAGGAATCAAAAAAAGTGCTTGATCCGGCGTTGCTGATAGAACTGCAATCCCTGCTAAAGGATAGCAATATGCGGGCTCTGGACGTTTATACAACGCTGAAAGAGAGCTTAGACGGTAATGAAGAGCGCATTAAAGCTTTGGACGACGCGATGTCAGTCTTAGATTTTGCGACAGCTTATGAGGTACTCGGCGCGATTTTAACGGCGTAACACCAGTTTTTGAATTACTAACAACAATCGTTGTATTTGTGTAAAGTTACCGGAAGGTTATTTTAAATATGAGTGAAAGTAAGTCTTTGTTCTCGTCGGATTTTGCCCCAGGGGCATTGTCCCCCGATCGACCGAAATTACTTGTTGTTGACGATCAGCCTGTCAATATTCAAGTGCTATACCAAGTTTTTAGTGAGAGTTGCGATGTGTTTATGGCGACGAGTGGTAAGCAAGCTTTAGAAGTTTGCCGTCAAAAAAATCCAGATCTTATTTTACTCGACGTTGTTATGCCAGATATGGATGGTATCGAAGTTTGTAAAGCCCTTAAGTCTGCGCCTGAAACCCGAGATATTCCGGTTATTTTTGTAACCTCTCAAGACAGCCCAGAAGAGGAAACCTTGGGTTTAGAGGTTGGTGCGGTGGATTTTATCACTAAGCCGGTTAATCCCGCGGTTGTGAAAGCACGAGTTAAGACCCATCTAATGCTAAAAATTCAGACGGACGCACTGCGTGAGCTAGCGTCAGTGGATGGCTTGACGGGCATTCCAAATCGTCGACGGTTTGATGAGCGTTTACAGACGGAGTGGCGCGCTTGTCGTCGTACTGAATTACCGCTTTCTTTAATTATGATCGACGTAGATCACTTCAAGAAGTACAACGATCATTATGGGCATCTAGAGGGTGATGCGTGTTTAAAAATGGTGGCACATGCGCTTAGAGGAGATCAATGGCGCGCTCGCGATATTGCATCACGTTACGGCGGTGAAGAGTTTGTCTGTTTAATGCCAGAAACAAGTTTAGAGGATGCTCTGACTAAAGCAGAAGCTATTCGCGAACGCGTTTTTGCACTCGCGGTCCCGCATGCGACATCACAGAATGCGGATCGCGTTACGATAAGTGTTGGTGTGGCGTGTACCATCCCCGGCGAAGGTGAGCCAGATAGTTTGTTGTCAGTGGCAGACGAGCAATTATATAAAGCAAAAGAGGGTGGCCGAAATCGAGTTGAGGGTATTTTCGTGTAGCGACCGGTTTTTTATTCCCATCAAAAAAATGGCTAATTTAAGATGGGAATAGGCCGAGCATTCTAGTTGTTTTTTAGCGTCTCAAGGTCGATAACAAAACGGTATTTAACATCACCGCTAACGACACGTTCAAATGCCTCATTCACTTCATTGATATTGATGAGTTCAATGTCCGCGATAATATTGTTTTCACCGCAGTAATTCAGCATTTCTTGTGTTTCTTTAATACCCCCTATCAATGAACCTGAAATAATTTTATTACTTAACACGAGTGAAGGCTTAAATGCGAGCTGCTGGTCGGGTAGGCCTACCAAGCACAGTGTACCGTTTCGTTTAAGAGCGGATAAATAGGGATTAATGTCGTGCAACGCAGATACTGTATCGAGTATGAAGTCGAATTCCCGTGCGGCTTTCATTGCGTCGGTGTCTTTCGAAATAATGACGCTATCTGCGCCAAGGCTCATTGCGTCCGCGGCCTTTGATGCACTTGTAGTGAAGAGGGTAACGTCCGCGCCAAATGCATGAGCAAATTTTATCGCCATATGGCCTAAGCCACCGAGACCAACCACGCCGACTTTATCGCCGGGTCCGATGTTCCAGCGTCGTAGCGGCGACCACGTAGTAATACCTGCGCATAGCAGTGGTGCAACACCTTTCAGGTCGAGTGAGCTTGGTATTCGCAGTGCGAAGTCGGTATCGACGACATAGTTCGTGGAGTAGCCACCCTGACTGATGACGTTAGTATCTTTCCGTTCCTTGCTGCCATACGTCATAGTAACGCCTTTATGGCAATACTGTTCTTCGTGGTCCTGGCATGGTGCGCAATGTCGGCAGGAATCGATTAAGCAGCCAATGCCTGCTAGATCACCGACTTTGAAGTTGCTGACGTCGCTGCCAACGCTTGTTATTCGTCCCACCATCTCGTGGCCTGGCACAATGGGGAAGCGGCTATAGCCCCATTCGTTGCGGGCATAATGTATATCTGAGTGACATATTCCGCAGTAGAGTAATTCTAAAACTAGGTCACGACTTCCCGGCTCACGACGTTCGAATTCGATAGGTGCAAGTGCTGAGGTTGCCGTACTAGCGGCATAGCCAAGGGCTTTAATCACAGGATATTCTCCAGAGTTATTTATTTTGTGGCGATTTAACTACATTGCTTCAGACGATGATGCAAATTCATGTATCACCGGTGGCTTGCTGCTACCTTAGCTTAAAATGAATGTGTTCCACAGCGATGCTTTGTGATTGATACGACATAAACCTAGGAATAGAGGCGTGTTTTTGTATTTAATTTAGAATAATTGCGGTAGGCCGGCCGTAAAAATAGCCTTGAAAGTAATCAATGCCTATTTCTTGGCAGGCGATAGCGTCTTGCTCTGTTTCTACGCCTTCCGCTAGTGTTTGAATTCCCATTTCTTTAACGAGTTTATTTAAGGAGCTAAGCAGGCGATAACGAGGCGAGTCGCTGTTGCCGACGCCACGTACAAGGCTAATGTCGAATTTGATAATATCGGGTGGCGCTTCGGCTAGCTCCAGCAATCGCGCTTGACCCGCGCCGAAATCATCGTAGGCTAGACCAATATTGAGATCATTTAAGCCTCTACGAATCTCAGACATGGCACCGAGATCAGTTACTGCTGCTTCGTGTACCTCAAAGAATAGATTCAGCTTGGGGTGCAGTTTACGTAAGTCGGCTAGTTCCGTTAGAAGCTTCTCGGGGGTATGACATTCTTCAGGGTGGGAATTGAAAAATAGTGGTTTATCGATGCCCGATAACTCTGCCTGAGCAAAGCTTCTGCGACGGAAAAGCACACTAAGTTCTATATGCTTATTTAGCGATTCTGCAATTTTGAATAATTCATATGGACTGGCTCCAAGTTGGGGGTGCTTGCCGCGACCAAGCAACTCATAACCGTACACATCGCCGTTCCGAGATGTGATAATTTGCTGAAATGTGGTGACTAATTGTTTTTCTAATAGCTCCCCGAACTCGCGACTTTTTATTGCAAAGTGCTTAGGTAAAGTCTGAATTGAAATCCGCGTTCTGTCGTCATCGTCGTCTTCAGCGGCCTCTGTTTTTACGCAGTACTCAAGACTTGAAAAATGGACGATATCGCCAGCCTGTAATTCAGTGTTCCTATCAATACGTTGGTGATTAACAAAGCAGCCGTTAGTGCTGTTTAGGTCGACGAGAATAAGTTTGCCATTATTGGATTCTATACGAGCATGAATACGAGAGAGGGCTGAGCTGTGAATGATCACGTCACAGTCAGTGCTACGTCCAATGGTTAGCGGCAGTTCGTCTAACATTATCCGTTGCGGGATACTGCTACCGGCGATACAGCTTTCTAAATAGAAGGTTTTATCCATAATACCTGTTATTCACGTCAATAAAGTCCGTGGCCAGCTTGAGTATTCAATACCGGAATCATACAAATATACCTGACGAGCGAGGGCTAGTCATTGTTCACTGAGTTATTGTTATGCGCGCTGATGTTTAGGCGTGCTTTCAAGTATTTAACTAATTGATTATAAAGATTAATTAAAGCTTATTACTTGCCTGTTTGCATAGCGAATTATACCTATATAGGCAGATAGAGAAATATTAAGCTGTTAATTTTACAGGTTATTGTATCCAAGTATGCATTAGCTGTTTATATTGTTTAAGACTTGTAGGGTACTGCGTTGGTTTAAATAGGCCTTTGATGTTACGAATTGTTTTTTCCATAATGATGTTAATGCTGTGCAGCTTTGCACTGGCAGATAGCCATCATCTGGCGAAATCCGCAGAACCAAGCAGCGTTAGCGCCATGGTTGAATTGGATGCAGGCGTTCCTGATTCGACCGATTTACCCTTCGCTTTATTAGATTCCAGTGCGTCTATAGCACCGATTTATTTGCTGGATGGACGTGTTCCTAAGCAAGCTTTTCAGCGCTTAGTTTGGCGTTTCTACGGCAATACTTCTATCCGGTCTCCTCCTTTAACACTCTGAAATAAAAAGAATTGCGGATCACCTTGGGTGATTTGCTGGTATTTGACTATTCAGAGTACAAGACGATGAGACATTTTGAATTATATGAAGCTGATCAAGTTGATCAGTTAGTGCGCCCTGAAAATTTTCAGGAAATTAGCGGTGATTCGCCCGCGACGGTGGTGTTCACCGATTTTAAGGTATTCGAGCCGCTAGTGATTGAGTCGAGCAGCAGTGCGGTTGACGCTGAAACAATGATGAGGCGTTCACATGTTCGCTTAAAGCTGGTGATAGATGAGCATGGATCATTTGTTGGTGTCATCGCGCTTGAGGACTTGAGCAGCAGCGAAATCATCAAGAAAGTAGCGAACGGATATAATCGTGAAGAGCTTCAAGTTGCTGATATGATGCGGAAGCGTCAATATTTAAAAGTGTTTGATTACAGCGACCTTGAAGTTATGTCCGTCAACGACGTGTTGATGGTATTGAAACAGTCCGGTCATCAGCACTGCTTGGTGGTTGAGCGTGAAAAACACCAAATTAGAGGCGTGATCTCGGCCAGTGATATCGCGCGTAAATTGAAAATGGATATCTCCATTCAGCAGCCACCCAAGTTTGCCGAACTGTATTTATCCTCCTTGCACCGCTAGAAAGTCGTTACAATTCTTCCCGCCTCAGGCGGGAAGAGATCTTGGCGTATTTGTCATATCACCGCTTTAAATATTAAATCCTTATTTAATCAATACGTTAGATTGATTTTGATGTTTTGCGGCGACTGCAGGCTGCAATCTAGTTAAACCATTTCACATAGCGTTGTGCGCGAAATAAGCTGTTCTCAAAAGCAATGCGCTTCACCATATTTTCATGTCGCCAGTTTAATTATCTGTAATACGGCATTTTTTAGTAGGTACCTATTGAATAGGTGCCTATCTAATTGTTAGGATGGTGTTATGAAAAGAGCAAGCCAATTCTCCGTCGCGGCATCAACGCTGGCCGAAACCTCAAGAGTCGTTCGAGAGGAGTTTCGGCGTCGTGCCCAGCATCTAAATCTGACCCAGCCTCAATGGTTAACGTTGCTTAAGTTGTCGCGCGAGCCAGGAATTAATCAGGCGTGTTTGGCAGGTCATTTGGAAGTTAATCCGGTCACCGTTACGCAGAATATTGATCGTTTGGTTAAAGCTGGTTTGGTTCTCCGCGAGCGACAAGAGGGAGATCGGCGCGCGGTAAGTTTATTTCTGACAGATAAAGCGGAGCCGTTGTTAGAAGAGCTGAATGAAATAGCAGAGGAGGTTAGAGCCTTGGCATTTGATGGTTTTAGTCTCGCAGAAGTAAAACTGCTAGAAGACATGTTAGTTAGAGTGAAGCAGAATTTTAGCGATTCAGGTAATGCTGCTATGAAAGTGGACGTAACAGGCAAGACGCCAACACTTTCTAGCAAGGATGGTGCGTAATGGAAAATGAAGGTAAGCCGATAGTGGGTGCAAATGCAGAACCAAGATTAGGTGATCGGCGGCGATTGCGTCGCAATTTATTTTTGGTGGTTCCTGTTTGTGTAATGCTCATCGCTGGGTACCTATTCGTATTTGGCGGGCGTTATGTGACAACAGACAACGCATACATTAAATCTGATGTAGTAAATATTGGTGCCGAAATTAGCGGCAATATTGCGACGGTAAATGTTAAAGAAAATCAGCATGTAGTGGCCGGAGAGGTTCTGCTAACCCTTGATTCTAGAGCATATGAGGTTGAGCTTCATGATGCGCAAGCTGAGCTTGAGCAGGCATACATGCGTATAGAGTCTCTAAAAGCGGCTTATATACAAAAGCAAGCCGCCTTGGCTGCGGCAAAAGATGATCTTGAATTTTCAACTAAGCAGCAACAGAGAATTAGTGATTTATCTCGTCGCGGCATGGCATCGGGTACCGCTCTGGATCAATCAATGCGCGATTTCAATGTGGCAAGGAATACCGTTAGCAGATTGGTGAGCGATAGCGCTGAAACCTTAGCCCAACTTGGTGGCGAATATGATCTAGATGCGTCTAGTCATCCAGAGGTTATGGCTGCGCAGGCAGAGCTTGAACGGGCACAATTAAATGTTCAGCGCTGTGTCATTAAGGCGCCAATCGCAGGTGTGGCGTCGAAAGTGCCCCAGCTAGGTCAGTATGCAATGCCAGGCATGCCTGTGATCAGTGTGGTCGCGACAAATAATCCCTGGGTTGTCGTTAATTTTAAAGAAGACCAGTTAGCTAAGTTAGTGACGGGTGCGGGCGTTGAGATTGAGATAGACGCCTATCCGGGCGAGCGTTGGGACGCGACTGTAGAAAGTATTGCCCAGGCAACTGGAGCAGAATTTGCGCTGCTGCCTCCTCAGAATGCAACTGGCAACTGGGTGAAGATAGTTCAGCGCCTGCCGGTGCGGCTAGCTATTAAGCATCACGATAATGAGTCACCTCTGCGTGCAGGTTTAAGTGCGAGCGTAAAAGTTGATACGGGTGTTCCCGCTAGAATGAAATCCTTGCTGGCATTTTTGGGCATTGAAAGTGACAGTCCAGTGAGTTCTGAAAATGCCCGAGATGCAACCCTAATGGCTGGGCAATTGTAGAATGAGCGCGTCGAGCGCAGCTAAGGCTAGCGTTCCTGCCGTTGCCCTCGGTGCAACCGGCTTAGTGACCTTTGGTACATTGACTGCAACGATGATGCAGGCATTGGATACCACCATAGCGAATGTCGCTCTTCCTCATATGCAGGGCAGTCTGTCGGCGTCTCAAGAGCAAGTTGCTTGGGTTTTAACGTCTTACATTGTCGCTTCTGCTATTGCGACTACGCCAACTGGCTATCTCGCTAATCGATATGGGGTTAAGCGAATTTTCCTAATCGCGGTAGCGGGCTTTACCATTGCTTCAATGCTTTGCGGCTTAGCCAGCAGTCTGACAGAAATTGTTTTATACCGATTATTGCAAGGTGTTTTCGGCGCAGCGCTGGTGCCATTGTCTCAGACAACATTGCTTGATACTTACCCTCCTGAGAAGCGGGGCTCGGCGATGGCTGCCTGGGGTGTGGGTGTAATGATTGGTCCAATTATTGGTCCGGCACTGGGCGGGTGGCTTACGGAATATTATAGTTGGCGCTGGGTTTTTTATATAAATTTACCTATCGGCGTTGCCACGTTTTTTGCCTTGAAAACCGCCTTGCCAGATGCTCGGCCACGTCGTTCTGAACCTATGGATTTCACCGGCTTTTTGTTTTTAAGTGTTGCCATCGCGTCGCTGCAGCTAATGTTGGATCGTGGTCAAAGTTTGGATTGGTTTAAGTCCACAGAAATAATTATTGAATGCGGTTTGGCGATAGCGTCTTTTTACTTATTTATTTCTCATACCCTCACGACAGATCGACCTTTTATCTCACCCAAGCTATTTAAAGACCGCAATTTAGTTGGCGGTTTAGTGCTAATCGCCATGCTGGGTATTGTCTTGTTTTCGACGTTTGCATTGTTACCGCCATTTCTTCAAAGACTGCAGGGCTATCCTGTAATAACGGCAGGGTTGGTAATGGCACCCCGTGGTATCGGTACGATGATTGCGATGCAGTTATCGGGGCGAATTTTACACCGCGTCGACGCACGACTGCCTATCTTGTGTGGCATGATTTTATTAGCGTATTCATTGCATTGGATGTCGAATTTCAATGCTGATGTGGGTGTACAGGAGGTTGTGCTTAGCGGCATGGTTCAAGGAATGGGCTTGGGTTTTATCTTTGTTCCATTGTCAGCGGTGACATTCTCAACATTGGCTCCTGAATATCGCGGTGATGGCACTTCGCTCTACAGTTTATTACGTAATATTGGTAGTAGTGTGGGCATTGCGTTAGCGTTTGCTTATCAAGATTACGGTACAAAAATGGCCCATGCCGTTCTGGCCGAAAATATCACGCCGTTCAATCCCGCGCTTATTGAATATGTTAATTCGTCGAATGGCTTAAATGCCGCGGGGGCCTTACTTGGAGTCGAGTCCGAGCTGCAACGTCAGTCCGCGGTGATTGGTATGCTTGGCGATTTTCACTACATGGCGATTGGAGTGGTGTGCGCTATCCCCTTTTTATTACTACTGCGTCCTCCAAAAATGTCTGAGAACGAAAAAGCGAGTGATGTGGTGGTCATAGAGTAGGCGCTCAGCCGATTCTCTTACTTCGGTGATGGTTAGTGCTCTGCGTTTTTCGTAGTTTGTTGGGGCATTCCTGATCTGATTTCGCGGTTTGCCTCTAGATTGCTGAGCTTGATGTACGTTTTCTGGGCATAAATGATAAAACGTGGCGCACTCGGAGGTTTCCTTAGGCGAGCAGAGTGTGCAAAATACCGCCCTGCGAAATATTGCACCCTATGCAGAGTTCCTATTTGTTGGTGAATACTATCGAACAATAATCTGCTGGGTGCTGAGTAACTAATACATCGGGGAAAGACTATGGGACCACTGGCAGGAATACGAATTATAGAAATTGAGGGGCTTGGACCGGCTCCCTTTGCGGGAATGATGTTTGCCGATATGGGGGCGGAGGTTATCTCCATCACGCGTAAGTCGGCCGCGGCTGACGCACGGGTAGCGAATACAATTAGTGAGCGCGGAAAAAAATCTATCGCCATCAATTTAAAAGACCCGCGCGGTGTAGAGGCTGTACTAAAACTCTGTGAATCTGCCGACGCCTTAATTGAAGGGTTTCGTCCGGGTGTTGCGGAACGCCTGGGAATTGGTCCTGATGATTGCGCGGCTCGCAATCCTAAGTTGGTTTACGGTCGAATGACGGGTTGGGGTCAAACTGGTCCGATGGCACAGGCCGCAGGCCATGATATTAACTATATTTCCCTTTCGGGCGCACTCCACGCTATGGGGCGTGACGGCGACAAGCCAGTGCCGCCACTTAATTTGGTAGGTGATTTTGGCGGTGGCGGTATGTTTCTGGCCTTCGGTGTTGTATCTGCAATATTAGAAGCTACTCGGAGCGGTAAAGGCCAGATAGTCGATACCTCAATGGTGGAAGGCTCCGCAGCATTAATGCACATGGTCTATTGCTTCTTTAATCAGAAGCAATGGATCGATCAACGTGGCGTTAACCTCTTGGACACTGGGGCGCACTTCTATGAGACCTACGAAACGAGTGATGCTAAACATGTTTCTATTGGTCCAATCGAGCCGCAGTTCTACCATATTTTGAAAGAAAAATTAGAGCTGGATGAAAGCTTTGATGCTCAAATGGACGTTGCTCGTTGGCCGGAATTAAAAGACAAACTAGCGGCTATATTTAAAACCAAAACCCGTGATCAGTGGTGTGATCTGCTTGAAGGAACCGATGTTTGCTTTGCGCCGATACTGTCGATGACTGAGGCGCCAAAACATCCGCACAATATCGCCCGTAACTCGTTCATAGAGGTAAACGGAGAGATTCAGCCAGGCCCCGCGCCCAAGTTTAGCCGTACGATACCGTCAGTTAAGGCGGGTGCCCCGAGGCCGGGCAGCAATACGGATGATGTGCTGGCGGAGTTGGCAGGTTACGACAGCGCGACTATCGCTGCGTTACGCGATGCCGGCGTACTCACCTAGTACATTTTATTGTGCAATTAGAAGGGCCGATTATCGGCTCTTTTTTTTGCCTAAATATAGGCCGACTAAGATCCGTATTCTTGATCGATTCGTATTGACGCTTATAGAAAGAATTGTTCAATGACGGGGTTAATCATGATAGATCCAATCGTACTTGCCGAGCGCGGCTTGGTGCCAGATGTACTACTTCGACGCGGCATTCGCAGAGAGCTTGCCGATCGCTTAGTGCAGGAGGCCAGTGACGATTTGAATAGTAATGAGGCACGCCGTCGCCAGTTTCGCGATGAGTTGCGCAATTCTGAAATTGCCATCAATACCACAGACGCGAACGAGCAGCATTATGAAGTGCCTGCGGCCTTGTTCGAACTCATGCTCGGGCCTTGTCTGAAGTACAGTAGCTGCTGGTGGGATGAGCATTGCGATAGCCTTGCAGATGCAGAACAAGCGATGTTAGAAATGTACGCGGAACGCGCTCAGCTAAGCGATGGGCAAAAAGTCCTAGATTTAGGCTGTGGCTGGGGTAGCTTTACGCTTTGGGCTGCTGCGCGCTATCCCGCGTCTCACTTTACCGCTGTATCTAACTCGTCTGGTCAACGTCTCTTTATAGAAGAGCAGGCGAGAAAGCGTGGCTTAAACAATATAAAGGTCATTACCTGCAATGTAGGGGATCTAAGTCTAGATACGCGCTTTGACCGAGTTGTCACTGTTGAGATGTTGGAGCACGTTCGCAACTATCGCGATCTGCTTGCGAACGTATCGCAGTGGCTAGAGCCAAACGGTCTCATGTTTGTGCATATATTCTGTCATGCCTATTTGCATTATCCCTTCGACGGCGGTTGGATGACCGACAACTTCTTTAGTGGTGGCCAAATGCCTGCATTCGACACCTTGATGCATTTCTCAGAACACATGCGGATGGTGGATAGTTGGCGCGTCAATGGTGAGCACTACTCTAAAACCTTAGAGGCATGGCTAGAAAAGTTAGATGACAACAAGGCTCAGGCACTTGAGATTTTAAAAGACGCGCCAAATCCTAAAGTTCAGTATCAACGCTGGCGAATGTTCATGCTGGCCTGCTCAGAATTGTTTGCCTATCGTGGCGGACAAGAATGGTTTGTTGGCCATTACCTGCTAACTCCAGGTCAATTGGCAGACTAAAAACGTATTAATTGGTGGATGTAATTGCTACTAATTGGCTTGCATATCAATATGTTGGCGAAATTTTGAGCTGAAGCCTAAAAATCGTAATATATTGATAGAAGTCGTTGACAGAGCAAGCCTGCTTCCATATAGTACGCAGCCTGAAGCGCCCGTAGCTCAGCTGGATAGAGTACCTGGCTACGAACCAGGCGGTCGCACGTTCGAATCGTGCCGGGCGCACCAAACATAAGTCTTTGACTTATATAAAAAAACCTAGACCTCTGGTCTGGGTTTTTTTATGCCTGAAATTTGGCTGTGCCCAAATCGTGCCCAAACTGTGCCCATTCAATTTTCAAAACGCCCAAATTTGACCTCTTAGCTCCATGATTCGGATGTTCGTAGGCGCTGGTGCTAAGTGGTCGTTGACCTCTTGGTTTGTGCCAATTATGGTTGTGCCACAAAAGCTAAGTGGTCAACATATTGAGCTTGTCTTGGCCCTACCCCATTAACGGGGGGATAGCACGGCTCTACCCCATTAACGGGGGATGGCACTCATCAAACCCTGTTAATCACACCGTCCCACCCGCAGTGGGCAAGCACTCTCATCCTGTAATTTTCAAAGTTTCTAAAACCATACGCTCGTCGTGTCATCATTTCCATTTTGTTGTGGAAGCCCTCAGTTATTCCGTTACTTTTACTAAATCGCCACATGGCCACAATGGGCTTCAACCATGAGCGCAATGTGTTAGCTAGCGCTCGTAGCGGGCACTCATTAAACCCTGTTTATAATCCCGTCCCACCCGCAGTGGACCAGCACGGTCAGCCGATGTTTATAGCTCGATCAATTGAAAAGTGCCCACTTCCCGTTAAGACCTAGATAGTTTCTCTAGGCAATCGGGCTTGCCTAGGCTCCAAAGGTAGGATCTCTAAAGAGACGTTGAAAACGCCATAAAACCGAGAAAAATCCCTGGGAGATTCGCGGCGATAATAGGCCAATCCCGCTGTGTCTTGACCATTCCGTAGGCTATCCATAGGGAGCAATTTAGCACTGTCGCAAGAGCTTGTAGCGATGAACCCTTTTGCCCATTGAGATTCAGGTGAATCTGGTCAATATAGGAAATGTACATCATGATGGCTGCGAACGATGCCAGCCAGCCTATTGTACGTACTACGTTGCTGTTTATATCGAGTAGTATTTTTGTGTTCATCACCAGTCGCACCGAACTATTGCGACATTTTCAGTGAAATTTATCATGCTAGTTAAATAGGTCCTTTGCCTGATCGCGAATAACGAACTTCTGAATTTTACCGGTGGAGGTTTTTGGAAGCTCGGTGAATATCACCTGCCGAGGGCACTTAAAGTGGGCTAAATGTTGCCGTGTGAATTCGATGATCTCTTCTCCTGTTGCAGTCATGCCTTCTTTGAGTTCGATAAACGCTACTGGGGTCTCGCCCCATTTTTCGTGAGGGGCAGCGACGACTGCCGCCAGGCTAACCGCATCATGCTGATAAAGTACGCCTTCTACTTCAATAGATGATACGTTTTCGCCGCCGGAAATAATGATATCTTTCGAGCGGTCTCTTATCTCGACGTATCTGTCTTGATGCATGACTGCTAGATCGCCGGACCTAAAATGTCCGCCCTTGAAGGCGTTTTCGGTGGCGTCGGGATTTTTGAGATATCCCTTCATTACGATATTCCCGCGGAACATAACTTCTCCCATTATTTCTGCGTTGGGTACTATCTGTTCCATCGTGTCAGGGTCGCGTACGCTGAGTTCTTCCTGTACGGCATAGTTGACGCCTTGTCTTGATTTTAATGTGGCGCGTTCGGAATCATCTTTCTGATTCCATTCTTTCTTCCAGGCGCAAATGGCCGTCGGGCCGTACACCTCGGTGAGGCCGTAAACATGAGTGATATCGAATCCAATTTTTGACGCGCGCGCTAGTACTGCAGCAGGTGGAGCAGCGCCGGCGACCATACATTTAACCGGACTCTTCAGCGTTATGCTTTGCTTCTCTGCTTCGGTGGTGGCCATATTCAGTATGATCGGCGCGCCGCACATATGGGTGATATCGGCTGATGTGAGAGCGTCGAGAATTGCTGTCGCTTCTGGGGCTCTTAAGCAGACATGGGTGCCTGCATAGGCGGCTATCGTCCAAGGAAAGCACCAGCCATTGCAGTGAAATAAGGGGAGCGTCCACAGGTAGCGAAAGTGCAGTGGCAGCGACCATTCCAGGCCGTTGCCCAGTGCGTTTAAGTAGGCTCCTCGGTGGTGGTAGACCACGCCCTTGGGGTTGCCTGTTGTTCCCGAGGTGTAATTGAGGGCGATGGAATCCCATTCGTTGGCTGGCATCATATTGTCGGCGGACAGTGGCGCAGCGTCCCTTAAAAAGTCTTCGTAATCGATAGCGTTATCAATATCCACTCCGGGCGCAGTAGTATCATCACAGTAAATTATCGTCGGTTTTACTTTGGCTAATGAAAGCGCGCTTTTTGCCAATTCCGCCAACCCTGAATCGACGAAGAATACCTCTGCTTCGCCATGATCGAGTATGAAGGCGATCTCTTCTGGCTTGAGTCGGGTATTGATCATATTCAGCACGCCGCCAGACATTGGCACGGCGTAAGCAAGTTCCACTGCATGAGGGGTATTTGGAAGGAGTGCAGATACGGTTGAATTTCTATCCACTTCTAGTGCCTTCAGTGCATTTGCAATTTTTGCGCAACGCACGTACGTGTCTTTCCATGAGCGAGATAAAGTGCCATATTCGATCGCGACATAGTCCGGGTAAACCTGCGCCGCTCGCCGTATTAGTGAGGTAGGGGTAAGAGGAATATAGTTTGCGCTTCTGGGCGCGAGAAACGGCTCGTCGTATTTTGTAGGGGTCATTGCCTCGTCCTTATTGTTAGTAAGCTTTTCGGTTAAGATTTCTACTTCAGTTCTCTCGTAGCATTTGTAGTTAGGCCTTTCCGTGCTGAGCAGTCCCCTAATTTTCCACTTGCGATATCCTGCGGGATCAATAGCCGCTTTTATTTCTTTCGGTAGGCCAGCAGGCGATGAAAAAGTGCAAAAAAGTCTATATATGCCGGCGTCAAAAGCAGCAGTGCCAGATTTCAACGGGTAACCCCTATGTAGTGAAAGCAGTCAGCCAGGACTGAAGGTTGTTCGAGTGCTCTTCGAGCGCTAGTAAAACGCTGTCAACCTGGCTGGAAAAACTGGAGAGATTAGGGCCTTCGAGCTGGAGCGAAGTTGCGACAAATAGGGACGATTTTTTTGTTCTGATGGTGTCCTTTGCGATCTTGATTAGTTCTGTGGCCCGAGCGTCTATGTAGTTTTGACGAAGGTCTTCGTCTTCAGCAACCCATTTGAGAAAATAGATCCACAATGCCACGGTGGCGGCTAGGTAGGCCGCAGGCTTGCTCTCTGCCAATCGTGCTTGTAACGGCGGTAATAAAGTTTGCTCAAACTTTGATGATGTGTCTTCTGCCAGCCGGAATAAGCTGTCTTCAATGCTTGGATTGGCAAAGCGTTTAATCAGAATTTGCCGATATTTGCCGATGTGAATGTCGGGTAGGGGTGCGAGGGTCTCTGCAATTTCCTGCATATAGCCTGATAGCCAGCGCTGGAGCAGTGGATCTGATGCCGCGTGGTCAACCCGTCGGTAGGAAAGCAGTAGCCCAATGTGAGATAAGGCTGAATGGCCGCCATTTAACAGGCCGACTTTCAATTTTTCGTACAGGTGGACATTGTCGGTAAGCGTGACGCCAGCCAGCTCAAACGAGGGGCGTCCATTGCAGAAGTCGTCCTCCAAAACCCATTGTGTCCAACTTTCGCAGGTCAACAGGCACTTATCTTCGAAGTTCAAACTATTTGCCAGTTGGGCCGCGATAGCCGGGTTGGGTCGTGGTGTAATTCTGTCGACCATGGAAAGCGGAAAGCTAACTTGGCTTTCTATCCAAGTCGCTAAATCTGAGTCGATTGCCCTTGCCAGGCCGGTTACCGCCTTGCGGGCCTGCTCGCCGTTAGCGATCAGATTATCGCAAGACATGATAGTGAATCCAGGTAGTCCCCGCCGTTGTCTGAGTCGCAAGGCGTAAACAATTAACCCGATTGCAGACAGCGGGATCTCTGCTTGCGCAATATCGGCTGCGATTGCCGGATGGCTTAAGTCCAGTTTGCCAGAGGCATCAAGGCAATAACCTTTTTCGGTTATCGTTAGGGAAACAATGCGGGTTTCCGGGTGGCACAGGGCTTGAATTGCCGGTTCTCTATCATCGATAGCATCGATGTAGGCCATGATGGAGCCGATGATCCGGACTTCTCGTTGTTCACCTTCCAGCTCCCATAATGAGTACAGATTATCCTGTGCTTGCATGGTCTGAAGAAGCGGCCTGTCGCTTGGCATCAATGCAATGCCGTATATGCCCCAGCCTTCGGCATCTCCCCCGCACAAAAGTGAATGCAGATAGCGGGCCTGGTGGGCTCGATGGAAGCCACCCACACCGATATGACAAATGCGCTTATTGCAGTGACGTGGATAGTTGGGGTAGTCAGTTATCCCACTTTCACGAAGCAGAGCCTCGAGATTACGTTGATTAAGCAGCATGATCGCGGCGTTTCCAATAAGCAGTCAGCCAATTCGCGATATCATTGACCGCTTCGCTGTGAGCGGAACTAGGCTGAGTACCGACAAATCCGTGTTGTTGGTTGGGGTAGAGTTTGCTGCTAACCTCTACGCCTGCCGAGACCATTCGCTCCGCGTAGGCCTTTCCCTCGTCATGTAGAAGGTCATTCTCCGCCAGTAATACAAACGCGGAGGGCAGTCCGTTGAGATCGTCGACCCGAAATGGCGTCGCTAACTCGTGTGCGGTTTGGCCCTCGCTCCACAAGGCGCTGTCTCTGGTATACCAGTGCCAGAGTTGATTCACAGTTTCATGGGTCAGTTCCGCGCCTTTACCGCCTTTGGAGTTGTATGAAGGCCAGTCTTGGCTGGGATGGTCTGTGACGGGATAAATCAAAATCTGCGCGGCGATTAAGCCCGGATGGGATTTCCTTGCCTGTTGAGCAACGATAGCTGCGAGATTGCCGCCAGCGCTATCACCACACACGGCAATTCGATTGATGTCACCGCCGAGGTTACTGATGTTGTCTGCTAGCCAGTCGAGTGATGTCAGGCAATCATTGATGCCAAAGGGAAAGGGGTATTCCGGCGCGAGTCGGTAATCGACGGACATCACGATATGATTTGCTGCAACGCACAAATCTCTGCACAGGGCATCATGGGTGTTGATATCAAAGCCTGCCCAGCCGCCACCGTGGAAAAACAGTATCACTGGTAGGGGATTAGCTGAATTGGGTTGATAGACCCGAATAGTGATATTGCCGTTTTCCACGACAATTTTCTGGTCAGTAGCGACAAAATCGGTGGCCTTTTTTCCACGCCATTTCCAGGCTACTGCGGCTTTGATCATTGTTCTCATCAGTGCCAGTTTCAGTTTTTCCATAATGGGAATTGCTCTTCGATAGCTCGTTCTTATTTGATCTTTCAGCGCAACCTGCTCACGTGAACGCGATTGCAATGAAAACGTTCAGTAGCTCGTCTTTAGTCGCATACTTTCTATTGGTCTGAAACTGTACGGTGGTCAACCCGTTGATCTGGGCGACAATCTGGGCGGCAATTTGCTCGGGCTTTGAACGAAGGGTCTCGCCCTTAGCCAGTGTTGAGTCACGCACCATCAAAGTGACATCTGCAACGACGCGATTGGCGCCCTGCTGCAATTTCTCAGCGATGTCCTGTCTGCCTAAGGCAATTGTCTGGACGACAAACCACAGTTGCTCGCCGTATGGCGCTTTATCACTCTGGAGCTGTTCTGCAACAATGCTGGCCAGGGTTTCGAGGTTGTCGCGCAGCAATACGCCGGGCCGTAACGCATCCAGAAGCATGTGACTGACTGCAACGGTATCTCGTCGCCATAGCTCCAGAAATAAATTCTGTTTGTCACCAAATACCGAGTAGACGGGCATGCGTGAGCACCCGGCAATACTGGCGACATTTTCGATGGTGACCGCCTCATAACCCTTCTCACAAAACAGTGTCCAAGCAGCGTCAATTAACTCCTGCTTGCGACGCTGATTCTTTTGTTCTCTGTTTAGCAGAGGTTTTAGTTCAGATTTCTTAGCTAGAGACATATTTTCATCTACATTTTAAATTAGAGCTTAGATTATAGAGTGCTTGTTTGGCTTTGAAAAAATGACCAAGCTTCTTCTATTGTATTCATATCGTGGCTGGTGCTAATTACATCATCGCACTTCCCTTCTGTGCGGGGCATCGGAATAGTGTGCTTTCCGCCAATCACGTGATAAGCCCTAACTTCGACCTTGTTGGGTTCTGACCAGCGATATAACGTTATTGATGTCCCGTCATATTCGGTGTCGATATTTGTTACTTGTGGACTTGTTAGTATATTTGCAATTAAAACGCTTACTTTAAATATTCCCATTGATCCTTATCCGCTAGTTAAAGAGGGCGCCAATGTGTTTGTAAGAGCGCCAGTCGGCTTTTTCCTTGTACTTAATTGGCCTCGCTTTCGGTCATAGATCTAGAGAGCGTCTTGAATAATCCTACTTTACAATATACGTTGTGTATATTTATTTATTGTTCATACGCTAATTTAATAAGCAACTATATCGAGGTTAATATAATTGTTTGACAATATTAATACATAATGTATATTTAATAATATACGTAGTGTATATAATAATTGGAGTAAGTGCGGGTACGTCGCTTTTAAGACGGGCTCGTCAGTATTTATGAATCGAGATCTATACGAGGAGCTTGGGCTCCATAGGCAGTTTGGAGAAGATCAGAATGTCTCCTTTCTGCTGGCAACGGTTAATAACCGTTCTACCAGTGAAATTCAGTTCGCGACTCAAGTCCCTGGTGACGAGAGGTATAAGCCCTGCGTTGAGGCATTTCCAGGTGAACATGTTCCAAAAGGTCAAGTGAAGTGGCTTCGCGATTGGCGCGATTCCCATATATTTCCTGAAACCACGCGAGATATCGCTATTTACATACCGCCTGGATTGAAAGCGGGCCAGTGTGTGTCGTTGCTCGTCTGCTTTGATGGATTGCAGTACATAGAAGAGGGCGGAGCAGTGCGGGCGACTCAGGTTTTGGATAGCTTAATCGCATCTGGTCAATTGCCTCCGACCCTCGGTATTTTCGTTAACCCGGGATTGCCTGAACCTTGGCGTGCGGCAGATTTGACTACCCTTGAATTCGATGATGCTAAGCGAGAGGCGGCCGATCAGCGAAGTTTAGAGTATGACAGTCTCGACAATGCGACAACTCGGTTTGTTGTTGATGAGTTGATGCCAATGGCTGCAGATATTGCAGATGTTACGTTGGAACGTGATCCTGCACGAAATATCATTTGTGGAATGAGTAGTGGTGGTATTGCCGCATTTACAGTTGCTTGGCGTCGGCCAGATATTTTTGGAGCGGTGATGTCTCACTGTGGCTCTTTCGTGAATCTGCGCGGAGGGCATAACTATCCTTATCTTGTGAGAACAGTAGAGCGAAAGCCGATTAGGGTATATCTACAGAGCGGCGAAGCTGATGCTGATATTACATTCGGGTCTTGGCCGATAGCTAATAAAGACATGGCTGCAGCTCTCCGGTTTGCTGGTTATGAGTATAAATTTGAGTACGGTACAGGCGGTCATACTCTGAAACACGGGGGCGCATTGTTTGCTGACGCGCTTCGGTGGCTTAGCAGAAATGTTGATATTTAGAGTAGTTAAGTGGGGTTTGATTGTTTTGATGTATGAAGAAGTATTAGAGGTAATGAAATGAATAAAAATAAAGTGAATTTAGCATTACTGGCAATATGTTTGTGTCAGCCGTTTATGTTTGGATCTCAAAATGCTATCGCTGACGATGAACAGGACGAAAGTTTAAAACAGAAAAAGCGACAAATAGAAGAGGTTATCGTCACGGCCACAAAACGTGATATGAATCTCAGAGATATTGCTGCGAGTATTAATGCAATTACCGGTGCTTCTCTTGAATCATCTGGGGCGCAGGGCCAAGAGGATTTCCTTAAGGTTGTACCGGGCGTCACATTCTATAACGATAATGTTAATTCTAGTCGAATTACTATTCGTGGGATCGGTGCAGATCTCAATACAAGTAATACAACGGGTGTTTTTATTGGCGACGTCTCTTTTGAAGATCCTGTGGTGCCAAGAGTTACACTTGATCCAAACCCATTTGATTTGGCGCGCGTTGAGATTTTAAAAGGTCCTCAGGGTACCTTGTTTGGCGGTTCTGCTCTAAACGGAGCTGTACGTTATATTCCGCAGGAGCCTGTTTTAAATGAATGGGAAGCGAAAGCTTACTATCAATATGAAAGCGTCAAGTTTGGCGGGAGTGGCAGCTCTAGGGGGGCAGTGGTCAATATACCGTTAGGTGATACTATTGCTGTAAGATTGTTGGGATTCGAGCGAGAGTCTGCAGGGTGGGTCGATGATATCGGTCGCAATTTGAAAGATGTTAATGAGACTGAGCAGGTTGGCGCGCGAGCTATGGCTTTGTGGCAGCCAACAGAAAAATTAAGAATATCTGGAATGTATATTGAGCAAGACACAGAAATTCGAGATTCTGCTATTACAGATAATACAGAAGGACGACTAAGCCGCTCTAATACTCCACAGGCAAGTCCGCAGAATCCGCGTTACTCATTGGGGACAATTGGTGTTCAATATTCATTTGATTCGTTTGATGTCGTCTCGCAAACATCGAAGACAGAGAAAAAATTTAACGCGTTTATAGATACATCCCGAATTGGCAATATCCCGAATCCGCCACCAAGCGTATCTACCATTAATAATAATAGATCTGAAAGTATTTCTCAGGAATTGAGATTTGCATCCAATTCGGATTCTTCATGGACCTGGTTGTTTGGTGGTTTCTATCGAGAGCTAGACCTGGTGGATGATACAATTATCTTGGCGAGCGATTCGATCTCGCTAGGAATTACGCCTGAAACGACAGCATTATTAAATCTTTTGTATCCAGGCATTGTAAATCAAAATGGGAAGGTCAACGTCGCAAGGGGCTATGCTGATCCAGTTGAATTCACTGAAACGGCTTTTTTCGGAGAAATTACCAAAAGCTTTTGGGAAAGTCTTGAGATTACTTTGGGTTTGCGTGCCTTTAAGAATACCTCGGAGGCGAAAACGACTTTTACAGGTCTGCTCGTCGCTACTCAGCTGGCCACAGATGGACGGACGACGAGGGTGAGAGAAGGAAAGCTTGATGAGGATGGAATAAACCCAAAGGTCGTAGTGAAATACACTTTTAACGATAATATTAGTCTGTATGCTTCTGCCACAAAAGGATTCAGATTTGGTGGGCCACAGGTTCTTATAGGAACCTTTACCAGTGAGTCACCTGATTTATACAAATCAGATACCCTGTGGGCCTACGAGATGGGCTTAAGAACAGAATGGTTTGATAATACCCTGACGTTTGACGTGACTCCTTTTCAGATAGATTGGAATGATCCGCAGCTACAGCAGTCAGATAGCAGCGGTCTTGGTTCCTTTTTTGATAATGTTGGTGGCTCTCAGGTTCGCGGCGTTGAAGTGGCGTCAACTTACCTCACTCCGCTGACGGGTTTATCTATCACCTTCGCCGGCTCATATGTTGAAAATAAAACCACCGAGCCATTTAAGGATTCATCTGGTAATGAAATCGCTGCAGGAAGCCAGTGGCCTCTTGCAGCCAAAAAGCAGAGTGCAACCACTATAGCCTATCAGCATGACTTATTTTCTGGTTGGTTGGGAAAGGCATCGGTGACGTACGTTACAATAAGTAAAGCTCCAAATACGCTCGCATACTTGGATGAAGTGTTTGGCTACGAAACGATTGATGGCCAGATTGCATTTAGTAATGAAAATATTGTCGGGCGCCCCGAAATTTCGATCGTGGTATCAAACCTTACTGATGAAAGAGGGATTATTAGCGGTATCAATAATCCGCAGTTTGCCTCTGATCACGTCTATATTAGACCGCGCACCGTTACGGCGCGATTATCGCTCAGTTTCTGACGGAGTGTTAGCCAATATGTTGAACCTGAGCACTGAATCTAGAAAATCATTGATCAGCAGAACATTATTTTGGATGACGTTGGCAGTTATGTATGTCTTATTGCATAAAGGCACTAAATGAAGCAGGAACAGCATTTCTACAACGATCGAACGGTTGGTTTGCTGACAAGCTTTCAGCTACTGGAGCTGTCGCTGAAGCTATATATAGGCACATCATATGATTATATTCACATGTTAGTTGGAGAGCATATTCATTTCGATTTCTCTATCAGCGACGTCGAGAATTATCCACTTGAGCGCCTGCTTAATGTGTTTGGCAAGCTCAATGGAAATGAGGATCTAAAAAAGCGCCTCAATAAACTTAGAACTGAGCGAAACTACATTGCCCACGAAGCACTATTAGTTACCGTCGGCAGCAACCCTAATATGGAAACTTTGCAAAATAAAGCAGAGGATTTCTTTTATCTGGAAGATGAGCTCTCTGAATGTCTAAAGCTAGTAACAGAAGAGTTTCGCAAGTTAAAAGTCAAGGGTGAGCTTGGTAGGCTAGGTTAAATGCATAACAAGGGAAGACAGCGCGCCCCATGTTTTGTTGCGCCTTCGGCGCCACTACAAATGGTCGCCTGCAGGCGGCGTTGATGTTGTATAAAAACCTACAGACTTCTGTCTAGCTCGGGATTTCTGAGCGTCCGCTTTTTAACCATAAGGAGCCTTCAAACAAAATCCCCCAAACAGCCCGAGCATAAATTACTAATTTGCCTCACTCCACTCAACTGTAATTATTTAGAGCTCTGGTCTCTCTCATACTCGAATAAATCTTCAACCCTGCAATCAAAATAGACGCATAGCTTCTCGATGGTGTCGAGCTCGACACGCGTAGCTGTTTCCTTATAAAGAAGGGAAACGGTATTTCTGTTTAAGCCAGTATCTCTGGCTAGGTCAGCAATCTTGAGCTTTCTCTCGCCCATTAGTCTGCTTAAGTGACACTTGATCATGTAAAATCCAAAAATGTTATCTAGAATGGCAAAAAATGCTTGCAGATATAATTTTGCATGCTAGAATGTTATTTAGGATGACAAAATGCACTGCTGAATGCGGTTATGACATCCTTGAGTGTATCCCAGTTATAGGAGATTGCAAAGATGAATAACCCAACGCTACTCACTACAGAAGAGCTTTCGACGCGTATTAAGTATGACGCGCGAACTATTCGTAACCAACTGAAGGATTCTGTTCTACTCGAAGGCGTGCATTATTTTCGGCCTTTTGGTGGCCGTAAGATTTTGTATATTTGGGAGAAAATTCTCGAAGACATGCAGAAGGTAACTCCCGCCGCTAAGTCTGATTTTTCAATTCCCATGGCTGCAGGAGGCACTTACCGTGGGTAGTGTCAGAACTCGAGGTGACAGCGGACGCTTATTCTTTGAGTTTCGTTACATGGGCAAACGTTGCCGCGAGCAGACTATGCTTCCTGATACGCCTGCTAATCGCAGTCAGATGGAGAAAGCGCTCAAGAAGATTGAAGCAGCCATAACCCTAGGTCAATTTAACTACCTAGAGTATTTCCCCCAATCTCGCCGTGGCCATAAGTTGAGTCAGGATGTTGAAAGTCCCCTCGATAGAGCGGTGGCCACAACCGAAGTCTCGAAGGTCGATACACCGACATTTGGTGAATTTGCCGAGACGTGGCTAGCTGAGAATAAGGTGCGTTGGCGCAAAGCGACGTATGACTCGCAAGTAGGGCAGCTCAATAAGCATGTGCTACCGCGATTTGCGAGTAAGCGATTAAATGCTATTTCTAAGGCCGAGCTTTTAGCCTTTCGGGGTGACCTTGCCAAATTGCCGGGACCAGGTGATCGCGATTTCTTAAGCCCCAAGACCCTTAATGAAATTATGGGTACGGCGCAGGCGATTATCAAAGAAGCGTCAGATCGCTATGAATTCCCCAATCCGTCGCTTTCTATTCAGCGGCTCAAGGTCCCTAAAAACGACATAAAGCCCTTCGACTTGAACGAAGTAACGATGATCATTGATCGCGTTAGAAAAGATTATCGCAACTACATGATCGTCCGTTTTTTTACTGGCGTTCGGTCAGGGGAGTTACACGGCCTTAAATGGAAGTTTATCGACTTTGAACGCCGCCAAATATTGGTTCGAGAGACCTTTACTAAGGGCCGTACTGAATACACTAAAAACGACGGTTCTCAGCGTGAAATTCAAATGTCGGACTCAGTCTTTACTGCTCTCAAATCTCAGTTTGAGGCAACGGGCCATGTTAGTGAATATGTGTTCTGTAACAGTCTTGGGCGCCCATTAGACAACAAGAACTTTACAGACCGAGTGTGGTATCCGCTACTGCGTTATCTTGCACTGGATGCTCGCCGTCCATACCAAACTCGCCATACGGCAGCCACGCTTTGGTTAGCCGCAGGGGAGAGCCCTGAGTGGATCGCCCGGCAGATGGGCCATACCAGTACTGAAATGCTGTTTAGGGTGTACTCCCGCTATGTGCCGAATTTAACGCGTAACGATGGCTCGGCATTTAATCGTCTAATTTTGTCCTCATTTCCTTCCGCGCCAACTCAGCTTGCCCATAATCGTGATGATAGTAATGCAAACGATGGAATAGCAAAGGAGAGCAAGAACCATGACCAATAACCAGACCGATAAAAAATTAATCCCTTTAAGTGAACAAGCAAAGAAAATTAGCAATAATATCAAAGCTTTGAGAGCTGGGATGGGCTGGAATCAATCCAGATTGGCTCAAGAAGCAGGGATCAGCGGTGCAGCATTAAGTAAGATAGAGCAAGGTGAAGGCCGAGTGCCTACAATTGTGGTTCTTCGTAAATTGGCTTCAGCATTGAACGTACAGCTGCATGAGATTACTGGCGAAATACCTACCGAGGCTTCGGAAGTTGATCAACGTAGTAGGGAATTTTATCGCAGATGGGATATTCTCGATGATTTATCAAAAGCAGATCAGGATAGACTGAGGGATATGGCCGAGCGCCTAAAGGAAATTACGCCCAATAGAAAAAAATAATTCTTACTCGTCTTCATCAATCAGACAATCATCATCATAAGTGACCAAAGAATACGAAAACCCCTTATCCAATAAAATGGAGCTTACATATAAGCGCTCTATCGCTACACCGTTGCTATAAGGATTAACCCAGTCAATCGCATCAACTTCATCAAAATCAGCAGGGTAAGGAAGCTCTGTAACATTAACTAGCAGATCACGTTGATCAGCAGATAATGGAGAATTATTGATAAAAAAATCAAAATTCTGTGAAGGAACAAAACGCCTAAAAGCTCCATTCTGATGGATTACCAATGCAAATGGTTCATTGTTTAGCAGCAGCATACGCCTAAAAGTTGCTTCCAATGAACTTTCACACTTAGAAGATATAGCATGGATATTTTCCCAATTAATTTCTCCGTTTGTAATAGCGCTGATTAGCTTTTTGGGCATGAGTAACCCTGAAGCGAATCCATTAGCTTGCCTCTCAATAGGATCATCAAACGGGTTTGATAATTCTTTGCTCCCGCACTCAAAAAGCATTTTCTTTTGAGGCATTATATGCATACAGACATGACCGATTTCATGAGCTGCAGTGAAATTAAATCGCCGTTGATCAGGAATGTTTTTGTTAATATATATTAATGCTGCACTATCGTTACCTTGAGCCTTACCCAAAATTTTCTCTGATGAAAACTCATGCACTTCTAGCACAACATTAAAATCGTCAGAACTGATCGCGCTCACTACTTCTGACGGGATTATTGGTAACAAATCAAATTCAAGCTCTTCTAAAATTTGCTCTGCTTCAGCGATTCCTTTCTGCTCTTCAATCATCTATAAATTACCTGTTTTGAATATTGGAAAGAACTTTTGCAAAGTCCGCTTAGGGTCGATACCAGTCTAGCGCAGAATTCAAACGTATGACGGCTTTTGTGACATTACTGCCCACTTAACTCATTAACACAGCGCCCCCTATTGCCTGCTAAATGCAAAGGGGAGGCTTTGCTACGAGGTAAAAAATTAGTTTTTATAGCTACTTATTTCGTCGACAACGGTGACATCAACCAACTCGGATCGCAATATTTTTACTGAACATGGAGCTTCTATAGAAACCTTAACCTTCTTACCTTCAACTCTCTCGATCGTAATTACGACATCGTCACCAACATGTAAAGACTGACCTTCCCTGCGTGTTAAACTAAGCATTCACAAGCAGACGTATTTAAACTCCATTTTAGAGTGCGGTGTTGATTTGCATTCAACGTTAAACCACCTAAGAGCGAACACTAGCGATGCTAGGGCCTGGTAGTCATGTATAATCACAAAATGAAAGTAGACGCAAAATTATACCCTAACGTGCCTCCAATCCTGGACTTTGAAGCATCCAGCCTCAATGCCTTTTGGAGCTACCCCATTAGCGTTGGTTTGGTGCTCGGAGGACGAAGTTACTACTGGGAAATTGCCCCGAAGGCCGAGTGGACAGATTGGTCTGAACACTCTGAAAAAATCCACGGTCTTTCTTTGTCTTATTTGCAGCAAAATGGGCAGCCTGCAGACGAAGTTTGTCGGCAAGTGCAGGACGTGATTGGGAACAATAAGATCATCTACAACGCCAGCCAGACTGGGAGCGCCTTTGGGCTAAAGCGCTTGGCTTACAAAATATAGAAATTAGAGACGTTCGCTCGCTTATAAGCCCTCATCAAGAATCAGCGTTGGCAGACACCGTCGTCCACTTTTTTGAATCCGGTGAACTCCAAGCTCACAATGCACAAGACGACGCCTTAGCTATAGCACTGGCGGTGAATCATCTAAGAAATAATAGTCGTTAGAAAATTAGCTTTTAGTATGCCTTGAGCTTATGCTGGGTTCGGGTACGCTTCAAATCTTAGATAGCTGCCCAACTTGTCTTTCAAGTAGCGCTGACAGATATCGCAGGTCACCGCGACAAGTGCATTAATCTCTAGAACAGTCTTTTTTGTGTGTTCCATAGTGCAATTGCCAACAATTGTCAGGGGAATTCCTACTCATCGGCCCCATCTTCGCTATCAAACACCTCATCCCAACTCACAACTCTGTCTTGGTCTGGGCTTTGATCTCCTCGGACAAAGTCTTCCCCGATTTGATCCTGAGTAGCTGCGTCAAAAAATGCGTCCCAGTCACCGACTTCTGCGGCTGGTTGCAAAGGGTCATCGTACTCCAGTACGCTGCCACGAAGCTTTTCTAGCGGTTTTTTGTCGGTCGGTTCAGTCATAGTGGATCATCTCATTCAGGAAGGCACAATAATGAGTATACCGTTCCCGTCGGCGGTTGCACTTGCCGCTAACCAGGTTTCTGGGAATGCGCAATGCAAAAACCGTACTTCTATGTATTACTCAGACTAACTCAACTCGAAAAAAACTTCAGTGGTGTACCAGAACTCTTCAAACGCTCTATCTGGCAAGCTGGCACGCAAGGCCCATCATAAGTGTAGCTGGCGGTATTGTTGTTGCTGCCTGTTACTTGAGTTTGTTGACCATTGCCGTTGTAGTCATAACTCGCGTAGCGCAGCACTTCCTGCGCAATAATAAAACGGTATGGAAGTCGTTCTAAATGAAGCCAAATCTCGATAACTCGGTCGAAGCGGCTCGCAAATCTATCACTCTCAGGATAATTTAACAGTAGAATTCCTCGGTATCCGACGAGCTATCAATAATACGACTTTTCAAATAATTTATAGTTGATTTGTCGATTACCCATTACCCCACATATGTCATCCTTCAAATATTATGAAAAATACCCTGCACCCGACATTATTTGTCAATAAAGTAGCGACCGGGAGAAGATATGAAAACGCCAAATGAAGACATTCAACTTGTTGCCTCGGTAAGCAAAGACTTATATCAACTCATCCAGACAGCTGCTGAATCAACTGCCTGACCCAGACCGCAATGTGGATTGGGATGCGGTATTCGGCACAACGGATAACGCGGATGACTCGGGCTGTTCGTAACAACTTTCACAAAAAATGATGTGCTTAACTGTAGTAGCTCACAATTGATCTGACAGTGACACGCTCTCCCTGTACCCATTCAATTCCTATAGAGCTTCGTCTAGCATATGAATCCAGTCTAACTTAGTATCGCAGTAGGACTACAAATTACTTTCGCTATCTGCTTTAGCTTCTGCTTTCGCCATTTCTATCCCATATTGAATATTGCCAAGCGTTCTCTCGATGCTTGATCTACTGGATGGGAAGTGCGTCATTGAGTGAAATACCTCATATACCTTATCAATTCCATATTGATAACATACCTCGAGTATATCCTCGAACCGTTCGGCTCGTAGAACTTTATAAATCATAACTTCAGGACGTAAACCACCGGGGTTAGACCAGTCGTACCGATGTCCCAAGGGCTTTACAGGCTGTTCGCGTATGGCCCGCACTAGCTCCTCCGGCAGTGGCGTAGGCTCAGCTGCCGAAAACGTAAAGAAGTCGTCGATTTTTACGCCCAGAAAATCTGCTAAATTCTTTAGCTGCTGAGGCGTAGGGTTGCGTCGCCCGGAAAGAATTTGTGCTACGTCGTTGCTTGTTTTAACGCCAATTATTGACACTAGGTCCGCATAAGTCAGCCCACGATTTTCTATGATAACCTTGGCATTCTCGTTCCATTTCATCTGATCTATAACCACTTGATATGCAAACGGTAAATTTGCACTATGAGTCGTCAACAAGCGCTCGGCTCGCTGATCAATATAGTATGCAAATCACCCCATATAATACCTTGCACTAATTTACGACATTAGATGACCACAGTGGACACTTTAAGGGTGATTCAATTACCCCCAATTCGACGGGATTAACATAGAATACAACTAATAACATCCATGAGTCATATAAACAGATACCGCCTTTATAACTGCATCAATATGCCCATCACGTAAAGCTACCGCAGGGATAGCAAGATCGTCACCAAGCTCCAACAGAAGCAAGGGGTTACGCTCAACAAAAAACATCAATTTTGACCAATCAGCTTTAAACGCCACTGAATCATTCATCACTAACAGAATCTTATCGAGCCCCGCTATAACTTTACGCTGATCATTGATCTGCCAGATGGGATATCTGTAATCACCTTCAAATTGCAAGCCAAGCACGTTCCCACTTAATCTATATGCCTCTAATGTATCTTCATCTACGCCCAGCTTATGAGCCATTAAAGATGTTGTTATGGCCCCACCTAGCTGACTTAGCCAAAAGTCTTTAAGCCCAGCACCGCGCATCAATGCTTCTTCCCGCAGTTTATTGCAACGCTCTGCGTTTCTAGCATCGATCAGAAGAAGGTCATCTGATTTCGGGCCACCCATATAAACCTCAGTGTAATTTAGCAATCATGCAAATGTATAAATGTTGTAACCTATTTAAGCACAACACCTTGAATTATATAAATATATGTATATTAATAGGCTTGAAGCGCACGGTTTGAGCCACGCTAGTCGATTAAAGCAATTAATCTTAAGCTTCAATAGCTTTGCATCTGAGATACCTGAGCGCTCTCCCCGAGAAAGTCGGTCGTAACCAACAAGTTTTGCAGTATCGTTCTAAATTTAATTACCCAACGTTACGCTGAAAATATTTCAGCAGGCCCAAGTCCAGAAGCGACTTTCTGTAGGAAATCTCTTACCTCAGCCAAATCAGCGATCGATCCAGAAAGTAAACGGGATTTAGGCGACACGCCACTGAAAATTGAATTGTCATTGGGCGTACTCAACCAGTTATCCGCGATCTGAGCATCCGGCAACAAGATCTCTAATGATTTAAAAATGCCAAGAATGTAGCTAATCCTCTCAATATTATCGATCGTCAATTCGACGCTCTCGGGGTTTGCTTTCCAGTTCTGCAGTAACCCTTCGTCACTGAGGCCAAGAAGAATCATTTGATCATCTAGGCTAAATGACCACAGCTCCATTATTTTGAAAATAGCGGGTAGCACAACGCCGCTAACTTCTGGATTAGATTGAATAGCAGATAATTGGTCTAAAAGGGTTGGCGTCATAGTGGCACCAAAGTTGGTCACTTTCAAAATATCATAAACAATTGATTCTGCTCTGACAAATAGATAACGATCTCAATATGTAAATCAAACTCCTAAAATCATATGACAGCCGCTATCAACAATGGAAGTGATATACATATTGTGTCTTGCTCAAACTAGTGAATAGATCAAGGTTGAACAAACTGAGAAAAAAGAACATAAAGTACTTCATTGCAGCGTATGAAATTACGATCAGCCTATAATAGTTCCAGTCGCAAGGTAGGATAACTGAGACGGGATTTTCGACCTAGTGAAACAGCATCCTGTCGTGAGGTCTTTGTAAGAGACGATCAAGAGTCTGCACCAGAAAGAAGTATAGATTGGGGTAAGATGTTCGACACTGAGAATAAAGCAGATTTTTTTACTGTTTAATTGAAATGAAACTCAAACCAATTGTAACCGGTTTTTGCACATTCGTTTGAGTGAATCAGGGGTCAATAGGGACAGGTCGTTCAAAGACATAAGGGGATGATGGTGGGTCAATTTTACAAGCGATTGGCAGGGTAACTGGGGAAGTAAATCAACGGGCGCCGACTATCGATCTTTTTTCGGCATCGTTCACATCAGCTGTAACAGTAATCATGTTGATTCCGTTTTACCCTGCTTATAAGTTTTGTGTAGGTCTGCGCTGCTGGCGCTAAACAAGTGGTCAGCAGCCTTGCGCGATTTTGCTGACGAAACGCGCTGATACAATGCCTCATATTCATCAGTTTCATCTTCCATCTTTAAAACTTTAGCGTGCTCAACTAACTCTTCGTAAAGTGCCTTAAAGTGTAGTATTTCCTCGTAATGCTTCACGCTCATTACCACGGCCGTATCCCGCTTGCGCAGCTTTAATAGCAATACGCTCCCTTGCGTCACCAGATTCAAATTGAACTCGATGCTGCGCCCAAAATCACGGGAACCGGTGCTTACCAGGGAGTCAATAGGAGAAAGCCATTTAAGCGCATTGATTGCACGAAGTGCCCTGAGCGTTAGCGTAGTGCTATCAGCTGCTGGGGGTGGGGATTTAGTTGAATCACTATTCATAGCCGTGCCCTCAGAGTGCTTATACACTAATAAGAATTCATGAATACGAAAGAAAGTTCTGCCGTCACAATGCTAGTATCTCACTTGGAAGTCCCCACCTGATTTGGCTATAACCTGGCACGAGAGCTTTTCATACCGAAGTATCCGTGTCTCATGTATAACAAACAAGTGGTCCGAATGTAAAAGGAGAGTCATGAAAACAAATAACAGGGAAACCGCAACGACTCAGCAATCCGATGAAGAGCAACTGGTTACTATCATGAGTTGCGGTTTTGCAAGAGAACTTGGTATCCCGCTACCGCTCGAACTTCAAAAGAAGGCTGACTATTATTCATGGAATATCACAACTCTTCGGGCCTATCAGTGGGCGCACGAGCTATTCATGATTTGGGCCGTGCCTACTCATTCCCAGTCTCAAATTATCGCAACTTGGAATACGTTATATCGTGGTGGCCCTGAAAGCCTCATTGTGTGCGATCTAATTTTACGTACACGATTTGACAGTGATGAAGCACTCAAATGGATTAACGCGACAAATATAGATTGGCGAGGCTGTACACCACTTCAGGTGATCGTAAATGGTCATAGTGAACTTGTAAGAAACGCATTAGTCTCTCAGGCTATGCAAGAGAAACAACTCAGTAACGATGAAATACTAGCGAGCAGGGCGGCTTCGAAAATGCCGCCGACATTACATTTAATTCCCTCACCACCCAAGCCCCCTCAGCATGAAGACGCCATTCCGTGGGAGGAGTGGGAGCTAGGGTGTATTGATGAGGCTATAAATGATGCTGATCATGCAGGCTTAGATCTAATGATAGATCGGCATCAAGCACTTTCCATGCTCACAACTATTGCCAAAATAGAGGGAATATCGGGAGTTAACCCAAAAGTAATCAGGGTAGACACGCTAATAGGTAGGCGCAGCTTCACAATCTACGATGAAGAGTATCGGAAGCAAATCAATGAGCGTTTATGCCTCGCGTTGATGTCTGAAGCAGATGGACATTCTCTGTATTTGGTTGCCTCGACCAAGGGAGGTGTCATGATAAACATGCTTGTTGTTCAGGTTGGCGTATCATGGGCGGCCAATCGATCAGAGTTTGGTAGTATTGGTCCAGAGCATATATAGAAAGCCCGTGAGACTATCAATTACATTGAGTTTGTATATGCGGCTGAAAACACAAGGGGCACCGAATTTACACGTGAAATTCGACGCCAATGTGGTGCTTATATTTCTGGGACAATCAGATGTTATCTTATTCGCCAGTGAAATTATGCGAGGTGATCCTAAGCTGTGATCTATCGACAGGCACTTGGTAAAACTATGACCCCATCTTTCGCGGAACCCTATTTACCATCAGAGCAAAGCATTGCTCGATCGGTGTTGCCAGAAAAAGCACTTGAGCTAGAACGGAAATCCAGTGCGCTTGCCGGTAAAGCGGCCGCGCCTGTTAAGCTCATCTTAGAAAAACACATGCGAGCGGTTAACTCCTATTTTTCCAACCTGATCGAAGGGAATAACACAAAACCGTGGGCAATACGCCGAGCCGCCACTGGTGATTTAAGTGCCGACGCCACAGCAAGGGGCCTACAACTGGAGTCGCTTGCGCACATGCAGGCGCAGGATTGGCTCAGAGAACAGAACGTCGACCTGAAAACCTTGTGCTCTCGCGACTTCCTGTGTGAGCTACATCGCGTCCTTTATCAAACTATGCCTGACAGCGCGCTGCTGATAACAAATGACACCCCGAAAAACGGGTCTACCCTAGTGCCAGGTGCATTTCGAAATCGCGATGTTATCGTGGGCCGTCACGTTCCGCCGGAGGCCAACGATTTACACTCATTCATGTCTCGATTCCAAGACGTTTACGGCTCTAAGCGTGCGGGACTAACTCCAATCATTGCGGGAATGGCCGCACATCATCGACTAGTATGGATACATCCTTTCCTAGATGGAAATGGACGAGTAGCACGGCTTTTCACAGACGAATACCTTAGACAAATTGGTGTTAGCGGTGTCGGGCTGTGGGTCATGAGTCGCGGCCTAGCTCGCTCTCACGCTCAGTATAAGCTGCGGCTGCATCAAGCCGACATTCCGCGCCAGGGAGATTACGATGGCCGCGGCAACTTGTCAGAAAAGGAATTAATCGCATTCTGCGATTACATGCTAGACACCGCTTTGGATCAGGTGGATTACACCGCTGAATTGCTTCAATTTGATGGCATGATCCAACGGATTAATAGGTATGTACAGGCCCGTAACGAAGGAAGAATACCTAGGTACGGAAAACTACCGCCTGAGGCCAGCGCTCTCCTTGAGCGCGCTTTCGTTACAGGTACTATTGAGCGACGAGAAATTTACGAGATGTTCCATGGAAGATCAGAGCGCACTATCAGAGCAACAGTGCAGCAACTAAAAGCAGAGGGACTGTTATCAGAAACCAGTAGCTGCTCCCCCTTGTCATGGGCTATTCCAGAGCACGCAGAAAGCTATTACTTTCCAGAGTTAAACTCTTAGCATCAATATTGCTAGAGCTAAAAATAGATGATCCACCACTTAATCACTGGGTAACCATCGGCAGGCGAGTTTACTTGAAAAGCCCGTGACGCGAAAATTACATTGAGTTGATATATGCCACTGAAAATACATGTCTCATCAGATCTGCACTTGGAATTCGACGCCAATGCCGCGCCTGAATTTCCAGAAGAAGCAGACGTCATCATTTTGGCCGGTGACATTTGGCTCGCTGATGATGTTCCCGATTATGTAATACGTGTCGCCACCGATCACCCAAACGCGCACGTGATCTTAGTGCTAGGTAATCACGAATATTATTACCAGAACTACCATGATGTATTGCCCTCTATCAAATCAACACTCGCCGCTGTATCCAACGCGTCTGTTTTGGAGAATGAAAGCATCATCATTAATGACGTCCTGTTCCTTGGATGTACGCTATGGACAGGGTTTGATGCGGTGCCGGGCGTAAGCCCAACTACAGGAAAACGTGACGCTGAAGTGAACGTGTATGACTTTCATATCATCAAAAATGGCAATGTGGTAATCCTCCCATTTTTAGCTGATGCTCAAAGTAGAAGTTAAGCAGCCATCAATGGTGGCTTCCCATTGTTGGCTTTATGGGGGCGTTCATGATTGTAAAACCAAAGCCACTCGGTTGCATACTC
>NZ_JANZNQ010000016.1 GCF_027257955.1 Zhongshania aquatica | reverse complement strand
ATCCCTTGCAAGTCCTCATCCTGAGAATGCCTTCCATGCTATGGGCTCATCCTGAGCTTATGAAAACTATAGATGCCTTAGTCGAGATTGCAAAGAATAAATAGGGTGGGGTTTGTTGAGCGCTTACCATCGTTTTACCCCATATTTTCATAATATGCTTTCCTCTAGGCGAACTCATCCGACCTTTGTGATAAAGGTTAAAATTAAAACCTGGTAAAAAATTAATTTATAATATTAACTAGAAAAATCTATCAAAATGCATTCGCTCAAAAGGAACAGATTTCTCAATCATTAGCATCTTTTGTACTGCAGACGTCATAACCGGAGGACCACAAAAATAAAATTCTTTATTTAAAAAGTCAGGCAAACACCTTTCGACAACCTGGTGTATAAACCCTATTTCGCCACTCCAATTTTCATTATCGTTAGTTATAGCAGGTATAAAGTTGTATTCTGAACCCGACATATCACCTATTAATCGCAATATATATTCAATATTAAGATCTTCAATAAAATTAATTCCGTAGAAAAAATGCAACTTATTTGTGCTTCCATTTTTCTTAAGACTTCGGATTATTGAAGCTATAGGAGATAAACCAGCCCCACCCGCAATACAAACCACGTCACAATTATTTTCTATCAAATAAGCATGGCCGTATGGTCCATCTAAACCAATCACGTCACCAGAGTTAATTTCATCAAATAAATATGAGCTTACTTTCCCCATGTCCATTTTTTTAATTATAAATTTTATAACCCCATCTTCACTATCGGGAGATGATACGGAATAAGCACGCTCAGCAAGACCGCAAATAGAAAGCATAAAATACTGTCCCGGCCTGTATTTAACGTCACTCTTAATTGCAAAGCTAAACTCAACAACATCAGAACTTATAATTTCTTTTGAAATTAATTTTGCATTGTATTTCACCGGCAATATATATGATTCACTGCCACCAGAAATCTCGGCGTTAATCTCAATAGAACCAACCGGTACATTCTGGCAAGCTAATATCCTATTTTTTCTAACATCTCGTTTAGTCAAAGATGATGCATCAGGGTATTTATTTTGTACTTCGCCAGAAATTAGATCAACTTTACAAGCTCCGCATCCACCAGAATTACATTCATATGCAATTCCGATAGAATTACGGAGCGATGACCGGAGAATTGAATCTCCGGATTCACAAGGTATAATTATTTTATTATTTATATTAATACTGGACATATTCCAATCTCTTAATATTGCTAGTCAATAATGCTGTTAATTAATAAGTTATAACTCTTGACTGCATCTGATGGCGATATTGATAGTCCTTTTATAGCCCCAACATAATCGCTTACTGCTTCTTCACCGATATACTTCCAGTTTTCTAGTTTCGTCAAGATCACTGATTTCGCATCAGAATTGTTAACAACTGAAAATTTAACGAGTTCTCTAGCCCAACGTAAATGTCGCTCCAAATCTTTCATCTGGGAGTCGATTAATAACAGGAGCAAAACGTCGCTATTATCTTTAGCTGCACTAGAAAGTGGTTTTAGAATTCCCTCAATTACTGCTGGGATCGTAACCAAACATAAAGAAACAAACGAGTCAGCCCAGTCATAAGCTACTAATCCTTTTTCTATTAACAAGCGGAATGACTGGAATCCCTCTCCATTTTCCCAAACCGATCTCTCGTTTTTACCGAATCCGAGATCGGGATATTTTTCAGATAATTCATATGTTCGATAAGCCGTATGTGTAGTTAATCTCAAGAAATCTGCAGTTTGAAACGTTGCGCAATTTGTAATAGTGCTAGCCGGCGCCATTTGCGCTAAATATGAAGATGACATTTGTAAACCATGGAATATATATTTTAATGGTGTATACATCTCCAATAATAATTTAATCCAATCGGCGTCTAACTGGTAGTCGTGTTCGCGCTCGTCAAACTGGTCAAACAAGCTCATGACATGACTTTCCTGCCCGTCTTGCATTAAATTGTACGTACGATAAACCAGACCATCGGGGTCCGTAAAATCATCCCAACAATCATTCTGCAACAACGAATTATTTCTATATTTTTTGTACCACTCATTCATTGGTGACGTTGGTGATAACTCCCACGGAGCATTTGGGTTATTAGTGCTATAGTGTAATTTTCGCGAAACAACATCATATTCACTTGGCTTTTTCCGGCCACTCGCCAAATGGCTCCAAGTTCTTAAAGGCTTTTGATTTTCGACAAAACTCATAACAACCTCCTAACTTTGCATATTCGTTATGTAATAAAAAATGACTTCGTCAGTTGTCATTTTTATCCGGCCAGCAAATGACGCTAGCTCAATTTCAATTTCATTCATTTTAAACGGCCGACCTAGCTCGAGCTCAATTGTCTCTCGCGTTAGCCGCAACTCATTATTTGCAGAAATGCGTATATAAGCGTTTTTATTATCGACTACGATATTTTTTCCGGGATTATCTATTATGGCCGCCTCTACGACTGCATCTGCTACATCACCAGCCCTCATTATCGGCCCAACATTATTGTTATTAAGCAACTTATCAATTTCAGTATTTTTAGTCATACCAATCCCTTATTTAGAAGACATAAACGGTGTAACACCATCTACATCAACATATATATCGTTTTCGACTATCTTCGTTGGGTATTCCGCAAGGTGGCAATCTCTAGGATTAATGCCGTTTCCGGATTTACATTCAAAACTCCAGAGATGGGCTCTACAAATGATAACGCCATCTTCAAACGTACCCTCTGAAAGAAGAATTTTTTGATGTGGACACATAGCTTGAAATGCTTTAATTTCATTGTTCTCGACTCCGACCAACAGCACCTCAGTACCGTCGGACGTATCGAAAGTAGCCATCTCACCTTCCCACAGTTCATCAAGCGTAGATATTTTCTCAAACGCCATTTTATTTCCTTATTATTCGTAAATAATGTCTAAAACTTCAGCTGGCTTTAGCCCGCTACTAGAAATCTTAAGGTTTCTATCAAATAGTGTTGATGATTTGTGCTTCCTGACACGCATCACTCCTGGCCGTTTTTTTACTCTTCGCCCCACTGAGTGGTACGCGCATTTCTCAGCCACTTGATCCATTGTATCTTCGCTGTCCACAGGAACTAACTGAACAACAAAATCGCCTTGAAAATTTGAGTGAATAGGGAACATTGCCATTATTTATCTCCTAGAATTCAAACAGCTTTTTTAATCTCATTAAAAGCTTGATTTATCCATTCATAATTATGAGCGTCACGCCCAATCTCCGCATCGCCTTCGAATCCCATATACTTAAGTGCACCTTCGAGCGTCATAGGCTGAATCTCACCACCAAGGAAACGATCGATTATACTTTTATGACCCTCATACTGCTCGGGATAACTTTCGAATATCCATTTATCCACTTCATTTGAAAAATGGAATATTCGTCCATTTTTTTCGACGCTATAAACATTCATATCCCAGTGTTTATCACCTGGAATACCACAAATGGGTAGCTGATTCATGTTATCAACTAGCGGTAGAGTTTCTGGAAGAGTAAGATTTTCCTTGTCATTAAGAAGGTTATCTGTAACTACATCCCAGCATTGCCCCCAGCGCTCGTTCCAGCCGGGATATTTTTCTTCAAGCCAATCACGCTCTTTTAAACCCACACCAGCGGCTGGATTCCACCACACCGTCGGCCGCCAATACCACACTCCCAAATGATAACCATGTTGACAGGTATCTAACTCTTCCATAAAAATATCCCAGTACCATGGCTTATCTAAACCGAGGTCCAACAGAGATCTTTCGAATTGCCCAACAATCCATTCCAACATAAATTCTTTAAAAGACATGCTTCTATGTTCTACAGGCGTGTAGTAATCCATAATCGGCCCGGTTAGCACTGCAAACAATCTCCAAGAACGCCAGATAGCTACGTCAATTTTTTTCTGAGCTTCCTCTTTTCTACCATTCTTAACTAATATTTCTAGAATTGGCGCGCCTTGTTGTGCGTGGCGCGATTCATCAGTTTGGATACTGGAAATTACATTCGAGAATGTATAATCACCAGCCTCAGCAGCGTCGGCGGCTAACCCAAGAAACTGCATATTAGTAAAACCGCTTTCGAAACTAAACGTGAGCATTATCGCAACACTCATTGCATCACGACCGGCGATAATGTCATCGAATAACGACCTAGCTGCAATCGCCGCCCATTCATTTTGATGATAAGCCTTCCATGCCCAGTCAAACTGCCGATCTGTTTTACAGTATTCGTGTGGGAAATATAATTGTAATTGAGCATGTCGCGTTTCATCTAACATACCGAAAACAGCCATATTTCGGTTTCCGGGTGCCTTTGAGAATCGTGCCATACGAGCCTCTCCAGTTACCGCGGTGTATTCACCAACTGCAATTGCACCATAATGAGCCTTTAATACGCTAACCCAGCCCGGATCAGAATTTTTAACAATCTCTGCACGCTCAAGTGCGGCTTTAACAGAGTAGGCTCCAGAATCTTTTTCTCGTTGTACTTTTACATATTCTGGGTAGCTCATTTTATAAGGCTCGTCGAACTCCTCCCACGCTTCTTTTGGGATTCCATCACTACCAGACATATTTTCAGGGAATAACTCGTCCTCGCTGACATAGGTAGATGTCCAATTCAAATCTCGCGCTATGTCGTACCATTGCTCTCTAGGTTTAATAGCCATTATTTTCTCCTTAGGATCTGCTTTTAATACCATCAACTACACTAAGCACCAACCGTGCCAACTAATTACTATATATATATCAATGAGTTAGGTGTGTAGCCGGAACTTTTATTATTACCATTTGATGATATTCTCTGATGTTTAACTATTTAATCTATTCAACTTACGGATTAACCTGAATAACCCCCAAAAATTTAGACCACTCCGTTATTCAATTTGAAACGGTCTTCATACTGCCTTGGTGACAGCAATCCGTTTGTACCATGCTTGCGTGTCGAGTTGTAAAACATTTCGATGTGGTTAAAGATATCTTCTTTGGCTTCCCTTCTTGTTTTATATATTTTGCGCCGGATACGTTCTCGTTTAAGAAGCTGGAAAAAGCTTTCGGCTACTGCATTATCGTGACAATTACCCCGGCGACTCATACTCGCTTTAAGATTGTTGGCATTTAGAAACGACTGCCACTCACCGCTGGTAAATTGTGAACCTTGATCCGAGTGGATTAACACCTGGCTCACAGGTTTACGGCGGCATATGGGCATCAATAGTGCGTCCAATACTAAATCAACTGTCATTCGCTGGTTCATCGACCAACCAACGACTTGTCGAGAATAAAGATCGATGACTACCGTAAGATAAAGCCAGCCTTCATAGGTTATGATATACGTGATGTCAGTCACCCAAGACTGATTGGGCTGTTGATTCATACTTCCTCCGATGGTTCATTTTTACCATGCGGAGTGTCTACAGTGATAGGGGCTCTTCAACCCACAGCAAAAGGGCCGTACTTTTTTATCTAAATACTTGAATAGGGGAATTTTTTAATTCCGTTGATTGAAATAGAAAAACCAGATATAGAATTTTCTATATCTGGTTTATATAAACATACAGATTATAGTTACATCCATCCGTACCCGATTAATCCTTTTTTCCTATCTGTCCGTGAAAATCCGAATAATCGCTGAGGCATTTCACGTCCACTTAAATAGAAAGCGAAATTAAGTACTTTTAGCTCATCACTCAATGTTTTACTAGTCTCTATCTTATTGGAATTATTTAATACTTTATCCCACACAGAATTATCTATCCATTTCTTAATAACACGCCTAAAATAAAGGTCTTTTATTCCATACTCCCAAACCTCATCTGAATGAATTTCTGAAGTGTATAAACAAATAACTAAAGTGCCATTATCCCTACATTTAGTTATAAAATCTGAAAATTCATCTAATTCTGAATCAAATACACTTTTTCCAATATTTATTCTAGTATATTTATTAACTAATCCACTGCAGATTATCTCGATTAATTTCCAATCATCATCGAAAATATTTTTGTTTGAATAAACAATACTTTTATAATCCTTATAAAATAATTCAATATATTCATTATTATCCGTTTCATTCGAATAAACTAAAATATTGTTAGAATCTTGGTCACCTACAGTAATAAATACAATATTTGTGTATTCAACATTTTTCGTTATTCTTTTAAAGCTTAAATTAGCGCGCTTCATTTCCGCCGTTCTTATATCGCAATTGAGATAAAAAATTGGTGGATTATACATAAATCACCTATTACTAAATATTAGCGTTTTATATTCGCCGCTGATTCACCTGCTATACCAAAATGGTCTTTTGGCATTTCAGTAATAATAACCCTTATTCCTTCAATAGGGGCATCGATAGATCGCGACACAGCCTCAGTTACTTCACGAATAAGATTATTTTTCTGAGTAGTTGTACGACCTTCTAAAATAAATAATTGCGCTATTGGCATAAAATTCTCCTAAATAAAACGAGCTGAAATACTTCCTAAATTTTGGTATTTTACGCAGATGTTATCACCAGGACTGACACTTATTGCGGCGGTAATACCACCGGTCATAATAAATGAGCCAGCCGGTATATACTCTCCACGGCTTGACAACATATTTGCAAGCATTGCGACACTCGATGCAGGATGACCAAGCACTGCCGCCCCGGCTCCAACCTCAACAACTTCACCATTTTTCTCTACAACAACACCTACTGTTTTCAAATCTATTTCGTTTACATTAGCCATTTTTCCACCGCAAATAAATCTCGCTGATGAAGTGTTATCCGCAACTACACTAAGTAAATCAAATTTGAAATTTTTATACCTAGAATCAATAACCTCAACAGCTGGTATGACAAAATCCGTTGCTGCTAACACTTGTGCTATATTGCACCCGGGTCCTTTTAGATCTTGCTTAGTAACAAAGGCTATCTCAGCTTCAATTTTAGGATGTATTAATGAACTAGTATCAACTTCTCCACCATCAGGAATACTAAAATAATCAGCAAGGAATCCATAAACAGGTGTATCTACGCCCATTTGCGCCATTTTCGCCCAGGAGGTTAATCCCATTTTCATACCAACGATTTTATTGCCTCGTTGTATTTTTCGACGCCGTATTTCCCACTGTATATTATATGCATCATCAAATGTGATATCTGGGAAATCATCGGTAATTTTATTTACATCTGAAAATTGTAATTCCGCATTTTCCAGATGCTCTGCAATATCACAGATTTGCTTTTTGTTAAGTGTATTGTTCACTAATTAATTTCCTTATTTTTACCCAAAAGATCTAACGCCACGTCAACTATCATATCTTCTTGGCCACCCACCATACGTCGCCGACCTAATTCAAGTAAAATATCAACCGTTTTCAGATGATATTTCTCTGCAGCAACTTCTGAATGACGAAGGAAACTTGAATATACACCCGCATACCCTAGAGCTAATGTTTCTCTATCAACACGTACTGGGCGGTCTTGTAGTGGCCTCACGATGTCATCTGCCGCATCCATAAGTTTGTAAAGATTTGTTCCGTGATCCCAACCAAGCCGCTCAGCAGCAGCAATAAATACCTCCAATGGTGCATTGCCTGCACCGGCACCCATACCCGCTAGTGATGCATCTATCCTGTCGCAACCCTCTTCAACTGCAACAATAGAGTTTGCTACACCTAAGCTGAGATTATGATGAGCGTGGATACCTGTTTCCGTCTCAGGATTTAGTACGTCTTTTATAGCTTTAAATCTGTCCCGAACATCTTGCATACTAAGTGCTCCTCCTGAATCCACAACATAAAGGCAGGTCGCACCATAATTCTCCATTAGTTTAGCTTGCTCAGCTAACCCTGTAGGCGATTGCATATGACTCATCATTAGGAAACCTACTGTATCCATTCCTAATTTACGCGCATGTTCGATATGTTGACGTGACACATCAGCTTCAGTGCAATGAGTTGCAATACGAACTATCCGCGCACCAGCCGAATAAGCATCATTCAGGTCATGCACCGTACCTATACCTGGCAACAACAACGTTGCTATTTTCGCATGCGAAATAACATCTGATACAGCTTCAATCCATTCAAGATCAGTGTGTGCACCAAACCCATAGTTAAAGCTAGATCCTTGTAATCCATCACCGTGAGCTACTTCAATACTGTCAACCTTGGCTTCGTCAAGGGCCCGCGCAATATCCTGAACGTTTTTAATTGAATATTGGTGTTTTATAGCATGATTACCGTCTCGCAAAGTTACGTCAGAAATATATAATTTTTTCTTAGGAATGTATTTCATAATAGATTAATCCTCAACCAACCATTAAAGTGGCTAATTTTTCTGCTGTCGCTAATGCGGCAGACGTCATAATATCGAGATTTCCAGCATACGAAGGTAAGTAGTGGGCCGCTCCTTCTACCTCTAAGTAGACCGAGGTTTTAAGTCCCGACATCATACCAACACCAGGAATATTGATAGGTTCGTTAGGAGAAATATAATCAAATTGAATTTTTTGCTTCAACCTGTATCCGGGAACGTAATCATTAACATCTGAAATCATTTCTATTATGGATTTCTCTATTAATTTTTGATCAATTATCTCGGAAAGTACATATACTGTGTCTCTCATAATCAACGGCGGCTCAGCCGGATTTAATATTATTATTGCTTTACCTTTTTCTGCACCGCCAACAATCTCGATTGCTCGTGATGTGGTTTCTGTGAACTCATCAATATTAGCGCGAGTACCAGGTCCTGCTGATTTACTAGATATAGAAGCTACAATTTCTGCGTAGTGTACCTTTGCAATTCGTGAAACAGCTGCCACAATCGGAATAGTTGCTTGCCCACCACAAGTGACCATATTTACATTATTTAATTCAAGATTACGATCTAGATTAACTACCGGCACGCAATATGGTCCAATTGCTGCTGGTGTAAGATCGATAATTTTAATTTCTGGACGACGTTCACGCAGGTATTCTTCGTGGTATTTATGAGCTTCTGCTGAAGTTGCATCAAATACAATATCTATTTCTTTAAATACAGGCAAAGAAACCAGTCCCTCTACGCCTTCATGAGTCGTCGTAACGCCCATACGACCTGCTCGAGCCAAACCATCGGAATTTACATCTATTCCAACCATTGCACCCATTTCGAGATATTTACTTTTTCTAATTACCTTTATCATAAGATCAGTACCAATATTTCCCGACCCTATAATAGCTACTTTAATTTTTCTAACCATAATAGCCTTCTCCATACGAAACTTATATAAAACGCACTGAGGCGCTACCAATTCCACCTATACTTAATCTCATAGAATCACCACTTTGTACTTTCTCTAACGGGACGAGTGAACCCGATAAAATTATTTCGCCTGCTTTAAGGGAGATTCCATATTTACCTAAAGTATTCGCTAACCAAACAACACAATTAACCGGAGATCCTAAAGCTGCGGCACCCGCTCCAGTGCTAATTATATTTCCGTTTTTCTCCATAACGATTCCACACGTTGCAAGATCAATTTTACGTGGAGATATAACGTTGTCGCCTAGCATGAAAAGCCCACATGAAGCATTGTCCGCGATTGTGTCATATATAGTTATTTCCCAATTTTCAATTCGGGAATCAACAATCTCAAAACAAGGCATTACACATTCTGTCGCTCCTAAAACATCAGCAACAGTTACACCAGGCCCGGTAATATCCTTCTTTAACAGAAACGCAATCTCACCTTCAGCACGTGGTTGAATTAACTTATCTTTGATTGGCATTTCTTCACCACTATTAAACGCCATATCATTTGTTAAATAGCCAAAATCCGGCTGATATACACCAAGCATTGTTTGGACAGATTTACTAGTAACTCCAATTTTCTTCCCTATAATGGATGTACCGTCGAGAAGCCGCTGGTCCAGCATTGAAAGAGATACGCGGTACGCATCTTCGATGCTCATATCTGGATATGTCTTGCTTAACGGCTCGATTGTCTTTCTCTCAACCATTGAGCGATAGAGCTCTTTTCCTGCATTTTCTATTTCATTATTTTTCATTAAACGTTTCCTGATCTATTAACAATTTCTTCGTTTAAGAACTGATCGACTAACCGAATAAATCGTTTTGTGTGTTCTATTTGCGTCCAATGCCCACATTGACCAAAGACATGAAGCTGTGAATGTTGTACTAGTTCTAAAAGTTTTAATGACGTTTGGATAGGTATAACCTCGTCCTCCCGTCCATGTATGATTAATGTTTCATGATAAATTTTTTCTATATCAGATTCAGTACTCGCGAGATCTTCAATCCACTTTTGCCTTGGAGCCGGAAACATAGAAGCGTAAGTATCCTGCGCTCCCAGCCTAATACTAGCCTCGTAACGCAAATTCGCTAATTCGTCATTTACTAGATTTCGATTGTAAGAAAATATATCAAGTAAATTTCGCATTGCTTTGAGAGAGGGAGTGTATCCCCACACGTCATCCAACCCTTTGGTTAGTTCAAAACTAACGCCAGTACTACCCATCAATACAAGTTTACGAACCCTCTCTGGGAATTTGACAGCAATATCTAATGCTATTCCACCACCAAACGAATTCCCGACTAAATCGACTTGTTCTATTTTAAGTGCATCCATAAAACCCAGGGTATGGTTAACCCAGATTTTCTTCTCGTAAGTTTTGTTTTTTAAATTATCTGTATATCCAAACCCGAGCATATCGGGTGCAATTACGCGGCGATTTTCTGCTAATTTATGTATTACTAATCGCCAATTCGCCCACGCAGACACACCGGGTCCAGATCCATGTATTAGTATTACGGGAAATCCACTACCGGAATCATGATAATTGGTTTTGTAACCCCCGACTAAGATTTGTTTTCCGATCTCTGGGTTGTTATATTGAGCGACATCAAACTCCACGCAAACCTCACATTTTTACACAAATATTTTTTAGTTCAGTATAGAATTCTAGTGAGTGCACGCCACCTTCACGACCAATCCCGGAGTGTTTACTTCCACCGAATGCGGTTCGAAGATCTCTTAAAAACCAGCTGTTAACCCAAACCAAACCGACTTCTAACTTAGCCGACACTCTATGTGCACGGGAAATATTCTCTGTCCAAACAGACGCAGCAAGCCCATATGGTAGACTATTTGCTAATTCAACAACTTCATCCTCATTATCGAATGGGCGAATATGGCAACAAGGACCGAATATCTCCTCAGTCACAACTTTGGATTTATCATCCAACCCCGTCCATATTGTTGGCTGCACCCAAGACCCGTTCGAATACTCAGTAGCCATCTCAGGTATACCACCACCAGTAATCACCGTAGCTCCATCAATCACCGCTTGCTCGTAATACGATAAAACCTTGTCACGGTGCTTCTTACTTATTAAGGGACCAAGGTTTGTTGAATTATCATTAGGTGCGCCAATAACTAGTGATTCAGCCGAACTTTTCATCCGCTTAACAAATTCGTTGAATATTGAACGCTGGACGTATACCCGCTCTGTCCCTAAACATACCTGACCGCAATTAGAGAATGCTGAACGCGTTGTACCTTCAATCGCTTTATCAAGATCACAATCTGCAAACACAATACTTGCATTTTTACCACCTAGCTCTAAAGATACATCTCGAACGCCACGTGCGGCAGATTGCATGATTAGTTCACCAGTCCCCGTTTCTCCGGTAAAAGTGAATGCGTCAACATCAGCGTGTTCAGTAAGAAATGCTCCTGCTGAGTGCTTTCCGAAACCATGCACCACGTTGAATACACCATCAGGAACTCCCGCTTCCTTCATTACATCGCCAAGCATCGCCGTCGTCGTTGGCGTTTCTTCAGAAGGTTTAACTACTACAGTATTTCCGCACGCTAACGCCGGACCTACTTTCCAGGTCATAAGTAATAAAGGAAGATTCCACGGGCTTATAACCCCAATTACGCCTTTCGGTCTCCGTATCGCGTAATTCAAAGCACCTGCACCATCAGGCGTTGAAAGCTCAAAACTTTCAGTCGGTACATTTTTTATCATGTCAGCAAATACTTTGAAATTGGCAGCTCCACGGGGGATATCTATATGCCTAGCTAACGAGTGTGGTTTTCCAGTATCCAAACATTCCGCCTCCAGAAATTCATCAAAACGTTTATTAATGCCGTCTGCCACTCGGTAAAGAATTTCTGTTCGTTCAGAAACAGTCAATTTCCCCCAACTTCCTTTAAGTGCTTCCCTGGCGGCGCACACCGCCATGTCAACATCTTTACGACCTGCTTCATGCACAATAGATAGAACTTCACCTGTAGTAGGATTAATATTATTAAAATATTTCTCCTCAATAGATTTAGTATATTGCCCATTAATATAATTCTTCACTTCTTTCATAAAGTGTTACGACCTCGTTTCTAATTAGGTTAAAACTGTAAGGAAGCGTTCGTTAATTTCACGATCATGGTAAAATATCGCCTTACCTAATTGATCTGATTTCCAAGTAATTGGGGGATGATCCGGATAACTGTAATCACCTCCGCAGAATACTTCGTTTCGATTCCCAGATGGATCGAAGAAATATATTGTTTTACCATGAGTTAACCCATGCCGTGTTGGACCAATATCTATCGCAGTATTAGTCATGGATATTAAGTCTGCTGCACGGAGAATATCTTCCCAAGTTTCTAAGTGGAATGACGCGTGATGGAACCGCCCTTTCTCGGGGTGAGCAATAAATGCAATGTCATGCGCCTTATTTGACAAACTTAAAAATTGTGCTATACGAGAATTATCGTCATCAAGTACTTGTTCAGTTAAGTAAAACCCAAGAACATTTACAAACAAATCAAGTGTTGTATCGAGCTCATCCCCATATAATAAGCAATGATCAAAGCGTTGTACGCGCATTCCTCTTAAGCCTCGCGGCCATGCTTCAGGATTTAACTCTTCTATGCCCCATTTACCTGTGTATTTTTTATCTACATATAACTCGAAAGTATGACCAGAAGGCGAAATAAATCTTAATCTACGGCCGCAATCAACCAGCTCATTCTCAGGTATTACATCGACATTAACGCCATGATCTAATAAATCTCTATGTAATTTTTCTAATGACGTCTCGTCTGTAACTTTAAACCCCATGAAGTCCATACCTGGATCATCAGCCAAAGTTAAAATTACTGAATATTTGTCGACTTCCGTCCACGCTTTTAGATACACACGACCCTGGTCGTCTCGATCCATTTCAATAAGACCAAGTAGCCCACAATAATGTTCTAAAGCCTCATCGATATCTAACACTCGAATTTGCACATGCCCGGGACGCATAATTCCTTTTTTCATTTTATTCCTCGCTCTTTTATTTGCCGATGTCCGGCGCTGTATTTATAATGAGATCACTTCTCGGATATAGTCGACACGCTAGAACTTTGCCTTTGTTTATTGCTTCTTCTGGGGCATGGCGACGACTCATTTTTCCGCATTCAAACTGTCCATCAAGTACATCGATGCGACATTTCCCGCAACCTCCCCCACGACAACCAACTAAAACATTACATCGGCCGTCTAAACTTATCGCGCTTAATACATTTTGCTCTGATGTACAGTTAATAACAGCACCGCTATAACTATCGTGTATCGTATAATTTATGCTCATGTTAATTATATATTTTATATTTTTTTAAAAAGTGCTGATTTCTGATCATTACCATCACCATCCGCGGCAGTAAGAAAACGTTCCATAAAAATATCCCTCTCAAATAAGCGACCTTTCATCAAAGTACTAATTGCAGCATTTATCATCATCGGCGGACCGCATAAATATGCTTTCAGGTCTGCAAATTTTCCATGAAAATATTCATTTGCAGCTTCGTGCACAAATCCACGATACCCAGCCCAGTTATCTTCATCGGAAATATCACTAAGAGCTGGAATATACTTAAAATTTGAGTTATTTTTTTCTAGGTTTTCAAATAAATTCTGGTTATATAATTCGGCTTTGTTACGCGCACCTTGGCAAAGCGTAATTTTTCGCTTATCCGATTTCGCCAACAACTCTAGAATCATTGACTGAATACTTGACAACCCCGACCCTCCGGCAATAAAAAGTAAATCACCTTGTAATGAATCACGGACAAAAAACTGTCCGTAAGGACCTGATAAGGCCAGCTCATCACCAATACATAAATTGCTGTGTATATATTCAGTAGCTAATCCACCGTCAACCAATCGGATATGTAACTCAATGTCCTGGGTGTCTTTAGGCGTATTAGCCATTGAGAAAGCTCTCGCACCATCTATACCCGGAATATTAAGATTAATATACTGACCAGCTTGAAATTGTATCGGTTTACTTAACCTAAGATGAATCCCTTTTATCGTCGGTGATAGATCAATAATAGACGTTACTGTAGATACATAATCATTTACCGCGTACCCAAGAAAATCCTCGTCGACATCAATATCTGCCTCTATGGTTACGTCGCTCGAAACCGTTGCACAACAAGCAAGAACTTTCCCCTCGTCCCTTTCGACATCCATCAACGCAAATGGAGATGCAGCACCTACATCAACATCGCCATCAAGGACCTGAACTTTACACGTTGCGCATGTCCCGTGCCCACACGCAAATGGGAGCCAAACACCCTGCCGTAAAGCTGCTTGCAATATAGTTTGACCTTCCTCGACGCAAATTTGGTCTCCAGTTGGCTGAATCGTAACGTTATAACTCATTTAATTATTCCTTTACGTCGCCGAACTGTTTAACCCGTTTAACTCGGGTGTTGTAATCGTTAGTAAACTTTTATGATCAATTTTATTTTCCCGTAAACTAAGCTCCATCGACGCATTAAAATCGTTTCCATTCAACAACCACGTTGCCGATTCAAAATTAATTTTTCCAGAATCGGGATGATCTTTAATTGCAGGCAGAAATGTATTCGTTAACATTGACTCAAATGACATCTCTGGGTCTACCAAAAACGCAAATGACGCGCAGAACATCAAATGATTCTTCCAGTAAATATACATCAATTGCATTCCATGAAATTTATCAACAGTATCCATAGGCTCGGCTGTATATTCAGATATCGCTTTTACCGACACAATAAACCTCCAATTTATTTTTGATTATTAAGCAACATTTTTGCTGCCTTATTTCGACCCGTTATTCTTAATTTCCTGCCACCGCTTTTGATCTGGGGATCCATCGTAATCTAGGTTATCCTTACCAAGATTTATGTTGTAGTAATTCGAAACCACTTCAGAAACGTTACTTCCGTCGCAATTTCCTTGATATATTTGATGTACTGGAAGCCATGCTTGAATATATTTTTCTGGCTCATCATTGAAAATATCAGCGCAGCCATCCGAGCAAAAATGGTATCGTTCTTCGTTATATTCGACTTGACGCAGACTTAGCACAGAAGGTGATTCATGCTCAGTAAATATCGCTGGTATCTGGCATACCTGACATAACTGAGGCAAAGTATCATTATAAAATCGTTCTCCTTCCTTCTGTTTCCTATCCCAGTATTCAAACCGTGGACGATAGTATTTATCGAAGCTATCTGGATATTTTTCCGCTAACCATTTCATCTCGGATTCGTCAGGCATCCATGTATGGAAATTGGTCGCTTTACTATATTGGTAAAAAGTAGCCCATGCTTGATGACTGATATGATTCTTAGCCGCATTGGCTACATCTTGATATTTAGGTGGACGTATTCCATAACGCTCTAGATCTTTAAACAGCGCACCGCCACTTTTTTCATAATAGGTTTCCCAGGCCTCCGCCCACGACATAACTTTGTTTGGCAACATATAATCCATCATCATCCCGACAAGGCTTAGTAACCTAAATCCGCGCCAAAACCATTTATCAATCCATTTTTGAATTATCGGTACATTATCCTCGTGCTGTTCAAGAATAAATTTAATAACCTCCAAACCTAATGTCATATGCCTAGCTTCATCTGACTGCGCTGAAAATCCAAACGTTACTGTAGCCATATCTCCGTTGTAAGCTGCACCTGACATAAATGGCACAAATAATAAGTTTGTAAGCACATACTCAAACGAGAACGAAATTGCCGTTAGAAATTCAAAGGGGCCGGCCGAACGAGCGTCATCAAAAAACGATTTGGGAACAGAGAGGAACCAAACTCGATCATGCATATGAGCAGGATCGTGCAAACCGTTAAAGTGTTTATTGTAATGGCTCATCGCGTGTTGTTGCGTTTGAGAATGCCGTAGCTCATCTATCGCCTGCATTTGACATGCTACTCTTGCCCCTGCGCCGCTAAACTGACGACCGACTTTCGCATAACCTTGAAACGCTGCATATTCAAGCGGAGAAACTCCACTTAAAAATAATTTTAATGCATTTACATACCTAGCATCAGAGATATTCTGATGCCCATTATTCTGTGCAAACGCGTCAAAAATCGCATATAATTTTTTTTCCTTTTCGGCCTGATATTTCCAGTATGAATCCATTGTCAGACGAAATGGATCCTCCCATTTAGACCAATCTTTAATTTTAATACCTTCAAAGTCTTCTTCAGGAAAAATATCTTTTTTATCCTGGTACGTTGGTTCCCATGCCATATCACGCGTCAAATATTGGTATTTATCTTTCAGATTTAGTTTTCGATTTTTTGCGCTCATTATTATTTCCTTTATTTCCATTGCAGAATGAAATGATCGTCATCTTCTTCAACGCCACCACCAATACTTATGACATCAATCAACATCTCCTGAACATCCCATTGCCGACCTAACTTTTCTTCCATCGTAGTACGATTAATTACAAGTTTTTTTTCTGCTTCAATTCTTATCATTGCTGGTTCATGCTGTATTTCAGCATGCGGATTATCTTCTAGTATTGCCTCTACTAGGTATCGTGCACTGTCATTATCCTGTAACGCTATAAATACTTTCTGCGTCATTTCGATTCCCCTGAAACAATTAACCCGAATTTAGCTAGACGACAATTTAAGTCACTTTCAATTTCATTTAGACTTTCAACGCAACCAATTTCATTTGCCAGATTTAAAAATGTATTTTTTATTACAGGAATCCATAACTTGGTCCAAGACTCCATTAATATTTTATTTTCGTCATTTTCAGCGTACACAGTTTTACACATTGCGTTTACCCAGCGCTGCGTCTCTTTATGCCAATCTCTCATAAACTCAGTTAACATCGATAAGCAAACACCACCATCTTTCTGAATAATTTTGTCGTATACTTCGTATACAAATGGGTACATAAACCCATCAATAAGTAAGTTTTGAACAAAACTCAGTTCGAACCAATCGTCGATAACAAGCGTATCTTCAGCTAATTTCCTTAATGGCTGCAGCAACGGATCATTCATCCAATAGTCTTTTGATTTGTCTAATCCCTGACCAGTTGCGCCATCGATCATTAGCGCTATTCGTGATAGATACTGCCCCATTCCCAATCTATCCATAGCAGTAAAAATATGCATTTGCGCCACAGTTGCAGCAACAGCATCACCCGCAATTTTACTATTGTTCATATTTGCAGCGAGCTCCATATGGCGAAATGGAACCAGCAATCGCAATAGATCATTTTTTAAATTTTCATTTAAATTCTCTACCACATTATTTTTATCGCAAAAACTAAAATTACTTTCTGCTACTTCCTGCATCTTTGCACGATTAGCTACGTAACTTCCGTAATAGTATTGCCTTGGATCTGTGACTGAGTACCAGTCAACCATTTTTATATTAGTTCTTGCATTATCATTAAGTGTTCTCTGGGGATCCCAGAGCGGCTTGTAATGAAAATTAATTTTTGCTTCGATATCAAAACTGGCCTCCTGATACCTTGTAGCCGGTTTATCTCCGAATCTGCGCGCTGTATGTCCGTAAGTATTCCTAATTGGTTCGATAGCAAGCGTTCGTATTTCAACAGCCATATATCCCTCTTTATTATCAATTAATATTTTTCAGAATTTAAATTTAATAACGGTATTTCTATCGTTATTTATCACCGTATCGCCACTTTTTTGATTCCAGATCTATTTTCTTAATTGTTTCTTTATCCATATGAATTACATTATTATTTTCACAGAATATCGCGAAAGCATCACGAGGTAATATCAGCTCCACAAATAGCTCTGGATGACCAATTGCAAAATCAAACTCGACAAACCTAGGGTCACTTTCGTCCTTAATTCGAACATAACGTTTGATGTCGTGAAAATTTTTGTAATCATCCAAAATGCAAATCCTTAAACTGGTAACTATTGGGACAACAGCAATCTTGATGCCAAAGACTCGCATCCGAGACAATAAGTAGCTAAGTCATTGAATATATTAAATATATTAGATTAATGATTATTTGAATACCGTTGTATGGGGACGGGTTTTAACCACACAATATTAATTATATGGTTAAGTTTTATGAGCACTAGACCAAATGATCACGACATTTTTAGAGATGAGTTTTATCATTACTCACGGTTATCAATGTTATCTGATTTGAATTCTTGACATCGATCGGGAAGATCATGGATATTTACGTGGATAAAATTTTTATCAAATCTTTTGATTTATACACAAACTAAGTTACATATTTTTAGGGAAATGGTGTTACTATCGCTTCGTCTAAACCAATATATTTTTCCGTTTACTACATATAAAAATATTTTATTATCTGTATTTTAATTTTAATAATGCAATCTTTGAAGACATTCCTAAAAACACAAATTACATCTTAAATCAATCCTCCAAAGTAAGGAGTATTGATAACCATTATTGTTATTATAGGTGTATCCAGCACACCTAATTTAATGCTATAAATACTATTGTTGATTGGCAACCCTCCAAACACGCACTTTATACACTCACAATAGAATAATTATATTGAGATTTAGATAATGGCAACCTTCTCAACTCTGCCCTCTGTAAGCTATACAGATATACAGGACTTAACTGATCAAATTCGGTTTCAAGGTACTGAAGGGAAAATTTGGTTTGGCGAACAACGCGTAATGCTGATGCAAGTTAGCTCAATGGCAGCGTTTCGTCGCGAAATAACAAACGCAATGGGAATCGAACAAGCAAAAGGTTTTTTCTTACGCCTTGGTTACCAATCAGGTTTACGTGACGCAGAACTCGCTCGGAAACTTAGGCCCAACAATAGCGAGCTAGATATTTTCTTAGCTGGTCCCCAGCTTCATTCCCTAAAGGGGATGGTGAAAGTAATCCCTCTAGAAATAGATATAGATCAAGATAATCGCCATTTTTATGGCGAACTAGAATGGGTCGATTCATTCGAAGTAGAGATTTGTCAAACTGAGCTTGGTTTACTTGATGAACCAGCATGCTGGTCTCTATTAGGATATGCTTGTGCATATGCATCATCTTTCATGAAACAAGAAATATTGTTTCGGGAGATTAGTTGTCGTGGTTGTGGAGATGAGAAATGTATAATAGTAGGGAAACCTGCGGACGAGTGGGATGACGCAGATTCATTTCGAGGCTACTTTAAGGCCGATCCTACCGTTGGAGAATTATATGACCTCCAATCTGAGCTTAATTCATATAATCACTGCATTAATAATCAAGAAGAACAATACTACGGAATTGGCCAGTCGCTGTCGTATAAAAAAGTCTGCAAAATGATAGATAAAGCGGCCCAAGGAAAAGTTACCGTATTATTATTGGGTGAAACAGGCGTTGGTAAAGAAGTAATCGCTCGAAGCGTGCATGTTCGCAGTGAGCGGTCAGATAAACCATTTATTGCAGTTAATTGTGCCGCTATACCACACGATTTAATCGAAGCTGAGTTATTCGGCGTTGAAAAAGGAGCTTTCACAGGTGCGAATCAATCACGAGCAGGTCGATTCGAACGCGCCAACGGTGGAACGATATTTCTAGACGAAGTTATTGAACTTACACCAAGAGCTCAGGCAAGCTTACTTCGAGTCCTTCAAGAAAACGAACTTGAAAGGGTAGGCGACAATCACACTAGAAAAATTGACGTCAGAGTTATAGCTGCTACGAACGAATCTCTCGCAAAAGCTGTCGAGGAAGGGCGATTTCGCGCGGACCTTTATTATCGATTAAACGTTTTCCCAGCTAGTATACCTGCGTTGCGAGAACGCATTGAAGATTTACCACTGCTCGCGGAACATTTCTTAGAAAAATTTCATCGTGAATACAACAAACGTACTCTTGGGCTGTCTGACAAAGCACTACAAGCTTGTTTGCATTATAAATGGCCTGGAAATATTCGCGAATTGGAAAATGTTATAGAACGCGGAATAATACTCACTGATAACAATGATATTATCGATCTCGAATCCTTATTTGCTATAGCGCCAGTTCAAGATAATACAAAAGACAATATAATTAACACAGAGGGTAATTTAGTATCATCATCTAACTATTCCCAGCAGCATTGGGCTGACCAAATTTTTGACAACAACTTGAGCTTAGACGAAGTCGAAAATATTTTAATTAAATCTGCGATCGAGAAATCTAACAAAAGTATTTCTGGAGCTGCACGCCTTCTAAATATGACTCGCCCAACTTTAGCTTACAGGTTAAAAAAAGCGAACTTACTCTGCCAATAATTAATTGGTTTCTATTTATAACTATAACTTATTTTTGCAAGCAATAAGGCTTTAATTAATTCAGTCATTGGCGTAGCTACATTATGCCTTTTACCCCGCCGTATAACTGCCCCACTTATTGCTTCAATTTCAAGCTCTCTTTCTTTTTCATAATCAATTAACATAGATGTTTTAATCGGATCAAATCCACTTATTAAATTATACATTTCATCGATATCCCTTTTACTCAACACAACGTCATCATATTTTGCTACTAACGCTGTCTCCTCCATTATTGAATATACTAATTTAGAGAACGTTTTTTCTGATGTTAACGCACGTGTATCTAATTCCGTTAATGCTGACAATGGATTTACGCTATTATTTATTAAAAGTTTTCGCCAAAGCTCTTTCTTTATATCATTACTTATACTAATTTTGATATTTGAATTAACTAAAGCATTATAAATATTTTCTGTTATATCAGTACCAATTGGATTCTTATTAATATTTGGCCATGGGCCAAGAACAACACATGCATCACCTTGCGCCACAACAGCTCCTGGCCGCGTTACGCTACCGCCTATTTTAACAACTAAACCACCAATTGTTCTTTCAATACCAACGACCGTGGATATAATATCCTCATTTTCTACACCATTCTGTAAAGATAATATCGGACATAACCCTTTTTTAGCCCAACTCCCGATTACATCAAATACCTCAGCCGTAGTCGTACTTTTTAATGTAATTATAATTAAATCAAAATCAGAACAATGATATCCTTCTAATAACTGGTTAATAGATACAGCGTTGACCTTATCGTCGAAAAAAAAGTTTTCATGAGAAACCATGAGTTTATTATTCTTAATTTCATCTAAATGCTTTCCTCTTGCAACATAAACTACATCGTTCCCTGATACTTGTAATTTTGCTCCGAAATAGCATCCGACACACCCTGCACCAATTACCACTATTCTCATCAATTAAGTCCTTAATTAAATTTTATTATCAATCCGTCCAAAACTATTTTAAAGTCAATTTTTATACTGTAATTTTTTCGAAAATTCCCTATATTTTATAATTTAATTACATTCGCGATCTATGATTTAACCATGCGACGGCACATATCGGCTAAATCTATATTAATCGGCATAATATTCTGGAACTTTGGTTATGTCTATAATCGATTTACTGTTATATCAATTTTAACAGATGGATCGCCGGATATACGTATCCAGCAGAACTTTATCAGATCAGCTATATTCGAAACGGGCCCATTCACGTAAGACCTTCTCATTATATCTTCGAAAATGGATTTCAGCCTACACTAATACTGACGACGCTAACTTTAGTCGCGAAAGTCGCATGATAACCGGCCTTGCCTCCAACCCACCAACCGCACCTTCTAGTTTTAGAATCCACCTTACTCTCCTGCTTGGATCGCAGTCGCCATTTAATAGTGAATAAAGTTAAGCACTTAAACAATCATGGTAATAAATGGGTAATCCGGACAACGCATGGAAATAGCTTTACAGGTAGCGACAAGTTGAGGCATCAGTATTTAACATGTATGCGTCCGGTTTATACCTAGTGAATACTATTATAACTATCCGTCTATTTTGTCATCATAAAACGGTGAAATGAGTATATAATTCATCCAGTTATCAGAACAATATTTTAATTGGTGCTTTACAACTTAGTGACTCTGAATTTACAACCATGTGCATCGAGTCATAGCTAACAGAGGTAAACCATCATTGATTGCGGCTTAATGTTCTATTTTGAACCGCAGATAGCGATGTTAAGGCAAGAAATACGACAAGCGCCGTAATTGCAAATCCACACGAGCACACGTTAAGAACAGTGTAAGCATTGATGACCGCCCTGATGCTGTGGACAACAACTCCCGAATTGGTGACTGGGAAATAGACACAATGATAGGGCAATTGGACTGGTAACTGCGGCTCTGACTATTCCACTGATGACCTACTGGAAGACAAAGGCATTAACAAAATTTCTTCACAAGTACGATATTTTACGAAATTAAGCAGGATTTTTAACGATAAAAAACGACTTATCAAACTGCATGATTGCGATCATATGAAATACATATCGGAGAGTTCGCGCAGAAAATTTCCTGAAATTGTTCGCACCAGCAATAATTTTTTCTTCCTCTGGGTGGGTTAGCCGTAAATACGACGACGTAATAATTTTGGAGCTACGACTTATTACTATTTTTTTCACTGGTAGTTTCGCCACATCACGCCATTCTTCTAATGACTCAGTATTTTTTGGGCAGATTATTCTTATAGCCCATCGACTGACCGGAACTATACCCGCTGATTCAAGCCGGTTAATAAACCTGACTAATGTTTTCGGATCCGTAACACGAATTCCGGAGTTAGATGTGGTCACATGACGCAAGTAAAAATTGATCAAGTTGAGCAATGCCCGCCTGTCTTTTCCTTCACTCACAAACTGTTTATTGAGCAGTTTAATGATCAACTCTGCGTCCTTTTGTTCAGCCGCTGAATTTAAACGAGGAGGAAGAAGGACAATATTAAACTTTTCTCTGCTAGATCGATTTTTAGTGATTAGCCGCGAATTTCCTTCACGGGTTTTGATACCACGCAATGACCGCCCATTCTGAATCCAACAACTCAATCTGTCTTCGCTTATACCGTACTTATGGGACAGAACTGTTTCTGGAGCACCAGCCTGGTACTCTTCAAGTATCATGTACGCCTGATCATGACTAGCCATAGAAATGAATTGATCGGGATAATCAACACTCACTCCTGTATCAAGTTCACATGGGTTATCAACTGATTCGAAGTTCTCATCGATTGACGGCATTGTGGTTGACGCAGCAATTTTATGTACATCCCCCCCGAACTTACGCATTCTTCTAGTAACATTGCTGGCACTCAACCCCGTCATAGAAACCAGTTGATCTCTGGTAAATTCATATCTGGCTCTAGATAGCTTCAACCCAATTAACAAATCCGAGAAATGCAAATAACTGTGAAAGGTTACAGAAGGGTCGTTATGACCAGCAAAACAGGCGAGCGCCCAGTATCGGCGAAGTTTCTCCCCAGAACTTCCAACGATAGCCCTATATATCGCTTTAAGCTGATCTACATCAATACCCATAACTATGGATGCAGTCTCCCACTCTTGTTCTATGACTAACTGCAGGTTTGACAACGCAGTATGACGAAAACTGTGAAACACAAGGTCAGTCAAACCGGATATATCTCTAAGCAATGTGCCTACAAAGTCTGATATAAACCGTTTATTCCACGGGGTATATTTATCGGAACTTGGATAGAAAAGTAACTCTTTTGAACTCTCTGAATATAAACGACGATTCGTTACATAGCGCCTAAATCTATCCCATTCGCTATTCGACATCAGTACCATTGCTGGAATTTTTCGTATACTCGAACTCGATTTATTGTTCCCATAAATATTTTCACGTACAAATACCCAGCCCTCCGCAGAGTAATCGATATCACAGAGCCTTAACTTGCAAATTTCACTGACTCGCAATCCTAACCGATATGCCATAACGGTCATCAGTTCGATGTCCAATTTTTCGTTATCAGTCAAATTAGCGCTACGTAAAACGGCCTCCTTCACCGATACGTACAATCCATATCCTATATAGGATGCATGTACATATTTAGCCGGCTTATCTCCAACTCCGTTACCATCAACAATTGCAGGCAGAAATTTAAATCTTGTTACGCAAAAATTATGTAGGTCTTGAAACCTGCCAGCCCTATAAACGCGGTTACTTGGTTTTGTATGATTTCCCAGTACGCTTTCGTAGTACTCTTCCCAATCGTTTGAATCGAGTTCCATATAATCGTTATTTGTGCTTCCATCAAACCAATATTTCGCAACCTCATAATGATAGCGGCTGACAGTGGACAGGCTGTTTGATTTTTCTTGTAAATGGTGAACATACCAATCCCTTAGTGTTTCTCCTGCGATACTCCACTCACTCACATCGATCGCTAAGAGCTCTTTTTCTGCCTGCCCACCCGTTCGTTTACGTAAACCTTCGCCAGTCAATTTTACAATGGTAGCAAGGCGCTGAAACTCAAATGAAATCATTTTCTGATTTGCGAAAGGCTCACGTTTACGTGGTCTGCCGTGCTTCTGATAAACAGGCGCCAAATTATAGCGATCTTTGATAATGTATTGCGTCTGCATAACAGCCCGCCAGGCGTCAACTGGAATACTCGTCGTTAAGATCTTACCGCACGCTACGCCAACAAGTGCGGCACTTATGTCGACATTATCCAATTGTTCGGACACAGCAGCCCCTGACATTACCATCTCGGCAGTTGAGCTAGTTTGCCACGGTGTAATGCCCATTTTTTCCAGAAGCATATTTATATTTTTTAGAATATTCCCGACTGTATAATCAGCAGCCTCTAACTTTCGGTTTTTATCAAACTGGGAAATCATTCCCAAGCTGATCGGATCGCAATACCAGCGACGCCATAACTCAGTCTGCCCCTCAGAGTAGACATTCGCTATTTCCTCTTTCTGAACTTGAAAGTAGACACAGTAGAGTACTTGCCCTGCAATTTGGACTCGTGCAGGTCGACCGCCACTCATCAGGAACCGGCAAAATCCACGAACTGAATTGAGATTGTTTAACCCGCCAAATAAGATTGCGGATAGCAACACCATATGCATGTAATCCTCGTCACCTAAATGACGAAATAAATCAGGATAGCGCATTGCCTCCAATAGTGCGCTCGCTATTCTCGCTGCTTCTGCGCTATAGCCATGCCTCTCTAATGTCCTATGCTGGGAATGCCTCCGGAGCTTTATGGTAGGGTTTGGCAAAGGAAGAGACCACCTCCCCTCTTTGTTACCGATTTCGACATGCCGAATTAACCGGTTTTTAGCGACTGTCCGGTGCGCCATTTGCGGGAACATTTGATTTATTAGCACCAACAGTTCCGCGAGCTCGGCTTTGTATCGCAACTCATCGACGGGACACGCATTTAACGATTGTAACGTCGATAAAATTAGCCCATCTGCTTTTAATTCAATACTCGCCCGCCGGTCAGTCCGATTTTTGGACCTAATTACTCGACCACCTAATCTGGACAATGAACGCCCTCGCTCTACTTATCAATTAACTCGTTAGATTACCGCTGCCAACCTTCGATAGCCGCGATACCAAGCTCCGAGAGAATGGTTTGCATGACCACCTCTAATTGTCGTAAGTCGGCAATACTTAACCCACTCCATGGCCCAAATGCTTCCTCACCAAAGTCTGAATGCCCCATCCAAGCATTTACGACATCGCCAGGAACACCATTTTCTCTAAGCTTCGATCGCATAAAATGGCGCTGCCAATTAAGCGCAAATGGCCACTTGTCGTTCAACACCGGCGTCAATATAGAGGGCCGGAGAGTCGTCAGTTTACCGTTACTGTCAAACATCGATAAAAATGGATTCTCCCCGTGAACTGACTGAATCAAATATTCAGCCATTGGAGGCTCATACGGTTTTAAATAGTAAGCTAACCTTTCTATGTGGCGTATGGTGGCTTCTATGACATCCACTGCAAGCTGGGTCAGCGGTACCGTTCTAGCCGCCAATCCATTGTGGCTTTCTTTATCGCTTATCCACAGTAAACGGCGAATAAGATCAAAGTCCTTGATATTTTCCAGTGGACTGATAACCGCTCGATATCCAACTGCGAGGCAGAGAACCTCATATACATACAACATGTACGCATTATGGAACGATTTGTAATCTTTAGTTTTGAATGTATGGTGTGCAGCCACTGATTTGGCTAAATGTTTGAACAAGCTTTTTATGTGCTTTACATCAAATTGGGTATTGCTGCCAATTAGCGCATTTTGACTTTGTATTTCCGACGGGTAACTTCCTTTGACATCAGCCGCGCCCATGAGCTCGGCAACCCAATCTCTGTATTCTTTGACAATTCGTTCAGGCACTATTGCGTAATAATATAATGCTGGACACTGATCTGGCGTTTCACCGCAGATTAACGATGCATCAGCTGGATCATCAAGTCGGCGTCTCATTTGGCTCCGCAAAAAACCACAGAGCCGCGGGATAGTTAGTCGCAAGTTGTACTCGTTATTCAGCGACCCAAGAAAGCTTTTCAGCTCCGCCTCAAGTGAATCGTAGCCCTCAGGCCCCAGCCCTCTCAACCCCCGCAATGGCTCCAATAAACAGTGTGGCAGCCGCAATGTTATCGTATTCTTCACCTGTTTTAACAATTGTGGCGCTTTACCCGCACCGATCGGGGAGGGCAAAACCAACCTAAACTGCAGGCCCACTCGATCCCCACGAAACAAAATAGTGTCAATACGTTCCTTTGCACTGGCACCCCCCATATTGATGACCAAGGATTTTGCCCTATCGGTTGACCTCCCTGCCAACAACATGAACAATCCAAGCGCAGCAGCCTTATTTGTATTCAGTTTCGCTGCAGCGGCTTGCACAAATGTGGTGGCCTCAAACCACGTAAGCACCCCCCAATCGCATGGATTAGCCATATTGCGCATCGCGATTCTATTTACCATCGTGCTTGCACGAAAGTGAGCAAGTACTCGCGACCGATTTATGCTTTTTGGTAGTACCAGTGCGGGTTCAATATACTTTGTGCCGATCGGACGATCGCGGTTTAGCTCCGCCGCCGCTATAGATCCATGTCCACCCTTGCCCTTTTCGATCCAGTCAAGAAATCTTAACTTGTCATCTTCTAGCCCCACGACTGGCGCCACAGAAACAGCAGCCTGGTCACTATCATTAGCATCCCCAGCCCCTCCACGCCGCCCGTCGCCGCCAGGTAAAAGTGTCTTAGAATAATGACCGAAAAGGGAGTAGATTTGACCAATGAACTGTTTTTCAGATTTAGCTTGCCCCAACCTCTTCTTGGCCGCCTCTACTTCTGTAATATTATTGGCTCTGCTCGCGGAATTACGCTCATGCGTACTGACCAATTGCTCTGCCTGATTGATATTCTCACTTAATATGGTCATCAGCTCAGCAAGTGCAGCATAGGTATCTTCAATTGGCTGGTTAAACTCAGGCAATAGGCTATACATCCATTGGTAAGCCGCCGTCGTCATTAAGCGTACTCGCCGGGCGCCCTCTTGAATTATGCCCTGATAGCCCTCTTGATCCGCTTTATTAAGAGCAATGCATGCTAAGAGTGACCACGCGGTTATGCGCTCATGCTTTTCCGTGTCAAAGAAATCATCCAAAGGGCGAGCGCAAAGCATGCAGGATACTATGCAAGCCTCCACCTTTTTAATGGTCTTTATACTCTGCAAGTGCGAATTTAGTATTCCATTGCTAGGCAATTCAGCGGCGCCATAGGCTGAAAGCGCATCGACTCCCTTATCGTCCGGCGGCGCGCCAAACTCCCCAGCCGCCAATCGGGTTAAAAGGCTGGCACCATAAGCCAGTACGTCCTTCGCAATGCGACCTTTGAGCTCTGCCGTTTCGTTAAGGGTCGCTAGCTCAGACTCAATCATCCTGCGCAGCTTCTTTCAGGATAGCCTGTAGTATCGTCAGATCAGTTTCCATTGATCCAGTCCGTTTCTCACGGATCTGCGATCTTCCGACATTAGCAAATTTAGCCAATTTACTGAGAGAAAGTGCCCCCACCTCAAATAGCTTCCTTACCTTCGGCTTATCGAAATGATTGCCCACCGCCTTATAAAGGCTATGTAAGCCATCCTGCCGATCCAAGCTATACATCAGTGATTTTAGCGAAGAAGCTTCTGCAATATTTGCCACCACCTCGGGTGATGGCATCTCGTGAATACAGAAAAGTGCACGATCAAGGTTGGCATTCATTACTAGCGCAACCGAAGCAAACCCTCCAAAAAACTCAAAACTTCCTTTCGCCTGATTTGTTGTACTCCGCCGAACATGGATAGGCTCCACTGACTGGAGCAACGCTACCAATGCCGGCGGCAGATTACCCACGAGTTCAAATTGCCGATCTAAATCGCGCCAACACCGCCAGGCAGCCCTTGCTGACGGATGACAAATTAGCTTTGTGCTTTTCGATGAACGCCACTGTAAAGTTGAAGCGTATTCCATTACGAAATTGTCCTGCACGTCGCCACCAAACGAGTTGATTTACATACAATGCAGATTCGTAAATTTTAATGCAGGTGTCAAGTTGTGCCTTATACAGCACGATTAAACTTTAACAAATGCGCCGAAAATAGAAAGGCACAGTCAAATATAACTTAATCACCTTTAAAACACATACTGAGAAATGACAAAAAATTTCAATAAATACAGATAGTTATTATTAATATTAGATTAATGTAACGAGAGGTTTAATACAGGAGTTGCATCCGGAGGGCAGCGCTCTATCCAGCTGAGCTACGGGCGCAAAATGGGTATTTCACGAAGCGCGACACTATAACAGAAGGGGTTTCCCTCCTCAATGTACCGCGACCAATATCGGCCAAAATCCCATCTGTGACCAAAACGTGACCATTTTGTGACCAAACCAAATTTCAAGCATACGAAAAGTCCAAATTTTTGGCCGCTGCCCTAGGTGACCAAATTTAAGGACTAATAACAAATCTACAGACCTATCTGCTTCTAAATTTATAATCGGTACATACAGCCTTACTATCGCCGTCACAACAAATAGGGATCGCGAAGTACTTACTAACATAAATCTCAGATTATTGCGAAATAACGCGGGCCGGACTCTATCGACGGTCATCATGGCAGCCCAGTCAGGAGATCATATAGAGGTGTCGGCCGATGAATTGATACGGCTTATCTCTAGCACCCAAGATATCGCGCCCAGAGGGATTGGTTTTATGGCAGCACTACAGAGAAAATAAGGTACATTTGTTGAATTGCTTTAGACTACTTCTTTACTGACTCAGTCATTGGCCTCCAAACTATAACAACATCCTGTGATATGGAGAATTTATTAAGCTTGCTAAACCAGACGGAATGTAAGGGAAACTCTCTACGCAGTAAGCTACTCGCGGATATTTACCGAAATTGCCTAAAGTACCAAGGGCATCATTTATTGATCGTTTCAGACTTGGTCAAAACCCAAAACTGGTTACCACCTTTCCCAAACGCACTTCCAGCGCCAGCGTACCCAGAGTTAAAAAAAAGCATTCCATTTGCAGCCACGACGCCACCAGCATCCATCGCGCCGCCATTTGCCGTCACTCCATTTACGGTTTGCGTTTCTACAGTCGAATCAAACTCCCAAACCAGCTCGCCGTTTTCGACAGAAAACGCATAAATAATACCATTCAGTCCAGGCGCCAGGATTGCGCCGGGAATACCTGTTATTGCTGCGGAAAAATTGACTTTACAAACTTCATCGTCGCCGCAATTCTTAGCAACAGGCGAACTCCATATTATCTCTCCAGTCTTCAGATCGAGGCGATTTAGCCCAGGCTTATTTTCTTCGGAAGATGTTTTCCATGAAAAAGGGACGGCCACGTCTGAAATAGGGACATAAACATTACCAGTGTCTGCTGCCATTCCCCAGTGAATGCCCCCTAACAACCCGCCTTTACTCAGTCTACGCTCCCAAACCAGTTGTCCGTTAAGCTCCGGATCCAGTGCGTAAACTATGCCCGACTTAGCTCCGGCTAGTATCCAGTCTTTCCCATCAGAGTCGGCTACAATAATCGGTGGCGCACCAAAATCGAAGTCGTGATTTTCTTCTTCTTTGGGACAATTAATTCCAAAAGGTCCTAGCGGGCACGCTACGTTCCATGCATCCTTAGGCCATAATTTCTGCTTCCAGACTAGTTTCCCAGTTTCCATGTCAATGGCAAGAATAGCGTTGGATAGGCCAGTTAATGGGAGAGTATAGTCTTGGCCCGTACCCACATAAATCAACTTTCGCTTTGTATCTATTGTGGGCGCGCTCCATATTGCCGCACCGGCGGGACCATATTGCTTACCGCCTAGTATATTCCTGCCCATGTAGGCTGCTGGCTTTGTGACTGTATACGTCTTCCAATTTTCTTTCCCAGACGCCGCATCGAGAGAAACCAGCGACCCTCTAAATGTACAACAACCTCCCCAGGGGTTTACTGCAGTTCCAACTTCCTTAGAGGAAACCGGTATAAATATATCCCCCTCGTAGTAGACAGGCGACCCAGTTATCACAGCGTTTTTGTGGGTTTCAACACGTTTTTCCCACAACTGAGTTCCGCTTATCGCATCGATTGCATAGACTTTTGCATCGTCATTCGCAACAAATACCATCGGGCGTTTATCTCCACTTGGCTGTGTAACCTTGGCCACAGTCACTGCGGCACGGATAGATGACGATGTCTGGAATTTCCAAAAGCCGCACCCCGTTTTGGTATCTAGGGAAAATACCGTCCCCTCCTGACTTCCGATGAAGACAGCTTGATCAGTAATTGCTGGAAGAGAACGCGGCTGATTCGTGTCTTCGAAACCAAATGTCCAAGCTACTTTTAATGTCTGTAGGTCCTCCAATGACAACCCAGTTTCACTATAGCTGTAGGTACGCTGTTGAGTGAGATCTCTACTCCACCCGGAGCTCAGGATGACCAAGTCAGACTGTAGCTTATGACTACAAGATTTGTACTGAGTTTGTGCCAGCGTCTCAACTGAAAAGAAACCAAGAATAATGCAAAGGAGGATAGAAGCTACCAGTTGATCCCGATACGTCATAATTGTCGTCCCACCTTTGCATTTCATTGAGCTCGGTATTTAAATTTTCATCTGTAGCTTCTTCAAAATACACTAGCGGCATTTGTGACCAAAGAAAACTACAGATTGACTTGCTTTAGCTAGATTTCGCGTAACCCCTCAAAATCCTGAGTATTTTATCGAAGCGAAAATACGCGAAGGCGGTGTGAATGTAGCATCAGTTATACCGAAAGCAGCAGCCTCATGCCCACCATTGATTACCCGTTTGTCGGTGATATTTCTACCAAAAACACTAAACTCCCATGTCTTTTTCGGGGTAAAAAAGCTTATTCCTGCGTTGTGTATAGTGTAGCCTGGCGCATGAAGAGTTTCGTATGAACGGGCCTCTTTATCGTTGTTATAATAAATATCGCTGATATATGAAGCGTCATAACGCAAGGTAAGTTGACTTCCACTAGGGAACGAGTAGGCATATCGGATCATATAACTTGCAGTCAAATCAGGTACCTGCGCAAATTTTCGGTCACTTAAATCGACGTCCTCGCCTGTACTTGGATCGACAGCCATAAATGTCTTGTATTCCGGATCTACCAAACCCACATTGCCAGAGATCATTAAGCCATCAATTGGCAAGACTTTAATTTCAAGCTCAGCTCCCTGCATAACTGAATCTGCAGCATTGTCTACAACAAGCGCAAGTGACCCCTCCGCAGTCTGCTCACTCTGAATAACCAAGAGTTGCTGATCTTCATAATCATTGTAAAAGACCGCACCATTGATTTGTAATCGCTCATTCCAAAACCGGGACTTAAGACCTGCTTCGTAGCTAATAAGGAGCTCTGGGTCCGCTTCAGATACATGTCGACGCTCAATAGGTCTACCATTATATACACCACTGCGGAAACCTCTGGTGACATGTGCGTAAGCCATAACATCATCAGTGAACTGATGATCTATACCAATTTTTGGAGAAAAGTCTTCCCACTTATTTTTACAAAAGTAGACTGATCCATTCCCACTGCGCGTGGAATCGCTACAAGAGGCTGGATCGGTAGGTCCCGGCTCTACTATCGGCGTCTGGCTTGCAGCTCGCAGCGTGTACATCTCCAAGTCTTTTTCATCTACGGTATAACGACCACCAAAATTCAGACTCGTCGAATCGGTTATATGCCATGTGGCATTTAAAAACGCAGCATAGCTCTCTGTAACCTGCGTTCTATCGTAGAACAAATCATAGTCTGTCAGTTTAGGTGGAAGCGGCAATAAGACAGCTTCATATAAGCCCCCTGCCACAACAGTATTCGTGATCTGATTTCCATCCTCCTTCATGTAGAACAACCCAACGAGCCAGTCCAGTTTGCCAGCACCACTATTACTAAGCAGAAACTCTTGACTATATGCAGTTACATCAAATAGTGATTCAACTGAAAAATAGTCCTGCGGGGAATTATCTGTATCTCTATACGTTTCAGATTCCAATGTGCGATAACTACTGATTGAACGCAGCACATGGTTATCGAAATCCCAAGTATTGGTGAGGTTAAACCCTGTATTGTCTACAAGTTCACGATCTTTCTTATTTAATACATCGCTTCGATCTATATCTTTATTGGGTGTACAGCAAGGTTCTCCCAATGGTCCAACCACGAACGTATTATAGAGGGGCGGAATCGATGCATTTGCGTCGAAGTCGAGTAGAACATGTGGGAAGGCGTTCTGATCTATATCAGTATGATCAATAATAAAGTGCGCGCCCCACGTGTCTGAAAAATCGATTCCAAGATGGCTTCTTACTCCCCAGGAATTATCATTTCCCGCATTGTCTCCGCTGTTGCGTTTTTGCCAACCATCTGAATTCTTAGCCATCACAGAAATACTGGCAGCGACACTTTCTGAAATAGGAAACTCAACATAGCCGTCAAAAGCTTTGTAGTTATAGTCACCAGCCGTAATCTTGGCGCTATGGCGAGTATCTCCATTCGGTTTACGAGTAACGACTTGAATCGCGCCACCAATCGTGTTTTTCCCGAACAATGTTCCTTGCGGGCCACGCATTACCTCAATTTGCTCAACATCTGAAAACTCGAGATTTGAAGCAATAGTTCTTGTTAGGTAGACACCGTCAATATAGATTCCAACCCCCGGATCTGTTGTCAGTCCAAAGTCGAATTGCCCCACCCCGCGAATATAGGCTTGAAATGTGCTGCCACCTCCGTCTGCAGCAACCGGGGTATTTAGATTCGGTGCTTTTGATTGAAGATCTCTGAGGTCAAACAGTTTTGCTGCCTCGATATCCTTTCCTGAAATAGAGGTTACCGAGACAGGGGTCTTCTGCATGTTCTCAGCTCGTTTTCGAGCCGTAACAATAACCTCCTCTAATGACTCAATCTTATTGTCAGATGCACTAAGAGCTGGAGAGACCCAAACAGGACTTATCAAGCCGAAAGTTAGAATAATTTTTTGCAGGCGATGGATTTCTAAACTCACAAAGACTCCTAATTTATCCGTTTATTGTTATCTATTTTTCGTACTAACTACAAATCGTACCTTATCGCAATACGACTATCGCTGTAAGCCCATGCTCGGAATATCACTGTAGACAGATACACCTCAATTTGTATTCCGCCAAAACATATGAGACATATTTTCCCTGAATCTTGAAGGGAGACTTCTGCTACATTTTATTGATTACAGGAGTCAATTATGGCAGATTTAACAGAGACATTTGTTAGAACTATACGCCGCAAAACCCGCAAGAAACATGAGCCGGATGAAAAAATTCGGATTGTGCTGGAGGGGTTGCGCGGAGAAGAATCCTTTTCTGAGTTGTGTAGGCGGGAAGGCATTGCCCCCAACCAGTATTAAAGCTGGAGCAAGGAATTCCTTGAAACTGGTAAGTAACATCTGGCCGGCAACTCCAAGCGGTCGATGGGCCGTCTCGGGTGAGACTAATTCCGCGTATAGCGACCTGTTCACTGTCAGCCTTCTCGCCCTGAACGATCACACCGAGCATTAACTTGGCCATGAAATCCTGAATATTCTGCACCAGCATTTAACCACTCAACGCAGACACAGAGCCGAGCACATCCTGCAGCGACTCGCTACGCTTAGACACCTTGACTGCCCCTACCCTTCGCCAACTGACTCGTTGTTGAGGCATTAGTTATTATTATGAAATCGTTTCCATCATAATGACGACCTCTTCCAAAATACAAGTCCCACAATGCAATTTGTGTGAAGTAGGTCTTAGCTAAACTGCAGAGTGATAATAACAACCAAGGCCGTATTCACTTTTCAGGAATACGATGAGCCATCGTTGTGCTCAGCGCTGGCATCGCTATATTGAAAGGCGCCTACTGGGACAACAGCAGAGGGGACGCAGGGAAAGAAGTCACAGCAGTGCCAAACGGAAATCTTTGCCCTTAGACTTGATACCGTGTGGCACTGCTGTTATTTCTCCGCCCGCGACAATGGCAGTGATCCGCCGCGCTACAACGCGGCCAGCAATCAGAATTCGTAGGCCAGCTCAACGCCGTAGCTGCGTGGATCTGCCCACTGAGTGACGGTAAAAGCTTGCAAATTAATTGCCGAGTTCCAGTATTCTTCGTCCGTCAAATTTCGGCCCCACGCTGAAAGCCGCAGCTCGCCGCCGCCCCATTGAATAGCGCTTAAGTCAGCTCGCATGCTTAATAATCCATATGCCTCCACGTTAGTGCTTGGGTCGTCCATGATCGTCACGTAGTAGTCGTCAGTCCAAGAGTAGTCGGCACGCACAGACAAGGTGCCAAACTCAAATGGATCGAAGGTGTACTTCACAGAAGTGAAGACTGTGTTTTCTGGCGCATAGGCAAAATAGCGATCCTTAGATACATCCATACCATTGTCACCAACAAACTTGTCATATGAGGTATCAAGCAGTGAATAGTTAACAATCACATCGAGATTAGGTGTTGGCCGCGCCGTGAGCTCAATTTCCATACCCTGCATCGTTGCACTGCCGGCATTCACAATAACCGTACCCACTACCTCTTCTACAAAGCGATCGCCCTGAAAATCCTCATAGTCGTTGTAAAACATCGACACATTTAAAAGTAAACGCTGATCTAACAATCTAGACTTCAAACCGAGCTCGTACGTGCTCATGGTTTCTGGTTCGAAAGGTTTAAGAAAAGACTCATTGTTCGTCGCCACACCATTAAAGCCGCCACTTTTGAACCCAGTCGCCACTTTTACGTAACCATGTATATCCTCGCTAAAGCGCCACGCTGCAGTCGCCATGGGCGTGAATTCAGTCCACGTGTCGTCAGTAGTAAGCGGTATCAAATTACCAGAGGCATTGAAAACAGGGTTGCCAGCGGCATCACGGACATAGACACCGGCATTAGGGTCACTTGGATCTTGTTCATAGATGCTGACATCCTTTGCAAGATTAAATGCATCTTTGTGTTCTTTGGTCCAGCGCCCACCAACGGTAAGCTCCATGCGGTCATCAAACTTATTTGGCGTCCACGTTAATTGCCCGAATGCCGCAATGGATACATTATTTGCTCCGCGCTGACTCTCGTCTTTGCTGTCTCCGCCAAGCTGGAAGAGCCAGCGAGGATTATCGGTGTTCCAGTCATCCTCATAGTAGAACAAGCCAATAACGTAATTTGTGCGCTCAGTCATACCAACTAACTGCAATTCCTGAGTCCACTGATCGAAGTCATTTTCAATTTTAAAACGAAACAGATCCAGTGCCGTACCGTCAAAATCACTCAGGCTTAGCGTGTTTAAATCACGATATCCGGTGATAGACTTAAACGTCAGATCACCCAGCGCTGAATCTGGAAGGTCATACGATATCGTTAATGTGTGGCCACTTACCTCTGACTCACTAGCAACCGCGCTGTCATTTGCGATTGAATCTGGCCGATTTTTCTGTGTCGCCCCAGCGACTACCGGATTGAGTTGCGGACTAACAAAAACAAATGCATCTGAGTTTGTCAGTGACAACATCGGCGGTGTCTGCTCCGCCACAAATCTGTCATACCCGTACTCAATATGTAAGCTCTCACTTAAACTCCAGACAGCGTCGCCCCTGAGCCCCCACTGATCTCTATTATCAAAATCATCCCCGGACGGGCCATCATTAGTATAAAAACCATCGCGCTGGCGAAGAAAGCCTGACACCCTAGCCTTAAATTCTCCCATGCCATCCTCTAGGCTACCTAGACTCGGGATATCTAATGAGCCACGGGTTTCAACCAAGTCTTCATTCCCCAATCCAACTCGCAGCTGCCCACCGAATTCACCACTTGGCTTTTTGGTGATCAGATTAACCGCCCCGCCAATCGTGTTCTTGCCATAGAGCGTACCTTGTGGTCCACGCAGAACCTCTACGCGCTCTAAATCTACAGCATCAAAGATTGCTCCTGATGTTTTAGATATTGGAACGCCATTCAAATACATACCCACTGCATTATCTCGGCTCAAATTATTGCTTATATTGCCGGCTCCACGTATGACAATACCGGCGTTAACAGAACCGCCAACTGTAGGAGCCACCAATAAACCCGGAGTGTAGTCTGAGACGCCACTTACATCAGATGCGCCAAGCTCCGTAAGCGATTCAGAATTAAGCGCCGTTACCGAGATCGGCGTCTCTTGCAGACTTTGCTCACGTCTTTGCGCGGTTACCAGTATTTCCTCGATCTCGCTTGGTCTAGCCATTGTCGGCTCACTAAACAAGGGCAGAGAAATGATGCCGCTAATCGATAATGCCAGTACTTGATGCAACTTCTTCCTTTGCATAACCTTATACGCTCCTTTTTATAGTTGTATTGATTCGAACCGCCCGCCTGAAGACAAAATATGAAATTTCCCTCTTCTAAGCCGCTGAAATCAGCTATCTAGTGCATAGCAAGGAATCTCACCAATAGAAATATACAGGCGACGAATTACATGCGACAGCAAGATCAGAATACGGTTTAACAGCGATTTCTATTTCATATTTTTATTATCAACGAACATCGTAACCAACTAAACCTACGCGATATACACTGCATTGGAATCACACTTTTTCCAGAAATGAGCAACACTTGAACTAACTTTACTTAATAGCAGCACGCTTTATCCTCCCGTGCATTACATTATTCAAGACGACAGAACTAGTGCTTTTTTGTCTACTCTGTATCCATAGATTCTATCTTCTGATGAAAATACAAACCTTATAAGATTAAAATATTCATATTGCTGATAGTCGACATACGTTTAACTCATAAAAAAGAGTCGAATACGAACCAATATTGCCACACGAAGCATGCCTACAACTATTTCAGCTTGACTATACAACGCTCAGATTCTACGTGATTTGCAATAGCAAACTATGACTGAAGCCGCATATTTAGCGCACTCATCATCTCGATGATTTATAAGCTACTTATAAAATAATAATAGGAAGATTTATGAAAAGAAAAACAAACCAAAGTATGCTCATACTCATTTTTCCGATTTTCTTAAATTCCACTGCCTTCGCTCAGCAAGATAATAAGAGGATACTGGAAGAGGTAATTGTTACTGCTCAAAAGCGATCCCAGAGCCTTCAAGACGTACCTATGTCTGTTTCCGCGCTATCGGGGGATATGGCTAGCGAAGCAGCGATTGTCGACGCCCAGAGCTTAGTACAATACACACCTAATGTTAAATTTACGGCGTCAAATCCGCAGAATAGCTCAACAACAATCCGTGGCTTCGGGTCACCGCCGCTGGCAAGAAATATAGAACCGTCGGTAGGTTTGGTTATTGATGGCATTAGTTACGGCCGCAGCACATTCACCAATGACGGCGTATTCGACCTAGAAAGGCTGGAAGTGTTACGCGGCCCCCAGGGAACCCTCTTTGGGAAAAACACCATTGCCGGCGTGCTAAACTTCACCACAAAATCACCTTCTTTTGAGCCAGAAGGCTACGTCCAAGTGGCGGAAGAGCGACTCGATGGCAAACGTTACGAAGCGGCAGCTAGCTTTCCAATTATTGACGAGGTTCTTGCTGCTCGCATCAGTTGGCGAAAACGAGAGAAATACCTTGGGCTATATAATACTGCGCGCAACAATGAGAAAGAAGAATTTAAAGATGAATCAGTGCGCGTACGACTTGATTACCTTCCCAATGAAAACATAGATATTAAACTGATCGCTTTCAGCAGTGAGTATGAAGGCGTAGGTAATGGCTTTCAGCACTCCTATCTTACCGATACCGCACGCGCCACTTTTGCACAAAAAGACCCCAAAATAGAAGATGACGAGTTTAATGACACTCGCTCTGCCAATTCCCCAACCTACTCTAATCGTGCGAGCGATTCCATTGCACTAAAAACGAATATTGATATTGGAGACTTTTTGCAATTTCGAAATAGCAGCATCGACGCCCTGATCAGCTGGGCTAGAGTCGACACTCCGTTTCTCCTGGATACGGATTTTAGTCCCGTCAACTCTGGCTATTTCGAAACTGACGGCCCTGAGCGATATAAGCAAAAACATTTTGAATTACGTTACAGCGCTGATAGCCTTCCCCTGTTTGGCTGGGGCCACTCAATAGATTGGATGTTTGGGCTATTCGCTGGCCAGGCAGAGTCACATGTAAGTCAAAATACCTTCATTGTGTACGACGGTTTGATCGCCTTAGCACCGGTAATTGCAGAGGGGCGCGGAGTACCACTACCCGCTTTTCTAGGGGCATTATTTTCTCAACTCGCCGATATCGGCGTGATCTCCGCAGTTGCCGAAGATATTATTATCGAAACGTCTGTCCATACTAAATCTGAAACTTACGCACTGTTCGGTCAGGCAGACTGGCATCTTTCTGACTCAGTTACCACATCATTAGGCTTGCGTATCGGAACCGAAACCATTGACGGAGAGCAATCTAACTACTCTGACTCGCCAATACCAGAAGTCACCAATGGCTCAGAAAACTACTACGAGAAAGGCCGAATAAAAGAGGATGAGTTCTCGCCGAAAATTGCCATAAGTTGGTCGCCTGTCGACGAACTGACCTTGTTTGGCAATGTATCTAAGGGCTTTAAGAGCGGTGGCTTTTCCGGCCCCATCATAAACACTAGATACCTGCGGTATAAACCTGAAGAAGCATTATCCGCTGAGCTTGGTATTAAAAGTAGATTACTCCAACAAACATTGGAGGTGAACGCCACCCTTTACAGCATACAGTTTGACAATCTGCAGTTAAATATTTTTGATGGAACGGTGATATACACCACAAATGTAGAGGAAGCCGAATCATGGGGCGTTGAGGTGGATTTTAATTGGTTACCCCCAATGCCGTGGCTGACAGTGCAGGGCAGCCTCGGATTCAACGAAGCAAAATACGGCGACTTCCCCTGTGGCCCGACAACTTGGGATGACAGAAATGCCGCGCCTGAATGTGGCCAAGACGCGCCGCCATCCCAAGACCTTAGCGGTAAAGAACTACCGTTCAACCCTAAAATTACCGGCAGCCTCACCCCCACAATTCGCTTCCCAATTGCTCGCAACTGGAATATAGGCGGTATGTTTGCCTTCGACATTCTTTATCAAGGTGAGCATTACTTAGACTACGATTTAGACGAAAAGACCCTCCAAGAAGCAACGACCAAAATCAATGCACGTTTAGCCATTGGCCCAGAAAATAAACGCTGGGCAGTGATATTCAATGCAAAGAACTTAACAGAGGAACAAGAAAGAATGATTGTGTTGGACACAACCCTTCAAGGGGGTAATTACGTTGCGATTACTCATCCAGATGAAACACAATACTCTATAGATTTCCGCTATAACTTTGGCATTACAGATTAATCACACCAAGGGCTGGAGTCCACTACTAGCGGCCGGGGCGTACCTCAAGCCCCTAGCCTCTGGTGGTAGACCTACATGCAGATGGCGGCCCAATTTATAATCGTTTATTAGTTAAAAGTCGGGATCATCAATAGCAGCCGGTGACAAGTTACATCTTCTATCTAGCATACTCACCCCCTACATCGTTATTTTAGTGACAAACAACAAAGGGAAAATACCGACACCACAAAGCCTCACTGAGTTGAATAGCCAAGCGAAGTACAGTTCCAAACCACTACGCCAAGCACGCCACACTCATCAAAACCAATCTTACAACTAACGCCTGACGGTCAACGCCCATCTTCTTGAACACCGACCTTAGATGAGTGCGCACCGTCGCGTGCGCTATACCGATAAATTCCGATATTTCAACCAGGTTAAGACCGTCCGCCAATAACAGCGCGACTCGCGCCTCCATGGGAGAAAGTGCAAAGAGTTCACTTACAATGGCGGCAGGCGCCGAAGAATATAAACTGGTATCGCGAATGAATACAGCGATCGCCGGCGCACCCGCTGGCGGTATGCCGTGTTTCGCCGCTACCGGTCGTATGGCCAAGCCTAAATCCAAAGAGTGCCCATCTCTCGAAACACGCATGACTTCCAATTGGCTGGGGGGTTCACGATGGTCTGCACAGAGTATACGAGATATTATGGCTTCGAATTTACATTGAGTAGCAAGATCAGTGAGCTCAATCCGTCCGCTTTCGACACATATCTCCGGCGTTCTGCGCAACAGGTTTTCAGCACATTGGTTGACATGCACTATCAAACCTCGATGATCTAGGGCAATAGTTGCCAAAGAGCATTTTTCAACCACACTGTAGAAAATAGTACGCTCTAATTCCACACGTTTTATCTGTTTGCTCACGCACATAAACTGTTTTATATGCCGCACAAGCACATCAATAAGCTCCCGCTCTATTGCAGAGAAATAATTTAGTCCGCGGCCTCGACCAATCTTAAGTAAGGTCACAGCCTCGCCGTCATCAAAAAGCGCTACTGTATACGAATTATAAAAATCCACCGACTCCAAGAATAAGTCATATACTTTGCACGCTTTTTCATCATCAGGTGCTAGCGACGCAGGAAATACATGTGATTTGGTAACTTGCGAGATTCTCGTCGAACTCAATGGAATGGACTGCCCTTCGTAATACCCTATATCTCCTAAACTACGTCGACTCACCATGAGTATTTTACCGTTACTCACGTTCCTAGATGAACTCACAACGAGAGAAACCATCTCGGCATGGAAGCATTCTGCCAATAGAACAAGAAGGGCCTGCACGGGATTATTATCTGAAAGACAGTCATATATAGCGCCAACAAGACGACCATAATCAGCCTGGCTATTTGCTTGATACTCACTTGCAAAAGAATTCGTTGAATGACGCATTTCTATTTATGTCTGAGTAAATGAATAATGTAGATTAGGTATCAAGATAAAAGGCTATATTCACGCTAAATACAACATATAACGAAACTGACAATAAGCTAATTTATGGCCTTATCACTGTCGTTCCAGTACGGTTTACGAATGTCCTTTTTAGATATCTTTCCAACACTTGTTGTCGGTAACGGATCTGAAACAAAAGTCACACTCCGAGGGCATTTATACGCGGCTATTGCTGCGCGACAATACTCTATTAGCTCCTTTTCACTAGCTGAACTATGCGAACTGAGCCGAACAACTGCGTGAACCGACTCGCCCCACTTAGGGTGAGGAATACCTATCACAGCAACCTCCTGCACCGCGGGATGCTGAGAAACCACATTCTCTACTTCTGCAGAGAAGACATTTTCACCACCGGTAACTATCATGTCCTTTACACGATCAACAAGAAATAAAAAACCATCGTCGTCTAGATAACCAGCATCACCAGTGTGCACCCACCCGTCATTGATTGTTGATTTTGTTTGCTCAGGCATTTCCCAATAGCCAAGCATGGTATTCGGGCCTTTGACCAAAACCTCGCCAACTTCGCCGGCAAGCAGCGGTGCACCATCAGAATCTATGACTTTGATCTCGACAATAACGCTCGCTTGACCTGCAGATCGGACTTTATCTGCACCGTCTCCCGTTAAAACGTGGTGTTCAGGTCGCAGTATCGAAATAACTGGTGCAAGCTCAGTTTGACCATAGGCCTGATACAAGGCCACGTGAGATAGTTTTTCCATCACTTTATGAAGAACACCGAGCGGCATGGGCGACGCGCCATACACTATTTTTTTTAATGAACCTAACTTCGCAGATGCGAACCCTTCATGTTCAAGTAGCATTCCAATCATCGTCGGGACAAGTAAAACATCCGTTACGTCAAATTTTGCGATGGCATTCATCACGGAAGACGGCTCAAATGCGGGTATAAAAACATGTGTATTTCCCGCCAACGTATTGGCCATACCGACCGCCGCATCAGCAATATGAAACATAGGGGCAGCATGCAAATAACGTACGTATGGAGTTCTTATCCCCATTTCGCTCATCATAGAAAGTGCGCTGCTATAAAAATTATTGTGTGACAACATGACACCTTTTGGAAATCCTGTTGTACCACCGGTATAAAAAATACCCAGTAGATCGTCACCACAGCGACCAGCATCTAATAAGGGTTCACTCACATCCATCATTACGTCATAACGCGACATCCATTCTGGGCACGCGCCATCACCTATGTATATAAATCTAATCACCGGCCCGAGTTCGTCGTTAATTTTTTCTGCCAAACTAACGAACATATCATCAACAAACATGACGCTCGTGCCGGAGTCATTCAAGCTGTACAGAAGCTCAGCTAAAGACCATCGTATATTAAGTGGAACGACTACCCCGCCAGACCACGGAATAGCAAAAAAAATCTCATAGTATCTATCAGAATTTAAAGCCAGCAATGCAGCGCGATCACCTTCCTTAAAACCACCGTCCACAAGGCAGCGAGCCAAGCAGGATATCCGGTGCTGAGTCTCTGAAAACGTGTGCTTTCTATCACCGCAGATTAAAGCCACATTATTCGGTGTCACTTGAGCAGCGCGTCGAATGGGCTGCGTACAACTCATCATAGTTCATTTCCACCTGTTCACAGACAACACAGAAAATACGCAAAAAGCACACCACGCTCGTGTCAACGTATAAAATCGATAGGTGATATTTCGCTAGTACTTTTTTATTTTTAGAACAAATTTATTTCTTGCCAAGATTATAGTCCAATTGGATTACTATAACCGGTCAGATCTGTAAACACAGAATCTACGCATACAAACCAATAGTCGACAGCCATCGCTTGTATAGAAACATCGTCAGGATATGCCCGAGTAATCGACACTGAAATTTACAACTGCGCACCACAGCACATGATGACTATTTAACTAGCTCCACACGTCGCTACGCGGGCATCCTCGCGACGCTTTTATTCACATTGAGCATCAGCCACACTATGCCTTCAGCATTTCACCACTTATTATCATTTTACGGACCTCCGTGGTACCAGCGCCGATCTCAAGTAATTTAATAGAACGAAATAGCCGATTAATTTCCGATTCCCATATATATCCATTACCACCAAATATCTGCACAGCGTTATTCAGTACTTTATTAGCTGTATCCGCACAATACATAACCGACGCAGCGGTTCGGGCATGGATCTCACCGTGACCCGCCTGGGTTTCATCTACACCAGACACCTCCGCTAACACAGTCCAACAAAAATTCTTCATGGTCTCGGTCCAAACGTACATATCCGCTAAGCGCGACTGCACCATCTGAAACTCAGCAATTGGCTTTCCGAATTGCTCTCTGGTCTTTGCGTAATTTACTGACAATGCGAGCGCTCGCTCAGCTATACCAACATTAATAGGGCCAATCATCGCGCGCTCAAAGTCCAAGCCACTCATTACAACGCGATGCCCTTGGTGCTCTGCACCCACAATATTCTTAGCAGGAACGCGCATGTCTTCAAAAACGAGTTCCGCCGTTTGACTACCACGGAAGCCCATTTTGTTTAGCTTTTGTGCAACTTTGAATCCGGGAGTGTTTGTTTCAACAACGAATGCAGTAATCCCCTTCGATCCCTTACCCTGCTCTGTCTTGGCGTATAGCAAACATATGTCAGCGACGGGGCCGTTAGTGATATAGATCTTCGTTCCATTGATTACGTAATCGTCGCCGTCACGTATTGCCTTGGTACGCATAGATCCTAGGGCGTCGGAACCGGCCCCGGGCTCAGTTAGACCGAGACAGCCAATCCACTCACCTGAACACAATTTTGGCAAATACTTTTCTTGTATGTATGCGCTGCCGTTTTTATAGATATTATTTGCACATAAGTTATCGTGGGCAACCCATGACAATGCGAAGGCATGATTATATCTAGCCATGCCCTGCAAAATGATACCCGCCTCCAGCATGCTCATACCGGCACCGCCGAACTTTTCTGCGACGGTAACGCCAAGGAAACCAAGTTCCCCAATCTTTCTCATGATTTCCGGTGGCCACCACTCTTCATTGTCCATTCTTTCGGCGAGCGGTAAGAGCTGATCTTTTGCAAACCGATCTACATGATCAAGCAGGGCTTGCTGATCTGCCGTTAATGAAAATTGGCTCATATTTTGTGTCCATCCATATTTTTGTCAGGAACTTCGCGCGCCACAATTACACAGGCCTATATGGCAAAAAGAGTAGCGATATCGATACCGCCATCATTTAATCGACGCAATATAAAGTTTTAGAATACGATCTATTAGGCATTGCAGATAATTTGCATTTTTGCAATGAGTAGCTATAAAAACTATTGAGATAGGCTTGCGATGGGAAGCTGTATAAATGTGCTCATCTTCACCATCGACATCATTTAACACCAACACCATTCCCTGCTTACAGTTCTGGGTGACTTAAGCCCGCCAAGCAGGAGGCCGCTTTTCTAGAAAGGCACTCAATCCCTCCCGCCCCTCATCCGAATCACGAATATCGGCGATAAATTTAACCGTACCGGCAATCATGTCGTCGTCAATTTCACCGTGAGAAACATCGTTAACAATTTTCTTAACTTTACTCAGCCCATTGGGCGCATTAGCTAGAAGCACCGCTGTGAGCTCGGCAATACGCACGTCTAACTGATCTTCTTCTACAAGCTCACTTAAGAAGCCTAGCTTCAGAGCGCTATCAGCGCTCAACATTTCTCCGGTCATAAACAAACGCCTGGCCGCTTTCGGACCAATCGTTTGAACCACGTAGGGGGCTATCGTTGCCGGTACCATCCCTAGCTTAATTTCGCTAAGTGCTAGCTTTGCAGCGGGGCTGGCAATCGCGAAATCACAGCAACAAACCAGACCAACGCCACCGCCCATTGCAGCGCCGTGTACCCGAGCAATAGTAGGTTTAGGTAAAAAACTTAGGGTCTTCATTAACAATGCGAGGCGGCTAGCATCCTCGATATTATCTTCATAAGTATTGCTGCCCATGCGACGCATGTAATTAATGTCGCCACCCGCCGAAAAGCTCTTGCCTGAGCCTTCCAGAATAACGACTTTTACGGTGGGGTCGTTTTGTGCGTAATTTAAAGCCTCAATCAAGCTCTGAATTTGGATATCGTCAAACGCGTTATGTACTTCCGGCCGATTCATGATAATGCGTAAAACGCCAGTTTCTGACTGCTCCTTGATCAAATTCAAATTCGACATAAACACCTCTGGAAAGTACTTTTAGCTACCGCATATTTGTAAAGTATCGACATAAACACAGATTAGCTCTACAGCTATGTTTTGAGTAAAGCTCGACTGATAATCACTTTCATTATTTCGTTAGTCCCGCCATAGATCCGCTGAATTCGCGCATCGGCCCACGCGCGAGCCACTGGATACTCCCACATATACCCGTAGCCTCCGTGCAACTGCAGGCACTCATCCATAATCTTTCCCTGCAAGTCTGTTGTTAACAGTTTGAGCTTTGCCGCGGTCACCGGATCTAATTTTCGGTTTAAATGAAGGGCCAAACATCGATCGAGAAATGCGCCGGCGGATGTCAACTCTGCGTCCATCTCGGCAAGTTTAAATTGAGTATTCTGAAAAAACGAAATCGGTTTACCAAACGCGGTACGTTCCGACACGTAATCAACAGTTTTCTCTAAAATATTTTGCGCACTGTGAACAGCTAGTATGCTAGCGCACAAACGCTCCTGCGGTAATTCTTCCATCAAGTAGGTAAAACCCTTACCTTCCTCACCGAGCAACGATGACGCTGGCACGCATACGTCCTGGAAAGACAGTTCAGACGTATCCTGCGCCTTCAAACCAATTTTTTTTAGGTTTCTCCCTTTCGTAAAGCCAGCGCTCCCCGCTTCCACCAGGAACAAACTTATACCACCTGCGCCTGCACCAGAATCGGTTTTTGCAACAACGATAACCAGATCTGCGTGCTGACCGTTAGTAATGAAGGTTTTAGAGCCATTTATATAAAAGCTGTCACCTTTTCGTACTGCTGTTGTTTTTATTCCCTGCAAATCCGATCCGGAAGAGGGTTCTGTCATGGCGATAGCGGTAACGATATCGCCGCTAACACAAGCCGGCAAATACTTTTTCTTTTGCGCATCTGTACCAAGACGAACGATGTACGGCACGGCCACATCAGAATGTAAGTTCCAGCCTAGCCCAGTAAACCCAGAGCGAGCACACTCCTCATCGAGAATGGCGTTATAGCGAAAATCAACTTCGACCCCACCGTACTCTTCTGGAACTGAAGGCGCGAGAAAGCCCTGCTCACCCGCCTTCCTCCATAAATCCCTGTCAACTTGTCCGTCTTCTTCCCACTGCTCATGGTAGGGCGCCACTTCCGCAGCCAAGAACTTTTTAACTGAATCTCGAAATATTTCATGTTCAGACTCATAAACCAGCGACGTTAACATTCGGTACTTTCTCGCTCACTATATTTAATAATTGGTAGTTAGATTTTTAGCTTCCAGGAATGAATCGCAAATAATTTTTGCGTTTACTTACCTTCTGACGAAACAAAGTCGAGCCGAAGGTATTATCAGGCACTATATAAATTCTCACTTATAAAGATAGTTACCACAGTCGCAGTACAATCCCGCAACGTGACATCATAGTTTCTCTAAATCACCTTTAACAACGCCGGTATCATTATCTTCAACAAAGGGTATATCGTACGCTACCTTGAAATCGCGCTGGCCCATATCATCAATTTGGTATTGATGTTCACCACAAACTCATCAGAAGAGGCTTTTGTTGCAACCAAGATGGCGCCGCCAACACTACTCTTCCCCAAAAGGCTTCCCTGTGGCTTGCGAAGCACTTGAACACTTTCCATTGCGAGAGAGCGTCAATTAACCGATTATTATTTCATGCGAGGAATACACCATCCATGTATACCGCAACACCGTGATCGGCCTGAACCTTGTTAATACACGTATGACCACCGCCACGGATTGACAATGCATACTGAATCCGTCCTTCTCGCTGATCTAAACTAGGTGCTATTTTTGCCAAATCTGCAATGGTTCATATATTATTTGCCGCGATTTCCGCAGTTGAAACAGCGATGACCGCAACGCGCAGCTCTTGCATGCTTTCATCTCTTTTACGATCGTAACTACCGCCTTTTCGATTTGCATTGCCTTCTTTGAGGTTTCTGCAAAAGTAACACCGGAAAATGCCATATTTACAGCCATACCAGCTAACATGGCTTGACTATTCATCCTTTATCTTACTTAGAATGGACATATATTTATGGTATTAAAAATACGCCATTTATTATATTTTTAGAGATATTCGAATCTGTATCTTTAAGGAAGTGTAATTTTTAATAAGCAATCCAGTAAGTCGCATATCGTAATTTATGTGTTTACAATAACCATTCAATCGCTCAATACGCATATAGTTCTGAACTCAAATTCCAATTAGAGAAGCGACCCAGTCCAATGCTCATTCAATCTTTAATTCCACTCGGTCTTTTCTTAATCATGCTGAGCATGGGGCTAGGCCTAACAGTAAATGACTTCAAAGAGCTCTTAAATCGTCCTAAAGCGGCATTTGCCATATTGCTAGTCCAGCTACTTTTTTTGCCTCTACTAGCTATTGCCATAAGTTTGGCGCTTGACCTCTCGCCATCGCTAGGTCTTGGCCTTGTATTAATCGCCGCCTGCCCAGGAGGTGTCACATCAAATATGCTAACGCGACTAGCGAAAGGTGATGCCGCGCTATCGATAGGTTTAACGGCAATGACTAGTCTTTTTAGCGTTTTCATCATCCCACTAATTATGGGATCTTTCGCACGCCTTATAGGCCGGGAGTTTGAGTCGTTCGAACTCTCATTTTTAAATATTATTCTTCAGGTTTCCGTTCTTACCGCACTCCCCCTTGTTATTGGCATGGTATTTAGGAGAAAGTATCCTGAAGTAGTATCTCGGCTTGAGCCAAAAATGGTAATTATCACCGCTCTATTCTTTATATTTTTGGTGGTACTAACATGGATAGATCAATGGGAAAATATCAAATCCGCTGCAAATGTAGCTGGTACCGCAGTCGCACTACTACTCGTATTGAGTATTACAACTGGCTTTGCTATCGGGAAAATCGCGCGTCTCCAAGAGAAAGAAATCACCACCATGCTTATTGAAGTGGGAATACAAAATGGCGCCATGGCGTTTATGATTGCCGCTACTATTTTAAATAATATGAGCATCGCAATTCCCTCAGCGCTTTACTCTGTATTCATGATTATCATAGGCTTAGTCATTGTTGTGGTCAGACGATCAAAGGTCTCCTAGCGATCAGGCACGCATCCATACTGGTAAAACTAGCCATCATCAGAAAGAACACCACGCTTACCGTATAAGTAGGCGCCTCAACCAACCCTCTCGCTCTGCATTTTGTGCTCTAGCTAATAACAAATCTCGAATTTGCGTATCTATGCTTGCAGATGCCTCATTTCGTATCGCCTCAAGCTGATGTTGCGCAAGGGTTTGTCCTTTATACTCACGCAGATAAATCGGTTTTCCAATACTCATATAAAAGCGTTCGGGCTTAGGAATTAATGTACCCCACACGCCCTTTGGAATAGGTGGCAGTAAATCAGTTCGTCCATCTGCGCTTAGCAAGCCAAGCCTGATAAGTAGTTTTCCCAAAGTCGAGTTATACCACTGTGCGCTTTCCATATAGCGGCCGTAAAATTCATCAGGGCCGATCGTTGCAAAGGGAAGTATGGTGTAGCCATGCATTGCAGCTAGCTTTACAAAGCCATACCGCTCTTTCCATTTAAGCTGGTAGCGCTGATTAGCAGGCTTATTCACTTCATATGATCCACCTGGAAAAACCAGGAGATCTTTCCCAGCCTCCATCATCCTGGCGCAAACCTCTGGATGCCCCAGTATTCCACCCTGGCTTATCATCGCTTTTCTCACCGTCGGATTGCCAAACAAAACCCGATCACCCATTGCGCGAACCAAGCGACCAGATTCATGCAGAAATGTCGATTGAATCAACGGTACGTCGAGCGCGAGAAGCGCATGATTACCAACGAGCAGTACCGGTGTGGGGGGTATATTTTCTTGCCCCACAACAGTAGGTGAAAATATACGCCTAAGTATTGAATATAATGTTGTGTGGCGCTGTCGTGCTGCTCCCTCGGCCGCCAGTGAATCTGCAACTATCTCAGCAACGTCAATATCTTTATGATCGTCTTTAGCTAGAGTGGTAGTCTCTATTATTCTTTTATCACCATCATCCATGCTCATATTTTCACTCATCACTAACGAATAGGCTCACCCATAGATCAATTGTAAAATCGACAACACTGACTATTATCTGGCAGTACCAATTACATTCTGTAGTAAATAAGTCTCCGAGAGACACCGAGATTGGCGGGTCAGGCAAGATCACACCAACTCTTTTTTTATAGTTATCGTAATACGCAACTAACTCAGTGAGTTTATCCGGGTATACTTCAGCAAGGTTGTTTACTTCGCTCGGATCCTCACTCAGATCATAAAGCTCCCATTTACCACTCCCCAACGGAGGCCTCATATTTGTCGCTTTCCAACGATCCGACACTACGGATCTATGTCCGAAAAGCTCTGTGGCAAACGTGCGGCTTTTTTCGTTGCTAATGTCCTTCCAGTTTTCAAATAATGATTGTCCTTCGGGCCGAATTTTATCTTTGAACAAAATATTTGACGAAGTATTAATACCCGCTAATGCATACAGTGTCGCAGTGAGATCCGTTATGTGCGAGACCTGCTTTGATATTTTATTCTTTTCAACTAAGGGACCAGTCACAATCAAGGGAGCGCGTATTCCTCCCTCGGCAATTGCGCCTTTATACAGTTTAAACGGCGACGCCGACACTGACGCCCAATCGCGGCCCATATAAGTGTGAGAACCACGACGCCCCTGATCTTCTACACCCTGTTTGTACTCATTTAAAAACCATTCCCGCGTATTTCCTGGGTACGACAAAGGTGTCGCGCCATTAGCACCATTGTCAGAAAGAAAGATGATATAGGTGTTTTCTAAATGACCAGTACGCTCTAGCTCGTCGATCAGCCGATGAATTTGGTCATCCATATACTCGACCATTGCCGCGTATATCTCCATCGGCCTACTTGCCGATTTACGCGCCACATCATCCATCATTGACCACGGCTTAACATACGCAGGCAAAAATTTCGGAAATGTTGGTGGCACCCACAATTCAGTACCTTCCGGGATAAGACCTCGATCTAACAGAGCTTGAGCACGTTGTGCCCGAAGCGATTCCGGGCCCTGCTCGTAGACACCAGAATATTTATCAAGCCAAGGATCGGGCACCTGCAATGGGTCATGGGGAGCGGTGTAGGCAACGTAGGCGAAAAATGGCGTTTCTGAATTCAGTGAATTCAGGTAGCCCAACATTTTATCGGTGTAGGCCTTCGAGGAATAAAAGTCGTCTGGCAAGACGGTGACTACGCCATCTTCAAGATATGTCGCCTTCTCTGTACGGTACAGCGGAGCCGCGTCACTAAAATGGCTAGCGCCACCTTCAATCAAAGTAAACGAACGGTCAAAACCTCGATTACTAGGATATTGACTGGCATCCTTGGCCAAGTGCCATTTACCGCTCATCAGCGTAGCGTAGCCTGACGCCTTAAGAGCTTCTGCGACTGTGACAACGTCATCGCGCAGCTGACCTGAATAGGCATCTGAATGGGTTTGATTTTCAGCCTGAACACCCTCCATTGTGCCCAGCCCTGCGAGGTGGCTATCTACTCCCGTCATCAGCATTGAGCGCGTTGGCGAACATGTTGGAGCAACATAAAAGTTGGTCATTGTTACACCTTGCTCGGCAAGCGAGTCTAACGTCGGTGTTCTAATTTCACTACCAAATGCACCAATATCGGACCACCCCATATCATCAGCGACAATGACAATAAAGTTAGGCCGCTCGGCCTTCTCTGCATAAGTATTAGTAGCAAAAACTAACGCAAACAAGGGGTATAGCAATGTGGCGTGGAATCTTGCGAGACTAATCAACAACACGTTCCTCATAGACACATCAAGAAGAGATCAGTTATGTAAGGCGCCCAAATAGGCTACCAGATACAGGTCTGCGCCGGTTATCTAACAGTGTATTTATATAAATGCCGTGCAACAATTTATTGTTATATTTTGGTGTAGCGAATACCGAACACGTGGAATTTAAGGGCAAGATTGCCCCTTAAATTCCACTGTATTCATCCTACATGACAGCAGGATTACTATTTGTAAGAACGCTATCACAGCGCGCCGTAATCATGGCTTGATGACTATCCAGATACGGTCTGATCCAAAAATTATTATTACAAACGCCTTCAAAGCACGCATCAGCTACCTCGACCGGCTCTGTAAGCTGGAACTCAACGTTGGCCCCAAGAGCAGATTTCTTAAGGTCCTCCATTGTCATGTAATCATCAACCTTGACGTCATCCTGAAACTCAGCTTGACGATTACGTTGCGATGCCAAAATCTGCGTGTTAACCATATGCGGCCCAGGGAAAAGCAAATGCACCTTGAGTTTAGAAGACTCCTTGCTTAGCTGAGCGTATAAAACTTCGGTTAGGCTGGTCACCGCCGCCTTAGAGGATGCGTAAATAGGCGTTGTAGGAAATGCGATACAACCACCATTGAAAGAGGTCGTATTGATAATATGGCCCTCAAGGCCAGCGGCGAGCATTTTTGGAACAAACGCCCGAATACCATTGGCTATCCCCATAACGTTCACCGAGTACCCCCAGTTCCAGTCATTTGCAGAGAGCGCCCATATTTTCCGGTCCGCTTCCTTAACGCCCACACCCGCGTTATTACATAACACATGCACATTACCGAAGCTTTCATATGCCTTGGCAGCCAGATTCTCTACTGATGCGGGACTAGTTACATCTGTCACAACGCCAATCGCATTTATCCCAGATGACTTAAGTGTGTCGACCGCTTTATCTAATGCCTTTTGCTCAATGTCTGCTACTACGACATTCATACCTTCTTTGCCAAACCGGTTACAAAGCGCAAAGCCAACTCCGCTTGCACCGCCGGTGACGACTATCGTTTTTCCTGAAAATTCCTGCATATATTCCACCACATTATTTTTATATCTGATTGAAAAGACCAGTTCCGGCCTCTCCAATCTCTTTGCTAATTACAGCGCGAACTTGTGCCCCCAATGACTTGGTAAGGTGGTTTTCGTTGGCGTGTAATTATCCCAGTCCATTTGCAGCCCTTCGCAGCCAAACTCAAGTGGAAACTCACCCGGTGTCATCATATAAAAGGACAACATATTATCGTTGGTATGCCGACCTAATGTTGAGGTGATAGGTATCTCGCGCTCAATAACACGCTGTAAACACTCCCCCACTTCATCAATCGTTTTAACTTCAAGCATCAAGTGAATACAGCCAGCGATGCTCTCGCCGCCAAATAAAGCAACCGAGTGATGGCGCGGATTGTTCACATGCATAAACTTCAATGCCAAGCCCGGCTCGTCCGGATCATCGCTAAACTTGAAGTGCATATAATCTGAGTCGCCAAATCCCAGTACATTCTTATAAAAGGTATGTGTTTCATCTAAGTTTTCTGCGGGCAGAACAGCATGCCCGAAACCCGATGAGCCAAAATCACCCGTTTCAAACCCTGATATACCCAAAGGTGAAATGAACTTTGCATAATCGAGATCCGCGCCGTGATACAACTCTAAGGTATTGCCCGCTGGATCATTAAAACGCACTAAATCAAGCACGCCTCGCATTTTTAAATCAGCTCGACTACCGCGCGTATAGCTAGTTCCGCTAGCTTCTAACTCTTGGATCGCTTTAACAAAATCATTCTCGTCATACAGTTCTAAGCCCAGCAACTTAAGACGGTTCTCCGCACCGGGAACAATCGCAAATCGAAATGGCCGCTCATCTATTTTGAGAAACACATTCTCGTCACCGACTCCTGGAACCTCCATCATCCCAAGTACTTCAGTGCCAAATACTCGCCATTCGTTTGGGTCTTTAGACTCGATAAACGCATAACCTAAACTGCGGATATTCATAATAACGCTACCTTTTACGCTGCGAAAAATTTCAAGCATTCACTATTAAAAAGAGCCTCATGCTCAACCATAACCCAATGTCCGCACTCAGATAGAATTATCAACTCTAGATTCGAACAGTTATTCTTAAGTGCTATGATTCCGCTATCTGGCATCATTCGCTCGTTAGCGCCCCAAAAGGCCAATACCGGACAGCTCAGCTCACTAAGACGTTCTGCCAAATAAGGTATTTGCATAGTGATCATGACATGACCATTCATAAGCCCCATAACCTGGAACCGCTCCGCAACTAACTGATCTGTCGCATATTTCGGGTCGTACATTAAACCGAAGGAAAACAGTTCTTTCATAATCTCCGGAGTAATATCATCACCAGAGCCGTAGACCTCGAACATTTTCTGCATGCCTGGCATGGTGAAATATTCTTCGGTTTGACTCATGCCACCCGGTGCCAGCAGCACCAACTTTTTAACAAGTTTTGGATGCTCTAGCGCAAGTCCAATCGCAACGGCACCCCCCAGGGAATTCCCCACCACAATGCATTCACTCACACCAGCTAAATCCAGTGTTTGCTTAACACATTCTACGAAGAAGCTTAGCGGATGATCGACATCGTCGGGCTTATCCGAAAAGCCAAAGCCGATTAGATCGGGAACAATGCAACGATACCCCTGCTCAGCGATAAATTGATAATTTTGCTTAAAATTACTGTGACCGCTTGCACCCGGCCCGGAGCCATGAAGAAAAACAATGACTGGACCGTCACCTTTATCGATATAATGAATACGGTAGCCGTTGGGGCAGATCGCATAATTTTCATCTGGCAGAACACCATTCATTGTCATTGTGATTCATCCTTCGTGATTTCTTTTTGCATTTATACAGCGTTGAACCAAATACCATGCTGCCTATCTACTAACTTAAAGCCCCAGCTCAGTGGTTTCATGGCCAAACAATACGCCGCCTAGATTAATCTCAAAGGCATCCGACACGTTTGCAACGTGTGCTTGGCTAGCCAACATATCTAGATGCTTTGCCAGCAACGCACTCTTATTACGAATTGAGCCAGATCCAGAAGCTTTGAGCATTTTTGATGACAATGCGATACAGCGATCTGCCACCATTGAACTTTCATAACGAAACCGTGCGCGATCAGCCATACTGATTTCAACACCGGTTCTAGCGCTCTCCAACATAGCGTCAAAATTAGAAATCATGATTAGTTTCATAGATTCTATTTCTGATTTAACTTGCGCGGCGATACGTTTTGAATCCGCGTCATCTCTCATCATTACACGACCCGCCAAGCGATTATTGGCGACATGAATATAGTCATCCAGCGCAGCTTCCAGCGCCCCCAAGGTGGCCGTGCATACAGCGCGAGAAAACACCTGCATAAAGGGCAACTGGTATACAGGGCGCTTATTTTTATGTTTATCCGAGCCAACATCACCAAACATAAAATGCGTTCTATGCTCAGGAACAAACACATTATCCACATCGATATCGTGGCTCCCGGTACCCTTAAGACCTACCACATCCCAGTTTTTAATAATCTTGTAGTCTTTGCGCGGAAGTAAAAATGTTCTGTAGTTTTCTATCTCCCAAGAGCCGTCTTCTCCCGGAGCGACAGCGCCAAGATAAACCCAGTCACAATGCTCACAGCCGCTAGAAAAACTCCAGCAACCGCTCAATGTGAAGCCGCCTTCCACTCGCGTTACCAAACCAACTGGTGCATAGGAAGACGAGATAAGCACACTCGGATCATCCCCCCAAACCTCTTTTGCAGCTTCAGGATCGAACAAATTAAGCTGCCAGTTATGCACACCTACAACACTCAATACCCACGCCGACGACATACACGCTTTCGCGATTTCAATGATGACGGAATAATAAACCTGGGGATCCATTTCATATCCGCCGTAGGCTTCAGACTGAAGAATCTTGAAAAATCCCGCCTCTTTAAAATCAGCGATAGTTTCTTCGGGTACCTTTGCATCTGCAGCACACTTGGCCGCTCTTTCTTTCAGTACTGGATGCAAAGCTCTCGCCTTTTCTAGCAACTCATTTGCACGAGGTGATCCCAAGCTATGCATTGTGGACGTTGAATTACTGATCGACATGCTGTTCATATTGAACTCCCAAAATAATTATTTGTATTTACCGAAAGCTATAATTGCAAAGAACCAAATTAAGTGGCCTCAGGTTCTGCCAAATTATTAATAGCCTATTATCTCGATAATTTGATAGTTAAAAATAAATAATTTTTTCGCCATCTAAAACATCAAAATCAAACTATTTTCACAGCGTCCGTTACTTCGAAATTATAAAACTGTGAAAAATACTTTCGGAATTTCATGATTGGACCATCGCCGTCACACAATACCGGATTTACCAGATGAAATTTGTTGTGCCAAATTGGAATATCACCTTCTAACCCTTGCTGCCCATTGGTCGTCGCTATTGAATACTCCATAACAGCGTCGAGGTAGCTTCCTTTTTCATGCACCGGATAGCTATAGGCAAATCTAACTTCAACCTTCTCTCTCGCGACCGGTGTCACAAGGACCTGTACAAGGTAGTCACCCACCCCTGTAAACCGGGTCCACTTCTGGCCAGCCCCGTTCTGGACGACGCTCACGCGAATTTCTACCTCTTTAACCTCACCGGTCTCATCCGGAATCATATGAGTTCCAGTAACTAAACTACGTCGGATATGACCTTCATATTCGGTTTTACCGAGTGGTACCGCTTCCATTTTGTGTACAAATTGGAAATGCGCTACATCTACACCGTTCTCAGCGATCTCCTGAGGGCAAGAATTGAACTCCCAAAAATACCGACGCTCATGCGTCCAGCTCGGATCATGAGCCTCTGGCAATTCGATTACGTCGTACTCTGGCTTGGTCTCATTGGGGTGATACCAGGCCCAAATGACCCCATTCTTTTCACACACCGGGTAGGTTTTAAGACAGGGCTTTCCTTCCCACTTAGGCGGTATACGCGAAGCATAAGGAATTTCTGTAATCACACCCTCGGCGTCGTAATGCCAATGATGAAATGGGCATCGAATTGATTCTCCCTGAACAGTTCCCCCATGCCCAAGATGCGCCCCCAAATGAGGGCATACAGGGCTGGTCAAGCCGAGCTTTCCCGAAGCAGTTCTAAAAAGAACCATATCCCGCTCAAAATAATGGATATTTTTAACTTCGTTCTTATCTAACTCATTGCTAAAGCCTACACAAAACCAACCGTAGGGCATAGGCATAGGAAAACGCTCAGTCACGCTGCTATCCTCGTTAATTATTATCTTAGAACTTACGCAAAAACAGATTTCAAGGGCCCAATACGCGCCGCAATCTTGTTTAATTCAGCCTCATCCAAGTTGTAACACTCAATGGCGTTGGTACTTAGCATTAGCTTTAGCTCAGTCTCAGGAACACCCTTTAAGTACTTAACCATCTTGTCGTGCGTATTCGGCCAACTGCCCTCCGGATGCGGATAGTCAGTGCCCCACATAACATTATTTATACCGATTTCATGGCGAACAGCCGTTGAGCCTTCATCAAAGAGAGCGGACGCACCCACCCAAACATTTCGTTTGAAATACTCACTCGGCGCCATCGTTAAATTACTTCTGAAGTCACCCAATTTACCTGAAGTATGCTTAACCGAAGCACGAACATCCATCAGCTCCATCAAATGCGGTATCCAGAACTCACTAACTTCCGTTAAAGCAAACTTCAATCGTGGGAAAAGCTCAAACACACCACCAAAGATCATAAACCACAGCGGACGCGCAGCCCACCACGCAAATTCTGTAACGAACACCCCAATAGCGCCTGGCAAAGTGTAGTCATAATCAGGCGATGGACCAGAATGAGTGTGAACTACTATTCCGTATTCCTGACAGTATTCCCAAATAGGGTAATACTTAGGGTGGTTATACGCGTCTCTATCGCCCATCAGTGGCGGAATGAGAATCCCCCGAAAGCCATTTTTATGGGCCCATTTAACTTCATTTAAGGCCTCATCCACATCGTATAGCATCAACACTATCGCAACACCGATTCTACGAATCGGATCTTCCTTCATGAACTCCGCCATCCAACGGTTATGCGCTCGCGCACCCGCCCACTGTAACTCTGGATCCACTCCCCAAGGACGCAACCCCAAATCCGCACCAAATGGAGGCGCATTCATTTCAGTAATTCCGTCTGGGAACAACACTTCCGCCGCAACACCGTCTTTATCAATAACTTTATTGCGAACCGCGCCATCCCACGCGCCAGACAAATTGTCTTCGACCTGCTCACGCCACTTGTCATTAAAATCAGTTAACAACAAGAACTCTTCGGCCTTACGAGTCTTTTCTCTCTGAATCGGCAGAGCCTCATCGAAAGCTGCGTGATATTTTGATTCTAAATAGTCCCTGTAACGCTCCATTGGGAGCCCTGCGTGACCATCTGTAGATACGATTAGATAACGATCCATTTTTTATTCTCTATTAACACCAACATTCGCAAACTATAGTTCAGCAAATCTGACGCGAGAAGAATCTAAATGTAATTACATTGTTCACGAGTGAGAGACAATAACTTTTAAATAGAGCCTAAACGGTCACGAATGGCGTCATATGCGCGATTTTCACAATCGAAAGTATATGGATGAGAGCGAAATTCATCATAATGGAAACTCAAATATATTTAACTATTGTAAAAATATACAGCTGTACTCTATGATCGTATTTATAATTAAATTTCAATATTTTTATTCTTCAAAAGTATATAAATTATCAATACGGACAATAAAACATGAATAAAAAAGAATCTTGTAGCGGCATATCGGGCAGAGTAGCACCTGTAGTTAACCGGAACCGCTGCGAGGGAAAGGACGATTGTGTGCAGGTTTGTCCATTCGATGTATTCGAAGTTGCCAAAATATCAAAAGAACAACGCGCCAATCTTTCAATCATTGGTAAAATAAAGGCATTCAACCACGGAGGAATGCAAGCGTTTGTAGTAAATCCCTCCGCCTGTCATGCGTGCAAACTCTGTATCGATGCATGCCCCGAGAACGCGCTTACACTGCAACCTTACAATCCATGAACAGGTTTGAAAAATGTTTTAAATCCGCCAATTTATCAAGTGGATAAAATCATGCGCCTGTCAAATTGGCCACAAAGAGGTCGCCGAGGCAAGCTCTGCGACCTAGAAATGGCCCAAGAAAACCAAACCAATTACTTACGAGGCTCGCTTTCCTTCAACAACATTCTTACCCATTGGCCCTACCTTAACTGTACCTTTAAAGACGTCTCCCTCAAACAAAACATCAAATTCGAGATTCATCGAAATTGGTTTTGTCACACCGCAAAGCCATGTCGCTTTATCACCATCCAACTTCCCTTCTTTCATAGGAATGTTACCCATAGGCGATTGGATTTCACCAAGTAGCTCATCACCATTAACGGAAACAGTCATCTTTCCCTTTTGCTTACCCATAGGCGTATTCAATACTACGTCCCAAGATCCTTCAACACTCATCGCTATTCCTCTCTTTAATTTTACGTGGCTTTATATTGAATTTGTTTTAAATAAAGTATTAATTCATAAAAGAACACATCTATAAATTTACCCCTCTAAATTAAAAATATCACACCTTATGAAACAGATTTTTATTCTCTAGCCAAGCTTCACCAGCCATACTTTTGCACAAGAAGTCGATGAAAAACCGGATCTTCGCCGAAAGATGTTGATTCCCAGAATATACGGCCCAGGCAGTTCGCCAGTAAAAATTCCAAGGCCGCGGAAGCCTCACCAATTCACCAGACTCAACCTCATTCGCAACAAAAAAATCAGGCAACTGAACTATGCCTATGCCAGCCATTGCCGCCGCTTTCAACGCCGCGCCATCCTCGCTGATCCAATTGCCGGTAACCCGAACTTTATTCACTACTCTGGAGGCACTAAAATGCCAATTTCTGTCGGGCGTGCACAATGAATTGTAATGCTGAAGATCGTCGACATTCAGCGGCATTCCGTATTGATCCCAATAGGCCTGAGACGCATACAAGCTCATCGTATAACCCCCCAACTTTCTAGCCACCAGCGATGAATCTTCTAATTCACCATAACGTATGGTTAAGTCATACCCTTCGGCAATCAGGTCAACGTCTCGGAAACTAGAATGCACAGTGATAGACATATCAGGATGAAGCCGCGCAAATGACGCAATCGCTCCGGCCATATACTGCACACCAAAACGGCAATTTATCGCCACCTTTAGAATACCCTTAGGACTATTCTGCATTTCCGATATCACTGACTCGAGATTTTCAAACCTTCTCGACAGCGTAAGACATTCTTGATAGAAGATTTCGCCGACATCGGTCAGCGCCAACTGCCTAGTTGAGCGCTGAAGTAACCTTGCATTCAACCTATCTTCAAGTTTTCCAACTTGCTTACTCACATAGGACTTAGAAACCCCTAAGTTTTCTGCCGCTGCAGTAAAACTTCCCGATGAAACCGACTGAACAAACTCGTCGATACCATCCCATCTACCAATTGACGAACTCACGAATTTAGACACATAGCTCCTTTTGCGGGCTCAATTCCCAGCTTTATTGTTAGTCGAATTCTACATCGCTATAGCTAGGATTCTCCCCATTTAGAAGTGCGTCTGTCAAACCTTTGTAATAGCCATTAAATGGGTGCGTAAATATCCAGAATTTATTTTCTCTGATCGCATTAAAAGCCATACCGGCCGCAGCGACCAAGGAACTGACTGAGCCTGTTGCAACCGCTGTTAGTCCCTGAAAATTATCCACACTTACTCCCAATGGCTAGCACTTATAATTCATTGAATTTAGGATCATGCTTTATCCACTTCACCTGATTCAAAGCCAAAACCATTTATTCATGATGACCGGATACTAGCACTCAAGTTTGCAGGTGAACCCAATCGTTAATTTTTATTAATTCAGCCCTAGCAACCACATTAACTATTGAATTCGCTCATTACCGCAACGGAATCTGAAATTACTAGTATCTCGGAAATCGTTAAACCAAGTGGCTACATGATGACTTCATTAATCGTGCATCTTCGGGGGCCATAGATCATTTACAGCACTCAACCCAACACTGAGGAACCAAGGGTCACTTCACTTATTATTTCCTATACGCCCCGAGTACTCACACACGCGACGATTCGATTACACGACTTTATCTCGACGCAGTCATAACAATAAAGCACCCAATGTAAACTCATTGTCGCTGAATAGCGCACAATCGACGAGGCATCATTGGCCCAAGGCTGAGAACAGTCATATTACGTTTGATTCCTTATAGAACAGAATTTCAAGTGCTAGTATCTCCAGCGTCGACTACAGAACGCGGCAGTGCAAGTTCGCTGCTGGGTATATTTCGATCACCAAAAAGAAACCCACTAAAAATAATTACCAGATAGAAGAGGTCTACTTAACATGACAGATCCCGCGAAAGCGCCACAGACAACTCCCGGTGAGATTTCACAGTGGCCAATGCTAAAGATTGTGTATCGCACAGATAAAGAAGCGATAGCAAAGCTGTTACCGCCAGGCATAGATCCCGGTGAAACTCCGAACGTCAACCTGACTATATACAATCTTCCGGTGAACGAAGAACCTGAATATGGGGTTCTCATTACCGTAAATGCAGACTATCAAGGCCAAAGTGGCGAATATGCCATCGGCTACGGCATTGATCAGGAAGCAGCGATTCATATCAGCGTCATGATGAATGGCCAGCCAAAATTCCCGGCTACTACTGAATACTATCGCCTTGGACCGAACGTTACTGCACGTTGTCATCATCAGGGCTATACCTTTCTTAATTTCACTGCCACGGTGGGGGAAGAAGACCAGATCAAGGGCGACCCAGAGCGGTTTGAATGGTGGACAAAATATTCTCGCAAAGTGGGCGGCGAAGAAGGCTATGACTTTCCACCCCACGTCGTTAAAGTGCATGGCAAGTACGGCCCCGGCTACCGCTTGGCCCTCGACGGCAAACTGACGCTGCTTGACAGCCCATGGGACCCGATTGCCACGATGCTACCATTAAGAGAACAGATCTCATCTCATTTATGGTGGCCAGAATATCGAAGCCGGTCAGTCACGATCGCTGGCGAGCTAGATCCAAAAGCATTTTGGCCCTTTGTAGACACCATAGGCGGCAGCAGATGGCCAGGCCATCTAGGTGCACCACCAAAAAAGAAGTAACTCTCGACATTCGGTCTATGTGATGTAGACGACTGTGCGGAAAAGTCATCTCCAGCAAGTAGTAGTGATGGAGGTGGCTTTTCCACCATCAATGCAATGTTTCCTCGCTCAATATCTTTAAGCGAAATCAATAAAAACAAGAATAGTAGCCAAGTAACTTATGGAAAAATCCTATTTTGAAATCATCAAGTCAGTCGGTGAAGATGTTAACCGAGACGGTCTGATTGACACGCCATTACGCGCTGCCAAGGCAATGCAATACTTGACCGAAGGCTACAAAAAAACCATAGACGAAGTCATAAACGGCGCGCTCTTCACTTCAGACGCCAATGAAATGGTTGTGGTTTCGAACATCGAACTGTATTCACTTTGTGAACACCATTTATTACCCTTTATCGGCAAAGCACATGTGGCCTATATACCCAACGGAAAGGTATTAGGATTATCTAAGATCGCGAGAGTTGTCGATCTCTACTCGCGACGCCTTCAAATTCAAGAACAACTAACCACCCAAATCGCCGACACAATAATGGAAGTAACGAACGCGCTCGGTGTTGGCGTTATTATTGAAGCCAGCCATATGTGCATGATGATGCGCGGTGTGCAAAAGCAAAACTCGGTGATGCGCACCTCTGCAATGATTGGTGAATTTAAAACGAATCAAGCCACCCGCAATGAATTTCTCTCACTAATAAATCTTTGAAGGAAGAACATATGGAGTGCGTACTAGTTACAGGCGCATCAGGCTACCTTGGCCTGCATTGCGTCGCGCAATTATTAGCACAGGGGTATTTAGTAAAAGGCACAGTTCGGTCTTTAAGCAGAGAAGCCGAAATACGAGAGTCGCTGTCCAAAGCCAACATTAGCCATGAAAATCTGTCGCTATTAGAAGCCGATCTTGCCGACGACGCGGGCTGGAAGGATGCAACAGACGGCTGCGACTATGTACTGCACGTCGCATCACCGTTTTTTATCGGCGAACCGAAAGATCCTGAGCATTGGATAAACATGGCAAGCGACGGTACTTTAAGGGTACTGCGTGCTGCCAGCGAGGCCGGTGTAAAAAAAGTCGTCCTCACATCCTCCTGCGGCGCCATTACCGAAAATACCAGCAAGGCGGAATCCTTTAGCGAAAATGACTGGACTGACCCAGCATTAGCGAGAGTATCTACCTACTTTAAAAGTAAAACCATGGCGGAACTCGCCGCGTGGGCATTCGTATCAAGCGCTGGAGAAAATTCAAAGATGGCACTGACTGTCATCAATCCGAGCATGATTGTTGGGCCATCTCTAAGCGACGATTTAGGCGTATCAAATGACATCATTAAGAGAATGATCGATGGCTCCACACCTGTAACAATCGCCTTGCACTTTGGCTATGTAGATGTTCGCGACGTCGCCGAAGCCCATGTACTGGCAATGCAAAACGACCACTCAGACGGCGAGCGCTTAATTGTCTCCGAGCGGGAAATGTGGCTCAAAGATGTCGCCAAACTACTCCGAAAAAATGGTTATAAAAAAGCACCCCGCATTGAACTACCCAACTTTCTTACTCAGCTCTTTGGTCTATTCAATGCAGAAGCCAGAAACACCACAAGAATCCTAGGGCAGAAACGTATAACATCAGCAAATAAAGCGAAGAACATCTTAGCTTGGTCGCCACGGGATATTAGAAATTCAATTCTTGAATCTGCACGACAAATTACCTCCTTAGAGAAATCTAATTGAGCCCGTCAAATATATAACACTGGAGATTCACACATGACCCAATTAAACATCATCGTAACCGGAGGGTTTGGCGAACTAGGCACAGCGGTATCACATGCGTTTTCGCTAAATGGTCATAATGTTTGCCGAGTAGACTTTGCCTCGGCGCCAGCCACCATCATTGATCACACGCTGGATCTAGCCGGTGTAGACCTCACCAAACCCCTAGATTGCCAGAAGGTCACGAACGCGGTGAAGGACAAATTCGGCGGCATAGATGTACTGGTAAATATCGCAGGCGGATTCTCCTGGGGGATGCTAGACAACAGTGAACTATCGGACTGGGAGCGGATGTTCGGAATGAATTTGTTAACTGCGGTGTCGATGACCAAAGCGGCACTGCCAGAAATAAAACAAAGTCGCGCAGGTAGAATCATCAATATCGGCGCCATAGGCGCATTATCAGCGGATGCAGGTATGGGCGCCTATGCTTCTTCTAAAGCAAGCATACACAAACTCACCGAATCTCTGGCCAAAGAACTGGCAGACACCAATACAACGGTAAACGCTATCTTGCCCAGCACTATCGACACAAAGGCGAATCGTGCAGCGATGCCTGACGCCGACACAAGTAGCTGGGTAAAACCTGAATCCATCGCCGACGTGATTCAATTTTTATCTTCAGCTGCCGCGCGATCAATATCTGGGGCACTAATACCGGTTTCAAAAGGGGGATAATGTAACAAGCCGTGTTGATTTAATGGAATGCTCCACCCCTCTCCCTAAGCGGGATGTTTCAGCGGAATATATCAGTTCCCCTAGCAAGCGCAGAGAGGCCAACCATGAAAAAAGCAGCATTTCGATCAGTCGCCACTATCGGCGTTGATATTAGCAAATCCTCTTTTCACGTTGATGAACACGGCAATCCCGAGCTGGACAAGGTGTGTTTTGCGAAGCGGTACAACGGCCCACGATGCGCTTTGTAAACGCAACTGAAGCAAATCCGCTAAAACTCGTAGACCTCTGGATCGTTTTTATCGCTACTTCGTTGGACATGGATAGGATTCACCGACTGCAACTGCTCAATCGAGGCCGAGGGTATATCGCCAAAGGGCGCAAATTGCCGCTCTAAGTCACTCCAACTTCGCCAAGGCTTTCTTGCCTTAGCGTGACATTTTAGATGCGCACCCATAGATATGTGCCACTCTAAAGTGGCTCCGTGCTCCTATACAGAGTTATCCAACACAGGCAATCCATTCTGGCATGATTTACATGCTACACCGATTGATAAATTTTAATGCAGGAGTTGCCTCTGGAGGGCGGCGCTCTATCCAGCTGAGCTACGGGCGCAAAATGGGTACGTCACAAAGCGCGACGCTATAACAGAGAGGGATTATCGCCTAAATCTCAATCGACGATACGGTGACGCATACTCAAGTACTGCAACACCAGCCACCAACTGTCCTCAAACGCCACCGATGCTGTCGTCACAAGTCAAAATAAAGCGCCTGCGAACATGCAAGAGACCCGATGTAGTGCTACCTTTAACGCTGCAATAGCTACAATCCTGTAACTACGCGGAAAAGTACGCGCACAACAATAACAAGGGAAAACATACGTATGCTTCAACATCGCGACGCGCCAACTCAGCGACTTAGTAAAGCCATCCGGTTATTAAGCGCCTCTGCCCTTGTCGCCACAGGTACGGGTCTCTTTAGCAGCCCCTTGCACGCCGCACCTCGAATCATCGAGGAAGTGATTGTTACTGCGAACAAAAAAGCTGAGAGCGCGCAAGATGTGCCGCTGTCTATTTCGGTCATTGGTGCTGATTTCATTCAAGAGGCTGGCCTGTCTGATGTCGGGGAAATCACTCGCTATATTCCCAACGTCAGTTTCGATGCATCTTTGGCGCTGTATACCAGCATCACCATCCGCGGCTTTGGTACGCCGCCGCTAGGGGTAGGCTTTGAGCCATCCATCGGTCTCGTTATCGATGATGTGCCCTATGGTCGTTCGACTTTTGCGCAAGACGCGGTGTTTGATATAGACCGCTTAGAAGTATTACGCGGTCCACAGGGCACACTATTCGGAAAGAACACCCTCGGTGGCGTACTTAATTTCCACACCATGGACCCCACGTCTGAGCCAGAGGGCTTCATCAAATACGGCCATGGCGAAAACATTGAAAGTAATAATGTGGAAGGCGCCATTTCTGGCCCCATTTTAGGCGATAACCTCTTGGGCCGATTAGCCTTCCGCTATAACGACGCCGATACACTGGAATACAATAGCACCCGCGACGAGCAGCAAACCCAGGAAGATAAGGCGGTTCGTTTAAAGCTCAGCTGGTTTATCAGCGATACGCTGACAGCTAACTTCACCGGCCTGTATGCAGAATCGCTCACCAAGGGTTATACCCAATCCCTGTTTATCGCCAGCGAGCGCAGCCTGAGAGTATTCCAGGAATACGATCCGCAGACCGAGGCTGACGCCTACGATCAAAACACGTCTACCGATGCGCCAACCCGCTCAGATCGTGAAGTGAAAGCCGCGTCGCTAAGTTTAATTTGGCGACCTGACGAGCTCATGGGAATTACTGCACCGGAACTGACTACCATCGCGTCATGGTCTGAGGTTATTACGCCGTATTCGCTAGACGTCGATTATTCGCCAGTCCCTTTGGTCGCCTTTAATGAGCCACCTAAGGGCAATCCCTATACCGCAAATGCCATAGAAGTTCGCCTAGCAGGCGGCTTAGACGCTCCCTTTGACTGGGGCGAAGGCATGGATTTTGTCATAGGTGTATTCGCTCAAGAATCCACCAACGATGTATTTCAAGACATTGATGTTAGCTTGAACGGGCTTATAGCCTTCGCAAGAGCAGGCGCCATTGTTCAGAACATCCAGCTACCCTTTGACCCACTGCTGATCGATTTACCCATATCGCTTCCCGATTTAATTCCGGGCTTTATCGACCGCGAGCGCTATATTTCGGGTACTCAATCAACTACCCAGTCCTTCGCTATTTTCTCGCAATTTAACTGGATACTGACCGACAGACTAACTGCTACGGCAGGTATACGCTATGGCGAAGATGACTCTGAAGGCTCGTCATACTCTCAAGTAGCAGCGGGTAATAGCATCTCTGGCGGCTCACTCAACCAAAGCGATTTCAATGCGCCAGATTTAAAGAACAAAGAGACCAATGTGTCGCCGAAACTGGCCTTTAACTACGAATTACTGCCCGACGTGAATGTTTACGTGAATGCCGCAAAGGGGTTTAAAGCGGGCGGCTTTGATCCTGCACCTCTAAACGACAATAACTTAACGTATGAAGGCGAAGAAACACTAACCTATGAGGCTGGGATTAAATCCCGTCTATTGGGCGGCTCGCTAACCCTAAATATGGCCGTGTTCGACAGCGACGTTAAAAACCTGCAAATTCGGACGTTCTCTGGCGTGACCTTAACCACTTTCAATGCACCTGAGTCGTCCAGTCAGGGTGCAGAAATGGATTTCTTCTGGCTACCACCGATAGACGGTGTGAGCCTAGCGGGCAGCCTTGCCTACCTAGACGCAAAATACGACAGTTTCACCGAAGGTCCGCCACTGTTTACATCTGAGCAAAACCAGACCCAAGACCTAAGTGGCAAGCCGCTCCCTTATGCACCCCGCTGGTCAGGCTCATTATCACCAAGATGGGAGTTCCCTATATTTGGTAGCGCGGATATTCTGGGTAGCGTGCGGATGAATATATCTTATACCGACGAACGCTATTTAGACTCGGATATTGATCCGAACACCTTGCAAGACGCCGTCACTCGCACCGATGTCGGCTTGGGTCTTCGTTCAGAACTTGGCGGCTGGTCAGTGAACTTGCAAGCACGAAATGTTACTCAGGAAAAAGATGCGGTTCTCATTCTCGACCAGCCTCTAATTCCCGGTAACTACACCAAGACGCCTCATCCGGATCAAACCACTTATCAATTAGATTTCAGAGTGGGCTTCTAATACAAATATTGGCGACTAGATAAATAGACCGCAATTCGAGCACCTGCTGACAGCAAGGCTCGGATTGCAAACCATAGAGTGTTTAAATAAAGAGTAGAATACGTCTATATCAATCCTAGAAGATTGGTGACGCTTTTAACGAAAATAGTCAGGCCTACCCTGCATCCACAAATCACCCCACAGCTGACCGCCGCCATCAAGGGTGAGTACCTCACCGGTTATAAAGCTGCCGCTCGGGCCACCGAGATAAACACAGGCTTGGGCAATATCCCAAGGTGTGCCAAAACGCTTCATAGGATTCGACTTATCAAATTCACTCAAGGCTTCCGGCGAGTAGGTCCGCATCCCCTCGCTAAAAATAACACCAGGCGCGACACAGTTAACGCGGATATTATATTCCGCCCATTCTACCGCGACGGTTTTCGACAGGTGGATAACACCAGCACGAGCAGCACAGGTATGCGCGCCGCCACTCATTCCACGCGGCACCACGGCAACAATATTTACAATACTGCCCTGCTGCTTGCGGTCACGCCATTGACGCGCCACATGCTGCATCATATACCAGCTGCCATTGAGGTTATTATTGACCACGGCATCCCAGCCGTTTTTAGAGAAATCGATAGCCGACTGAGGAAACTGGCCACCGGCGTTATTCACTAACACATCTAGGCGTCCGTGCTCCTCAAAAATTGCCGCATACATTGCGGCGATACCGTCGTAATCGCGAATATCTTGAAGTTTGTAACTCGCAAGTAAACCCGAATCGTTTAGCGCCGCGACCGTATCAATTAGCTTCTCTTCCGTACGGCCCGTAATAATGACGTGAGCGCCAAGACGGGCAAAACACCAAGCGGTGGCCTTGCCAATTCCACTGCCACCACCACTGACTAATACTACTTGCCCTTTAAATCCCTCCTCACTAAATGGTAGTGGGGCACTGGCAAAATCAGCGTCACTGAGTACTGATATCGGTTTACTCATTTTATTCTCTCTACCGACAACCTTACTTAGCGCAGTAATTCACCGGCAATAATCAATTGCCGAACTTCGGTGGTACCAGCCCCAATTTCTAATAATTTAGTCGCACGGAACAAGCGGTTAATTTCAGATTCCCAAATATAACCGCTACCACCATGCACTTGTACGCCATCATCGAGGACTTTGTTCATGGTGTTAGCAACAAACATAATGGCCGCCGCGGTCAACTTATGAATTTCTCCACGCCCCGCTTCGCCGTGAGCAACACCTTGGCAAGCAGACAGTGCGCGGTAGGTCATCAACTTCATGGTTTCGACATTGGTGTACATATCGGCCAAACGGCTCTGCACCATCTGAAAACTAGCAATAGGCTTACCAAATTGCTGGCGGGTTTTTGCGTAGTCTACCGACAACTCTAATGCGCGCTCAGCAATGCCAATACAAATTGGACTTACCATGGCGCGTTCGAGATCAAGACCGCTCATGACAACGCGATGGCCCTGCCCTAATTCCCCAATGATATTTTCAGCCGGCACACGACACTCTTCAAAAACCAATTCAGCGGTTTGGCTGCCACGGAAGCCCATTTTGATCAGTTTTTGCGCCACTTTAAAACCAGGGAAATCCTTCTCAACCAAAAACGCCGTAATACCTTTTGAGCCTGCATCTTTCTCGGTTTTTGCATACACCAATAACACATCTGCGATGGGGCCATTGGTGATGTAAATTTTACTACCATTTAAAACATAGTGGTCGCCGTCTTTGCGAGCCGTTGTCCGCATAGATCCTAGCGCGTCTGAACCAGCTCCGGGCTCCGTTAAACCAAGTGCACCAATTTTGGTACCGGCACAAACGTCGGGCAAATATTTCTTTTTAAGAAACTCGCTGCCGTTTGCATAAATATTATTAGCAAATAAATTATCGTGCGCGACCCAGCTCAAAGCTAGGGCGTGGTTCCAACGGGAAAAAGCCTGAGCAATAACACCACTGGACAAAAAGTCCATACCGGCGCCGCCGTACTCGGGATCAACAGTAACCCCCAACAACCCCAGCTCGCCGAGTTTAGGGAACAATTCAGACGGCCACCACTCCTCATTGTCCATACGCTCAGATAATGGGTATAACATATCCCGGGCGATACGGTCGCAATGATCCAGTAGCCCCTGATGCTCTTCACTCAATTCAAATAAATTTGTCATTACTTTTTCCTTAATTCACTGGGCAACTTTTATACGCGTAGAACACCATAACGGGGATCTTCAATCGGCGCGTTCATCGCGGTAGCTATCGCCATACCCAATGCATTGCGGGTGTCGGCTGGATCGATAATACCGTCATCCCAGATGAGCGATGAGGTGTAGTAGGCGCTGCTTTGATGTTCAAAATCGTCGGTCACATCGCTATAGATTTTTGCGCGCTCTTCTTCGCTCAGGGTTTTGCCCTCGCGCTCAAGCTGAGTGGTTTTAATGGTTGCAAGGGTTTTTGCCGCTTGCTCGCCACCCATTACCGAGATTTCGCTGTTCGGCCAGCTGAACAAGAAACGACTATCAAAGGCGCGACCACACATGCCGTAGTTACCCGCACCGTATGAGCCATTCGTCATAATAGTGAACTTAGGCACTTCACTACCCGCCTGCACCATGATCATTTTCGCGCCGTCTTTGGTAATACCTTCGCGCTCATATTCGCGCCCCACCATATAGCCGGTGATATTCTGCAGGAACACAAGTGGCGTTTTATTCTGGTTACAGAGCTGAATAAAGTGCGCTGCTTTTTTAGAGCTATCGTTAAACAGAATACCGTTGTTACCGATGACGCCAACCTTGTAACCCCAAATATGGGCAAAACCGCAGATCAAGGTTTTACCGTAGGCGGGCTGGTACTCGTGAAAGCGACTGCCGTCGACTACACGGGCAATCACTTCCATCATATCGAACTGAGTTTTAATGTTAGCGGGGATAATCCCATACAACTCTTTCGGGTCGTAGTAAGGTGCTTCCGGGGCTTGCTGCTGAGCATCCCATTTTTTCTTTTTACTCCACTGGGCAACAATTTCACGCCCAATAGCAATCGCTTGCTCTTCGGTGTCTGCAGGGTAATCGCAGGTTCCGCTGACCGACGTATGCATGTCTGCACCACCCAGCTCTTCAACGGTTACTTCTTCGCCGGTTGCCGCTTTAACAAGTGGTGGACCACCGAGGAATACCGCACCAGTGCCGCGAACAATAACGTTGTAATCACTCAGCGCGGGCACATACGCGCCACCGGCCGTACAGTGGCCAAACACCAGAGATAATTGCTTACAGCCCATCTTACTTAGAATGGCTTGGTTACGGAAAATACGACCGGCAAAATATTTGTCGCCAAATAATTCTGATTGCAGAGGCAAGAAGCCACCAGCACTGTCACACAGGTGAATCACTGGCAGGTGATTTTCAATGGCGATATCCATGGCGCGCACAATCTTTTTGATTGTCATTGGATACCAAGCACCACCTTTAACCGTGCTGTCATTGGCATGAATGAGCACTTCGCGACCAGCCACAATACCGATCCCGGTGATGCAGCTCGCCGACGGTGAATCACCATCGTAATGCTCGCCCGCAGCCAGAGTAGACAGCTCTAAAAATGGCGTGCCCGGATCGAGCAACATTTCTAAACGTTCACGTGGCAGCATTTTACCTTGGCGCGCTAAACGGTCTAAATCCCGCTGCGGACGCTCGTGACGAGCGGCATTTTGGCGGCGATGAAACTCACCCAAACGCGCTTCGTTGGCCTTAAGATTTTCTTGGTACTCTGGCGAGTTAATGTTCACTCGCGATTGAATTCTACGCATGGCGATAGTCCAGCCGATTTCTGTGGATGTCTAAGGGTTTAGCTGTCGCTTTCGATCTCAACAAGCACATCGTCCTTGTTGAATTCAGAACCTGCACTAACATGTATGTGGCCAACGACACCGTCGCAGGCGGCCCTAACCGTCGATTGCAATTTCATACTTTCAATCGTCAATAATTTATCGCCTTCAACGACGCGATCGCCTTCGGCTACCAGCACCTCCACCACAACACCGGGCATCGGTGCGCTAATCGAGCCAGCACCGGCACTTGCGCCCGCAGCTGCAGCACAAGGATCAATAGCGGTGACTTTGAAATAGCTACCAGACATTTTTAGGTAAATATCATCACCATCGCGGGCGACCCAAGACTCGTAAGACTTGCCATCTAGCGTCAAATGACAGCGGTCGTCTTTACCGTGCTCAAATTCAACTTGGCAGTCTTTATCACCAATAGTTAGTACTAACTCATCGGCCAAACTACGCGGTGCTACTTTTACCAGTTCATCACCAATTTTGAATGTGTATCTCAACTCAGTTTCTCCATTCTTTCATGAGGCGATACGGATAAGGCACTTCATCCATCATCGCCACAAATTGGCGATCACTCAGCGCTGCGGTTGCCACTACGGCTGCTTGCAAATCATCACTCGCAAGCGACGGCCCTAAATCTGCGGCGTGCTCTTTAATAAAACCGGTATTAGTTTCACCTGCCTTAAACGCCGGATGACGGAGCAAGCGCCCTAAATAGTCGGCGTTTGTCTCAACACCCAACAATACGAATTGATCCAGTGCCTCACCGGCGCGCGCAATAGCGGCATCGCGGTCTTCTGCGTGAACAATGAGCTTTGCAATCATGGAGTCAAAAGCGGTGCCCACTTTTTGACCTTCATAACTGCCGCTGTCGAAACGCATACCCTCGCCCACAGGCGGACGAAGAACCAATACGTTGCCTGCGGCGGGAGCAAAGTCATCGTCGGGAATTTCTGCACAGATACGGCATTCAATCGCGTGACCAACCTGCTTAATATCTTCCTGCTTGAAGCTAAGTGGTTCGCCCATCGCGACTCGCACTTGCTCCGCAACCAAGTCAACACCGGTCACCATTTCGGTGATGGGATGCTCAACCTGTATGCGCGTATTCATCTCTAAGAAGTAGTACTCGCCGTTTGGCGAAAAGATAAATTCAATCGTGCCGGCGCCGGTGTAATTAGTTGCTTTAGCAATACCGACCGCAGATTCGCAAATGTCGCGGCGCAGCTCTGGGCTCAACGCTGGAGATGGCGTTTCTTCAATCACCTTCTGGAAGCGGCGCTGAATAGAACATTCCCGCTCCCACAAGTGAACGCAGTTGCCATGCTCATCACCTAAAACCTGAACCTCGATATGACGGGGGCTCTCTATATAACGCTCCGCATAAACTCGTGGATCACCAAAATAGCGCTGCGCCTCTACTTTAGCGGTGGCAACGATGTCTCTCAGGCCGGTAGCTTCGCGGACGATCTGCATGCCCTTACCGCCGCCACCAGCAGAGGCTTTAATCAATACCGGGAAGCCGATCTCAACAATGGCAGCAATAAGCTTATCTTCGTCACCATCATCAATAACCGACGGCGCGATGGGAAAACCACGCTCGGCAACAAAATCACGTGAGCCAATTTTGTCACCCATAAGATTCATTACTTCAGGACGCGGGCCAATAAAGCACACACCGGCCTCATCTAAGGCGCGAACAAAGCCAGCGTTTTCAGCCAAGAAGCCATAACCCGGATGCACCGCATCGACCCCATGTGTTTTACACAGGCCAACAATTTGGGGGATATCAAGATACGCACTCACCGGCGTATCGCCGAATACTTCGTAGGCTTCGTCGGCGAATTTTAAGGCCGGACTTTCAATTTCTTGACGATGATAGAGAACTGCAGACGGCAGACCTAAATCCTTTAACGTGCGTAAGATCCGCATCGCAATTTCGCCGCGATTAGCGACAAGTACTTTTTTAAAACTTCGTACAGCTGACATTGAATTTTCCAGTGCGCTTAGTTGACGACAATATTTATACAACACAATTGAGCTTCACTCAATAAAAAAGAAAAAAAAACCATAACTCAAACTTAAAACAACAGTTAACACCGATGTTTTTATAATTAATCATTAAATTACAAAGACTTAAAAAAGATATTACTAATATTGAAACACGCTCAATAATAAGCAGCTATCCGCGCACCAGCCTTTAGGATGGCCATATCATCAGCCGTATAGCAGAGAATATTGGGGTAACCGGGTGCAGGATAAAAAAATCCCGCCTGAATTACGGCGGGAAAAAGTCGCTCCTGGAAGGGCGCTTGCCTCGCAGCCACACAAAAAGTGTGCAGCATAAAATTTCTCTCTATAGCATCATCACCGACACCTATTGAGCAAGCATTAATATATCCAATACTGACCTATTAATCAATATTATGATACAAATATCGAGGACAGATCCCCGCCCCTAAGCGACAGAAACATCACCAACATCTCGACCAGAACAAACACTAACACTATGATTATTATACCTATTTTATTAAAATAGAATTTCACCAAAAACGTCAGCAACCCTATATCACGATGGTGAAACGGGACAGCGCAAATTTCACGATATTGAGCTTTACTCAATTATAGGCTAAATTACGACCAAAATCCGCAATAAGGAAAGTACCGTGTTTAAAGAGAATACCCTTAACGGCAAAGTCGCATTTATCTCCGGCGGCACCAGCGGCATCAATCTCGGCATCGCAAAATCTTTGGCCAAGCTTGGCGCAAAAGTCAGTGTCATTGGTCGTGACTTAGAAAAGGCGGAGAAAGCCGCGGCGGAAATCACCGCAGCAGGTTCACACCACGCATTGGCGTTCAGTGCTGATGTCCGGGACTACGCCGCTGTATACGGCGCCATTGCCGCCACGGTAGAGCAATTCGGCAGTTTAGATATCGTGGTCGCAGGGGCGGCGGGTAACTTTTTCGCACCCGCTATCGACATCAGCCCTAACGGCTTCAAAACCATCATCGACATCGACCTAATCGGTAGCTACCACGTATTTCGGGCAGCCTTCGACCACTGTACAAAACCCGGCGCACGCTTTATCGCCATCACTGCGCCACAAGCAGTCAACCCAACACCATTGCAGGCACACGTTTGCGCAGCAAAAGCGGGTGTAAATGCACTGCTAAAAACATTGGCAATGGAATGGGGCCCGGCGGGCATCACCGTAAACGGCATTGCGCCTGGCCTTACTGCAGAAACCGAAGGCTTAAAACGCCTATTTGCAACCGAGCCAGCAGCGGGTGAAAAATTACTCAAGGCCCTGCCAATGCGCCACCTCGGTTCGGTCGATGATATCGGCGCGGCAGCGGCCTATTTAAGCAGCGATCTCGGTAAATACATTACGGGCACGATTCTCGACATCGACGGCGGCTACCAAATCGGCGACGCAAGTATCGACTGCCTAACCTCTAACAAGAAAGCGTAAGGACAAGTCATGATCCGAACTAGCGATAAAAATTACGTACGTACCATCACCCTAAATGATCCAGCGACCCTAAATAGCATGACCGAAGAAATGGCCAATGCTCTACTAAACGCCCTGCGCGGCGCCGTGGCTGACGAACAGATTCGCGCCGTTTTACTAACAAGTACTGGTAAGTTTTTTAGCGCTGGCGGCAATCTTAAAACCTTTATGAACCAAGAGGGGCCGCTAGACGACTACGTTAACAAGGTGATTGAAGATACATATAACCCACTTGCCGAATATATGATGGCCATGCCCATCCCGGTAGTATCTGCAATTAATGGCCCCGCTATAGGCGCGGGTGTCGGCCTTGCCCTTAACGCTGATATCGTCTTAGCAGCAAAGTCGGCCTATTTTTCACTGCCATTTGTGCCTAAGCTAGGCGTTGTTCCAGACATGGGCTGCTCCTGGCTCGTTACTCGCGGCCTGAATTATAATCAGGCACTGGCGCTATTTTTAACCGGCGATGCACTAACCGCAGAGGACGCAGCCCGCACAGGTATGATTTGGAAGTGTATTGACGATATCGAGCTAATGAGCGAGGCTTCAACGCTAGCTGAAAACCTAGCAAAGCTCTCCCCTGCGGCAATACGCCGAACCAAGGAAGCCTTGCGCTCTGCCTGTCAAAGCAGCTTCAATACCCAGCTAAAGCTAGAGCAACAACTACAAACAGCAAGCTTCGGTGGAAAAGCCCTCAAAGAGGGTCTTAGCTCGTTTAAAGAGCGACGCGAAGCCGACTTTATCGCACACGGAGACGAATAACTCACTCTCCTGTGATTCGTAACCAAGAGAAAATAACGTGGCACTCAAAACGAAAAACGCTAGCACACGCACACGACTGTCGCGGGAGCACCGCGAAAAGGAAATCATCGCCGCCGCCCGAATAGTATTTATTCATCGCGGCTATGAACTAGCCACCATTGCTGAGATTGCAGATTCAGTCGGCGTGGTCGAAGGTACTGTTTTACATTATTTTAAAAGTAAGCGCGCTTTGATGGTGAAGGTCATTGAAGAGTTCTACGAAGAAATTACGGCGGCAATGGAAAGCGGCGTCAGTGCCATTTCCGGTGCGCAAAACAAGCTACGCTATATCATCCACACCCACATATCACTTTTGCATAACAACAGCGATCTATGCACGGTAATTTTGAATGAGTCGCGGGGGTCGCAAACCGAGCTACTAGAAAAAGTACATAACTTTAACCGCCGCTACAGCAACGTTGTCATCAATGTTGTTCGCGAAGGAAAACAAAGTGGAGAGATTGCAGACTCAGCCTCGCCAGTACTCATTCGCAATGTCGTCTTTGGCGCCATAGAGCACTATTTATGGGATCTCGTTGCGGGCACCAAACGCGAAGACGCCGAGCTTATTGCCGACCAACTCACTCAACTCATTTTTTACGGCATTGTACAAAAGCCAGAAAATTCACGTGGCGAAATAAACCATTTAATTTCAAAACTTAACAAACTCATCGACCAATAATATAAAGCTAAGGAATAATTTATGAGCGACGATATAAATCATAAAGGCCAATGCGCTTGTGGTAGCGTCCAATACACTTGCAGCACAGACCCAGTAAGTGTAATGGCCTGTCACTGCCGCGACTGCCAATATGCGTCGGGCAGCGCTTTCGCCACCGTCGCTTTTTTCCCAAAAGCTAGCTGCGAAATGTCGGGGGAAACAAAAGTCTATACAGTCAAAGGCGACGCGGGTATGACCGTAAATCGACACTTCTGCGGCAACTGTGGCACTCCGCTATACTCAGTACTCGCAGAAATGCCTGACATGCTTTTCATTAAAGTAGGCTCTTTAGATAAGCCAAGCTCAGTAAATCTGCAAGGCCATATGTGGTGCGCCTCTAAGGTATCTTGGTTAAAACTAAATGACGGCTTAATGGAATTACCGGGTAATCCGCCGCTGTAAACAAATCTCGCACCAAAATTCAGGTATAAAAAAATCGCCAACCGGCGATTTTTTTATACCCACGAAATAAGACTTACATAAAAACAACCGTATTGTCGTGCTTCGCCTCTATCTGATCTTTAAAGTACGCAATTATACTTTTCCTTTTCAGCTTCAAGGTTGGCGTAAGCAAACCATTCATAATGGTCCACTCCGGCGTGATAACAATTTGATTGACTCGCTCATAGGCCGCCAAGGTACCGTTAATACGCGTCAGCGACGCTTCTAAACTCGACACCAACTGTTCCTGCGGAAGCGCCCTACCCAATTCAGACAATGTCGCGAGCAATAGAGGTTGATCTAGGCCGTGGCCGCATACACAAACCTGCTCTAGCTCTATTAGCGAGCCAAAGTCATCTTCTAGTTTTATTGGCTGAATGAATTTGCCTTTGGTGGTTTTAAAGACTTCGCTGATTCTGCCGGTAATCCAAAGATTGCCGTTTTCATCTACCTTGCCTGTATCGCCAGTGTGATACCAGCCGTCCACTAAAGCCTCTGCCGTTTTCTCTGGGTTTTTGTAATACCCAGTCATCAGACCGTCGCTTTTAAAACACACTTCTTCGTCATCGGTGATTTTTATTTGCACACCGTTTAGCGGTACACCCACGCAGCCCGCTTGCGGGCGTTCATCGGACAACCAGAATGTACCGTCGCAGAAGTTCTCGGTCATGGAGTAGCCTTCGCGCAATACCACTCCCATGTCGATGAACCAGTTTTGCACGTCCCGTGGGCACGGTGCTGAACCGGTCAACACCATGCGTGCTTTGTTAAGACCCAACTGCTTTCTAACCTGCTCTTTCTGTTCTTCGCCAAATCCAGCCTGAACTTCAGGTGGGATTTTTGCGTCTACTGCGGCCTTAAATTTCACCCACAGTCGCGGCACAGAAAAGAAGAACGTTGGCTCAACATCGCGGAGTTCTGTAGCGAACGTCTCTAAACCTTCAGAGAAAGAAATAATGCCGTTGCAATACAACGCGTTCATTTCAACAATGCAACGCTCTGCCGCATGGGATAGCGGCAAATACGACATCAAGCGCTCACGCTCTGTGCCGCCACCTATTTTCCAGTCTTTTTGCATTCGCGGCAAAATGCGTCCCGGTGTGCCGTGAACATGCATAACACCCTTTGGGTTACCGGTAGTGCCCGAGGTGTACAGAATCGTCATCAACGCGTCGGCATCGGGTATCGGAGATGCCGTCATAGGCTCATGACTGGCAACAATGGCATCGATATCAGTCTCGACATCGCAGTCGCAGCCCAATATTCCGACGCGCTTAATATTCGCTGGTAAAACATCATTCGCTTGGCTGGCGATATCAAACTGCCCCAAGAAAATCATCTGGCTTTCGCTGTGCTCTAAGATATACCGTGACGAGGGCGCGTCCTGCCCTGGATATAAAGGTACGCTTATGTGACCGCTGAGCATGATGGCGAAATCGACGGCTATCCAATCTGCGCAGTTCTTCGCGAATATCGAAATGCGGCTACCGGGCTCATAGCCTTGGGCGGAAATATAGGTCGCTAAGCGACGCGCACGATCTGCTAGCTGCGCCCAAGTTAACTCCGTCCACTGCAACTCTTTAGGTTGACGTAAAAATACTTGATCCGCGGCAACAGATTCCCAGTGGTAAAACATTTCTAGTGGTGTTTTTATCGCTTCGCTCATTGCTCGGTACTCCGACAGATCATTATTGTTGATTAGACCAAGCAACACGCTTGGCCATGTTTATAGTTCTATACGAACAATTCGTCCGCCGCGGCTTTATCAATGGCAATTTGGGGAGGCGTAAAGCGCTTGCCGTACGTGGCCTCAAGCTCTCTGCATCGGTCAACAAACCGCTGCACACCGTAGGTATTCACAAACTGCAAATACCCACCCGTCCACGTTGGCGCACCTATACCCATTATTGAACCGATATTGCCATCCGCTACGGTTCTTAATACACCCGTTTCTAAGCACACGAGACTTTCGATTACGGGACGGAACAATAAGCGGTCGCGAACATCCTGGTCACTCACACTAAGATCAACGTCTTCTTTCAAGTACAGCTCACGCAAACCACTCCAGATTTGTTTGCCTGACTCACTGTAGTCGTAATAGCCGCCGCCATGCACTCGACCGCCGCGCTTGTGCTCGTTTAGCAAGTCGCGCATCAATGCGGTCCCTTCTGGCGTCGGATCATCTTCCGCCTTACGAAGCCCCATACTGATTTGAGCATCAATAATATCTAAAGACAACTTTTGGCTGACTTCATCTTGCAATGCAAGAGGACCAACCGGCCAACCAACAGATTTTCCCACCGACTCAACACGCACTGCACTTACGCCTTCCGCTATTAGCTGGGCCGCTTCCTGAATAGGCGTACTGATGGTGCGTGAGGTGTAAAAACCCGGTGAGTCGTTAACAACAATTGGCGTCTTCTTTAATTGGCGAGTTAGATCAAAGGCTTTGGCCAGCGTCTCGTCACTGGTTTTTTCACCGCAGATAATTTCTACCAAGGGCATTCTGTCTACCGGCGAGAAAAAGTGCATACCAATAAAGTTCTCTGGCTTGCTACTCGCGCTGGACAGCGACGTAATTGGCAGGGTAGAGGTGTTAGATGCCCAAACGCCACCCTCGACTAAGCACGACTCGGTAGATTTTGTTAGCGCGTGTTTGAGTTCAACACTCTCGAACACGGCTTCGATAATAAAATCACAGCCCTGTAAATCATCATTGCTCACACTTGGACTTATACGGGCGAGCACATCGGCCGCTGCGGCCTCAGTCATTTTTCCCTTCTGAACCAGCTTAGCCAGGCCTTTCTCTGAGTACGCTTTGGCTTTTTCAGCAGACTCTATGGTGACATCTTTAATAACAACATCAATGCCAACCATTGCTGCAGACATGGCGATGCCCTGTCCCATCATGCCGCCGCCAAGAATACCTAAACGGGACACGGTGCTTTTTTCAAACCCCTGCGGGCGACTTTGACCACCGGCCACTTGATTCATTTGAAAGAAGAAGGCGTTGATCATGTTCTTGGCTTCTGGCGTCGTAACCAATTGAGCGAATTGACCGCTCTCGAAACGCAGCGCAGTATCTATATCTACACGCAAGGTCTCTACCATGATGTCTAAAATCATCACAGGCGCAGGCAACAATCCACGGGTTTTCTTTTGCAATTCGGCTGCAGCAAATTCGATGTTTTGACGAATAGTGGCATTTTCTTCACCACCGTCTGGAATTTTAAACCCCTTCACATCCCAGGGCTGAACCGTGCTCTCGCGGTTATCCAAAATCCAAGCTTTAGCGCGCGGCAATAACTCTTGCTGTGTCGCTACCGTTTCATGAATCAAGCCCGCTGCAACCGCAGACACGGCACCTAACTTTTTGCCTTCAATTAAAAATGGAAGTGCTTTTTCAAAACCCAGTAATGAGGTTAATCGCACCACGCCGCCGCCACCGGGCAGCAATCCCAAACCAACTTCGGGAAGACCCACCATGACTGCGCGGGAATCGACGGCAAGACGATAATTACAGCACAAACAAACTTCCAATCCCCCGCCAAGCGCGGCGCCATTAATCGCGGCGACAACCGGTACGGGTAATTTTTCTATTTCTCTAAATAACGCTTTTATTCCTTCGGTACGAATGAATACGCCTTGTTCTTCGCCCGGCTGTGCGGCGGCTAAATCATTCAAGTCACCACCGGCTATAAAGGTTTTTTTCGCCGACGTAATAACCACACCCACAAGATCGGTTTCGGCCTTAAGCTGGTCTAGCGTGCTACGCATTGCGTCAATAAACTCGTCGTTTATCGCGTTAACGCTGCCACGCATATCCATAGTGACGGTCACTATATTGCTGCTGTCTTTTTCGTACTTGAATGAATCTGTCATTCGAAACTGTCCTGCCTTTTTAACACCATGACCAATGATTGATTAGCTCGGTTTTAGTCCGGATTCTCGCCGGACAGGTTGCGCGATAGCAGCCGTATGAACCAACCTCCCGGCTACCCTTTCTGCCGGGTACAAATGGCTCAACAAATATATGCGGCTTTGCTCACGACATACCTCGCGCTCGCCTTGCTATGAATACGGAGTAAGCCAGAAATGCTCTGAAAGCACGCCGGAGCGGAAGTTTGAAATATCGGGGGCTTTCTTACAATGATCAGAAAATGGACAATAAATTAACATTTAAATGCAAATATTAATGTAGAATCGTTTTCTATGGATAATTTTGATTCTCTAACGATATCAATAGCGACGGTGAACAGCAGCCTTGCAGGCCCGTCATCGCAAGGTATAAACGTACCCGCTTTACTGAGAAAATGCGGTGTCGACCCCCGCCTACTCAACTACCCACAAGCACGAATTCCAGTACAACAATTTATTCAATTGTGTAGATTAAGCAGTGGCCAGCTAAACGACGAGCAATACGGCTTGCTCGAAAAGCCCCAGCGACTAGGAACCTATCGCGCAATTGCGATCAATGTAGTTCATGGAAAAAATCTAGGCGAGGCCTTAAAACGCTATGTTGATGTTAGCAATTTATTTGAAAACAGCTTTGAATTTTCACTCAACACCAGCCACCGCCGCACCGAGCTGATCATTACGCGACGGCCTGCAATGAAGGTCGCCAACAACTTCGCAGTTGAATCCGCCTTGATGATTGCCCACCGTTTTAGCAGTTGGTTAATCAACGAACGCATCGCACTCCAAGGTGTGTATATCGATTACCCGAGCCCGCCCTTTAACGAATACAACTATCTCTTCTACGGCGCCCCGGTATTAAGCAACCAAGATCATTCAGCAATAGCCTTCGACACGGCCTACCTAGAAAGACCTGTCGTTCAGAACGAAAGTGAACTCGAAAACTATTTACAACACGCACCGGCAAAATTGTATCTACCCCTAGATGAAAGTGGGCAATTGTCATTACAGGTTAGACAAATGCTTAGCGATCTACCCAATTCTCTAATCTCAAACACCGCCCTGCGGGATACCAGCGCAATGCTGGGCATCAGTAGCGACACCCTTAGGCGACGGCTAAAAAGGGAAGGCACTAACTTTCAAACAATACGCGCTAATATTCGCCGCGAGTTAGCCATTCACTACTTGGCATCAAGCACAGATACGATTGAGAGCATCGCCTACAAAACAGGTTATACCGAACCTGGCGCCTTTATTCGCGCCTTCAAAAACTGGACCGGATACACACCGCTAAAATTCCGGAAACTGCTGCAGAACTGATTGTTAGCACACTACCTACGGCGCCCACGTTATTGACTTAAAGGTCATTAAGTGCAAATATCAGTATTATCTTTTCGTTACTAATGCAGACCATTGACGCCATCGGCATTAAGAATAATTCGAATTAGCGTCCCGTAGATTCAGGGTATAAGCCCTAGCAATCTCAGTAATTATCAGGCCTCCGCGGGCACTCTGATAGAAAAATTAATCTCTCTTAATTAACAAACATTACCTCAATCCGAGGACTGCGAATATGAACAGCGCTTTAACTACCGACTCAACGACTGGTAGCGACTTTCAAAGAATTAAAGACATTGTCGAACGTCAACGAACTAGCTTTATTGAAGATGGCTATCCCAGCGCCAAAACGCGTATTGATAAGCTAGACCGACTAATCGCGATGTTACGCAAGAACAAACAAAAACTAGCAGCCGCATTGAAAAGTGACTACAGCGCACGCTCACACTTCGATAGCGTTGTTTTTGATATTTTAGTGCCTATAGAAAGTTTGAAATACTGCCGAAAAAATACCGCAAAGTGGATGAAGCCAGAAAAAAGAGGCGCTAAATTTCCGCTAAATTTACTCGGCGCAGACGCCCACGTTTTTTATCAACCCATGGGTGTGGTCGGTATTGTTGCGCCATGGAACTTCCCCATACAGCTGACTTTTTCGCCATTGGGAAACGCCATTTCCGCAGGTAACCGCGCTATCATAAAGCCGTCAGAACTAACACCAGAAACATCGGCCTTATTAGAAGAGTTATTCACCGCAGATTTTGGCCCAGAAGAAATCAGTGTAGTGAACGGTGGGCCAGATGTAGCGGCTGCATTTACTGCTCAGGCTTTTGACCACTTGGTATTTACTGGCGCCCCGTCAGTCGCCAAACACGTCATGCGCGCCGCTGCCGAAAACTTAGTTCCTTTAACGCTTGAACTCGGCGGAAAATGCCCAGTAATCATAGGTCAAGGCGCCGATTTAAAATCAGCCGTTGAACGTATTTTCACCTTTAAAACCATGAACGCGGGTCAAATCTGTCTCGCACCCGACTACACTTTTGTGCAAGCCGAAGTATTGCCACAATTTATCGAGCTAGCTAAAAATTTCGTTACCGATAATTTTGGCACACTGGCAGACAATGATGACTATGGTTCAATCATTAACGAACGTCATCGCGCACGTATTGCGGGCTATATCCAAGAAGCGATGAGCAAGGGATACCAAACCATTCCCCTCAGCGACGATATTGGTTTAGACAAACTTGCACATAATCACAAGCTTGCACCAACCCTTGTTATCGATCCCGCTGACGATTGCAAAATAATGACGGACGAGATTTTCGGGCCAGCAATGCCGATCAAAACCTACACCAATATTAATGACGTCGCCAGCCACATCAATCGCGGCGAACGGCCCTTAGCGCTGTATTATTTTGGCAAATCCAAAGCTGAAATTAATTTATTAAAAATGAATACAACATCAGGTGGCATGGTTGTAAACGACATTGCCGCACACGTTCTGCAAGACACCATGCCACTGGGCGGTGTTGGTCACAGCGGAATGGGGTCTTACCACGGTTTCGATGGCTTCCGTCAACTTAGCCACGGCAAGGGGTTTTATAAGCAAGGCATGCTCAGTTTAACGCCATTTTTTAAAGCGCCACACACCGACAAGATGCTAGCACTACTTGAAAAAATGATGGGCTAGAAGATTCGACAAAGCATTACGAGAACACAAAATGAACATCGAAACTTTTACTATCAATATCGACCAATCGCGGTTAGACGATCTAGCATCAAGATTAAAGCGTGCCCGCATTACCCCTGACTTTGGCAACACCAACTGGGAATACGGCACCAATACAACTTACTTAAATGAGCTAGTTGAATACTGGCGCAATGACTACGACTGGCGTAAGCACGAAAAGGAAATGAATCAGTTCGACCATTTCCGCGTTGAAATAGACGGCATGCCTATACACTTTCTGCACAAGAAAGGTAAAGGCCCGTCCCCCACCCCGCTACTACTTAGCCACGGCTGGCCCTGGACTTTTTGGGACTATCAAAAACTGATTGATCCGCTTACCGATCCAGCAGCCTACGGTGGCGAAGAGGCCGACGCCTTCGACGTCGTCATTCCCTCACTACCGGGATACGGATTTTCTACCCCCCTCACAACTGAGGGTATTAACTTTTCAAGTACTGCCGACATTTTTGTAAAACTAATGGAGGGTTTAGGGTATAAAAAATTCGCAGCCCATGGCCACGATTGGGGTGCGATTATCACTGCGCAACTAGGTCACAAATATGCAGACAAATTAATCGGCGCTCATTTCACGACCATGTTGCCCCTAAACACCTTTAGTGGCGGTAGCGTCGATGAATCTTTCTTCAGTGAAAACGAAATGGGTATTGCCGAAAAGAACGCCATGTTTTTCACCGACGGTGGCGGCTACTTTGCCTTGCAAACTACTCGCCCCCAAACATTAGCCAACGCCTTAAGTGATTCCCCCGTCGGTTTATGCTCTTGGATTGTAGAAAAACGGCGCGACTGGAGTGACTGCAAAGGCAATGTGGAAAGTCGTTTCTCAAAAGACGACTTGATCACTACTGTCATGCTGTACTGGCTAACCGATAGCTTTGGTACCTCGGCAAGATTCTACTACGAGGCTGCGCACCGCCCCTGGACTCCCTCCCACAACCGCCACCCAGTGGTTGAGGCACCTTGCGGTATCGCTATTTTCCCAGAGGAAATTCTGTGCCAACCCAAGGCGTGGATAGAGCACTATTATAATCTTAAGCAGCTATCAGAAATGGATAGCGGCGGGCATTTCGCGGCAATGGAAGAGCCAGAGGCCTTACTTAAAGACATCCAGCAATTTTTTGCTAGCTTGCGCTAAACGCGCTGATATTTTCGCCACAATAAAAACCATTTCTACTGCTCTCTTCGGAACTTTGTTTTAGGATATAAAAATACTTAGGGAAGAGAGCCACAAATCATGAAGAAAGTCATCATTACCGCCTTAGTCTTAGCGGCCCTGTATAGCGTCTACCAAAAAAATCCCGGTATTGCGTCAGAGATTATTGCTATTGTTCCAGCGGAGTGGGCAGAAAAATTCAAGACTACCTCAGCGACGAGTAATTCTGACGACATTCTGGCCAAGGCGTTTCAGCAGCGCCGCAGTGATGTGCAGGTTCGCGGATCGGGCATTGTCATTAAGGTGCTCCCAGATGATACCAAGGGCAGTCAGCATCAACGATTTATTATTAAACTAGCGTCGGGGCAGACAGTATTAATTGCTCACAATATCGATCTTGCTCCACGTCTGGGTGGATTGGCAGCAGGTGATCGCGTTGAGTTCTATGGCGAGTATGAATGGAATAGCCAAGGCGGTGTTGTGCATTGGACTCACCGCGACCCCGCCGGCCGGCATATTGACGGTTGGTTGCAATATCGTGGCCGCCAATACCAGTAGTTTATGGCGCCAATGCTTTCCATAAACCCAGCGCGCTAACCAATAACAAGGTCACGCCAAGCACACGAAAGAAGACCGGCGTTTCTGCTTTCAGCATTTTTGTGTGAAAACGCAAACCAATCACATGACCTATCGCCGCGCAGGGCAGCAACCAGAGATGGTGAATCAATTGCAGACTGACACCGGCATACATAAAGGCGGCGAGTTTGATGCTGACCAAAATAAACCATAGGGCGAACAGCGTATCTCGCAGTTGTTCGCGAGCAATGTGTTGGGCGGCCACGGCGATAATCAAGGGCGCCCCAATCAGCGAGGTGCCACTGATATAGCCACCCGCCATCAAGAACAAGGCATCAATAAATTTGTTATTGCTCCTGAAGGGCTTATTAAAGATATAAGTCATGGCGTAAACCGACACCACTACAAAAATAATAATACTCAGTACGTTAGCCGGCAGGGTGATTAAGCCAAAAACACCGAGCAGCTTAGGCACAATCATAATTGCCAGCATATAGCGTAAGTAGCGCCAATCAACGGTACTTTGATGGACGCGGTTCGCTGCCTCAGATTTGCGATTATTAAGAAAGAGGGTAATAGACGAAAACACCAGCAACTGTACCGAAATCAGCGGTAGGAACACGACAGGCTGGTTATACACCAACAATAAAAATGGCAGTGACAGCACCGCGCCACCAAAACCAAGACCAGAGCGTACAAAGCCACTCCAGATAAAAATGAGGCCAATCAGCAGGTACTGATAGTAGTGAAGGTCTGACATGGGTATCCAAGACTTAGGGTGTTAGACAAGGCGAGGAACGCGAACGGGAATTGTAAGTGGCCACGCGGACAATTGGTAGGCCTTGCTCCCCGAACAGGTCTAATTTGCTAATCCATACCTAGCCCAAAAAACTATATTTTTCGATTATCGTCTCAAGCTATAGCTAAAACCATTAAAGGGCGTACTCTGATAGCCATCACCGTTTACTCGGTGATGCATCCACATATCTATTCGCTTTACCGGCGGGCCATCTCACAACGACGTTTCCGCCCCACTGAATGGAGTTCAGGTAATGAGTAAAGAACAAAAAAGTAATAAAGAAACTAAGAAAAAGCCCTTGTTAACACAAAAGGAGAAAAAATTAGCCAAGAAGGATAAAGCCAGCACCACAAAAAGCTCACCGTTTAATTAATACACCAAGATCCGCAGGTGCGTCGCATTCATGCCTCGCACCTATAACCTCTGTCACAACCGCCCATTAAATTTATTCTCGCAACCATTCAAAGGATAAGCTCCAGAAGCTGCGCTGCTGTCTTTAGCAGGTAGCTAGGTTAGTATTAGCGCTATTAATAACCTTCCAAAATAGGGTTTTGGCGATGAGCGACGCGCTAACACATCAATTAATTGAGGACGTGTATCGGCGGGAGTCTCGCCGCGTATTTGCGACCTTGCTGCGTCTTCTCGGCGACTTTCAGATAGCGGAAGAAGCACTGCAAGATGCGTTTATCGCCGCATTAAAACAATGGCCTACAGACGGCCTACCCGCCAACCCCCGCGCCTGGTTAATTTCAACCGGACGGTTTAAAGCGATAGATTTCATTAGACGCCAATCTCGGTTTGTAGATGGCGTTGACGATTTAGCGGATCAGCTTGAAGCCGACACCCCAGACTTCGCCAAGCTCGCCGATGACGATATTGAAGACGACCGCCTGCGACTGATTTTTACCTGCTGCCACCCTGCCCTTGCCGAAGACAGCCGTGTCGCCCTAACATTACGTGAGGTTTGCGGCCTAACGACGGAAGAAATTGCCAGCGCCTTTCTCTCGAAGGCGACAACCATTGCCCAGCGAATCGTGCGCGCGAAAGGGAAAATTCGCGACGCAAAAATTCCCTACCTGGTTCCCAGCGGCCCAGAATTACCTGAGCGTATGAACGCGGTATTGCAGGTGCTATACCTGATGTACAACGAGGCTTACTCCGCGTCATCGGGCGATCATTTAACCCGTGCCGATTTATCTTCCGAGGCGATTCGCCTAGCCAAATTGCTATTGAATTTGAATTGCGACGTAGACGCCGACACAGAAATTTCAGGCTTGCTAGCGCTAATGTTGTTACAAGAATCCCGCCGCGAGGCTCGCAGCGACGCGCAGGGCGAACTCATTTTACTGGCGGATCAAGATCGCACCCGTTGGGACAAGTCACTTATTGAGCAAGGTGTCGCCTTAGTACACCGCGCCCTAAAAGATGGCCGCCATGGACCATACTCTATACAAGCCGCCATCGCAGCCATTCACGCCGAAGCTAGCTCTAGCGCCAATACCGACTGGCATGAAATTGTCGGTCTGTACGACGTACTGCTAAGTATTAGTTCAAATCCTGTGATCGCTCTAAATCGCGCCGTTGCGGTAAGCATGCGTGACGGCCCCGGTGCAGGAATGCGTGTAGTAGACGCCATTTATAACACTGGGACACTGGGCGACTACCATCTTTTACATGCAGTACGGGCCGATTTTTTCCGGCAACTTGAGCAATATCAGCATGCGATCGACGCCTATCGCACTGCACTGTCCTGCGCCCAGCAAAAGCCAGAAATTATATTTTTAGAACGTCGGATATCAGAAATGAATTTACAACTAGCCAAGCATTGAAAACGCAATTCCGTTTATTTTTTATATAAGTGTCGAATCAGGCTCTGCGCATTCGACTAAAAAATATCGACAAGAATCAGTGAGGGTCACCCAAATGAAATACCTGTGCTTAGTTTATGGCGAAGAAGCAAAAATAGCCGAAATGAATGATGCCGATTGCATGACGTGTGTAGAAGGCTTAATGGAGAGTGGGCATTTTATTGCAGGTGAAGCGCTCCAGCCTGTTGAGACTGCGACCACTCTGCGTATCCGCAATGGCAAAACCACATTTACCGATGGCCCCTTTGCAGAAACAAAGGAACAACTGGCCGGTTTTTACCTGTTAGAAGCCCGCGACCTTAATGAAGCCCTAGATAAGGCGGCTAAAATTCCACCCGCCCGCGTTGGCTCTATCGAAGTGCGACCAATTCGTCAGTTGCAAACGGGCGAATAAGACCGCGTCTCAAGTAGACTCTGGCTTACCATGTAGCTGAACAAGCAGTTGGTCTTTTTGCAGCCACAATTCAGACACCCACTGCTGAAATTGCTCTCTAAACTGCTGATCGCTCAAATAATCACGATTAAGGAATTGCGGCGGAATGGTTTGCTTTTCAATTCGCACAACTACCTTTTTTATTTGGCCAGAGAGAAAATGCCAAAAGCTACGATCATCACTCGGGTAAGAAATAGTGATATTCAATAAGGTATGGAGCTGATCGCCCATCGCACCCAACACAAAGGCGGCGCCACCGGCCTTAGGTTTCAATAAATAATGGTACGGCGATTCTTGGGCGGCATGCTTATCAGGTGTGTAACGGGTGCCCTCCATAAAATTAAACACCGTGACTGGCGTGTACTTAAACTTCTCGCAGGCATTGCGAGTCGTTTCTAAGTCTTTGCCTTTCAATGCCGGATTCTTTTCTATCTCCGCCGCGGAATACCGCTTCATAAACGGGAAGTCTAGCGCCCACCACGCCAGTCCAATTACTGGCACCCAAATTAATTGCTGCTTTAGAAAGAACTTAAGCATGGGTATTTTGCGAAACAGCACTTTTTGGGCAACCAAAATATCAGCCCACGACTGATGGTTACACGTTACAAAATACCAGTCTTTTGGATTAAGCCCCTCGGCGCCCTGCACGTCCCATTGAATATCATTCACAACCGTCAACAGCAGATTATTAAAGCCCACCCACAGATTCGCTATCTCAATGGAGATAATAGTAAAACAGCGACGAGAGGCTTTTAACGGAATCAGCAACTTGAGTAATGCTGCAAGCAGCAAAAAGGGAACTAGAATCAGGGTTGAGCAAACAATCAGCAGCATAATCAGACTGCCGCGTAGCCAAGTGGGTAGGAATGTCAGCATAGTTTCAGCTCTGTAACTTTTATGATGGCTGCCATTGTAATGCGATTGATAGGTAAGAGTAAAAGTCTCAGCCCAATGGGGTCGCGCACCCCTATCAAAACAAGTGAGGCACACACACTAGAAATATTTTCATCCCAATGTCGAATTACCCACCCTAGCTTCGACTATAAATTAGCAACAACATTAAGGAGCGAAGTATGAAGTGCATGGTGTTAATGAAAGCAAGCCCAAGTAGCGAGGCCGGGGTAATACCGAGTGAGCGATTACTCACTGACATGGCCTCATTTAACGAGGAGCTAATGTCCGCCGGCATTATTCTTAGCGGCGAAGGATTACACCCAAGCAGCGCGGGTATTCGTGTACATTTCGGCGCAGACGAACCGCAAATAGAACCCGGCCCATTTGCCGAGACTAGCGAGTTAATTTCAGGATTTTGGATTTGGCAGGTGTCATCAATGGACGACGCTATACAGTGGGCAAAGCGAATTCCAAATACCGACGGCGTACACCGCAATGTTGAACTTCGTCCACTATTCGAGGCAGAGGACTTCGGTGAGGAATTCACCCCCGCCTTACGACAGCAGGAAGACCGTTTGCGCGACGCGATACAGCAACAGCAGCAACAGCAATAGCGCGAATGACATAAAGGAGACTACGCATGAAAATTAATCCCTACTTAAATTTTGCGGGTAACTGTCGACAGGCATTTGAGTTTTACGCCTCGTGCTTAGGCGTCGACGCGGTATTAATGAGCGTGGGGGATACGCCAGCTGCGGAACACTTCCCCGCCGACAGCCAACACCACATCATGCACGCTCAAATAGATGCAGGTAATGGCCTGACATTGATGGGCAGTGATGCACCCAGTGACATGTATGAGGTGCCGGCTGGTATCAGTGTTGCCCTCCAAGTCGAAGACATCATCGAAGCAGAGCGACTATTCGCCGCCCTGTCAGAAGGTGGGACAATCACCATGCCCATTGGCGCCACATTCTGGTCACAGTGCTTTGGCAGATTTGTCGATCAATTCGGCATTGCTTGGATGGTGAACGGGCCCGCGCCAGATGGCTCTCAAGCTAGCTGCAAATAGCAATAAAATAGAGGACGTAAAAATGACTTATGTAGACGGATTTATCCTGCCAGTGCCCAAAGATAAGCTCGATGCTTATTTCGACATCGCCAGCGTCGCCGGTGAGGTCTGGAAAGAACTGGGCGCCCTGCAATACATTGAGTGTGTGGCGGATGACGTTAAAACTGGCATCCATACCTCTTTTCCCCAGAGCGTGAAATTAGAAGAAGGTGAGGTAGTGGTGTTTTCATACATCGTCTACGCATCACGCGAAGACCGCGACCGTATCAATGACGCAGTGATGAAAGATCCGCGCTTAGCCAAATTAATGACTCCAGAAGCAATGCCCTTCGACGGAAAACGCTTAATCTATGGCGGCTTTAAAACCAGAGTCGCTTTATAGCTCGTTGCTTTTCCTTTTGCACAAGGCAAGAAAGCTTGGTAGCTTCAATGACAGTGGGCGCGTTAACGAATCCCCACCGCCTCTCACAGTAAGTGGAGGCAACCCAGCTTTTACGCTTTGCCAAGGGTGAGCGATGCCATTTAGCGTTAATCTCGGACAACAGCACTACGTCTTCGCAGATTTGAAAACCCTGCTCGCCAAGGCGACACCTGCCCGTTCCGGCGACGTGCTAGCCGGTGTTGCAGCAAGCAATAACCAAGAACGGGTAGCCGCGCAATACGCACTGGCAGATTTACCGCTACGTCATTTTTTAAATAACGTGGTTATTCCCTATGAAGACGATGAAGTCACCCGTTTAATCATCGATAGTCACAATGCGACCGCGTTTATGCCAGTGGCCCATCTCACCGTGGGCGGCTTCCGCGACTGGCTACTTTCCGACGCAGCCACGACGGAATCACTGCAGGCATTAGCACCCGGACTAACGCCCGAAATGGTTGCTGCAGTCAGCAAGTTAATGCGAATACAGGATCTCATTATAGTCGCGAAAAAGTGCGAAGTGATTACTCGCTTTCGGAATACGCTCGGTCTTGCCAATCATTTTTCTACCCGCTTACAACCAAACCACCCAACAGACGACGCTGCGGGCATTGCCGCAAGTATCATCGACGGTTTGCTATACGCCAGTGGCGATGCCGTCATTGGCATTAACCCCGCGTCCGACAATACCCAAACCGTGGCGCGCCTTCTTCACCTGCTTGACGATTTCATCACGCGTTTTGACATCCCGACCCAATCCTGTGTGCTCACCCACGTCACCACAACCTTGGAGCTCATCAACCAGAGGGCGCCTGTAGACTTAGTATTCCAATCAATAGCCGGTACTGAAGCAGCAAATAGCAGCTTCGGCGTAACGCTCTCAATATTGGCAGAGGCGCAGTCTGCCGCACTCAGCTTGGGGCGAGGCACCGTCGGCAATAACCTCATGTATTTTGAAACCGGCCAAGGTAGCGCTCTGTCGGCAAATTCCCATCATGGCGTCGATCAGCAAACACTAGAAACGCGCGCCTATGCCGTCGCCCGCGCGTTTTCACCACTACTAGTCAACACGGTGGTCGGCTTTATCGGCCCGGAATATTTATACAACGGCAAGCAAATTATTCGCGCGGGCTTAGAAGATCACTTCTGCGGAAAACTACTCGGCCTGCCAATGGGCTGCGACATTTGCTATACCAACCACGCCGAAGCAGACCAAGATGATATGGACATGCTACTGACCCAGTTTGCCGCAGCGGGGGGTAATTTCATCATGGGTATTCCCGGTGCAGATGACATAATGCTCAACTACCAAACCACGTCATTTCACGATGCCCTATACATTCGTCGACTACTGAACTTGCCACCCGCACCCGAATTTTTTCAGTGGCTGCAAACCTCAAAGATTATGGACAAGCACGGCGCGTTGTTTTCAGGTTCAGAACTACCTCCTCGTTTTGCACAAGCGCTGTCATTGGCGGGGCCATTATGAGCGAGCTAAAAAACGATTCATGGCAGGTGTTGCGCTCATATACCTCAGCAAGAATCGCGCTGGGAAGAACAGGCGTATCTCTGCCCACGGCGGCCAACTTACAGTTTCAGCTCGACCACGCCCGCGCCCGCGACGCCGTTCATCTCGCCTTCAATACGCAGGCATTTATCGACGCCTACACAGCAACTTTCCCAAACGCAGCCAAGCCAGTCATGCTAGTAAGCGAAGCCGAGAATCGCATGCGCTATTTGCAGCGACCAGATTTAGGGCGGCGGCTACCTGAAGCCCAGTGGCAAATCCTCAGGCAATCCGCGTCAGAACATAAAAACGCAGATATCGCCATTGTCATTGCAGACGGGCTCTCTTCCGCCGCGGTACAAAACCACGCGCTTCCGCTTCTCACGTTGCTGATACCGCGCTTACGTGCCGAAAATCTTTTACTTGCACCACTGAGTATTGCCACACAAGCACGGGTCGCACTGGGCGATGACATTGGTGAAGCGCTCAAGGCCAAACTGGTTATCGTGTTGATCGGCGAACGACCCGGACTAAGCTCCCCCGACAGTTTGGGCCTGTATTTAAGCTACGCCCCCCGTCGCGGTATACGTGATGCTGAACGCAACTGCATTTCGAATATCCGAATCGGTGGTCTTAGCTACCAGCAAGCTTGCGATACCAGCATGTACTTAACACTCGCCGCCCTCAAGGATGGCGTCAGCGGTGTTACGCTTAAAGATCAATCACTGTTGCTAGATAACCAGCCTAACCATGCCATCCCCTTTTTAAAGCCCTAAAGCTAGCCTTTTCATTCACCAAGCCCAATCAAATTTAAGACCCAATCTAAAATAGGGATAAGCCCCTATGGGACATTCACCGCTATAAAGTCAAAATGAAGACCTGTAACTGAACTTACATTTTATTCTAGCTCTGCCAATAAAAAGTGTTGCTAGCCATGTTTACGCTAGTAGCTAGTAATACGTGCACAGGAGAATCGAATCACATAGATCTCTAGCCAAAACAAGCTCAGGCATGACTTATTCAGAGGTAACCAGGTGCAAAGTCCTACAATCCAAAACAACGAGGATAAGCGATTAGCATCCCTACATGCGCTGAACATATTGGACACGCCCTTTGAAGAGCGTTTTGACCGCATCACTCGTTTCGCAAGTAACTTATTCGACGTACCCATCGCCCTAGTTAGCCTAATCGACCAAGATCGCCAATGGTTTAAATCTTCAATGGGTTTAGACGTTCGCGAAACATCGAGAGCTATCTCGTTTTGTGGCCACACCATACATTCTAAAAAAATCATGATGGTGCGGGATGCTAAAAATGATCAACGATTCGCCGACAATCCACTCGTAACAGGCCCACCCCATATCCGTTTCTACGCGGGCTGCCCTATCAGTGCAGAAAGCGGCTACGCAATAGGCAGCCTCTGCCTTATCGATCGCAGACCACGGGAATTCAACGATGACGACCTCGACGTTTTCCGCGACCTTACCCTTATGGTCGAGCGCGAGATTATTAAACCGGAATTAGATGTTCTCGATACCCAAACCCATATCAGCAATCGCAAAGGGTTTTCGATATTAGCGGAAAAAGGCTTAGATTTATGCGCCCGTCGAGATATCACTGCATCACTCGTGTTCATCGAATTAGATAAATTTAACGACGCCGACGATAAGCGTGGTCGCGCCGAAACCAAACGTAAAATGGCCTATTTTGCAGAATACCTCAACACGCAGCTTGAGCAATCTGGACTTGTTGCTCGGGTAGGCAAACATCAATTTGTGGCGCTATTGATAGATATCTGTGCCGCAAATGCCGAGTTAGCAATGATTAAATTTAAAACCGAAATCGATGCTCTCAGCAAACGCGAACTATGGCTACATCCCCTACAATACAGCTACGGCACCGCGGAATTCGATGCAGAAAAGCACTCAACCGTAGAAAAGTTTCTCACCGATGCAGATATTGTGATGTACGACAGGAAGAAGAAAAAACGCTACGCCGAAAGACAAGAAGAAAGAATAGATTAATAGAACGCTTAATGACTTTTTACCACTTTACAATCGCTCAAGTTGCACTATGAGCCGACCTGAAAAATAGAATAAGCGGACTTAGAAAATTCCTATCTGAATGAAAGCCAGCGAGTTTCTCTACAAGCTCAGCAGCCAGCTATTGATCTGATTTCCTCTTTAAAAAAGTAACTTAAATCTGTAGAACTCGTATTCGCATAGCGGTTTCAGCAATCACAGGCTGCCATTATCGTCTTATAACAGTTGAACATAGTTAGATGTTATGTCACGCAAGATGTAATATGTGTCATAACTGCGCCATCTAACAATAATACGCATCTGGATATAAGAATGAATCACCCTTTCAAAGCCCTACTATTGATCAGCGCACTGACCCTACTTGCCTGTAAAAACTCTGATTCAGGCAGCGCGGTCGCCCCTCTGGAGAATAATATCGCGTCGAGCCAAAAGCATGGCCCAGCCGTCTGCGATAATATGAGCGCCGAGGACTTTGTGACTCGCAATGAGCTGGCGACGGGAAGTCGGCCAGCAAGCGCGGCCTTGCTGCTGCGTTTTGTACACCTGACCGACGACCACATTATTGACGATGACGGTCAGTTGTTAAACGGCGCCAGCGCACTAGATCCGCTTTACACTAGCTTTGAGTCCGCGCAGCGATTTCAGGAAGAATATTCAGACGAAGTGCTGAACGATTTAATTTCAGCGCTAAACAATTGCCATGCGCAATACCCGGCAGAATTTGCGATAGTCACCGGTGATTCTGCGGATCTGACGACAGTCGCAGAAACTCGTCGCTTTATTGATAATCTTGATGGCCGCGTCGATCAGATGAGCGCCTTTGAAGAAGCCTGCACACTCGCCCTAGGTGCTGATGCACCCGCCGAGCAGATCGATCTGTCCTGTACTCGCTTTACCGGTAGGGGCACGGCTGACACCCAAACTATTGATCCGGATATTGACGATCCGGCATATCAGTTTTTACCCACGCGCACACTGCTGCAAGCACAAAATACACAGCAAGCCGCTGTTAGTGGCCGCGCGGCAGACGGTTCCGTCGATCCTAGGCGACAGACGGTAACGCGCGCGGCGGGTTTGCCAGAGGTTTTGCGCTGCGACGACGGTGCCGAGGGCTGTATTAATCAGGCCATCGCCATGCCGTGGTTTGTGGCATTTGGCAATCACGATGGCTATCTCCGTGGTACGGTCGCGGCCGATGTCCCCTTGAACGAAGTATCTCTGCTTACCGGTCGTCGTTATATGCTCGGCCAGCATGATTTTATTCAGGAATTTTTCAAGTCTTCATCGCAACCCCTCGGTCACGGTTTCGGCCTTGTCGATGCCGCGCGCCTCGAGGATGAGGACGATCGCAACGATGGCTACTACGCCTTTGACGCTGGCGAGCAGCGTTTTCGCATGATTGTTCTCAACACTATTATCGATGGTCGTGACCCACGTGTTCCCACCGCCATGTTGCGCAACCCCTTTGCGCTCTCAGATGGTAGTCTGGACCGGGCGCAATTCGAATGGTTAAAAACCGAGTTGGCGACCGCCTATGCAAAACAGCAGTTGGTGATGGTATTCTCTCATCATCCTGATTTAACGTTTGCCGAGTACGGCATGTTCGCAGACTTACTAACGCTAGAAGTAAGTGCTATTGAATTAAATGCGGAATTGGCATCTTGGCCCAATATGATTGCTTGGGTAGCAGGCCACACCCATGTGCATCGTGTTCGCGCTTTTGCAGTGAACGATGGAGTGGGTAGCAATGGTGAAATTTCCGCACCGGTAAGCAATTGCCACGGCCAACACTGCGGTGGTTTTTGGCAAATTGAAACCGCCTCACTTATCGACCATCCCCAACAGCAGCGCCTGATCGAAGTATTTGATAATGGCGACGGCAGCGGCACTATTCGTGGGCCGGTATTAAGCCATAGCCTAGAAAACCCACAACGCTTGGCGGAAGCAGACGATCGATGCGCGCTTTATCTTACCGATCCCGCCGCAGTACAGGCAGCCATTAGCGAGGCAAACCTAGATGCGCTGTGTACCCAAGGTGGCAAGCGAGAAGGCCGCCCAGAGGATCGCAATGTGGAACTGATTTTCGCAATGCCGCATTTTTAACAAGACATCACTCACATCATGAATAAATTATTTACAGTTACCTTGGCCATTTTCATTTTGTTGTTGGCAGCAGGCTTCTTTATATTTAACTCTTATATCTATCATGAAAAACAGGCTGATCCTGTTGCCGTGCTAGATTATAAAAATGCGACTTATGTGATTGCTGGCCAAGTGATTACCTTAGTGAATGGTTTTGCTGAGACCGAATTAACCCCCAATTCCGCATCTACGGCCATAACTCGCTATTTTGGCAATGAGTTGTTCAAGGATTTGAATGGCGATGATACAGACGATGCCGTTTTCCTTCTAACACAGGAAACAGGTGGCAGCGGCAGCTTCTTTTATGTCGTCGCAGCACTCAATACAGAAAATGGCTACGTTGGCTCTCAAGCGCTCCTCTTAGGGGATCGCATAACGCCACAGAGCACTGAGTCGGGCCCAGGCAAACAGGTAATCGTTAATTTTGTTGAAAGAGAGCTGGACGAACCGATGACAACACCGCCATCCATTGGCAAGTCGCTGCATCTCATTCTTGATCCGCAATCTATGCAATTTGGTGAGGTGGCGACAGATTTCGAGGGAGAGGCTGATCCGAAGGTAATGACGCTTGAGATGAAACCATGGGTCTGGCAGCAGGCCATATATAAGGATGGGAAAGAAATTATTCCTGAGAAAAAAGACGCTTTCACACTTACTTTTACTGACGCCAACACGGTGGCGATTGCCACTGACTGCAACACGGCCGGCGGAACCTACACCGCCGAGAATAATACTATTGCGTTTTCTGAGTTTCGTACAACGCGCATGTACTGCGAAGGTTCGCAGGAAACCGAATTCTTGAAATTACTTCAAGAAACACAATCGTTCCACTTTACCGGACGCGGAGAACTCATCTTTGACCTCAAGTACGACAGTGGAATAGTCAAGTTCAGATGATGTTGCGGGGAATCAACATCGACTTCACCTAGGTCTTTGGTAAAGCCAATTATCGGATTATTCTTGCTAGTTGTGGCTATTTTGATTAACCGTCCCTTGCCTTATAACGCCTCAGACACCCGCTTGGTGAAGTTGGCGGCTTTTTTGGAAAAAAAGGTGACAGCTTTACCAAGCCCGAGTGCTTTGATTTGTTATAGCTATTACTCATAGTGAGTCCACAGCCGTAGAACTTTAACCGCCTTATCTACCTCCAGTACCTGGTACACCAATCGATGTTGAATATTGATTCTTCGGGAGTACGCTCCCACCAAGTCGCCAACCAGCTTTTCATAGGGAGGTGGATTCTGAAAGGGATCTTGCGCGATGATGTGTAACAATTCTTGAGCTTTGCTCTTAAGCCCCGACGAGGCAAGTTTGCGTGCATCCTTTTGAGCTTGCTTGGTGTAGTAAAGCTTCCAAGTCACCAATCAAGCTCCTGATCGCACTCGTCAAGCCCAGCCTCGATACCCTCGCGGATAGACTCCCGCATGCCAGACACAGCCAGCAAGTTAAGCGTTTCGTTTATGGCATTCCAATCCTCTTCCGCCAAGAGGACAGCATTCCCTCTTTTCCCTGTAATAACAATAGGTTGATGGCTGGTAGACGCCTCGTCAATCAAGGCATAGAGCTTGGTGCGGGCTTCTGTAGCGTTCAGTGTAGTCATAAGTCACCTCCGGTCCATGAACAGTACGCTTAAACGTACGCCTCGTCAACTGACAGGCTATAACGCCCTGTTAATGGGCAAAATTTCGTTGGCTAAAATGTGAAGCGGAGTGAAACCAAGCCAACGTAATTTTGTGATCTTACCCCAATAAAACGGACACATTAGTTTTCATGCGGCCATTCGCTCATATTCTATTGGAGAATAGTAACCAATCCCCGAATGCAGCCTTTTACTATTATAAAAGTTGTTGATATAACGAGCCAAAGCATACTTCAGTTCATCGCCAGATTGAAAGCTAGTTCCTCGTATCAACTCGCCTTTCAATATATGAAAAAATGATTCCATATGTGCGTTGTCTGTACATTTCCCCGGGCGACTTAAGCTGTGCAATATACCGTACCGCTGCAATTCCTTTTGATACTCCGCGCCTCTGTATTCGACGCCACGATCTGTATGAAGCATAAGCCCCTTATCCGGATTGCGTTTCTTTATCGCTGCAGCCAATGTACGTTTTGTAACCTCCGTTGTTCTTTTGTAACCGTCCGGCGAACTCACCTTACATCAAGGCTGCCAATTGTGCGGCAGTAGCTCACCAATGTTTGAGGCGCGATGTGTCGGCAGTTTCTCCATCACGTCTTTCAGGTAAGCCTGCGGGTCTAG
>NZ_JANZNQ010000015.1 GCF_027257955.1 Zhongshania aquatica | reverse complement strand
TTTTACGTTTATCAGCCACAATCTTGCCTTCGCGAAACTCTTTTCGCCATCGTGACAGCATGAACGGATGTATGTCGAGTGTGTCCGCTACCTCTTTGACTTGAATTCCGTCAATCAAACTCAGTTGAACCGATTTCACTTTGAATTCATCTGAATACTGCCAGGTCTTTCTTGGCTTTGTGTATTTTGGCATAGGACACCTCATCTATTAGATTTTGGTGTCCGTTAAATTGGGACAAGATCAGTTCGCGTATGAGCCACTTGTTAGCTCCCAAGTTCAGTTATATGCCAAAGTTCACCACTTGGCCCCCAAAGATAAACAACTGATCCCCATGATTCTCGTTTAATTTCGCTATGTTTGACTTTATTAAGTCCAGACACCAACTCATAGGCTTCATCTATATTTTCCACAATAAGCTGTAACATCAAATTATTCGCGAAGTCTTCGTTGTAATATCTCTGAAGGAAGAACGTACAATCGGACTGTTGGAAAATAGTAAGATCTGGGCCAGCGCTCTCACCTTTAAAGCCAAGAGATTCGTAAAAGGATTTTGATAAATCATAGTCCTTGCTCGGAACAAACGGTCTAATTTCTTTAATATTCAAAGATCAATTCCTTTTCCAAAGCTAACGCCCACAACAGAGGCCAAACGGAGTGGAGCCAATTTGCGGTAAAGTGAGCGCAGCGAACCGCAAATTAGCGGAGCGTAGTTTGGTCCCTTGCTTGTGATTGTTAGCTGTGGGCCAAATAACCAAATAATTTAGCATGTGAAGACTTACCAAAAACACTAGAAGTTAATACTCCGTGTAAAACTCGACGCATTACTTCGAATTTTGCATTATCAAAGTTGTTATAGTCAGTATCAAATGCGCTATCGATGCCTTGTAGATGAACTCTATTTCTCAATTTTCTAACTTGGCTAATATCCTTATATAGCGTGTTAACTGAGCCTAACAGCTTTTTTGCCTCAACCTTTTTTGTTAGCTGGTCAAAGGTCATTTCTTTTGGGAGCGGCGAAGCCAATTTTATGAATATTTCCGTGTCGTTTTTGAAGCTATCGGTGCCAATTTTATATTGATTACTAGAAAATTTATTTATCGATTGCCATTCTGTATTTGAACCATGACCAGAGCTTACAACCAGATATTGGAATATGGCTTCAATAACTGCTGCACCGTGGATAACAAATGATTTAATGTTTTGCTTATGTAGCACATCACTAAGATTAAGATCCTCTACAACCTTATACAAAAACTCTACATATTGAAGCGTATATGCCAAGTTCTTGACCAACGGATAAGTTTTATCTTTTGAAAAACCTAGAATCGGAACAATAAAGCTATTTAAATGCGATTCAAGATTGCTAATTGATGCGGGATACCATTTTTCCTTACTTCCCTTCAACGTCAAATTATTAGTCATATCAGTTACCGCGATCCTTCCTTGTTTGAACAGCTAACAGTGAATTCAAATGCGTTGCGCTTTATAACTCGTGTACATGGCGAGTCGAAGCTTTGAGGTGATGAAGCAGGATAATTCCATTTGAATCAGGGTGATAGCAACCTGTAATGATTTTTGCATTTGTGTGCATCCTGCATTTGATGTGGAATCCCTTTACCCTTGAGCATAGTCACTTCCCAATAAAAATCAATTGCTTACGCAAACTCCACCATAATTAGTGAGCGCAATGCTGCTGAATACGAGTTTGACAGCTGTGCTTGGGCTTCCCCGGGTACAGCGACTGACCGCTAATATGACGTTAGAGCCAAACGCTCCCAATCATTACGTTGGTCAAATTCAACGTCCTTACCTTCTCGGATAGATTCGTGCATACCGGGAATGGATAGCAGATGAAGAGTCTCATTGATGGCATTCCAGTCGTCTTCCGACAGCAAAACAGCGTTGCCCCTCTTTCTAGTAATATTAATAGGTCGGTGACTTGTAGACGTTTCATCTATCAGCGCGTAAAGCTTGGAACGAGTTTCTCGTGGCATTAAGTGTGGTCATAGGTTCCTCCATATAGACGAAAGCATACGCCATTACGTACAGAAGCCAACTCCAAGCATCCCAGCAAAAGTCGATTGCGACATTCTTAGCTGGGCGCGTATCACTTGCGGCGGTGATGGCTCGGACAACGCAGCAACCTTTAACCGGCCGCCCCTTTTATGTGCACGGACTTCGCGAATACCGTTCAATATTTCTAGAACAGCATCTCGTTTAGTCCTGGTCGATCGCCTCCGCGGTTTGTTTGAACACATGGCTCGGAATCGTGGCTCGCTCCGATTTACTATAAATCGTAAGCATCCATATTTCATGATCCTGCGTTTTCCAGTAATAAATAACCCGAACACCGCGAGTTGAGCTAACTTATGTCTTTGTTCGAGATGCTACCTAATCGCCCAAATCTCTTGTTGTTAAGGGGCGATTTCTGTCCGATTAAGCAGCCTTTATTCCACGGGACATGAGTCGTCTTGACATATTTTGGCCGATATTTGATTCAAATAAATGGCCGGTTTATGGGTAAATAAACAAAAGGGCTTACCTTTTTATAACTGGATCGCCCTCTGTTCGTTTAACGATTGCCAGCCAGATAGTCGTTTATTACTTCGTGGAAACGCCGCACGCGAGTCTCCTGCCCCGACAGATAGCAATCTTGGTAAGCCATCGAGTGTAAGCCGCGTTGTTGGGTTACCGCCAGAGACAAATCCTGAGATAAGAAATCGCCCTGATCAATCGCCGCCTCATAGTCGACAAAATTTCCCTCCTCGTGCATCGCCTCTTCAAAGGGACGCATACCGTACAAAGTCGCTACCTCAGTTGCACCTTCAACCTGTGGTACCAAATACCAATAATCAAACGTCGACCAGTTGGGGTCATTGGCATCTGGCTCTGTACGAAAGATATGAAGACCTTCGGGGGTAGCCGTCAATGTTAGGTTTGGAAAGCAGGTGTGATGCATTTGATCTGTCAGTTCGTCATCGCTTAGGGCATCGAAATAGTGAAAACCTCGTGACGAACCTAATCGGCGCCTAGCTTCCTGCAGGGCCAGCCGAGCCTCTTGTGCGCGTCCCTGATATGCGTCGAGATCAACATCCCACTGTTTGAGTACGTCGGCCCACAGAGGTTGAATGTCATTTTTTACCGGAGATCGAGACGATGGCTGTAACTTTTCGATCATGCGGTTGTGGCCATTCGGGTACATTTCAAACACGGTTGTCGAATAGTGGTCATCTATCATAGACATAAACTGTGGATGCACCGCAGGAATATGATAGGCCTCATTAAAGTTGTCTGATGCAAATTTCCAATTTGTGTTTACCCGCAATGTACGCCATACAACTCTGGTGTAGTTCTCGAGGTCTCGATTGCTTAATAAGGTCGGAATCGGATCGAGATATTCCAATAGGGGTTTCGCATTCTGATCAAAGCTCCAAAAAATAAAGCCGCCCCAGGTTTCGCAACGCAGTTGTTTTAGGCGTAATTTTCCACACGGGTTTCCCTGCGGAAAATCCTCTGGATCCTGCACCCAGATCAACTCGCCATCCAACCCCCACTTCCAACCATGATAGGGACAGGTAAATGCATCCATACCACCCTCGTCGGTATCTACCAATTGATTTCCGCGATGCATACAGACATTGAAAAAGGCGCGGATCGTATCGTCCTTCTGTTTAACCATCATCACAGATTCATGATGAAAATTATGCACAATAAAGTCGCCCGGCTGCTGCAATTGCGACTCTCGCCCTCCTACATGCCAAATGCGCTTCCACATATGCTCCCATTCACGTTCAGCAAACTCCTTTGACCAATAGCGATCACCCGTTATAGCGTCACCACGAGCTTTTGGCGACTCTGCGTCTGGGTGGGTTGGATAGCTTGCTGTCTGTAGACTTTCGGATTCAGTATCAGCCACAATGATGCCCTCATTAAATTAAATTCAGTCATTCCCGATACGGGATAGGATGGAGTTGTAAATCAGCGCTCGCCATGAATTTCATTAAGTGAACCCGGAAGCGGCATTCCTGGATAAATATAATATTTTTTGCACTTCCAAAGTGTGCCTACTTTTATGCAATCCATGCGATAACGTACATGCACGTGAACGTCATTATCGTCATTTGCGCGCCCCAATCCCTGCACATATGCACGCATTACCGCAGTATCACCATTGTAAGATTCAACTCGAAAGTTACTTATGTAGTGGGTGTGGTGAGACATATCAGCAAACACTGTGTCGTAGAATTTCTTAAATTCTACTTTGCCGGACATCAGTGGTAGACCAATATTAGAAAAATCGAGAACCGCGTCATCGACAAATAAATCGAGAAGTTCGTCAACATCCTTGAGTTTATCTACTGCGTAGCAGTAATCGGTCATTAGATCTTGTAACGCAAAGCGTTCATCGAGAGGAATCGCTGGCATGGAACTGTCTCCTATATGAATAAGTATTTATTGCTGTCTAGTTGAGCCAAGATATAATTAGAATACCATTCTAAAATGACAATCTAGTTTTATTGTTAAGCCGTGTCAACTAGAATTTCATACTGACCGACCAGCTTACTTATTCGCTAAAACTTAGGATCACAACTTATGGCTGACGCTGAACAGCACACATCCGACTTCTCTTCCCTATCGTGGCTGAACGGTAAAGATTGGGTCATTCCAGCGTCCCAGGACAGAAGTAAGAAAACCCTGCTAAAGATTCTCGTATCTGCCAAAACACTGTTCATTGACAAAGGATTTGAAGCCACCACTATCGCAGAAATCTCACGCCATTCAGACGTGTCTTCCGGATCTATTTACAACTTATTCTCGGATAAGAACGCTATTTGTCGGGCTCTGTTCGAGAACTACCGCCTGAACCGTGAAGCTAAAATTGCCGATTTAATCGCCCGCCATGACTGGCGTAAAGAAAAGGCCCAAGACATTGTTCGCTTCCACCTGGAAATCATTTTTAGCTCATCACGGGACGACACCGGCTTTTTAAGGTTGATAGAGCAGCAAAGGCTCCGCGACCCATTGTTGTTTGAAATACGGGCCGAATCTGAAGAGAATTTTTGTTTAGCAATGCTGGAACTGTATAAATGCCGTCGTGACGATTTTAACCATCCCGATTTGAAAATCGCAGTACGCTATGCGCACTACATTATCCGCGGCGCGGCTATGTGGTCCATTCTGCCGGCTGGCGCACAAAACCAATTTCTCAAAGTAACTGACAAGCAATTCAAGGAAGAAACCACACGTATGGTCTGCAGTTATCTAGGTCTCACGCTGAAATAACGCCGGAAGATCGTAGACCGCGGTTATTGATGCGGTGTAAATTTTTTACGGAGTAATAATAATGGTAGGCTTACTGGTAACACTTCGCCAGTAAGCCCTTTTTTAGACACTCATCTAATGTAGTTTTAATCTTGGCCGCAGCAATCGATTAAAGCGACCCGCCATCAACAACATTAAAGTACGTAACCAACCATAGATAGCTGCTTGATGTAGCCGGTACAAGCTTACGTACATCATTCTAGCCATCCAGCCTTCAATAAAGAAACTGCCGCCGCGCACGCTACCCATCAAATTGCCCAGTGCAGAATACTCAGAGAGTGACACCAGTGATCCGTGGTCCCGATATTTAAAGGGTAATAAGGGCTGTCCTTTAACAAGACGTGTCAAATTCGCCGCCGTATGCTTTGCCATTTGCTGTGCAGACTGCGCGCGCGGGGGAACATTTTTACCCTCGGCTAGCTCGCAGGCGCAGCAATCGCCAATGGCAAAAATCGAGGGGTCAGCCGTTTGTAAATTTGGATCAACCACCAGTTGGTTTATGCGGTTTACTTCTAGCCCCCACTGCCCCACTGCATCTGGTGCTTTGATACCTGCCGCCCAGACCAATAGTGCCGCATCAATACGCTCGCCATCGCGGGTGATAAAACCCTGTTCATCAGCCTCTTTCACCATGGTGCCGGTATGAACTTTCACGCCCATATTCTCTAGCTCTGCTTGCGCGGCGGTGGCAATCTGCTCACTCAGCGCAGGTAATAAGCGTGGGCCAGCTTCGATAACATGAACCTGCAAACGACTGCGATCCAGCTCTTTGTGCCCATAGAGTTTTAAGAGTGCCACCGCATGATGAATTTCCGCCGCCAATTCCACCCCAGTCGCACCGCCACCAACAATAGCGACTGACACCGGGCCACGATAAAAATCAGCGCTCAAACAGTGATTCAAAAACCGTTCGTGAAAGCGGTCGGCCTGCTCTCTGGTATCTAAAAATAAACAATGGTCACGCACACCAGGCGTATTAAAATCATTGCCGAGACTGCCGACAGTGATTACTAAGTAATCATAGGGAATACGACGTTCAGGTAAAATTTGTTCGCCTGCTGAACCGATTGCTGCTTCGAGAATAACGTTTTTCTTTTCACGATCTAGACCGCTCATCCGCCCTTTAGAAAAATTGTAATAGTTTTGATGGGCATGAGCGCGATAATCCACCGCATCTAGGTCAGAATCAATGGCGCCCGTGGCGACTTCGTGAAAACGGGGTTTCCAGATATGACTAGCACTGGCATCAACTAAGGTGATATTCGCCTTTCGGCTTTTTCCTAAACTACGGCCTAACTTTGTTACTAACGGTAATCCTCCTGCACCGCCACCCACAACAACAATATTCATCACTATTTTACCTCTACATAACATTAATTCATTTCATGTGACTCGTCGTCATCTAGGTCTCTGTCGTCCGCAGATTTGACTACCACTGTACCTGCCAACTTGTCGTGCCAACCTTGTTTTTTTGCGTCAAATGCCACCCAGACAATGCCTAGAAACAGAGGAATCATCGACACGTAATAGCCAACATAGCGAATTACAAATTGCGTTGTCGTCGGCTTAGCGCCTGTGCGCGCATCGACAATTCGTAAGCCAGTGATCAGCTTACCAGGGGTCGCCGACTTATATACCCAGAATAAAAGCACTGCCAAAGCGGGGAGTAAATAGTTCAGCAGCAGCTCCGTACCCGTGCGTGTGGTTTGCTCACCCAGCCAGTAGTCACGACCATAAAGGGCGGTTAGCAAGGGCCCTGCTACAAGAAGAATTAAGATTGAATCGATGATAGACGCGCCAACACGAACCCAGAAGCCAGCGTACTTTCGAGTGCTCATATACAGAATATCTCTACTTACTATTAAGGGCCTAAAACAGGTTTAACCTCTGGCATGGAGTAGAACTGAATCGATACCACTAATTCGCTACGGCGGGATTCTAGAGGCCTCATGGGTAAAAAGCAGAAAACTTGATACCAAGGGTAACGCTAGTCACATTTTAGCGCTAGCCTTTAGTAAAAATAGGAGTAGAAATAATTTTTTATCAAAGAAGCATCTATAAAATAGTGGTATATCGTCGTGGTTTAATTCTCTGACATAGACCAATCAAACTCCATTTGCTTGGCAGTACGCGCCGCCAATTCCGTACTTTGCAAACGCGCCACCAAGTACAAACTCATATCTATACCTGCGGAAATTCCACCAGAACTGACAAATCGGCCACTGTCTACCCACCGTGTTTCTTCGCATACACGCAAGTTTGGAAACGCTCGCTTAAGACTATCTATATCTTCCCAATGTGTAGTGACTTTTTGATCAGTAACGACGCCAGCGGCCGCCAGTAAAAATACTCCGGTGCACACTGATGCCACTAATTGCGCTTGCGCAGATTGGACGACAAGCCAAGACAACACTGATGACTTGGCCATTTCACTATCATGAACACCGCCCACTACAATCAACACATCTATCTTCGGATGATTGTTGAAGCCGTAGTGCGGCAGCACCGTAAACCCTGCGCGCGCAGTTACCGGTGCAGACGTTTCGGCAATCAGAAAAACATGAAAGTGTGGCTTATCACCACAAAGCCGAGCGGCGGTAGAAAAGACTTCAAAGGGACCAGCAAAATCCAACACCTCCGCATTGTCATAAAAATAGATACCAACATTCATCACCCTACTCCCGCATTGACGCGCTAGTCATGACTGTAAAAGCGAGAGTGGATTTGTCGGCAAAATGCGCTCAAGTTTTCGTAACGCCGCGCAATAGCATTAAAATCATTGTCTATGTCAGCTAAAATAAATTCCGCCAAAAAACCAAAAACACAAGCGTCTAGAACACTGGGTTTGTCGTTCATAAAATAGGTTTTACTACCCAACAAGATAGACAAACTATCTAGTGTATTAACCAGTATTTGTTGAATTTCTGTATCTGAATGACGCCCCATACCCTGTTTAAGTAAGGCAGAGCGAACCCCCCTACGCACTACTACTGGGACCAACTTATTTAATGGAAACGGCAGCGAGCCAAAGAATGTGGCCTTAGTTAAAGGCCATGTTTGATCGCGCATCCAACGTGAATACAACAAACACCAATACAGATTTTCATCCAGAGATTTGGCAATCAAATACGACTGCGCACGCTGTTCTGGGCACAAATCAGCGTACATAGTAACGCCAGGCTTGGCATTCAAGTAATCTAGAATGAATGCTGAGTCAGCAATTGTTTGCCCATTTTCAATGATATACGGCAATTTACCTTTCGGGGCCGTGCGCAGATTAGCAACAGCAGACTTCCGCTCAAACTCCAAGCCTGCCATACGCAGATAAGCATCAACTTTTAGCACAAACGGACTGGCATCCACTAAGCCAAAAGCTTCATTAAAGCCATATAAGGTAATCATATTGCCTCCTTGGCTAATCACCCAATTGCTAAAGTCGCGTGTTCTCTATTAAGGCCCATTTAGCATAATTCGCGTTGCCAACTGAATTTCACGTAAAAATCCGGTCAGTGCGACAATCAAAAAACACATCGCTAATACAAATAATGATGCCACCGCTACGCTGCTATTCCAGCCCATTACAGCGCTTACAAACAACATTGCAATGACCACACACACCATGAGTGCGCTTGCGGTGCTAAATCCAATTGCGCGGTGTACCACCCGCGCTCGACGAGTGAGCATTGTTAATTCTTCGCCAATAACCACACTGCGCTCTTCGCTTACTGTTTCTAACCTATTGTGTAAACTGCGACTCCGGTCGATGATTCTGGCTAAGCGATTTGTAAGCACATTTAAAATGCCGCCTATACCTGCCAGTAAAAATACTGGCGCGACCGCCTGCTGAATTGCATGGGTGATCGTGACGACCTCAATCTCTACTGCCATCTTGCTCCCTAATACGCCAACTTGGCGCCATCTAAACTTTATACCTTAAAGGTGTATAAAAACTTGCTCGCCTTCACATTCTAATTTGTAGGTTTTTAAGGCCGCGGGGGACTTACCCAAGGCGATAAGCTTATGTGTCCAACCCGGCATTGGCATACCAAAAAAGGCATTTGTCCAATCGACATTTGCGCCGCTTAGTAAATCAAAACTTGAACCGTGGAAAGGGCAAACGACGGCACCGTCACAGACTTCACCCTTGGCCAATGGCAGCCCTAGATGCGGACAACGATTTTCTACCGCACAAAGCTGACCTTTAATTTTACTTAGCAGCACTTTATGTCCGTTAATATTTTTACTTAACAGCGTGTCAGTTTTAATATCATCAAGATTTGCTACAAAGATCTTATCCATGACTCCCCTTCTAGGCGTAATTACGCAATATAACGTCACCAAACTGACAACATTATCCCGTTTGCGACGACAACAAGGGCAGTGAGGTTTTGTTCACCGGCGACTTCATCACAAAACTTGAGTGTACGCCGGTAACTCCATCTATTCGAGTGATCTTATTCAGTAACAGCGCCTGAAAACCGTCCATATCAGCCACAATCACTTTCAACAGGTAATCTGCTGCCTGCCCGGTAATTAAATGACACTCCAAGACCTCGGGGAGCTCTCCGATGTGGCGCTCAAAATTCTCGAACCGTTCAGGTGTATGCCTATCCATACTTATATTAATAAAGGCCATAAGGCTTAGCCCAAGTGCACGGGCATTTAGCACCGCGCGGTAGGCGCCGATAAATCCCGCCTCCTCTAGACGCCTGACCCTCCGTAAACAGGGCGATGGCGACAGCCCAATGCGGTCAGCCAAGTCCTGATTACTCAAGCGCCCGTCGTCCTGCAGGGCTTCTAGAATTCGTCTATCATAGCCGTCGATATTCATTATAATTCCAATAATATCAATATGATCAGCATTATATTCTATTAATATATATTTTTAAGCAATAAATGAATTAATTAATTCAAAACCACGCACAACTTCGCAATCCCATGCCAATGCCTCCGTCCTATACTGGGAACCGTGGAGTTACCGCTCTACAAAGAACGTCGAACTGAAGGCAACACCCCGCAATCAGCGCGCACGAAAACACACACTTTTACAAAAAGTGAATGAAAAGACACGGTATAACGCCCGGCACACCGGGCTCCGCCATCAACTAAAGACTTTAGGAAAAAGGAAATTCAGATCATGGGCGAGTTCAACCACCGCAAATACCAGCCAACGCCAACCATCGTTCTGCCAGACCGTAAATGGCCCAACAATACCATCGAGCAAACACCGCAGTGGTGTTCGGTCGATTTACGCGATGGCAATCAGGCTTTGGTTGAGCCCATGAACGTACAACAAAAACTCCGCATGTGGGACCTACTGGTCAAACTGGGCTTCACCCAAATTGAAGTGGGTTTTCCCGCTGCGTCGCAACCTGATTTCGACTTTGTACGGGAGCTGATCGAGGGAGATCGCATTCCAGACAATGTGACGATACAAGTGCTCACCCAGGCCCGCGAAGAGTTGATTGCCCGCAGTTACCAAGCACTGAAAGGCGCGAAAAATGCCATCGTTCATGTTTATAACTCCACCAGTCCAGTTCAACGCGAACGGGTTTTTGGTCTGGATAAGCAAGGCATTATCGACATTGCGGTTCAGGGTGCTAAGTGGGTGAAGGCATACGCCAGCCGTCAGCCGGAGACCAACTGGTCATTCCAATATTCCCCCGAGAGCTTCAGCAGCACCGAAATTGAGTTTGCGGTCGAAATCAGCGACGCCGTTATTGCCGAGTGGCGGGACAGTGGCAACCCCATCATCATCAACCTACCGGCAACCGTGGAGTGTGCCAGCCCAAACGTGTTTGCCGACCAAGTTGAGTGGTTCTGCCGCAACACGCGCTATCGCAAAGATATTACGGTGTCGGTACATACCCACAATGATCGCGGCTGTGGCGTCGCGGCTGGTGAATTGGCCGTTATGGCGGGCGCAGACCGTGTAGAAGGCACGCTGCTGGGGAATGGCGAGCGCACCGGTAATATGGACATTGTGACGATGGCGATGAATCTGTACAGCCAAGGTGTAGATCCAGGCCTAAAACTGGCTGACATGGATGAAATCATTGCGGTGGTAGAACACTGCACCGCAATTCCTTTGCATCCCCGTCACCCCTACGCGGGCGAACTGGTATTCACGGCGTTTTCAGGCAGCCATCAAGATGCCATTCGCAAATGCCTTAGCAAACAACAGGAAGACGAGCATTGGCAGGTCGCGTATCTGCCCATAGATCCCGCCGATCTTGGCCGCAGCTATGAAGCGGTTATTCGCATCAACAGCCAATCGGGCAAAGGCGGTGTTAGCTGGGTATTGGAAAATGACTACGGTCTGCAACTGCCGCGCTGGCTGCAAATAGACGCCAGTCGCATGGTGCAAGCACGCGCCGAAGAAACCTCTGGCGAAGTAACACCAGCGCAAATATGGGAGCTATTCGACAAGCATTACTTGCAGGCAAGCCGAAATATCGACATCCAGAATTTTTCGGTTAGCCAAAACAACGCCGAAAATGCCGGGCAAGATGTGTTGAGTCTTAGCTTTAAAGACCAGTATGGCAGCACCACGCTACAAGGTCATGGTGATGGCGCTATTAGTGCGCTGGTTAATGCATGGCAAAATGAGTATGGCGACAAGATTGAAATCTTGGACTATCGTGAACACGCCCTTGGCGAAGGAACGAGTTCACAGGCAATTGCCTATGTCCATCTGTCTATTAACAACCAGCGTTATATTGGTATAGCTAAGCATCGCGACGTGATCTCTGCGTCACTGCAAGCAGTTCTCAACGCCTCAGTGCAAGCTAGTGCTAACAGCGTTGAAGCAGAGCGTATTGCCAGCTAGTAACTAGCACTAGAAAAGCCACGTTGACTAACACCAACGTGGCTTTTAACGTAATGCATGCTGTTTTTTTAAGGTGATATAGACATAACTCACAATAATAAAATTGATCGCGAACAATGCCACGCTAAGTACGTTAGAGTTTACAACAATCTCATATGCCTCGAAGGGCAAATAAATTCCGCCACTGACCAGCGCAAACCACTCCGTCCAGCGCAGGCTGTGCCACAAGCCGTAGGCTTCAACAAATCTAATTATTGAATACAGCAGCGCACCGAGGGAAATAAGCACAATTCTGGAATCAGTTACTTCGCTCGCTGCATGTATGAAAACACTGGGTATTTCGCTAGCGGGATTCAGATGTAAATGAGTCACCAGCACGTCAATCACTTGAGCGACGTTATCGCCGGCAAGCTCATGAAGCCCCAAACTCGCCAAAAGCGCAATCACGCCCTTTAATGCCTCAAAAACTGCAATTGGTTTCAAACCATTTTGATTCATTCGATCAACCTAAGTCCTTGTTCATTAGCACATTGGACCAACAAGGCATTCCCTATAATAATAGCCGGGGATACCCGCACTAGCCCTTAGTGGCCTAAAGACTCTTTTCGTTCTCGCTCATAATCATTGTATGAACGATTAGCATTTTCCATACATTCATCATACTGCGGTGACTGTAGCTTGGCACAGTCGTTGCGATTACTCGCCTGAACGCCCTCATAAAGGCTTCTATTGGAGCACCCCGCCAACATGATGAGCGCTATAAACAATGACATTAGCTTCATTAAATCACCCTAGTTTTATCGAGGCTAACCATTAGGCTTAGAACGAGTTGGGTACCGCCGCGGGCTATGCACTCTTTGCACGAAGCAGGACATAACTTAGGCCGATTAAAGCCAGATTAGTGGTTACCGGATTAAATGCCTCGATTAACAAGCCTGGCATTTGAATAGCCACAAAAATACACAAAACAACAAGCGTAACGATGTTTGCCAAAATAATACGCGAATTTTGATAGAAGACTATTATAAGAATGCCGAAGAAAACCTCTAGTACGCCAGCTGAAATAGTCACCAAATATGAGGTATGGTCAGACAAACCAATAGTCGCTGTTAACGCCTTCTCTAATGGCGCAACCGCTATTAACTTTGGAAATAGTCCGTGATATATCCAGCTGAATCCCAGAATATACCTCGCCACTTGAATTGAACGATTATCCATATATGAACGCGTCACTTTTTATAAACATACGAAAAGCGAATCAACGCCCATGTGCGAAAAAGGGAGGACGTAACGCTACAAACAACCCGCACGAATGTCATCACAGCGCTGCGAATTACCAAAGCGATCAGAATAGTCTCGCGCTGATATATACCGGAAACTCATTTTAATCGCCCCCTGCGAACCTGCGTCATCGACTAATCGCTGATCCGCATCATCGTAACCCGCCTCTCCGGCAAGCTTCAACCAGCGATCAAACCAAGCAACACTGTAATACACAATTGCAGGTGCTCCCCAACCCTCTTCACACGCCCCACTCTCTGGATCAGGACACCAGCTAGTTGACGGAAATGTGGGAATTAAAGAGTAGTCAAAGTGGGTAGTACCTTGAAAAGTGAGGGAATAAAAAGGAATGCCCGCTTCTTGCCACAGCAACATAGCGAGGTTGTGACTATCTGGATTCGGCGGCGACGTATACGCCAAAGGTGCAAAACCATAATCCGCACTAAAACTTAAGGACGGTACACGAGGACCAAAAGCGGGTAATTCTCCCCCCGTTAAAGCCGACGACAACACGGCATTCAATGGATCAGGGGCACCGATATTCGTCAGCGGTGCGAGGCCCTCACCTTCGGGCGTAACAAAACTGTCCCAAGCGACGGCGACTTTTACAGGGTTTTCGGTATCGATCTGTCCCGGCCACGGCTCAGCACCCTGAGCGCCATAACCTTGAACAACCGATACTCCGATGGCTCCGGCAGAGTGTCCCGCAATACCTAAACGCTTGGGGTCTTGATTGTTCCAAAAGGGATTAAAATCCGTCATCGTCGTCGGATAAGTCCCCTTGCAGGCGACATTATGAGGATAGGGTTTAGCGGGAGAAGAGCGAAAGAAATCGATGGCATCAACCTGCCCTTCCCAAAATACCGCCAAGTTGGCATTACTACCCTGCTGGAGATTTGGCGATTGTTGATCTGAGCGTCCCTGACCGCGGGGATCGAAAGTTAAAACCATATAACCCGCCCGAACCAGCGGTTGAACTACAAACCAATACGCGGCCTGAGGAGCTTGCACGGAACCGTTGGTAATAACAATATTAGGTAATTTTGTAATGTCAGAGACGCCCCTTGGCATCCAAACCTGACCACTTAATCGCGCGCAGTCACGGTCATAAAAGACAACAGGCATTACCTCGGCTTCGTCTGTATAAAACGGCGCACCATTTGCTCCAGCAGCGGCGGGATAGCGAAAAGGATCAGCCGCACACTGCACGCCACCGGAGGTACACAAAGGCAGCACCGCAGTATTTCCCGCTTGCGGACTTAACCAACTCGGATCAGAGACACCTCGCGTCAACCAATCTTGGGTATTGAGCAATGACTGCTCTGTTAATCGCTGAACAAACGCAGGATTCAGCTGCTCAGCCGGTGCTTCTGCGGTCTTCGCAAAATTAGCCAGTTCACATTGTGTCCATTGCACACTGGGATACTGCGCAAGATCACAACTTCGATCCAGATTCTGCGGCACCGTCGCTGTGGCCACGGAACTTGAATCAGCATCAGCGGCACTCCGCTGAGACGTAGATGAACCCGAACGACAAGCAATCAAGACGGTGATGGCTAACACTATGGTCACCGTAATTTTTAGTATTCCCGCTAATCTCACAACAAGCTCCAACTGATATTCTCGCCAAACCGTCTACGAACTAAAAAACCTTTCGGACGAGTTCGCACTTTTGATTATTGTTTTCATGGCTTCGATCAAGAAGATGAGTTTTCTTTTACACAGAAGGGTAAAACACTGCCCCCGTCGTTAGTATCACGCTCTTACTATTCAGCTGAACAAGAGATTTACAGCATTCATGAATACGAAAAATAACACTATTGTGTTCATTTTACGTGTTCGTAGGTGCTTTATTGTGACTAGAGACGACAATTTGAAGTTAGGTCTATTTAGTATAACTGGGCCAAGCTCCACGCAAGGAGGCGTAAGTACATTAGATTCTGGAAAATTAATCTGCCAAACAACTATCAATATAGACCTTTAGCTTACTTCTAATCTGGCTCATAAATTCACGGGTTGCACCGTAACTTCTGCCTAAAAGCTCGGATATGGAACGCAGATCTAAGTCGTCGTCCATTACCCAAGATAAGGCTTGAGCGCCTTCAGGGTGGTCGCGAGTAAAGGCCGCCATCTGGCCTTCTATACAGGATTTTAAACGATCTTCGTCGTAGCCTTCTTCGCCATAGTTCTCGATTACATGAAAATCGCTATTAACGCTATTCGAGTTTGAAACCACGTCATCACCAGCGGAATGCGAACCCATTTTTTGAGAGCTTCGGTAGCGATCCGCGAGCTTAGATCGCACAACTGTCCAAACCCAGCCACGCCCCTGCCCCATTGGCGTAAAGCTGCCTGCGCGAGCGATTAAGGAAATAAAAATCTCATGCAGTACATCCTCAGCTTCATGGAAAGGCACACCCCGAAGCGTAAGAAATTGCGTGATTTTTGTTGCAAAGGCAATGTAGAGCTGAGTTACCGCGCGCTTACGTGCTTCACCACCGCATTGCAGATCGATAATGAGACTATCTACCTCCACATTACTTAAACTAGTCATCGCTAGTCACAACCAGAACATCAATCTCTACATTAATCGGCCAGTTCTTGTCCTTCGATGTCTCAGGCAAGCTAGCAATCCATTGAGTCTTGCTGTTCTCGTCATAAAGAATAAGTATCCAAACATTCTCCTGCTCGGTTTTAGTGAGCGAAAGCGTCTCGGGATTTAAGGTGTATAAGGCCTGCCACTGATTCATGCTTAGCGCCAGTTTTACTGGCTGCACAGACTTTCTAATCTCTGTTTTTTTAGCCCCTGTATTTTTAGCCGCTGAATCAATTGAAGTCGATAGTTCAGCCATCGCCCTATCTGCGGCAAACTCATTGGCACGGTATGCTCCTTGAGACGATTCCATCGGCGGCTTTTGCGGCGGCTCCTGCACAGCTGAAGCAAGTGCCTGCGGTTTCCTAGGCGCGGCCATTGGTGCTGCGGTTGGCGAGGCCGCTGGCGAGGCCAAAACATAGACATCATCCTCCTTCGACACAAATACCTGAGCGGCCTCATGCTCTTCTGAACTCACCGCATCCTTACGCGCCATAGATTGTTTAACGTAAGATTCACTCGCGCTAGGGCTGACTACTGCAACTTGCAGCGCGGCTTCATGCAATGGCTTATTGGAAAAAGTATAAGTCATCACCAAACCGACACCCATCAGCAAGACCGCAGCATACCCAAGCAGCTGTGTGCGACGGGAACGAACAAGCGGTGGGTCATACAAGCCTTGGCCAGCGATACGTTTGTGCAGACGCTCTAGAGTGAGCTGATCCGTTTGGCTTGGCGAATCAGCTGCGCGCAAGCCAGAGCGAACGGCCTCCATGACCACTCGCTCTTTCTCAGTTTCACATGCGGCTGGATCAGCCAGCCGTTTTAGCCAATCGTCGGTATTTTCAGTCATCAGTCTTGTGCTACTACCGTTGGAGTCAGTCGTTCTAGCAAGCTAATAAATTCGGCACGCTTAGCATCTGTCACCTTATAGCTTACCGATTTGGCTCGGTTCAAGGCACCCTGAAGACTTGCCGACCCCGCGTGTTCTGATTTCGATAATACCAGACTCAATTCCGCCACTGCAGACGCCCACTGTAAATCTGCTGTCGCGGCGGCCATTGTCTTGGCTTTCGTCGTCATTGCATGGCTAAACTCAATGCCCTTATCACTATCTGGCTGCTTGTAGCGCACTTTCACATAGCCCAATTCCATGGCGTCAGTACCGCCAGTGCGCGTTGTTTGGTAGCGACGTTCAATATCCGGTGTTGCACCAATACCCGTTGGAATAATCTCGTAGAGTGCGACTACCGAATGCCCTGCGCCGATTTCACCGGAATCCTTTTTGTCGTCGCGAAAATCTTCTGCGTTCATCACCCGTGATTCATAACCAAGTAAGCGATACTGGGCGACGGCGGCGGGATTAAACTCAACTTGGATTTTTACATCTTTCGCCGCGATGTGAAGAGTACTGGTCAGCTCAGAACCGAACAACCGCTGCGCTTCAGAATCCGAATCTAGGTAATGCGCGACGCCATTACCTGCCTCCGCTAAAATTTGCATTTTGGCATCCTGATAATTACCGCTACCCATGCCGATTACCGAAAGAAAGACGCCGCTTTCCCGCTGTTTCTCGATCATGCTTTTCAATTCGCCATCTCCACTCACACCAACATTAAAATCGCCATCGGTCGCCAGAATAACGAGGTTGGTAGATTGGGTATCGTACTGCCTACGCGCAACATCATAGGCCAACTGAATCCCCGCGCCGCCGGCTGTCGATCCACCCGCCGTGAGATTCGCCAAGGCCTGATAAATAACACGACTTTCCGTCACAGGAGTTGGTGGCAGTACTAAACCTGCGCTACCAGCATATGTCACGATGGCAACCTGATCCTGCGGCTTTAAATTCGACAGCAGCGTTTGAAAACTACGAATCAGCAAGGGCAGCTTGTCACTGCTATTCATTGAGCCAGAGGTATCCAATAAAAACGTCATGCGAGCGCCGCGATCACTAGTCTCGGTAATATCCGACGCTTTAATGCCAATCATCGCCAAGCGATGATTCGGGTTCCAAGGCGCGACGGAGTAATCAGACATTACAGATATTGGGTGGCCATCACCGGCAGGTGGAAAGCCGTAATCAAAGTAATTCACCATTTCTTCCAAGCGCACACTGGATGGCACCGGTATACCACCCTGATTGATTTGGCGACGCACATTGGAATAGCTCGCCGAATCCACGTCTAACCCGAAGGTAGATAGCGGCGAAAGCGCCACTGACATGAATCGATTTTCATTTTTAGCCCTATAGTTTTCGCGGTCAAGTGGCGCGGGTTGCGGCGCATATCCCGTTTCTAAATAGCTCGATGCCATATGGCCTGGTGCAACAAAGCTCGGCGGCACCATCATCGGCATTGCCATGTCAGACGCGAATTTGCGCTGCGCTCCTATTTGTAGCTCGCCAGCACGCGGCTTAACGACAAGCTGCATCTCAGGTTCTATTTTGGTTTGACCACTAACCGACGGTTTAACTGTGGCGCTCTGAATTAACTGCTCCTGAGCTGGCACTGCGCTTGCAATCGATTGCTGGGCAGCCAGATCGCGCTCCGCCACCGCAAGCTCATTAATAGCATGAGGCTGGGACGAGATAGCTGTACTAATTGGCTCAGCTGATTTGGGCTGGCTTGGCGACTGAAACGCATAGAATGCGCCTGAGATAACAAGAAAAAAGCAAAGTGTGAGGATATAACGCATGGTAGTTCTCCGATGTGTATTGCTGCTGTCATAGCTATAAACGCATCGAAGAAGGGATTGTCAGGGTGAAATGTTAAATATTTTTGTTTATTTAGCGAGAGGCTAAAACGTCAGTCCTCGGACGTTTTAGAATTCAACTGACTTGATCTGTCGGAAGAGACCGCAGAAGCGGTTAATTTTCGGGTGTGTTCTAGCAAAGACACGTCGCCAATTTTACCGTGCCCAGGAACCACTATTTTAGCGCGGCCAAACTTAGCCTGAACGTTCGCGACGGATGTTGACCATTCGCTAATAACCGCATCACTGGTATTACCAAGACTCTCGGTCTCTTGCGGGCGAATTAAACAACCACCAAAGAGAATCTGCTGATGTGGCAGCCAAACCACGACATTGTCCCGGGAATGCCCTCCTCCGGGGAAGAAAATGTCGATTTGGTCCTCCACCAACCAATAGTCGTCGCTATCGAATTCGTTCGCGGCCTGTGGTTTAGCAGATGCTTTAAGAATTTGATTGGTTAACGCTGAGGCATAGGTCGGAATAGATTTCAAATTTAAAAATTCAATACCCGCCGTGCGGTCTGCATGAAAGTGGGTTGAAACACTACCTTTCGCTGTAAAACCGCGCGCGGCAATCCAATCTAATAACTTCTCTGTGTCTTCTGCAGACCAGGGTGTATCGACAATGTAGGCGTCTTTCCCGACAAGAACGACAAGCCCGTTAGAGTCAACCAAACCAAATCCGTCGATGACCTGAAAGGAGGTATGAAGGTAAACACTGTCGTTAAGCTGCTGTATTTTTAATTCTGGGAGATCATCACTCGCAACCACAGAATTAGTTGAAATCAATATCGCCAGCAACGCACCTAAAATATTTTTCATCGAACTGTCAAATCCTTGGAAAGCATTCTGCTATGAAGTGAATCTCGTATTCAAAACCCGAATTTGCTCAGCAATATCTCGGCTCGTGTCAGCTGTTTTCATTATGCCGCTAGACCACTGAACCGCGTACCACAAGACCGTTAAGTAGCCGTAAATTACCCGCCAATGTGTTAAGCGCCGCCAATCGGCAGTATTAACTGGTCGTACCAAATACTCGGCTAACAGCAATTGCTGTTGCTGCTCGTTAAGAGCATGGCCCTCTACGATCACCGCAAGATCATAAAAGGAATCGCCCATCGCCGCGTACTCCCAATCGATGGCATATAAGCGCCCCTCATCTGTGGCGATTAAATTCTCTAGCAGAAGGTCATTGTGACAAACGCAGGGGATGCCAGCAAAGGACTTGGCGCCCGCAATATGCTCGGCAACGCGCTCAGTCAACGCGCTTAAGTCTGAGGAAAATACTGCATCCTCATCAATAGCGCGCCAATAACTCCTAGCCTTGTGCTCTATATCTAAATAGCTATCGACGGCCGGAAGTTGATGAACCCTTGCTAGTAATTTAGCGAGTGTAGACAGTCCGTGATCGTCCGCACGCCAGTGCCGTCCCGTTACATAGCGACTCACCATATACTGATAATCTGAATCGTAGTGGATGAGCGGCGCACAAAGCCCTTCGCTATCGGCCAGAGTAAGGACCTGCGCCTCGGTCTGGCGATTTAAATTTAATGCCGCGCTAATGGCCGAGTTTTGTCGCAGTACTAACGTTGATCCGCCGGCCGATATTAAATAGCTTTTATTGGTTAGGCCGCCAAGCAAAGGCCTAATTACTTCGGGTTTGGACATGCTCCATAGCGACCAATCGGCGGGAATGATGTCTGTCATTGGCGTCGTCATCACTCACTTACCGCAGCCTGCTCGCGCTGATAAATCGTCCGCCATTGAAAGAAGCCGATAACAACCAAAACAACATAAAATATAAACAACAATGCGGTAAGGTAAAGGCCACGATCTATATACAAATAAACCGAGGTACTATCTATCACAATCCAGTAAATCCAATTCTCCAAAACCTTGCGTGCCACCATATACGTTGTGACCACCGCGCCCCAAGTAGTGAAGGAATCAAGATACGGCAGTTCGGCATGGGTGGAGGTGTGCAGCACATAACCAAAGACTAAGGTTAATACACCAACAGCCGCAATCACCAAAAGATGAGTTCGCAGCTTCCAGCAGTGAATATGGAGTTCAGCTTGCACATCACCCCGATTACGCCATGCCCACCAGCCGTAAACCGCCATTGCCAGGTAGAAAATCTGCAATGCAGACTCCATCAACAAACTCACATCCCAGAATAGAAAAAGGTAAATTGCCGTGCTCACAAACGCCGCATACCAGCACAGGCTATTCTCCCTCATCGCCAGTATTAAATACGCCAAGGCGAGCACCACTGCGCCCAATTCCCACATAGACATGGCCGCGATGGCTTCGCCTATTGCGCTAAGTACCCGCTCACTCACCATTGGTAGTCACAGGACTTAAGTCACCATCAATAAACTTGCAGACAAAAATCGCGCGCCCGAATTGCTCGTAAGACAATCTCATCTCTTTCTTTAGCACGTCCATCACCAGCTCATAATCACCAAAGACTTGCGTGCTCATGGTATTGGTTCGTACCTGCAGTTCAGGGTGAGTATTCAGTCTATCGATAAAATGTTGAATGGCGGGTATAAACTCGTCTTTCAAAGGGTACATACTGATTTCAACAGAGAGTTTCATTAGCACTGATTCCTAAACCTTGTCTTTGCATTTTAATTAAGGACGACCACCGGCCGCCCCCATCACTAGAATGTATAGCTGGCCGAAATACCCGCAACGCGCGGTTCGCCAAACTGGTAGTAAGCCTCTGGTGCATAGCCATTGGCGGGGTTATTACCAAAGGCATTACTGAAATAGAAACCGCGAGTCTCGTAGTCTTTATCGTCTAAATTACGCCCCCACAAAGACACTTCCCAGTTGCTGCCGAAATAAGTCAAACGCGCATTGACTAACTCATAGGCGGTGGATTTCTCGTTGTGGCTGTTCGAGAAATAAAATTCATCCTTGCCCTCCACCTCCAAACGCAACACCAAATTAGTCGTCAGCGACAATTCACCGCCCACAAAGAATTGATACTTCGGCGCGTGGGCTACTTCTCGACCATCCAAATTCACGGGCGGCAAGGCCACGCCATTTATATCGTCTTTAGCGTCAACGTGGGATTGGCTAACAAAGCCATCAAACTCCGCACTTAATAATCCACCGGAGGCAAAGAACCGCAGCGCGTCAATCGGGAGATAATTTAATTCCACCTCCAAGCCGCTGGTGTCGCCGCCAGCCGCATTGGCAAGAAAATCATCAAAGGAGAAATTATTCGAATCGAAAATAGATTGCTTGGCCTGCACATCGCTGCGGTCTTGATAGAACACCGCCACCTGCGCTTGTAGACGGCTTTCTAACCAAGCCCCCTTTAAGCCGATTTCGTAATTAATCATGCTCTCAGTGTCGAACTCAAACATATCGGGAGTAATATCTGAGTTACTCGCAGACGCAGAAATAATACGGCCGTTCACCCCGCCGGCTTTGTAACCTCGGGAAATCGTCGCGTACACTAGTTTGTTATCCGCATAGCGGTATTCCAAGGTTAGATTGCCGCCCCACAGATTCTCATCATTCGGTAAATTCACCTGCAGCGAATCGCTGTAGTCGGCATTGCGCTTCTCAAAACGAAGACCAGAAACGAAATCCACTTTGTCGCTAAGCTGGGTTTTCAACTGGCCGTAGATTGCAGCATTGTCGGTTTCAAATGTGCTATTGAAGCTCGCATTGCGTGTTAAATCTTCATCTTCTTGGCGAAGATATGCGCCGAATACCCAACTACTCCGGCCATTAAATAACACGGATGCATCCGTTGACAGAAAACGAACATCGGCACTGATATTGTCTTTATCTCGTCGGTAATTATCCACTGAACTGTATTCATCGGGATGAAACCCCACAAAGCTCCAGTCCTCATCATAGCCATATTCAGTATTAGAGTTCGCTATACTTAGCACGGTTTCCAGACTAAACAACTGGCTACCCGACCAGCGGCTAATGATCGACCCTGCCACCGTCTCCTGCGAATCAGTACCGGGCTGGTCAGACTGAGTTTTACGATTATTGTTTAACGAGAACGCGTCATAGCCATTGTCTACATTAAGATAGAGCATGGTGAAGTCTATTTGCAGATCGTCGCTAGCGGCAAAGCTAAGTTTGCCGCGAACAACTGACTCGTCGATATTATTCGTGTCGTCGCGACCTAAAAAAGTGTTCTCGACATAACCGTCGGACTGCTGATTTTGCACAGCGAGGCGGTAGCCAAGACGCTCACTCAGCGGGCCACTTACAACCACACCCACGGTCTTACCACCATATTCGGCCACTTCCGCCATCACCTTGAGCATAGGCTCTGCCGTAGGCGCATGGCTGCTCATACCGATCAAGCCCGCGAGGGCATTGGCGCCATATTCGGTGCCCTGTGGGCCTCGCAATACCTCGACCTGGGCAATATCCAACGTACTCGCCGCCAGCCCCAATCCACTAAAATCGATTCCATCAATAATCAGACCGACTGATGGGCTGACCGGATCGATAAACTGGCTGCGCTCGCCAATACCGCGAATTTGAAAAAAGCGACCACGGGAAGCACCCGAGGAGAAATTCACATTGGGGGCTAGGTTGAGTAGCTCCACGATATTATTAGCGCCACGCGCAGCAATGGTCGTCTCGTCAAAGACGGTTACAGCGCTGGCAAGATCAAGCAAGCTGGTGTCACGAAACTGGCTGGTGACAATCACTTCCTCTACCTTTCTCACATCTTTACTGCTGTCGGCATGGGCACTACCCGCAGCAAGCAAGCTGGCAAGACTAATAGAATAAGCTAGGGATTTTTTCGAAAATACTGGATTCATGGCTCTCTCATATATTACAAACTAAGAGACCCGGCACGCGCTAGAAGAGGATTCTTGGACTAACACCTATTCCTACGCCGGTATTAACCGGATCAGGTTCAAGGGTTTGCAGTACAGACTTAATCAAGTCCTCCGCATCTCAGGCCGTAGCCACCCCTTAGGTTTTCGAGGCAGATTGTATCAGGTTTCGATTCTAGCGGGAATTAAGGCATATGTATTTTAAGCATTCCGCCATGACAGCATACAAAGCTGCTATTGGTGACTAACGCTATTTGAAAAAACATTAATAACGACAACGCCGCTAATAATTAAACAGATTCCCAGTAGAGCTGGACCATCAAGCTTCTGCTGGTAGAAAAGCAGACCAACCAGGGCGATCAGTACAACACCCAAACCAGACCAAATGGCATAGGCAATACCAACCGGCATGGTTCTCAGCACCACTGATAAACAATAAAAGGCAATACCATAACCAATAACAACAACGACGCTGGGGATAAATTTTGAAAACCCATCTGAGGCCTTTAATGCACTCGTAGCAATCACCTCAGAAACGATTGCTACAGCTAAATACAGATACGAACTCATAAACACTCCTAAAGAAGTTAGCGAGGTAAGGATTTGCGTTTTACTAGTTAGGCTTAAAGAGAAAGCACAGGTAAAACCTGAGTCGGGGTGCACTTTGAGAATGCCTGCCGCGGGTATTGCCACAACAACTCAATTATATGAAACTGCAACACGGTAACTGTTTTACCAACAACTTATAACTAGAAGAATACACCATGAATTTCGTAGAAGAACACATTTTTGACGTCCCCCTTGAAGTCGTCGAGCGCATGTATTTCGACACCGCATTCTGCCCACGTAAGTATGAAGAACTAGGCCTTGAAGATATCAAGGTCGTGGACAGTAGTGACGATCCAGAACAGTACTTTGTCGACTGCAGTTTTGTCATGGAACCCTCCCTGCCACTGCCAGGTTTCATCAAGAAATTTCTGCCCGGCGGTGAAAAGATTAGCGTTCGTCAGATCGACCGTTGGAATACGAAAACCCGGAAAGGCGAACTCGAAATTAAGCTACAGGGACTGGAAAAAGTAAACATCCACAGCGTAATGACTTTAAAGACTCACGAACGCGGCGCCGTCAATGTTATGCAGTGGACTGTGGAATGTAAAATTCCCTTAGTTGGCAGCAAGCTGGCCGATTTTCTTGGAAAAGATATTCGAAGCAAGGCGGCCAGCGATCACGCTGCAAGCCTTAAGATTCTCCAAGACTATTTATAGTCTAACTTGCGTGCCAGAAGCGATCAGTGGCGCTAGCCCAGGCAGAATTGTTCTCCTCAATGGGCCTTAGAAAGCGCAGTAATTAAATCTGCCTCGCTGGCGGAGATACCGCAGCGCTGGGCTAGTTCCGGCGCGGCCATTCCCTGCCCTGCCATCACGCTGACCTGCTCATAGAAGCGCGAATCTTTTTTGTCGGCGTCACTGCGTTGCTGGCGCTCACCAAGCATTTCTAAATATTCTTCCAGCGCTAAGACGCGGTCGCCCAGCATTGAAATTGCGGAATTTTGGGCTTCTATTTTGCTTTCCAGAGCAGCGACTAGACTATCGGTTTGCGCTGTTTGTGTCGTCTCGGTAACTACCGCCTCAGTGCGGCGAGCGCGCACCATATACATGAGCAAGCCTATGCCGACCAAACTCAAGACAATACCGAGTAACGAGGCCTCGCTTAAGTTTTGCGCCCATTCGAGAAATTCCATCGGAAACTGCAAGTATTCGTATTTAGTCATTGCAAAGCCTTCCTATATTTTTACTATTCTTTGTCATTAAGCTTGCGAATATTTGCAACTTACGCCGCTGTCCATTCGCTCAAGCGGCCCTTAAGCCTTACGATGGCTTGACTGTGGATTTGGCAAACCCGGGATTCGCTGACGTCCATTACTTCGCCAATTTCTTTGAGGTTGAGGCCATTTTCGTAGTACAGCGCCATCACTAATTTTTCGCGTTCTGGCAAACCATTGATCTGGCTGGCGAGTGCGCTTTGAAAGTCGTCTTCTAATACGTTTTCTAGAGGCGCGTAGCGATCATCGCCGCCGCCAACATCAATGGTGTCATGTTCGCCTTCGCTCATTTGGTCTAGGCTAAACAGGCGCACCGAGCTGGTGTCGCGTAATAGATCATGATATTCATCCAAAGAAATATGCATTTCTTCTGCAATATCATTGGCGCTTGCTTCTCGCCCTATGCGCGCTTCTACTTTGCGCACTGCCTCACTCATTTCACGGAGTTGGCGGGTAACTGAGCGCGGTGCCCAGCCACTGTGGCGCATCTGATCGATCATGGCGCCGCGAATACGGATACTGGCAAAGGTTTCAAAACTGGCGCCTTTGTCCATTTGATAATTACTGCCCGCCTCTAACAGACCAATCATGCCAGCCTGAATAAGGTCGTCTACCTCAACGCTTGCAGGCAGGCGACTGACGAGGTGGTAGGCAATTCGCTTAACCAACGGTGCATGACGGCTAACCAACTCTTCTCGGCTGCCCAGTTGCACTTTTAGGTAAGCGGAATGCCCGTTCACATCGCAGCTCCAGCTAGTTCATTGTTAAACATGCGTTCAACAAAGAACTCGATATTGCCACTTGGCGCAGAAGGCATATCCCATTTATCGACGGTTTCCGCCAAACGGCGAAACGCGAGCGATGACTCTGCACCCGGATATAAATCGCTGACGGCTCTTTGGCGGGTATCGGCTTTAATTAAGTAAGGATCGCGGGGAATAAAACCCGCGTATTCCAGAGTGACGTCTAAGAAGCGCTGCGCGACTTCATTAAGGCGCTCAAAACCATCACGCGCTTGATCGTGGCTGTTCACCATATTGCGTAGCACTTTGAAGCGCTTAATGCCGGCGTCGCGGTTCATAACCTTGATCAAGGCGTAGGCATCGGCCATGGAGGTTAACTCGTCGGTGACCACCACCAAGACATATTGACTGGCGCGGCTGAAGGTAATAACGCTGTCTGAGATACCGGCGGCGGTATCGACAATCATCACGTCGTAGTCACCGGTCAGGTCACTCAAAGAACGAACAATGGCTGCGTGCTGATCATTACCCAACTCTGCCATTTTCTTGATACCAGACGCAGCGGGGATAATTGAAATACCGTCGGGGCCAGGAATGATAATGTCATCCATTGAGCACTTGCCATCAAGTACGTGGGACAAGTTCCATTTCGGCCGCAAGCCCAACATAATATCAACGTTGGCAAGACCCAAGTCGGCGTCCATCAGCAAAACGCGGTTTCCGCGTCGTGCTAACTGGCAGGCCAAATTCACTGAGACATTGGTTTTACCAACGCCACCTTTACCACTGCTGACAGCTATGACTTTTACTGCGCTCATTGTCTGTACACTCTCCCGACTCATTTTTAACCACCCCAAAACGGTGGCCGCGGATTCTCACACTATCGTTGTTCTATGGTATGACTCTTGTCATGAGATTGATCTACGCACTATCACTAACTTATCTTAAAAGTTTAGCCTAAACCCTGATATTTAGCGCTGTTCCGCGCTGCGCGGCTACCGCCGCAGGCATCGCGACAGGTGCTAGTTGTTCTGCTGACGCTTGGGGTGTTTGCTGCGGGCTTGTGCCACTGCGCTTGACCTCAAAGGCTTTTGTCATACGCACCGCCATATTGACTATTTTTCCAGCATCGGCTGCTGACAAGTTCTGCGGAACACGCGGGCCGTTGGCACACCAAACTAAGGGCAGACGATGTTGGATTAAATTCGACATCGCGCCACCTAAGCGCATAGCCTCATCGATGCGAGTAAGTACGGCGCCCTGCGCATTGAGCGGCGCGTAGGCATCAATAATCTCACTTTGTACATAATTCTCGGAGTCTGCGGGCAAGGTGAGATAGACCTGAACACCCTGCATCGCCGATACAAGGCGCTGTAGTTCATTTATGCCGCTTTTATCGCGGAATGAGATGCCAGCAGTGTCGATCAGCACTAAATTATTTTTGCGCAGTAGACGATAGGTTTTCACTGCCTCGTCTTCGTCTGCAGCAACGTGAACTGGCACCTGCAAAATTCGGCCGTAGGCGCGCAATTGTTCCTGAGCACCAACCCGCGCTGTATCGGTTGTCAGTATTGCTATACCGGAGCGACCGTGGGTGAGCACATACTGCGCAGCGATTTTCGCAATGGTGGTGGTTTTACCCGCGCCCTGTGGGCCAACCAAACAAATGGCACCTGAACTCGGTGGCGTGTCTACGGTGAGCTTGTTGATCAATAACATTTTTAGCATTTCGCGCTGCAGCGACGGGGTCTCATCAGCGGGAATTTCTGCGCAAAGGCGTTTACCCAAGGCAGGATCAATATCCATCGCCGAGAGAAAAGCATTTAGCTCTTGATGCTCAGGGGCTTGGTGGCTGGCTTGCTGCCAGCTATGGCCCTTAAGCTGTTCCATTAACATTGATTTCATTGACGACAACTCTTGCTTCATCGTCAGCAATTCTTCGTTTTGTGACCACACCATTTGTGGCCCCTGTCCGCCGTTTGCTCTGTCATCAATCGCGCGCTGCTGGACAGGCGCTTCCTCAGGAAAGCTCTGCTGCTCCGCTTTTTTATTGCGGTTGAACAACGCATCTAACGCGGTCGGCTCGCGCTCTGTATTAAAACTACGCGTGGGCACAGGTGTTGGAATCTGAGCGGGCTTAATCGCTGGTGTTTGAAATGCTGGCGCCGACGTATCAACCATACCGTCTAAGCTCACTACCACCTCGACCCCACCCGCTATGCTGCGGCAGTCTAGAATGACGGCATCTGGCCCATGGGCTGCTCGAACCAATCTCATTGCCTGCTGAGTATCTGCGGCTTGATATTTTTTTACTTGCATAAGCTTCTCCCAGCACATCTCATTTTGATACAAAATGCAGTTTTAAATGTTGTCATCGATAGTCTCTCTTACGTTCACAACACCTTAACCAAGGCGCGCTTGCTGACCAATCGTTGACAGTAATCTTACTTGCTTGCTATCTGGTACTTCGTTGTACGACAACACTGCTAATCCCGGTACGCTACGTCGTGTAAAGCGTGACACCCAAGAACGGATAGACGGTGACACCAATACTACGGCGGGCTGACCCGCTAACTCTTGGCGATGACTATAATCCGCCAATTCATTCTGTAAACGTTCTGCAATGCCCGGCTCTAATCCGGCAGCACCCGCGTTGCCTCTAAGCATGTCCTGCAACAACTGTTCCAGATCTGGATCGAGAGCAGAAACAGGCAATTCTTCTTCTAAGCCATTGATTTCCTGAACAATCATTCGACCTAAAGCAACGCGAACACCCTCCAATAATTCGTCAGGATTCTTGCTACGCGGCGCTTGCTCCGCCAAACTTTCGGCGATCATACGAATACTGCGAATAGAAACCCCTTCCTTGAGTAGGTTTTGCAGAACCCGAACCACAATGCTAAGTGGCAATTGTTTCGGCACCACATTTTCGACCAGACGCGGGTCGGTTTTCGCGAGCCTGTCTAAGAGCTGCTGAACTTCTTCATGACCAAGTAACTCATGGGCATGTTGTTTGATGATTTGGCTTAAATGGGTGGCAATAACAGTACAGGGATCTACCACGGTATAGCCCATGGTTTGCGCTTGATCGCGTTGGCTAGAATCGATCCAAACCGCGTCCATTCCAAAGGCAGGATCTTTGGTCGCTGCGCCGCGCAAGGTACCTTGGGCGCCGCCGGGATTAATCGCCAATTCTTTGCCAGCTTGGATATCACCCTGCGCGATGGTGTCGCCCAGCAACTGAATGCGATAGCTGCTCGGCGACAATTCTAGGTTGTCGCGAATATGCACGGGCTGAATAAGAAAACCTAAATCCTTAGATAATTTTTTGCGAACGCCGGTAATTCTGGCGATAAGCTCACCGCCTTGATTACGGTCTACCAAGGGAATCAAACGATAGCCTACTTCTAGGCTCACCACATCCATTGGTGTCACTTCGTCCCAATTCAATTCGCTAGGTTCACGGGCGGCGGGCAATTCCTCAATGCTCTCGTCTTCATCAACAATTTCTTGGGCGTTCTTTTTCTGGTTTTGCATCCACCAGCCGCTGCCGCCACAGGCGCCGGCAAGCAGTAAGAAAACCAAATTAGGCATACCGGGAATGATACCAATTAAGCCCAATAGCATTGCGGACATATACAAAACATTGGGGTTGGCAAACATTTGGCTAACAATCTGCTTGCCCATATTTTGCGAGCGCGAAATACGCGTCACAATAATGGCCACAGCGGTTGATAACAGCAAAGACGGTAGCTGTGCTACCAACCCGTCACCAATCGTTAACAGGGTGTAGTTATGCATGGCTTGCGCAAAGCTCAAGCCGTGCTGGGTCATACCAACACCTAAACCGCCAATTACGTTGATAAACAAAATCATTATGCCGGCAACGGCGTCACCGCGAACAAACTTGCTAGCACCGTCCATGGAACCGTAGAAATCTGCCTCGGTGCGCACTTCTTCGCGACGGCGGCTGGCTTCTTCTTGATTTAACAAACCTGCGTTTAAATCTGAATCTATCGCCATTTGCTTGCCGGGCATAGCGTCTAGGGTGAAACGCGCGGTAACTTCAGAGACGCGTCCCGCGCCCTTGGTTACCACCACAAAGTTGATAACAACCAAAATTATGAAAACCACAATACCAACGACATAGTTGCCGCCGATAACAAACTCGCCAAAGGATTCAATAACCTTACCGGCGGCACCGGGGCCGCTGTGCCCCTCTAGTAATACAACACGAGTAGAGGCGACATTTAGGGCTAGGCGCAGCAAAGTCGCCAAAAGTAGAACAGTCGGGAACACTGAAAAGTCGATGGGACGGTCAACGTAGATAACCGCCAGAATAATGACCAGTGACAAAGTGATATTGAAGGTAAACAACAAATCCAGCAGGAACGGTGGCATGGGAATGACCAACATACCCAAGCACGCGACGAGTAGCAGCATAACGCCGATACCGCTATCCGCGGTCTTTTGTAGCCATCCCGGCATTGCAATCGATTGTGTTGCCATACTTAGTTCTCTTCGCGATAACTTTTAGTACTTTTTAAACGCATAGAGTTTGCGCCAAAAATTCGTCGTTATTGCTCTGAGTTGCAACAAGAGGGCCAACAATTGAGATAAATTAGCGTATCGAGATAGGGGTAAATACGGATAAGTTAAAAGATAAACTTAAAGCAGATTTTTTAGATATTCATCTGCAACATCTGGCTCTGGGGCATCTGGATAATCCCCGCCCATGGTTTCCCAGCTCCGCAATTGATAAACATAGGTGAGTATTTGCGCAACAGCCAAGTATAAGCCACCGGGGATTTCAGAATCGAGATCGGTTGTTGCGAATATCGCCCGTGCTAAACGCGGTGATTCAACAATGGGAATGTCATGCTCGTTGGCCAATTCTCTGATTTTCGCTGCGATATTGTCGGCACCCTTGGCAAGTAGCATAGGTGCCGCCATCCGCGCTTCGTCGTATTTGAGCGCAACCGCGAAATGGGTCGGGTTGGTAATAATAACGTCTGCAGTGGGGACTTTTTCCATCATGCGATTGTTCGCTGCCGCCTGCTGCATTTCACGCAGCTTAGCTTTTACTTCTGGTCTACCGTCTGATTCTTTGTGCTCGTCGCGCACTTCCTGACGAGTCATTTTAAGCTCTTTGTTAAAATTCCAAATCTGCCACGGCACATCAATCGCAGCGATCGCCACCAGCGGCAAACTTACTACAAAAAAGAACCACACCAGCATTGAGGCGCTGTTACCTATGGCATCTTTTGGAGATTGCATACCCAGGGCAAGAATATCGTCGGTCATGCCCGACAGCAGCCACACCGCCGCCACGCCGATAAACACCATTTTCATTATTGCCTTGCCCAATTCACCCAAACTGCGCAGGGAAAATACCTTGGCGATCCCTTTAATAGGGTCTAGGCGCTCCATCTTTACACTTAAGCTAAAAGTCCAGCCCCCTAAAATAGTGGATGACACGATGACTGCTACCAAGGCAATGGCCAATAGTGGCCAAATGGTCATCAGGCCCGTTACCAAGGTGGTGTAAAGTCGGGAGACAATCAGCGATTCATTTTCAACCAGCAGAAATTCCGACGACAAGCTATGAGCGAGTAGGTTTTTTAAGGCCATGGCCAGTTCGCCGCCGGTAAACACCAACATCGCAGCGCCACCCACGGTAACCATCATGGTGGTCAATTCTTTCGAGCGGGTTACTTGGCCTTTCTTTTTGGCATCGGCCAATTTCTTGGCCGATGCCTCTTCTGTGCGTTCCTGACCGTCCTCGTTCTCAGCCATTTATCAGGCTCCGAGAAACAGTTCGGCAGCAATAAATGCATTGCCCAACATCGACGTTAACAGGGGGAGTAAATTCGGGATTAAGCGTTCGATAACCAAAAACCCGATAAGCATGGCGATAGGAAAGCCGACGGCAAACAGGTTTAAAGTCGGTGCGGCTCGGCTTACGATACCAACAGCAAGCTGGACTACCAGTAGCGCGACAACAGCGGGAATAGCGACGCGAATGGCGCCGGTGAATAGCTCTGCCCCGCGCATCCACATAACACTTAGCTGATCTGCAGAAACTGTTTCACCAGCAATGGGCCAGTACTGAAAGCTCTTCGCCAACAACGCCAGAAAGTCGATATGACCATTCATGGCGACGAATAAAAGCATGGTAAAAATAAGCAAAAACTGCGACAACACTGGTACTTGAGCACCGCGCTGGGGATCAACCATCATGGCGAAGCCCAGGCCCATGCCCATAGCGATCATTTGACCAGCAAGAATAATGGCGTCGAACACCAACTGGATGATAAAACCCATGCAGATGCCGATGAGTAATTCATTAGCAGCAAGCAAGATGGCCTCGTAGCCAATTAAATTCATCACCGGCGGTGCGGGAAGCAGCGGTAAAATAACAACGGTAACAAAAACAGAAATAAGAATACGCACACGAGTAGGCACATAGGCTGCACCGAACAACGGCGCAGTTAGCATGGCGCCGCTAACCCGAACAAAGGGTAGCCACGCCGAGGCTAACAATACCGTGAGTTGATCTGCCGTAGGCGCGATCATTTACACGCTACCCAACCAAGCCAGGGATCATCATGAATAGCTCCCGGGTGTAATCTATCAATTGCCCCAGCATCCACGGGCCCATAATGCCCAGAACAACAATAAGAACAACCAGCTTAGGAATAAAGCTCAGGGTCATGTCTTGAATCTGTGTCGCCGCCTGAAACATACCAATAGCTAAACCGGCAGCCAAGGCCGACAGCAGTAGTGGTGCCGCCAAAAGGACAGTGACATTCATTGCCTGACGGCCAATTTCTATTACCGTGTCTGCATTCATTGTGCGACCTCATTAGGTGTGACGCCTGCCTTTGTTGCCCTTGTTGTTTTTATTGCGGTCGCGGTCGTCATTGATAGAAACTCGCTGCCAAGGAGCCCATAACCAAGCCCCAGCCGTCCACCAAGACAAACAACATTATTTTAAAAGGTAGCGATATCATCATTGGCGACAACATCATCATACCCATAGACATCAGCACACTGGCGACCACAAGGTCGATAACCACAAACGGAATAAAGAGCAAGAAGCCAATCTGAAACGCGGTCTTCAATTCGCTGGTAAGAAACGATGCCATCAAAATTGAAAACGGCACGTCTTCTGGTTTATCAAATTGCTGCATACCGGCAATTTCAGCAAAGCGACCAATATCCTCTTCCCGCGTTTGTCTAAGCATAAATTCGCGAAAGGGTTTAAAGCCTGTTTCCAAGGCGGTATCGAAGGTTATTTCTTCTGCTATATACGGTTTAATGGCATCGTTATACGCCACTTCCGCCACCGGATGCATAATAAAAAGAGTAAGGAAAAGTGACAGACTCAGCAGTATTTGATTAGACGGGGTTTGGCCCGTCCCCAACGCTTGGCGCAATATAGATAATACAATCATAATTCGTGTAAACGCGGTCATGCCAAGCAAAATAGCTGGCAGAAGCGTAAGCGCCGTCATCACCGCAAGCAATTGCAGTGATACAGTATATTCTTGACCACCCGCTGCGGTGGGCAGCGACGTTACCGCAGGCAGCGATAACGGTCCGGCGTTTGCTATCAAAGGTAAACCGCAAAGACAAAGTAAGGTTAATAACCGAGCCGCTCTCATTGCTGTTCACCTGTCTTTACAGCTGATTTTGTCGCGCCCGGCATGACTTGGCGTTTGGCAAGTAGCTTCGCGAAGGCCGACTCCGGTGGCTTGGCATTGACGTCATCAGCTGCAGATGCCCAGCTATGAAGGGTGTTGATAGATGCTGACGTGCAACCCAACAGTAACTTCTCGTCACCGACCTGCACGACTAATAATTTTTCTTTCATACTCAGTGGAATTTGCGATACCACCGTCACGCCGCCCTGTCCCGATGCCGACACCAAGCGCGTGCGGCGTAATAACCACATCAGGCCGACAATACAGACAATAACGAAGAGCATACTGCCAACCATACCCGACACGTCGTAGGATGGCCCTGCGGGTAAACTGGGCGACGCCGCCGGCTTGGGCGCCACCTCTTGGGCGTACACAGGCAGTGCCGCTAGACTTAGCAGCACACCAGAGACACCGCCTCGAATACACGCAGCTATGGTAGCCATTAGTGGCGCTCGCGCTCGTCTTGACCCACAACTTCGGTCAGCATGATGCCGTATTTTTCCTTCACCACGACAATCTCGCCGCGCGCCACTAAAGTGCCGTTAACCAGCACATCTAATGGCGTGCCTGCGGCGCGATCCAATTCAATAATCGCGCCTTGATTGAGTTCGCGAAGGTCGCGAATACTCATCTTTGTTCGGCCAACTTCAACGGCAACACTTACGTTGACGTCCATAATCATATCCAGACTCATATCCTTCGTCATGCGCCCGCTTCCTGTTTTTGCCGATGATGTTTGTGTTGCATTGTTATCACTCAAGATAGTTTTCTCTGCGTTAGCCGCTATGTTTTGCTGTGCGTTAGTATCGCCACTCGCTTGCTCATCATTCAGTTGATCCGTCATGATCGATCCTCAGTGCTGATGCCGATTTGATTCCGAGCGTCCGGTTAACCTAACGGCTAACTTTTCGTCGTTACTACCAAATCGACCATGCATGAATGGCGTGTCATCGATCATAAGTACAACATCCTCAGCGGATGGGATATCGATCACGTCGCCGACTTTGAGTAATGAAACTCGCTTTAAACTCATTCTGGTTTGCGCCAAAATCGCCACCAATTCAATAGGCGCAGTTTCTAAACCTTCACATAGGCGTTCACGCCATGCTGCACTCGATGCTTTACTGGCAGGCTTAGCTGGATCACTCAAACTGTCGCGCACCGCATCGATGGCACTCCAAGGAACAATCGACCAGAGGCCGCCGGTAAACTCGCCAACATTAACAATAAAGCGTGTCGCTACGAGTGAGTCCGCCTCGCCGATGCTATCTAACATGCGCGGATCGCTATACTGCGCCGCTATACTAGGCTCAGATTTCATTACCGATTTCCACGCCGTGCTCAAATCACCGAGTAGCGCATTGTTCAGCATTTCCATAAAACTGAATTCAGAGACCGAAAGCAGCTCGCGCTGACCTTTTTGAAGACTGCCGGAACCGCCGAAATAACGGTCTACCATTTGAAAAACCAGATCGGATTCAAAGGCCAGTAAAATGCTGGCATTCATTGGCAAACCGTGAATAACAGAAATACTGCAGGGTGCAGGCAAGGTATTGAGCATTTCGTCAAACTTCATCACAGTGATCTTATCGACACGCACGCCATCTACCGTTGAGACAAACTCACGCATACGGTCTCGAGTCGCGGTAGCGAATTGTGACTGGATAAGCGATAGCGCGGGAATGAGGCGCTGAATCGCGTAATCTTGTCTGGCTAAATTATATTTTTCGCGGCTAGGATCATTCTGATCTTCACCCGCCATCAGCGCTTCTAATTCTTCGGGATCGAGAATATCGCTCACAGTACTACCCTCACTGCACTACGAACTTGGTAAAGTAAACAGCTTCAACACCGCCCTTACCCGATTCAATTGTTAGTACCGAATTGATTGTCGCCAACGCTTCATTCTGAAGTGCCTGACGCTGTTCTGCCGTAGCAATTGACTCTCTATCTAATTTACTTAAAAGCATGAGTAAATCGTTGCGAATACGGGGTTCGTACTGTTCAACGCGGGAAAAGACATCGTCTTTGCGAGACATTAAATCGATTTCTACCATCAGGAATCGAATGCTGCGCTCGTTCTGCAAATTGACGACAAACGCTGGCGATAAACTAAAATACTCTGGCTCTTTTTTAGCGTTTGGTGCTGCGTCAGCAGGCTTGTCATCGGCTCCCACGGCAGCAACAGGCTCAGGCGCGGGCTCATGCATGAAAAACCAGGTTCCTCCCACTGCGGCAACTAACACCAATACTTGCACCGCAATCATAATAATTTTCTTATTCATACCTGTTCCCACTGTATTGAACGCCACAAAATCAGCACTTACTGAGGATTAGAGCAAAGCCTATGCCAATCAATATTTTTCTTAATTAACAACAACTTAAAATAAAAACACACTAATTCGACAAAAAATTGGCGATTTCCTTGCCGCGTTGCCCACTCTAACAACATAGAGATTGCCGGCCATTAGTAATAACCACAGCAAGAGTACGCGCAGATGTCCTGCGACTAAGGGAAAAAGAGAGAGGAAAAGTAAGAGAGCTAAGCTAATGAGTCACTTTTTACACAGGTACTGCTAGCAAACAAGCTGAGAACAACGTAATAAATTAAACACCGATATAAAAATGCGCGCAGTCCTAATAAAGGCCCCGCGCGCTATCAAGCGTAGTAATCTACACCGCTATTGTTGAGGCTTACCGTCGCACTATTGGCACCGATTAAAGAGCCTTCTTCGCCGACCAAGCCATTCTGCACGCTGCCATTTTGATCAGCCCCGTTGCGACCATTATTCGCCGCACCGGAGCGATCACCCGCCGATTGGCCAGCAAACTGTTGACCAGAATTAGCCGCAGCGCCGTCATTCAAACCGGGATTATGACTAACCTTAACGTCGTCGAGACGCAAACCTTGGCTTTCCATACCGCTGTGTAAACGCGGCATCATACGCTCCATTAGGTCTGAAGTATCTTTGTGCTGAGTCTGAATCTGAACAGAGGTGGTATCGCCCTGTACCGACAACTGAACATGAATACTACCCAGCTCCGCAGGGTGTAACTGCATCGTCGCCGTATGTACGCCATTACCAGCCATCCACGTCACTTTAGCCGACATAGCTTGCGCCCAGTTCGGATCGGTAAGCGCGTTCTGGCTGACCGTTAATGCGACAGGTGCACGGGCTGCACTACTGTCCGCTGAGCGCAACTGCGAGGTGGCGTTAAGTTCTAGACCTAGAGCAGAATCTGACACTGATTCAACAACCTGATTCGCCGCCTTCATAGCTTGTGCCGAACTAGCGGCTGCACTGAGCTGCATCGCTGAAGCAAAGCCAGTTGTTGGTTTGCTCAATTCACTTGCCGATGTTGTCGGCACGGTGGTGTTTAATTTATTGTCTAAAATAGTTGCTGCGTTTTTATCATTTTTAGCCAACAAACTGGTCGCTACATCGTCTTCACCATTAGCCGCACCAGAGTCGCTAGCAAGACTCATAGCGACGCTAGTTAAGGCGGGGGCAGAACTAGATTGCGAACCACCAGCATTGGCTAAATTTAATTGTCTGGACCAGTCAATTTGAGATTGTTGCCAGGTAACAAGCACCTCTCCCTCAGAGTTTTCATCCTGAAGAGTTAGCGCGTCTAAGCCCTCGGTATCGAAGGTTGATACCGGCAACTCTTGACCACTTTCCGGCACCATTTTTCCGCTAATACCAACATCCCACAAGGGATCAGAAAAAATATCTACGTCGGCACTGAGTTGTTCATTACTGGCAGTCGTCTCTGTGTCATCGCTTGTAATTTCACCACTTGACGATCTAGTTTGCGCACTACCATTTTGGGCGCCACTAAGTAGCTTATTAAATGGTGTATCGCCACCTACCGCTTTATTAGCGCCGCCCGGCGCAGGGCCTTTGACGCTATTACCATCTACTTTGGGTAAGGCTGAACTAATATTATTCTGCATGGTATGTAACCTGATTTTTACGCTTTTAAATTTAATATGCCATTGCAAATTAAATCTAATACGCCGCGTTAACAGCAAAAATGCGCTTATTTCTACTCGTCTTACCTAGTAATAGAGCAATGTCTATGCCATAGCGTTATTTTGCCGCATAGACCATACAAAACGTTGGCTGCTTAAGTCATCAGCAGAACGCTGTTCAGCCGCTTCGGCCTGACGCATCTCCTGATCAACATAGCGTTCGGTGAGTTTTTGCATACTCATCGCTTGGCGACGGCTATCCATCCAATGCTTGCGATCGGTATTCATAGTGACTTCTAAATTGCGAACGATATCGCGTTGTTGCGCGATTGCACCAGACAGCTTTGTCATAAATGCCCGGGTTTCCTGCAAGCGACTAATATCTAAAAACTCACCGCTCATCTTGCGACTGGAATCCATATATTCTTGATAATATTGTTTTAACTCAGCTAATTTCTTTTGCTGGATTTCGCACTTTTGCTGACTCTTAGCAAACTTGTCGGCCTGCTCGCGCTCATTGCGTTCCGCAAGACTGTTCACGGTTTTCATACGCTGCGATTTCTTCATGGTCAGACCTCTACCTACGTTACTGCAAAGTTTCTATCCGGCAAATATGTCGTTATTTTTCTATTCATCCAACAGTGCGGTTAACTGATCTAATGAACTGTCAAACCCTTCTGATTCATCGTAAGCCTGCTGTAAAAACTTGACCATTCTTGGCCATGCTGTCACCGCTTCATCAAGCCTTGCGTCGCTTCCACGCTGATAGGCACCTATCGTAATCAGATCCTTATTCTGCTGATACAGCGAATACATCTGTCGAAAATACCTAACCTGATCTTGGTGACTTTTGTCAGTGACATCGTTCATTGCCCGACTCACTGACCGTTCAATATCTATGGCCGGAAAATGACCGGCATCAGCAAGTGCGCGTGATAGAACAATATGCCCATCTAATATCGCTCTTGCAGAATCAACTATCGGATCATTCTGATCATCGCCCTCTGCAAGCACGGTATAAAACGCGGTAATAGACCCTCCGCCCGCCGCGCCATTACCAGCTCGTTCGACCAAAGCGGGTAAACGCGCAAACACCGACGGCGGATACCCTTTAGTCGCTGGCGGCTCACCTGTAGCTAGCGCAACCTCACGTTGAGCTTGAGCGAAACGGGTAAGAGAATCCATAAGTAGTAACACCTGCTTACCCTGGTCACGAAAGTGTTCAGCAATGGACGTTGCCAGCCACGCACCGCGCATACGCATCAAGGGTGGGTGATCTGCCGGAGTTGCAATCACCACGGCACGCTTCATATCTTCGGTGCCGAGAATACTGTCGATGAATTCTTTCACTTCTCGGCCACGCTCACCAATCAATGCCACGACGACAACATCTGCTTCGGTAAATCGTGTCATCATGCCTAACAGCACACTTTTACCAACGCCACTACCTGCAAACAGACCTAGGCGCTGGCCTCGTCCAACCGTTAACAGTGAATTGATTGAGCGCACTCCCACGTCTAGCGGTTCACGTATTGGCTGACGCAATAATGGATTGATTGGCACCCCAGAAATTGAACGCATCTGGGTACATTTCAGAGGCCCGCCGCCATCAAGCGGTCTTGCGGCACCGTCTAAAACACGACCAAGTAGACCGTCGCCAACGGGAAAATCTGACCCCTTCTCAATAGGGATCACCCGCGCATTTGGCATCACGCCACGCAATTCCCCTGTGGGCATCAATAAAATTTTGTCGGTGGCAAAACCCACCACTTCAGTCTCTAACCATTCACCGTCGGCAGCTTCAACTAAGCAATATCCGCCTACTGGTGCTTTACATCCCACCGCTTCCAACATCGTGCCGACCACTCGCTTGAGCTGACCCTCAACCACCGGACGGTCAGAACCGCTAAGTCGCTGGCGATACTGCGCGAATTTATCGGAGAGTTGGCCACGTGTTGTTAGTGTCATAAAAAAGTCCGTTGATGCCGCTGACTTAGATAGTTAATTTTATTGTCCGTCGGCATGTAGCATCGTCGACTGCTCACCCAACATTTCCAGCGAAATACGCTTTATGCGCGTTTCAAGCTCCTCATCAATACGGGAGTAATCATTGCTGATTCGACAACCACCACGGGTCACGGTGGGGTCTTCTAACAGTATCCATGAAGATTCAATGTCTTCTCCTCGCTCACTGGCAAGCTCACGTAAAATGTCTACATCGGCGGGATTAAGATAAATATTTAAATCCCCACTGGTAATGGGCAGCGCTTCTATTGCCTGATGAACAAGGTTTTCAATCAACTCAGGTCGCACACTAAGTTCGTGACGCAATAATTGACGCGACAGCGCCATGGTCATGGTAAATAATTCGCGCTCTAACTCGGTGTCTACCCACTGTTGCGGCTCACGCAGCGCCGCCATCGCCAACTGCAATTGCTGACTTTGCTCCGCTAAAATTCGCTTAGCTTCAGCGTGACCTTCTTCTAAACCTTGCTGGTAGCCTTGTTTTTTTGCTGTTTCACGCGCGACTTCTAGCTCATTTTCGATATCGTTCTTTGCGGGCGCGGAATTTTTAATAACGGTAGATCTTGAGCTTGCATCCGCTACCTGTGAAGGCTCCCAGCGCTGATAGTCACCAGACAGCGCCGGCTTTGTCTGGGCAGGTTGCGCGGCAGTCTCTTCGGCAGATACGATACGCGGGTTAAAAACTTGAAAAACATCTGCCATAAAAACACCTTATTTTTCTAGCGAAATCCGCATTACCACAGAAACATCATCACTCGTTTAACTACAAAGACCCTAAACGTAATCTTCACCACCGCGCCCCAAATCAATTTGCCCCGCGTCGGCTAATTTTTTGGCAACCGCAAGAATATCTTTTTGCGCCGCTTCTACATCGCTGAGTTTCATTGGGCCGCGAGACTCCATATCTTCGACCAACATTTCACGTGCGCGCTTGGACATATTGCCCAGAATTTTTTCGCGCACCTGTTCGTCAGCACCTTTTAGTGCCAAGGGCAGTACGTCTGAACCCACTTCTCTAAGCAATAGCTGGATGCCCTTGTCTGGAATATTAACGAGGTTGCCAAACACAAACATAAGGTCTTGAATACGATCAGATAGACTTTGATTTTCTTTAGCTACGGCCTCCAATATCCGAGATTCGGCATCGGGTGACAGGCCATTCATAATGCCTGCAACGGTCGCTGCTCCGTCTATTTTCCGATTTTTAAACGTGGCGGTAACCGACAATTTTTTCTTAAGCACAGTCTGTAGTTGGCGCATTGCAGACTGGGGAATGGTTTGCATATTGGCGATACGCATGACGATATCGTCCTGCTGCGCCGCTGGCATTTGTTTTAGTACCGCAACCGCTTGGGCTTGATCCATATGTGCCATGGTGATGGCAATGATCTGGGGGTGTTCGTCATGCATCATGTGAAGCAAGGCTTCTGGCTCTAGCCACCGCAGGGAACTCATTTCTTGGGTTTCTTCATCACCAAGTACACGATCCGCTAAGGTCGCCCCTTTTTGCTCACCCAAGGTTGAAGTAAATAATTTACGCACATAACCCTGCACACCCACCCCAAGCGAAGTTTCTTGATGCAATGCCACGCGGAAATCATCAACTACCGCTTCCGCCAAACGATTGTCGACACTGCGAATAGACGCCATTGCCGTACCGATACGTTCTACTTCATAGGGTTCAACAAATTTGAGCACCTTAGACGCTTGCTCTTCTCCGAGCATCAGTAAAAATAATGCGGCCTTTTCACTGCCACTGCCGCCCGAGTTTGTTGCCATTTCAGGATTTGCCATTTTCTTCTGCCACCCATTTCTTCATTACTTGAGCAACCCGTTGCGGATTTTCATCCACTACTGAGCGCACCTCGGTCATCTTGTCTTCAAAACCCATTTTTGCGGCCAATGGCGGTGCGCCAAGCGCAGCAATAGCAGGATGTAATACTTCGCCTCTTAGGCCGTCGTCACCCCTTTCCAGAGCGCGAGGTGAGGCCTTACTAGGGCCACTGATTTGCGCCTGCATTAGCGTGCGCATACCGGGGCGTAATATCGCGAAGATAATAAACAACACGCCGACACCAACTAGCGACTGCTTAACTAAGTTTGCGAACCATGGCTGTTCCCAAATGGCGGGCTCAGACATATCCATATCCACTTTTTCAACCGGTCTAAAATCCGCTGATACCACTGTGACGCGGTCACCACGTGCGGCATCAAAACCAATAGCATCGCGCACTAAAAGAGTAAGCTTTTCCAACTCTGCCGGTGACACTTCCACCGATTGGGTTTGGCCCTGATCGTCAAGCTGTTGGCGATTAGCGACCACCACCGCCACCGATAAGCGGCGCACCATGCCCGTGGGCGTAGATGAATGATTCAAAATACGTTCGATTTCATAGTTGCGCACAATGGAGCGATTACCAGTATCGCGCTCCTCTGCCTTTGCTGCACCGGTAGGCGGCTGATTGCTAAGAGCGCCGGGAATACCGCTGGCGGTCGCATTTACGTCGCCGTTTGTCTGTTCATTGATTTGTTCGCTGCGCACCACTTTACTTTCTGGTGTCCAGCTTTCACGACTCTCTTCATTACTAGAAAAATCGATATCTGCAGCAACTTTGACTCGGACCTGACCCGCATCTGCCAGTGGCCCCAATAACTCTTCAATGTTTTCTTGGTAGGCATTTTCAATACGCTGACGATAAGTAAACTGACGCGAACTCAGTCCTAAGTCGTCTTTTTCGCCTTGATAGGACAATTGCTGACCTTGTTGGTCTACCACAGTTACCTGTTCTGGTGATAAGCCGGTGATGCTAGATGCCACCAAATTTACAATAGCGCCCACATTTTGCTTGTCGATGACACTGCCAGGAAATACATCCAACATAATGGACGCACTGGCGGCTTTGCGGTCACGCACAAACACCGATTGTTTGGGGATGGCTAAATGTACGCGTGCCTTGCGCACCTGATGCATGCTTTCAATAGTACGAGCAAGTTCCTGCTCTAGGGCGTAGTGGAATTTCTTAGACTGCATAAACTCACTAACGCCAAATCCTTGTTCCTGCTCTAGCATGGCCATACCCGATCCATCTCGCATTACACCCTGACCCGCCAACTTAATACGCGCGTCATGTAACTGCTCTGAAGGAACCATAATAGAGCCGGTGTTATCCTGAATTTTATAAGGGATACCCGCAGCAGTTAGTGCATCTACTACGCCAGCGGCGCGCTGAGGCTCCACGTTGGCGTACAAAGTGCGGTAGTCACTGCCTTGTGACCACATAACCGCCGCTACGCCAACCGCCACACTGGCCGCAATACCGACCAAAATAAGGAGTTGACGAAGAACATCGTTACCGGCCATTTGGGCCAATAAATTTGCGGTTGGGGTTGCTTTAGTTTCAGCCATGATGATTCTCCACCGTCGCTCTTACGCTGATCGCCGCCATTACATCGACATCCTCATCACTTCTTGATAGGCATCTACAAACTTATTACGCACTTCTACCATCGCTTTAAAGCTGACTTCTGACTTCTGCAAATTCACCATCACCTGAGTTAAGCTGACGTTTTCATCGCCACGCTCAAATGCTGCTGACATAGCACCGGCACTCTTCTGGGTTTCATTAACGGCATCAATAGATTGCTTAAGCATAGACCCAAAATCGACCTTTTCCGTCGGGTTAACGTTAATAGCACCAAGACTGTTTGGGTTTGCTTCCGGCCGCGCAATACTCGTCTGGTCCCGGAGAGAGCGAATCTGGGTGAGAATCTGGTTTACATTCATACTGTCAGACATCTCGAGTCTCCTTAACCGGTGATGTAGCTTTGCTCACGCAGGCGCGCGAGTTTGTAACGTAGAGTACGCGGGCTTATTCCTAAAATTTCTGCTGCTTCTTTTTTAGAGCGACCAACTTTAAGCGCATCGGTGATAACACGACGCTCCTGGTCTCGCATAAAGCCATCTAGTACACCGCAGCTATCATTGGATTGCTCGTCATCACCAGCGTCTGTCACAGACGTGGTATTGAAACGCTCTTCAAAATCGCTGACGAAACTAAGACCGGTTTCAAACTGAATATCCCGCTCAGTTATCTCGTCTTGTTGACGAAGAATCATGGCCCGCTGAATCACATTGTCCAACTCGCGAACATTCCCCGGCCATGCGTAACCAATAAGTGCATTAGCAGCACCATCACTTAACATTGCCGCAGGATCGCGCACGCTGCTATCGCGACTTAAGAAATATTGCGCCAAGGGCAAAATATCGCCACGACGCTCTGCCAAGCTAGGTATCAGCAGGGGGAAAACATTCAGTCGGTAAAATAAGTCTTCGCGAAACTCGCCCTCACGGACCGCCGCACGAACATCCTTGTTACTCGTTGCAATCACGCGCACATCTAGCTTGAGGGTTTTACGACTTCCTAAGCGCTCTAATTCCCGCTCCTGCAATACCCGCAGCAGTTTTGCCTGCAGGCCGAGATCCATCTCAGAAATTTCGTCTAGTAAAAGCGTACCGCCTTGGGCCTGTTCAAATTTACCGGCGTGACTGTTGATGGCGCCGGTAAACGCGCCTTTCTCATAGCCAAACAGCATAGCCTCAAGCATGTTCTCTGGAATTGCCGCGCAGTTTAATGCAATAAATGGCCCGTCACTGCGGCGTGAATGACTGTGAATAAAACGCGCATAGACTTCTTTACCAGCGCCACTCTGACCACTAATCAGTACCGTTGCATCAGTCATCGCCACACGGGCGGCCAAAGCCTTGACTGACTTAGATGCTTTATCTGCCACAATTAAATCAGCCATATTAACGACCTCCCTCTGTTGCAGGATTTAACGATGCGACGCTTTTGGCAATGAGTAGCTCCGTCGCCAAACGTTTGGCTGCGTATACTATTTCCTGACGACAAAGATCTAAGCAATGTTGCTCTGCAAAGCTATTTGCGAAGCTGAAGCTATTTTTGTTGTTCTTATCTTTGGTCATCGCCGTAGACTCGTATAAGTTACCTACAGTCGATAAAGCAATCGCCATGCCACTAATTTATCTCCATTTAAAACAATGACTTATGATTATATTTAATAAAACCGACAGTTTTTTGGCGAGTATTTTTTGGCGCTAATTTTAAATATAAAAATAAAATACGAGGCGAAAAAAAAGCGCCATCGAAGCGCTTTATTCAGTGGAATAAAAAATAACGTAAAAAGCTATATTTGAATGTTAGGTCACTAAAAAGATCTGCAATTGCTATGTCTAAACTTCACCCATTTTTTTCATCTTCTCTGCCAGCGTTGTACGCTGCAGACCAAGTAATTGCGCCGCACGGGTTATTACACCGTTTTCTTTACGCAGTGCTTCAGAGATAAACCACTGCTCGATGTCTTGTAAATAGGACTTCAAATCAATCCCTTCCACTGGTAGCGGCGGCCTGCCATTTGAAGATGCTACCGAGAAGGCAATATCGTTGTCGTCATCTACAGGGCGGGCAAGTAAGGTATTCATTAAGGCATCTTGGTCGTCGCGCTCATATTCAGCCTCTACATCAAGCTCCACCATGCCCATAATACGAAACTGCTTTGGCAAGTCATTAACACTTACCAATTTCCCACTATGAGTAATGGCTAGACGCTCCATCAAATTCTCAAGTTCACGTATATTGCCGGGCCAGCCGTAAACCTTTAGCGCACGCATCGCACTGGCGGAAAAACGTGGTGTACGCATTCCTTTGGCTTCAAGCTTTTCCATGAACAAGGCCATCAAGGTAGCTACATCTTCGGTATGCTCGCGCAACGCCGGCACCTCGATTGGAAAAACATCTAGGCGATAAAACAAATCCTGTCTAAAGCTACCGTCTTCTACCATGTCCTCAAGATTGCGGTGAGTTGCCGCCAAGATACGCACATTGCAACGCTTGGTCTCGTTGCTGCCGACACGTTCAAAGCAACGCTCTTGCAATACGCGAAGTAATTTAACTTGCATTGGAAGGCTCATATCACCGATTTCATCAAGAAACAGCGTACCGCCTTCGGCGAGTTCAAAACGACCTTGACGTGTTGCTATCGCGCCGGTAAATGCGCCTTTCTCGTGACCAAACAATTCGCTTTCTAAAAGATCAGCCGGGATCGCGCCACAGTTAACAGGAATAAAGGCTTTTCCGGCACGCGGCGACGCTTCATGTATGCGTCGCGCTACAACTTCTTTGCCACTGCCAGATTCGCCGCGGATAAGAACCAAGGTGTCAAATGTCGATACCTGAGCAATCAGCTCATCAAGATCGCGCATTGCTTTTGACTCCATTGTCTTATTGGCAATTAGATCGTAGCCGTCTGAAATCAGTTTTTTATTCTGTTGCATTGAATGTTCACTCGTTCAATGAATGTAGCGCACAACAAGAACCAAAGCCAAAATCTTATTGTTGTGAAGGCTGTATTAACAATGCGCTGATAAGGCTACATCGTCTATGGGGCTATTGTGCAGAAAATCAGGTAGGCGCGTGAATACGTGGATGTCCTAGGTTTTATAAGGTGACATCTGTAATTTTATGAACTAGCGGCCCGAACGTCCGCTAGCAGGCTAGTTCGAACTATTACTTAAATAGCGGTCAACATTACGAATGTTGCGGCAGGACTGGTTGGCTTCCTGAGACAAGGTGCCACGTTGGCGATAGAGCATGTCGCTCACAATGCGATCGACCGCAAGTATGCCTTCTATTGCCTCTGCCACTTCACTGCTCTCAGCAGGACTACAGGGCGTCGCGAAGAAATCGTCCATCATAAGGCGACGCCTGCGCTGCTCACCAAGAGCTTCAACCCATTCATTGTTCTCTGCCAATTCACGGATGTGCTCGGTTAACGCCATAATCGCCTGTAAGCTGCGCTGACGAGTCGTTAATGATCTAGCGATGTTTTCAATATTATTCATTATTCACCTTGGAAGCTGCCCCGCCCGCAACCTGCGCGCCGCGGACAGAGCAAAGCCAAACACCCAGTAAAAACACATTAAACCGTTAGCGATGCCAATCCTTCGCCTAAGGCCTCACCATTTTGTAAACCGTCTGGAATAGCATCCCAGGCTTCTTTTAACTCTCTTAACAGCGATGAGACCTCATCCAAACCCTTTACATCGTTATTGATATTAGCGAGTAAGAGTTGGCGATTCATATAATCATAGAGGTTTTCTAGGTTATCACTCATCCTTGCATCAATACCGTGATCTAAGCTCATTCGCAAGCCGTCAATTATCGACATAGTACGATTTACAGCATTAATTTTTTGAGGCACTTCGTGACGCTGCATATGACCTTTGGCAATGGCAAGACGATCTAGTGCACCATCCATCAATAGCTGAATTAGTCGGTGTGGGCTAGCTGCTGACACTCTAGATTGAGCCCCTACTGCCGCATAAGCTTGGGTTGCTCTACCTGCTGAATAGCTCATATTCTTTCCTCTTGATAAGCCTCGTTGCTTACTCTAATTGACGACTTATCCATGGTTTTCTTTAGAACTTTGTTAACGTACTTATACCTATATAGAAGCTCTATTTACCATTTTTAAACACAGTACCCGGCAAATTCGCCAGTTGCTGAGTCAGAAAGTCACCGGTGGAATTAAGTTGACCTAGCAGGCTGTCTAGCGCGCTGAATTGCGCCTGATAACGAGCTTCGATCCCGACAATACGCGCGTCCAAAGCCTCGCGTTGTTCCGAGATACGTTTAACTTGGCTATTGAGCCCATCGGTGCGATTAGACAAAATTCCACCGCTTGCCGTGATGTTACCAATTAAGCTATCGAGACGAACCGCATAACCTGATTCACTTGAAAAAACACCGCTTAATTTATCGAAATCAGAATTCATCACTTCAGCGAACTGGGTCGTGTCGATTTCGAGTTTATTTTTGTCGCCGGTGGTTATACCCAGCTCAGCTAAGGAATCAAGCTCCGAGTCTAAACCGCTGGTAATGGTTCCCATTTCACGACGCAGCTGATTTGCAACGCTACGGGTCGCCGAATCCCCCTGCAACAAGCCAGCAGTTTTCGCTTCGGGGTCGTAAGCTGTGAGATCGTTTATCGTGGTCATCAATGTATTGTAGTTATTAACGAAGCCTTCTATCGCAGACTTGACAGATTTTGTGTCCACCTGAACTTTAAGGCTGAAGCTTTCGCCCGGTAGCGCCTTTTTAAGATCCAAGGTGACGCCTTCAATCATGCCGTCAATCTTTGTATTGGCACTCGTCTGGGTAAAACCGTCTACGTTAACAATCGAGTCCAAGGCCTCAGCCTTCTCAACCATCGAGCTAACCTGAACGCCTAAACTTGTATCGTAGACGAGCTGGCTCAAATCGCCACTTGCGCCATTGGTAACGGCGATATTAATGGCATTTTCGACACCGGTTTTAGTGGCCGAAAACACCAGATGCGCGCCGTCTTGATCATTAATAATTGACGCGGAGACCCCGCTATTATCTGAGGCAGAATTCACCGCATCGCGGATTTCAGCCAAACTATCGGCACCCTCTTCTATGGCAACTGAAAAGGACTCACCGTTAACAGTAAAATTCAACTCGCCACTACCAACACTGGTATCACTGTCAGTATAGGCCTGTGAGGCAATTTTATGACTAGCTGCTAATTGTTCTACCTTGACGGAATAAGTACCTGGCGCCGCGGATGAAGTGGTCGTCGCGGAAAAAACTGTAGGATCAGATACCGTCGCTCCACGCTTAGTAAAACTCTCTGGATTCTTTAGCGTACTAAGACTGGACTGGAAATTAGTCAAGGCGGATTTTAGCGAACCGAACGCGGACAAGCGCGCTTGGATCAGGGATTCTTTAGAGTTCAGTCGATTTTCTGTAGGCGCGCGCTCTGCGGAAACCAGTTGCGAGACGATACCACTGATATCGAGTCCCGATCCAATTCCCGACGCTGTAATTGAAGCCATGATATCTCCCGACTCGTATTGCAATCGTAGAAAACGATTTAAATATGTCGCCTTATTGTGCGTTTATTACTACTGTTATGGCATTCGTAATAGTACGAACCGCCGATTGTAAGCTGCCCATTCGAATAACAATGCAGTTATCACGCCAATCAAGCTTGATCTTCTATTAGCGTGCCGGTTCCCTCAATAAAAGTGCGCGCAATATTCAGCAGTTCTTCTGGCGGAATCTGACGAATAACTTCACCTGACTCGGCATGAATGACCTTGAGAATGGTGCGACCGGTATCCTCATCTATAGAGAACTCTAAGTCGCGCTCGCGATCCTTTAAAATCTCATTCAGCTTCTCTACCGCTTGTTCCGTTCGCTCAATATTGCTTGACGAGCCAAACTCGGCAACTAGAGCGACAGCCAAGCGGCTCAATTCTGAGGGCTTAGCGCTATCGGCGTCTGGGGACTTAGGGGCAGGTTTAAGTGATGAAGCGGGCAGATTTGCCCCCTTTGCTTGGTCTTGCGGCAAAGTCTTGCCGCCAGCACTCACTATCGCTTGATCTGGACGTACCACATTCTGCGCAGCTGGTCTGAGGTTTGCCGATACTGTCTGTACGACAGGCCGCTCTGACACACGCTCCACAGGTTTGTGGTAGTTCGCCGCTGATTGTATATTTAGACTTGTATCCATAATGTAACCTATTCACCCTTTCAAACAGTTATTCAAGAAACACGAATAGGGCCGAATGGCCCTTAAGTCTCTCTTTAACTCCCTTTCCGGACCGAAAATTCCCGCGCTACTATTAGCGCGGGAACTCCTCGGGTTTAGCTTACTGCAGCAGACTTAAGGCAGCCTGTGGAAGCGCATTTGCCTGAGCAAGGATGGCGGTACCAGCCTGCTGTAGGATCTGCGCTTTAGTCAGGTTTGCGGTTTCCGCAGCAAAGTCAGCATCTAGAATCCGACCACGTGATGCAGACAGGTTCTCAGAGATCGTTTGCAAGTTAGTGATAGTGGATTCAAAGCGGTTTTGGACCGCACCGAACTCGCTACGTAGGTTACTTACTGAACTCAGAGCCGAGTCGATCCGTTGAATCGTGTCGTTTGAGTTAGCGACTGAAGATACCGATACCGAAGACAAGGTAGTTGTGTCTTTTGCAACCGTACCGTCAGCTATACCGATGGTAGTGCCACCGACAACTGCGATAGTGTCAGAAGATGACAGCGTTACAGACCCGTAGCTGGTGTTATCACCAACACCACCAACAACCGTGGTTTCGTCAAGGGCAATCTCGCGGCCATCTGCTGCAGTGAACACAACATCAGTGCCCGATACACTCGCCGTCACACCGGTTTCAACCGATTTTTGGTTTACAGTGTTCACGAAGGCATCAATATCGATTGCTGTTGAAGCATCAGTACCTGCGTCGTAGACATCCACACCGTTAATGGTTAGTGCGTAAGTGTCTGTCGCAGAACCACCAATATCAGTGAAGGCCAGGGTGCTCTCGTTAGTCGCTGTCGCGCTCAAGCCAAACACACCGGCTGAGTTGATCGCGTCTGCTTTAGAGTAGGCACTTGCTGCAGTTTGACCTGCACCGTTACCTGCTACCGACGCGTCGATAACAACTGCCTCACCAGATCCGACGGCAAGACTAAGGGTGTTAGCAGGAATCGCTGCAGAGGTTGCTGTACCAGTGGCGCTAGCAATTTGGCCGATCTGGTTAGATTTAACACCCGTTGCCAAGTTAACGCTGATGGTTTCACCGACGTTTGCACCTACTTGGAAGCTCGCGCTGCCGAAGCTACCGTCGAGAAGCTTGGTTCCGTTAAAGGAAGTTTGGCTGCCGATACGGTCGATTTCTGCTAAACGCTGCTGTACTTCAGAGTCTAGTGCTTGGCGGTCAGAGGCAGAGTAGGTTGAGTTAGCTGACTGAACTGCTAGCTCACGAATACGCTGTAAGTTGTTAGTAATTTCGTCGATGGCCGCTTCACCAGTTTGAGCTAGTGAGATACCGTCGTTGGCATTACGAACCGCTTGGTTCAAACCGTTGATTTGGGTTGTGAAGCGCGTAGTGATCGCCAAACCGGCCGCATCATCTTTTGCGCTGTTAATACGCAGGCCAGTAGAAAGGCGCTGCAGTGAAGTGTTCAATGTTTCTTGCGACTTTTGCAGGTTACGCTGTGCATTCAGTGACGCAACATTGGTGTTGATACTTAGGGCCATGGTAAATCTCCTTTCCACTCTATGCGGTATAAAGACGATTAGTCTTTGATTAAGCACCAGCCCGATTGGCTGTGATTTGCTTTCACCCCATATAACGGAGATTTCGGGAAGATCTTTAAGTTTATTTTGTAAGTAGATGTACGCATTTGGGTCAGTATTAAACTGCAAAAACCACTGATTTTGGCAGCTAAATGCCATAAACACACCGGACTTTAGTCGTATCGACTGGTAGACCGAAAACTAAAGTAAAAAAGCGCGACGTATTTCTAAGCACCTTGACGTCGATGTGGGGGGACTATCCTTTGACTAGAGGCGGACTCAACATCTGAGCGCCATTTTATAAAGACACTCAAAACGTACATATATACTCCAACGTAATCTACTACCCGCATTAATATGGCCCTCTCAATTCAGTTTATTTATAAAGGCCATATGATCGACGGGTTGCACACAGCTTACTGAACGCCAACAAACAAGTTCGATTTTTTAACCTAGGAGTATGAAAAGTCATAACTTAACAAACGGGAATGAATTGGGCTTAGGACCAAATTCTTTAGAAAAAGACTAGAATTGTTGAATATCTGTGTACTTACACTTTCGTTGGCGACGACGAAAACCCTTGTGACGAGGAGTCGTACCGCGCGCGTAATCCATAAAACTTTGTGGAGTTGACGTGATTCAAGACCTGTTTTGTCAAGACAAACCTACGTAGCTATTATTATATCGGTCGCGTGCTCTTCCAACTCACCGCGTTCTGAGAATCCCAAGACTTCCAAGAATCGCGACTATGCACCAAGCATAGGGTGCAGGCGTACCCCAAAGCGCCTTATCACCGACTATCGCCAAACTAAGCCCAAGTAGTGCAAAGCCAACACTCATGGCAGTTGCCACCGTTGCCATCAATAAGTTTTCCGGCTTTTTCGTAGCGAGAATAAATAAAGCGATCATCGCTATGATTGCGATCGACCCAACGTGCCAAGAAAAATGATGAAGCCAAATGACATCCGCCGCCAAATCGGCAGCAGACAGCGGAGGCAATACCATGGGCGCGCCGAGCAATTCATGGGCGATCAATACAAGCACGCACAATACAATGGCTGCCCATAGGAACTTAGACGGTTTATACCTTGTATTCATTGAATAATCATCCCGTTATATGACGATGGACGGTGCTTTAGTCAACGCGCAAGACGGCACATCGTTTCTTTTTTTGCTTGTTATTATTGGTTATAACTACTGCAGAATACAACTGTAGTACGAGCATCACTGGATGCAATATACGCAGTGAAAGTTAGTGTAGATGTAGGTCTACGAATAATATAAAACGGGAGGCGAGTATCGAGGTAGCAAGCAAAACTATGCAAAGCTTATTTCAACCAATGTATAGTCAAAGCTGACCCTTGGGTGCGTTATTGTTCAGGATTATAGCTTCGCTACCACTTACAAATAATTAAACAATGACAAACCCTGAGTCTTAGCAAACGCTTGCTGCGCCGCCTGTAAAGAAGCCTGCTGCTGACTAAAGCGGGAAATGGCCTCAGCATAATCTAGGTCATTAATGAGGCTGAGGCTCTCCGATATTTGAAGATTCGCCCCGGTATTGATATCTGACTGGCGCTCAAGCGATTCCATCCTCGCGCCAATATTCGATTGTTTCTGAATTAAATGGTCAATAGCCTGATCGAACCCACTTAACGCCGTATTGATCTCATTGTGTTGCGCAGCACGTTCCGTTTGATTCTTACGCGGTGTTTCTAAGGCTAGCGCCAAAGATTCGACCATCGAAAATAGATCTTGGCGCTTAGATGGTCTCAGGGTAAATTCGTCACCTGTGGCCGGCGCGCCTGTCACGCTTACCGCCATGCCAGCAACGAGAATGTCGCCTCCGCTAAGATAATCGCCGCTATCAACTACCGCGCCACCACCATCAACAACGTCGTACTGTGTTTCACTGGTGAACCGAATCGTCAGTGACGAGTGGTTAAAAGCTTGCACATCGGCAACGCTACCTGCGTTGATAATGCCCGTACCCGTGTTGCTAGCGTCCGCCGCTGCAATAAACTGGCCGTTGCCATTCAGAATACCCATATAGACATCGGAGCCTGGATCGCCATCTGCCATAAGGCGCGAGGGACCTATTTGCAGTTGACGCTGACCATCGTCACCGTTATAGATATAGCCATCAGCGGTTTTAGAAAACGCTGCACTGCCTTCTTGGTAACCGGCAAATATATAATGGCCACTACTGTCTTTAGTATTGGCATAGCTCAGCAGATTATCTAATTGCTGGCGAAGTTCTAGCGCGATGGACGCACGGGAGTCATTGCTTTGCGAGTCATTATTAGCCTGCACAGTGAGTTCACGGATGCGCTGAACCACATCTATGCTACTGCCCACCACACTCTCTTCAAGGCGAAGACGACTATCCAGTAAATTAGCATTACGCAAATACTGATCTGTTTGATCCTGAGCACGATTCAGTTCAAGGCTGCGCACGGCACCAACGGGGTCGTCCGAAGGACTGAGAACACGTTTTCCTGTCGACAATTGTTGCTGCGTTGCCGCCAACTTGGTTTGTTGGCTAAGCATACTGTTAACACTATTGGTGTACATTTGGCTTGTTGAAATTCTCATCGCTCTACTCTCTGCAACTGCATGTCGTTAATCCGGCCTGTCCTGTTACTTTTTTCAATCAAGATTCAAACCTTAGCGAAACGCACCCATCAGGGCTTGGAACAAATCGTTGGCCACGCTCGCCGCCTGTGCCGCCGCCTGATAAGCCTGCTGAAACTTCAATAGATTTGCCGCCTCTTCATCTAAGTTCACACCAGAAATTGCTTGATGATTGGTGCTAGTTTGCGTCAACAAGTTCTCTTGCGACTGGCGATTTATCTGAGCACTGCGGGTCGCAACCGCAATATCACCCACCAAGCCATTTACTGTGTCTTGAATACTGGCGGTACCACCGTTCAGAATTTTATTACTTTCCGCCGCTGCCATTTTTAACAGATTTCGGTTGTCGCCCAAGGCATTGGTATTTGCACCAATGTAGAAATGATCACCCGCTACAGGCGTGCCGGTAATGGTGACCTTATTTCCATTAATAGTAACTTCCGACCCCGACGTAAAACTAAAACTTCCGGCGCCGTTAATCTGATAGGTGTTCGCATTTAAAAATTCAATATCTACATCATCTAGCAAATTAGGATTAGCGCTATCCACCACATCCGTTTCAGAAATTTTGCCAGAACCAATATTATCTAAATCAACGGTGCTGCGGGTTGCCGCCGCCGCGGCAATACCCGCGGGATCAGTCATGACAACCTTCAAACCATCTGCCGCAGCTTGCGTGGGCTTAAGTAAAAACTGATCTCCCACCGCCGCCGCTGAGTTGAAGCTGACTTGCAAGCCATTAAACTCAAACGGATCGGCAACGGTACCCGTTCCGGTAACACCCGTAATTTCTGTACCCGAACTTTCGTCATAGAAACGCCAACCGGCGCCATCTAGGCGAATCAACGTATTATTACCATCTAAAGCCGAAATATCGGTTATTTGGGCACTCAATTCCGCGCCGCTGGTATTGTTTCTACTGCGATAAACCTCAGGATCCGGCACGCTATATATATCCGAGCCCTGACCACCTTTTAAATCCATACCTGAACGATTCAAGCTATTCAGTGAGTCCGATATCGCAATCGCGATTCTACCCAACTCATTACGGGTGTCGTTTAAGACGCCATCGCGAAAACTCAGGGTTCCACCTAAACTGCCACCACGAATGCTGTCGCTAATTTCTGAAAACTTATTGCCAGCCTCCATGGCAATCTCAATGCGTCCAGGCTCAAAAACATTGGTTACCGCTTTCATTTTAATCGCGCGCTCGCCTAGCACTAGCGCTTCGCCATTACCGATAAAAACGCTAACGCTGCCATCACCCTGCTCAACCGACGTCGTACCAATCAGTTCATTGAGTGATAACAAAGCCTGATCGCGCTGATCGAGTAAATCATTAGCTTCTGAACCAAACTGGCCCTGAGACTTGCTAATCATCAAGTTGATTTCAGCAATTTGAGCACTGAGATCATTAATATCACTGACCGACGCTGAAATACGGGTATTCACTTCCCGACTTAAACTGTCAATCTGTGAAGACATATCGGCGAAACGATCACCCAAGCCTTGGGCTTCGGCCAACATTAGCTGCCTAGCCGAGATAGAAGACGGGTCGTCAGCAACATCTTGTAAACTATTATAAAATCGCGATAGGGATGCACTGAGTCCCAAATCAGAATCTGCCAAGGTGTTATCGACTTGTGCGACAAGCTGATAGTAACTGTCTGCCTGCGAAAAGGCCGCTTGAGAATTACGCAGCTGATCAACAGTAAAACTGTCGTACACGCGACTGACCGAAGACACCTTAACACCGGAACCAATGGTTAAATTCCCAGATTGCGAGGGTACACGAGTAGCAAAGTCGACCTTCTGACTGCTATAACCTTCAGTGTCTGCATTGGCAATATTATGACTGGTGGTCGCCAAGGCACGCTGATAAGACACCAGTCCCGACAAGGCATTACCTAACATATCACCCATGGTTTACCCCTTATTGCCCAAACGACTTATCGGCCGTCAGGCTAAAATCCTGAATACTGCGTTCCATACCACCGAGCTGTTGCAAGCGACTGCGCAAGGCTGCCCCTTCGCCACTTAGCCCAGCGCCCTCAACACTCGCAGTTTGATCTGTAGGGCCTTTTAATTGAGTTACAATAGCCTCTGCCATACCGATACCACCTTGATCCGACAGTGTTACGGATAACTGGCTATCGAGCATTTCTTCATACACTTCGACACTGCTATCACTAAATAAACCGCCATCGGGTACCGCTGCACGCATGCTCTTTAACATCATTTGTAGAAACAAGGCTTCAAACTGTTTAGCAACTGGTTCAATCGCGGCCTCGGGGCTTGCTTCAGCGTCGCGACGTAGCGATGCCAAACCCGAGAAGTCGTGATAGTTGCCTGCTGCTTTAACGTCCATTGCGTTTTACCCTCGTATCCAGCTCTGATCTATATAACCAGTAGCTCAGCGCGCAAGGCGCCAGCCTGATCCAAGGCCTCGAGAATCGCCACCAAATCACTTGGCGAGGCGCCCACATTATTGATTGCCTTTACGATGTCTTCTAAGGTCACGCCGGCATCAAGTAAAAACATACGTGAGCCCGCTTCCTGTACATCGATATTCGACTTCTGAGCGGCAACCGTTTCGCCACCGCGAGAAAACGCACCGGGTTGCGATACTTCGACACTTTCCGAAATCGACACGGTCAAGGAGCCATGACTGACCGCCGCAGGCAAAACGCGAACATTACCACCAATAACAATGGTGCCTGTGCGCGAATTAACCACAACCCGAGCACCTGCCTCAGCTGGGGTGATTTCCAGTGTTTCCAACATCGAGATAAACGTTACGCTGCGATCAGGATTACTTGGCCCCTGTACTTTCACCGTGGCGGAATCCATTGCGCTCGCCGTACCGGGACCAAATTTTGAATTAATTTCTTCTGCTAAACGACGAGCGGTGGTGAAATCTGATTTCTTCAGATTCAGCATAATCTCACCGTTAGCCGACATCACACTTGGCGCAGCACGTTCCACAATGGCGCCGTTTGGAATACGACCGGCGCTGGGGATATTGACGGTTACCCGTGAACCATCGGCGCCCGACACACCTAAGCCGCCAACTAAAAGACTGCCCTGCGCTACTGCGTAAACCTGACCATCAGCACCCATCATCGGCGCCATTAATAGACTACCGCCGCGCAAGCTTGCTGCATTACCGATAGACGAAACCGTTACATCGATTGTCTGACCAGGCTTAGAGAAGGCAGGTAAACTTGCGTGTACAGTCACCGCAGCCACGTTTTTTAATTGTGGATTCACGTTGTCTGGTACCCGTACACCGAAGCCGGTCAACATATTGCGAATACTTTGAATCGTAAAGGGTGCTTGACTAGTCTGGTCACCAGTGCCACTCAAGCCGACCACCAAGCCATAACCTACCAACTGGTTTTCGCGCACGCCCGCGACATTTACTAAGTCCTTAACACGCTCCGCACTTGCGGCTGGAATATAACAACTCAACACCACAGTCATCGCTAGGAATGTGTTACGAAAACTCGTCAATTTATTAAATGCAGACATGTTGGCGTACCTCAAAAGGGCGACAATACAGACTGGAATACACGTCCCAGCCAGCCCATGGAATTTGCGTCTGCCAGTGCGCCTTTACCACTATAGGTAATGCGAGCATCAGCTACTTTGTACGATGGCACTGCGTTATCGGCACCGATATCTTCTGGGCGCACTATGCCTTTTATGCGTATAAATTCTTCACCTTGATTGATCGTTACCCATTTTTCACCGCGTACGCGGAGACTGCCATTGCGCAACACTTCAGACACGGTCACCGTAATACTGCCAGTTAAGCTATTACTTTGACTGCTGGTACCCTGCCCTGAAAAATCCTGGTCAGATGACACGCCAGAGGACAGAATCGGCACACCATTGTGCGTTACACCCCGGCCAAGTAGAGTTACTGTCGGAACAGAGATATTGCTCTCCTTTCCGGTTGCAGTGCTCGATGACTTAGATGCATCGGTCTTTTCTTCAAGGGTCACCGTAATGATGTCGCCAACCTGGCGGGCGCGGCGATCAAGAAATAAACTCATGCCGTAACCTGAGCGGTAGATAGAACCCATATTATTGCTGTCGTCGGCAATGGCCGGCGGCGCTGCAGACTCGTAATCCGCAGTTTGATCTTTCGCTGGCGCTGACGAACACGCAGACATCAGACTAACAACGGCTATTGCCATCAAGGCCTTTATGATTTGCATGTTGCTTACTGTGGGTTTAGTCATCGTAATTGCCTGCATTTTTCATTCAAGTACTATCTTACTAACCTTGCTATACAAGACTATTCAGATGTCACTTATAAATTGTTATTCACGTATTGCATCATCTGGTCACTGGTGGCGATGGCTTTTGAGTTCATTTCATAAGCACGCTGGGTTTCAATCATATTCACCAGCTCTTCAACCACATTCACATTCGAACCTTCTAAGGCGCCCTGCTGAAGAGTACCAAGGCCACTCAAACCAGGTGTGCCGGTCTGCGGCGCACCGCTAGAGGCAGACTCCATATACAAATTCTCTCCACGGGCCTGTAAGCCAGAGGCATTAACAAAATCGGCAAGTTGAAAACTGCCAAGCTGCACTGGCGAGGCGCTGCCCGCAAGTACCGCGCTAATGACGCCGTCTGAACCTACCGTGACACTTAAGGCGCCCTGAGGAACCGTAATACCCGGATCTACAATATTGCCGGTATTGGTAACTATTTGACCTTGGTCATCTAACTGAAAGGAGCCATCGCGGGTATAGGCCGCAGTGCCATCCGGCATTTGCACTTGGAAAAAGCCACGGCCATTAATTGCAACGTCCAGCGAGTTGTTCGTTTGGGTCATAGTGCCCTGGGCGAAAATCTTTTCGGTGGACACCACTCGCACACCGGTACCAACATGCATGCCGCTCGGTGAACGGGTTTGCTGTGAAGTTTGACCGCCGACTTGGCGCATATTTTGGTATAGCAAATCTTCGAACGAGGCGCGATCACGTTTAAAGCCTGTGGTATTCGCGTTAGCTAAGTTGTTACTCACAACCTGCATGCGGGTTTGCTGTGCATCAAGACCGGTTTTTGCAACCCAAAGTGATGAATTCATAATTTAATTCCTCTTTATTCCAAACGCAGCAAACGGCTGCCTGTTTCTGCCATTGATTCTGCGGCGCTCATAACTTTGACGTGCATTTCAAACTGTCTCGCCAATGAAATCATAGTGACCATGGCATCGACGGTATTTACGTTGGAAGCCTCTAAGCTACCTGAACTAATGCGTATTTCAGATGAGGTCGGTGCAACACCACCGTTACGCATACGCATCAAACCGTCTTCACCTTTTTGTAAATCTGCCGGTGCGGCATCCACAAGACGAATGCGATCAACAGTTGCTACTGACTCAGGCCCCTGTCCAAGCGGCACAATAGACACTGTGCCGTCTTCGCCGATCATTAAGCTTTTGTGTTCTGGAATAGCGACCGGACCACCGTCACCCATTACTGGCTGACCGGCGCCATTCAAAAGCATACCGTCAGCGCTGATTTTAAAATCACCGCGACGAGAGTATGCCTCGCTGCCATCACTGGCCTGCACGGCAAACCAGCCTTTCTCGCCGCGAATCGCCACATCCAAATCACGACCGGTTGTGGTTACAACACCTGTAGAAAAGTCGCTTGCTTGTCCTTCAAGCACAGAGTTAAACCGCGTTTCCATACCCGGACCAGCAACTTGGCGGGAGAGCATGTTCTGAAAGTCACCACGAAAGCCGGCCGTGCTGACGTTCGCCAAGTTATTGGCGTTCGTTGCCTGCGCCTGTTGGGTGTTTTTAGCACCCATCATGCCTATGTAAAGTAACTTATCCATAAACCCTCCCGTTCAGTCCACGCGATCAACGCGACTATCGGATGTTAATAATCGCCTGCGTTACCGCATCAGCTGTCTGGATCATTTGGGTGTTCGCCTGAAAGTTGCGCTGCGCAGTAATCATTTCAACCAGCTGAGCTGTCAGGTCAACGTTGGAGCTTTCCAGCGCGCCCGACTGCAGCAAACCAAAATTTGAAGAACCCGCTTCACCCACACGAGCACCGCCCGAGGCGAAGGTTTCTGCCCAGGAGGTATCACCCTGTTGCTGCAAACCGTTCGGGTTAGAAAAACTCGCCATAGCAACTCTACCAAGTTGCTTAGACTGACCATTGGTAAACCGGGCAGATATGATGCCAGTGGTGTCCACTTCAATACCCGTTAACCGGCCAGTGGTGAAACCATCCTGCTGTAAGTTGTTAACACCGAATTCTTTGCCGTATTGCGTGGTCGCCGTAAAGTCAAAGCTCAAGTCAAGGTTCGCAGCTCCACTACCTGGATCATAGGAAGGGTAGGAAATTAGGCCTGAGGCTGGAACTTGCAATTCACCAGCATTGCTAAAGCTCACCGGATTAGGGCCACCGACGGGGTTATTATCGACATACAGCTGCTGATTCCAGCTATTCGCCGCCGCGTCTTTTACAAAATACAAAGTCGCGGTATGTTGAGTACCCAGAGAATCGTATACCGTCAGCGACGTCGCATGGTTATAGCTTGTAGGCAGTGTTGGATCAAATGGTGTTGCCGCAGGCACGGGGGCATTGGCCGGCAAGTTCACACCTATCTCAGCACGTGTTGTGGCGGCCGGTGCATTTTCCGAGACCTGCAATTTCAAATCACTTAGTGACCCAGTAGAGAAACTGCCATCCCCAGAGGGTGGGAAGACCTGCAAGCGCTCTAGATTGTTATTCACAACAAAGCCATCGCGATCGACACTAAAAGAACCTGCGCGGGTGTAACTGACACCACTGGACCCTTTCATGGTGAAGAAACCCTCGCCCGAAATCGCAAGGTCTAAATTATTATCGGTAAAGTCGACGTTACCCTGAGAAAACTCTTGGGTAATCGTATTTAAGCGCACACCAGCGCCAGGCGTGGTCTTGGTGACATCGTTATTGGATGTAGCATATACATCTGCGAATGCCACCCGCGATCCTTTAAAGCCCGCCGTATTGACGTTGGCAATATTGTGCGCGGTGACATCAAGGTGTGACGATGCGGCGTTTAATCCACTCAGTGCAATACGAAAGCTCATGGGCCTACTCCTGGTCTAAAAACATCTGTTATGTGCGTAACGGCGTCATTACCGCTTAGCTGATTTCTAAAATTTGCGACATGCTCACGGTACCTAAACCTTGCACCTGTACCTGAGGCGATCCGCCCGCAGCTGGCACGCTCACGCTCTGCACTTCACTGCGTATTTGTGTGGATACTGCCTCTCTGGTATTGCCGTTTAGGTAATTAGCGCGAATCTGATAGGTGCCTGGCGGCATGCGCTCTCCATTCAAACCCACACCATTCCATTCGAACCCGATCGTTCCCGCGCGTTGTGGACCTAATGGGACTTTGCCGACAACTTCACCTGTGGGCGAGAGAATTTCGATATCTAACGCCGTAGTACTGGTGCTCAAGCTAACCTGACCTTCTACGTTGCCGCTAGGTGGCAAAGCGGCCACATCGGTTTCTAGCAAGACCTCTTTACCAATCAAGGAAGAGGCATCCAGCAACTGGGCGGAGTACAAGGATTGAGTCAAGCCTGACAAGTTTTCATTCATTTCACTGATGCCACTAACCGACGTTAGCTGGGCCATCTGACTAATGAATTCAGTGTTATCGGTCGGATTCAACGGGTCCTGACTCTTTAGCTGTTGCAGCATGAGCTTCATAAAATCATCTTGATCGAGCGACGAGGCGTCTTTCTTAGCTTTACTCGCAGCACTCTGCAGTTGAAGATCTTCAATCGTACGCAGTTCCATAATTTAGTTCCTACTGCTGGCCGAGCTGCAAGGCGCGCAGCATAAGTGTTTTAGTGGTAGAAAAAACTTCAGCATTATTTTGATAAGCCCGCGATGCAGACATCATATTTGCCATTTCTTCCATCGTATTTACATTAGAACTGTAGATATAGCCGTCGGCATCTGCCTGTGGATGGCCGGGCTCATAACGTTTTTCGACAGCCGCATCGCTCTCAACCACACCCGTTACTGCGATCCCAACCACTTCTCGCTGTTGGTTCATCACGGTAGAAAAAACAGGCTGACGAGAACGATATGCACTTTCTTCACTGCTACTCACCGTGTCGGCATTCGCCATATTACTGGCGACGGTATTTAGTCTAAGCATTTGTGCGTTCATGGCAGACGCGGCGACATTTAATGGATTAGCCATAACTTAGCGACCTCCCTGCAAAACAGATTTCATTCCGCTAAAGCGGCTACTCAAAAAAGACAGCGTCGCTTGGTAACGCATCGCGTTATCGGCAAATTCAGCCTGCTCCATACTCGTATCCACAGTATTGCCATCTTCAGATGGCTGAGTGGGAACTCGATATTTAAGATCCATCGGCAGTGTATCCGCGCCGGCACTCGCCGCCTGGATATGACCACTGTTAGTCGTCCGCATTGCCAATTGCAGCTGATTTCCGCCCGCCGCCGACTGGGAAAGAACCGCTTTAAAATCTATGTCCTGCGCTTTGTATCCAGGGGTATCCGCATTTGCTATATTCATGGCGAGCACTTCATTGCGCTTTTGACGCACTTGCAGTGCCTGCTCATGTATCCCTAGTGCTTTATCAAAGTTAATCGACATTTTTTTCACCAACGTTCTAAAGTTATTCATTCTGCTGACGATCTATCCCGTAGATCATTAATTTTCTCAGCATTCAATTGCGCTCTACCAAGAGTCAAGGCAAGGCCCGTGCCAGAAAAATTAACTTAATATTTTCAACAAGTTAAAAACAGAAAATACTGGTATTGCCAAAATAACGGCACACTCAAGCCGTTAATGGCAAAATTCCGGCAACCCCCCTCCTCCGTAAAAACACCTACTCCCCCTGATAAAAACAATTTCAAGCTGGCATACCCATTGCTACATCCGTTGAAAATAGATACAAAACGACAAAACTTTGACGTCTTAAAATGCTATGAAAAAACAAACACATTGCTATGCACTTGTTCTACTAAGCTGCTTAATAAGCCTCGCTAGCACAAACCTATTCGCCGCCACCCAAGCTGGCAGTGAACTAGAGAGTCATGCACGCATTTCAGAAACGGCAAGTGCCTATATTGCAAGCCGCCATCCATGGCAAAAAATGAAAACTAAGATCACTGTGCAAGCCTTAGATCCACGCACGAAGCTTTTACGCTGCCCAGTTAAACTTGAGGCCTTCTTGTCATCGGGCGCAAAAATAAAACGCCGTACAACTGTCGGCGTGCGCTGCAACGGTAAAAAACCGTGGAAGATATATCTGCCCGTCACCGTAGAGGCCTACGCCAATGTGATGGTGGCGCGCCACCCAATTGCACCCAACAGCGAGATAAGCGAACGCGATGTAAGCTGGAGTCAACGAGACATTTCCGCCTTAGGATATGGATATTTGCAGTCGTTAGGAGATCGCGGTGGCTACCGCAGCAAGAGAAGTATTGCCCAAGGTGCGGTACTAACACCAAATATGGTTGAGGCAAGCAGTATTATCAGCAAGGGACAACGGGTTCAGCTAAATAGCAACACAGGCCCCGTCAGTGTAAGCATGATGGGAATTGCTATGCAGGATGGCGCATTGGGTTCGCGAATAATGGTAAAAAACCTCAACTCTGGGAAGCAATTAGAGGGTGTGGTGGCATCAGAAAATGTTGTGCTACTTAACTAAAGTTTTTTTTATGACTGCCGATATAATGAGCGTAGGCTTATCAATAGAGAGGATTCCGACATGGTCGAGCGATTAAACGGCTCATCACTGAGTCAGCCCCGCAAAGTAGATAGCGGGCGAACTGACGGAAATAAACCGGAGAGTGTCGGCGCCAGCAAAACGTCAACCATCGGCAGTAATCCGTCGTCCATTACCGAAACACCCCTTATGGAGCGCACTAGGGTGGAAGTGAATAGCAGCGATGGCATCGACCGCCAAAAAGTAGAGGCCATTAAAACCGCTATTAGAAATGGCGAATTTAATATCGACGCCAAAAAAGTAGCGGAAGCCATGATCAATATGGAAGCAACGACAGGCGCCTGATTATGATGACTGAACTAAGCGACATACTTCAACATATTCAAAAGCATGCTAGAGAGCTTGAGTCTGTACTCCTTAAAGAGGCAGCAACCTTAAGTCGCGCGGACTCTGCTGAAATGATTGAAATGCTCGCCATTCAGAAAATGGATCTAGTGCAGACTTTAGACCAGCTAGCGCTTCGTCGCCGTCAAATAGTCGATGAAGCTGGTGGTAATGACCTAAGCAACAGCAATGAAGATTGGCAAGACAGCCTCGCCATTTTGGCTCGCTGCCAGAGCTTGAACACTCAAGTCGGGTCAGATATCAGCGCGCAGGCACGCTACAAGCAGCGCGCCCTGGAAATTCTCGGCGCAGTCAACACCGAAACGACACTTTACAGCGCTAGCGGCGCTGCCCAATATGCGGGTGCAAAACAGGCCCTAGGCAAAGCGTAAATAAGTAGAGCTTGGTCGCGCCATCAGCACAGTGCCATTTCCATATAAAGGTGGTTATCAAGAACCTTGTTATAGCTTCTATTACGTGCCAATACCTTAAAACCCATTTGTTGATAAAGTCGTAGTGCATTGGCGTTTTGTTCAGCGACATCAAGACTAAGACTTTGATATCCACCCTCTCGCGCCTGTGCCGCCATATAATTAATCATTTTTGCCGCAATGCCCTTGCCTCGGCAATTTTCTCGGACGGCAATATGGCAAAGATATAAACAGCCTTTGCGCGGTGCTTTTACCAACCTCAATTCAAATATCAATCCCTTTAAAATACCCCGCCACCCGTAGCTGATAAAAATTGCACGAGCGTTACCCAAAAAGGTACTGCTATGACTGGGCACATCAAAACTACCAATACTGCCCACAACCTCGCCATCAAGCTCATAAACGTTGTGGTGTACGTGACTAAACATCGTTCGCGTATCGGCAAATTCCTTGCTCAGGAAGTCCACAATATATGGCCCATGTTGGCGACTAAAGATGTGTTCAAATGTGACTGGTCCAGATGCAAATACCAGCTGCGCTGCCTGCGCACTGTCTTCACTTCTTGCTTTACGTATTGTCATGACTGCGCCCGCACATTATTGATATCGATTCCGTCCTGTATTTATATAGCATGGCTTTAGCACTAATTTCTGCTTAAAAATGTGTAAGAGTGGTATTAAAAGCGATTCAAAACCTCTATGCTCAAAGACAGCTAAGGCAAATTTTCACGCAAATACTGCCACAGCCCGTCAGTATTAGTTCGAAAAATTTGTCACCAGCCTCATTCAATTTAAAGAGATTTGGCGATGACCAGCACTCGATCTTCACAGCTTGTTATCTTTGGCGGCACTGGCGACCTCGCACTCAGAAAGTTGCAGCCTGCTCTGTATAAACTTCAGCGCGAAGGCCTTATGGACGATGTTTCCTCCATAATCGCATTGGGTCGTGGTGAAAGTAGCACCGACGAATACCGAGCACTTATCAAAGAAAAAATGCGCCAATTCCTTCCCAATCATTTCTGGGACGAGAAACATTGGCAACAGTTTTCTGAAAAACTGCACTACATTCGGTTAGACGTTAACAGCCTCAAGGACTACCACAGTCTGGCTGACGCCATAAACAAACAGCCAAACAACACCACGGTCTTTTATTTAGCAACGTCTTCGACCCTTTACACGAGTATTTGCCGTAATCTGCACAGTATTGGTGTAGTCAATGAGCATTCCCGCGTCGTTTTAGAAAAACCTCTAGGGCACGATCTTGATACGTGTACCGAGATAAATCACGAAGTCCTACAAGTATTTCCCGAGAGAAATATTTTCCGTATTGATCATTACCTCGGCAAAGAAACCGTTCAAAATCTACTGGTTTTACGATTTGGTAATGCCCTATTTGGCCCCTTGTGGAACAGCCAATATATCGACAATATTCAAATCACCGTTGCGGAAGATATTGGCGTTGAAGGTCGCGGTGACTTTTACGCCAAAACCGGCGCATTGCGTGACATGGTTCAAAATCACATGTTACAGCTACTGTGCTTGGTTGCTATGGAACCCCCTGCCAATTTACGCGCTGACACCATTCGCGACGAGAAAGTCAAAGTTCTACAGGCCTTGCGGCCAATCACCGCAGACAATGTGAAAGCTAAAACGGTTCGTGGCCAATATACCGCTGGCGCGGTTAACGCAGCGCCTGTCGCCGCTTTTTTAGACGAAACCGGCTTCGAAGACAGCAACAACACTGAAACCTTTGTCGCCATACAAGCCGATGTACACAATTGGCGCTGGGAAGGGACGCCTTTTTATCTGCGCACTGGCAAACGACTGGCACGGCGATACTCAGAAATAATAGTGGAATTAAAGAAACATCCTTTCAGCCTATTTGAAGGCGACCCAAATGACCTTCCCAATAAACTCGTTATCCGTCTGCAACCGGAAGAAAATATCACCCTGTACAAGGTGAATAAAAAACCAGGACTGGGAAGACAACTAAAATTAGAGCAAGTAGAACTAAAACTTGATGCAGACTTGTACGATGAATTGCAGGCTCACGAAGCATACGAACGCTTATTGCTGGATGTGTTAGAGGGTGATCAAACCCTCTTCATGCGCCGCGACGAAGTTGAGGCATGCTGGGCGTGGGTAGACAGCATTATCGAAGCGTGGCAAAACGCGGGGACCAAAACTAAACCCTATGCCGCAGGCACCATGGGACCAAATGCATCGCTGGCACTCCCGGAGAAACATGGGAGAAGCTGGCATGAGTAATAAGCCGACTCTGATACTCTTTCCAAGTCGAGATGAACTCGACCAAGCTCTAGCCGCAAACATCGCATCTGCACTAAACATCGCTATACACACCCACGGCAGTGCCAGTATTGCCGTATCCGGCGGCTCAACCCCGCAAAATATGTTTAGCCTACTAAGCCAATCACCACTTAATTGGTCTGCGGTGCAAACTCTGCTGGTGGATGAGCGGTGGCTGCCAGCTGACCATGAAGGCAGCAATGAAGGGATGTTACGTAACACCCTGCTTACTGGCGAAGCGGCCAAATGCAGCTATTTACCCCTTAAAAACTCGGCAGAAACCGCCGACGATGGTCAATATGCCCTTGAAGAAAAACTAGATAGTCTAGCGTGGCCACTCACACTTGTGCATTTAGGCATGGGGGAAGATGGCCACACAGCATCGTGGTTTTACGACGCTCCAGAGTACCCCAATTTGTGCGCAGCGCATTCCCAGCATTGTTTTGCTGTTCACCCTAGCACAGCGCCCTACGCCCGAATAAGTCTATCGCCGGCAGCCGTATTTAACAGCGAAAAAATAGTGGTGCACATCACCGGAAATACCAAGCGCTCTGTGCTGGAAGCGGCCTTGGTCGAAGGTTCCGAACATCCTATTTCTATGGTCTTGCGCCAGCAGCAAGTGCCAGTTGACATCTACTGGGCCCCCTAATGACGTCACCGACAACCGTCCCTCTGCATCCCGTTATCACCGCGGTCACTGAACGCATCCGTCTTCGGAGCGCAACTCATCGCGCGGCGTATTTAGAAAAATGCCAAAGTATGCGCCGCAAAGGACCTCTCCGAGGACAGCTTTCCTGCAGTAATTTAGCCCACGGTTTTGCCTCGTGTAGTTCTGCGGACAAAGACCGTATTCGCTTAGAGGAAGCGGCTAATATTGCCATCGTTAGTGCCTACAACGATATGCTGTCAGCCCACAAACCCTTAGAGCACTATCCTGACCTTATTCGCAACGCTGTTGCGGAACTAGGTTGTACGGCTCAATTTGCTGGCGCTACGCCAGCGATGTGCGATGGCGTTACGCAGGGCGCAGAAGGCATGGAATTAAGCTTGTTCAGCCGCGACACCATCGCCATGAGCACTGCCATTGCCCTGACCCACAATATGTTCGATGCAGTTTTGTGCTTAGGTGTGTGCGATAAAATTGTTCCCGGCTTACTCATCGGCGCACTGAGCTTCGGTCATCTCCCACTCATTATGATTCCAGCTGGCCCCATGTCTACCGGCCTGAGTAATGACGAAAAAGCCCGAATTCGTCAGCTTTATGCAGAGGGGAAGGTTGGCCGTGAAGAATTATTAGACGCCGAAGCCAGCGCCTATCATGGCGAAGGCACCTGTACGTTCTACGGCACCGCCAACAGCAACCAAATGCTGATGGAAGCCATGGGCTTACATATTCCTGGCACCGCCTTTGTACCGCCACATGGTGCCCTGCGCGAAGAACTCACCCGCGCTGCGGCGCGACAGGTTTGCAAAATCACTGCACTCACTCCCAGTTATACACCGTTGTGCGATGTGGTAGATGAGCGGAGCTTAGTCAATGCCATTGTTACGCTGCTCGCTACCGGCGGCTCTACGAATCACAGTATCCATTGGATTGCGATAGCGCGAGCCGCGGGCATTATTATCGACTGGCAAGATTTTGCTGAACTTTCAGAGGCCACACCGCTCCTCTGCCGTATCTATCCCAATGGCAAAGCCGACGTAAATCATTTTCACGCCGCCGGCGGCACCGGATTTGTGATAGCTGAACTCATTTCCGCCGGCTTACTTCACGCCGACGTGAACACAGTCTGGGGTAAGGGGCTGCATCATTATAGCCGGGCACCCAGCTTAGCCGGTGGGAGTTTACACTGGCAGGATAGCCCATCCCTAAGCGCTGACAATACCGTTTTGCGCCCTGCCACTGATCCATTTGATCCCCACGGTGGCATGAAATTACTGACTGGCAAACTAGGTCGCAGCATTATAAAAGTGTCGGCCGTAAAGCCGGAACATCGCTATGTTAAAGCACCCGCCGTGGTATTCGACACCCAAGACGCCCTGAAAGACGCCTTCGACGCTGGCGAACTAGAGCATGACTTTGTCGCAGTAGTGCGCTTTCAAGGTCCGAAGGCGAACGGTATGCCCGAGCTACACAAGCTCACGCCCTATCTTGGCATATTACAAGAGCGCGGTTTTAAAGTGGCGCTGGTTACAGACGGGCGAATGTCAGGCGCGTCAGGCAAAATCCCTGCGGCGATACATCTATATCCAGAAGCTATGGCAGGGGGAGCAATTGCTAAAATTCAAACTGGTGACATGCTCGTTCTCGACGCCGAAAATGAGGAATTAGAGATACTAATATCTGAAGATGAATTGGCGCTACGTCCAGCAGCCAAGTATATGGCGCCAGCAGCCAGCGATAACTATGGTCGAGATTTATTTGCTGGATTGCGCGCCAACGTGGCTACCGCAGAAGAAGGTGCCGGTACATTTTTAATTTGAGTATCGCGCCAAGATAGGGCGCCACAACGTAGGTCCCTATCAGGCGCCAATCTAGTACATGTAGAATTTTAAGCGGCGTACAAGGTTTTTAGCATCGTCAAAAACCCTTCACGGTCAGTTTTAAGCTCTCCCTCGGTAGGTACTATCCAGCTCCCACCCACGCAGGCCACAGACTCTAGCGCCAAATAGTCCTTATAATTCGCTTTAGAAATACCTCCGGTCGGGCAAAACATTGCATCTGGAAAGGGACCGGACAGGGCTTTCAGCAGCGCGATACCACCCGTTGTCTCCGCCGGGAAAAACTTAAATACACGATGCTCCTCATTCATGGCGGCCATTAATTCACTGGCGGTCGCGATACCCGGAATATAGGGTGTTAAAGTCTTTCTTGCTAAAATAGATAACTCTGCAGAAAAACCGGGGCTAATGACAAAATCAGCTTCATCCGCCGCGCGTAGCATTTGACGTCGATTCACAACCGTACCCACACCTACTTTTGCGAAGGGCACAAGATCTTTAAATAGTTTAACCATCTGCCACGCGTCTGGGTGGCGGAGGGTTACCTCAATGGTGGGCACCTTTGCTTCGGCGAAAAGCTCCGCACACGATTGGGCATGCGCCAGAGAACGAAAATGCGCCACCGGCATAACCGGTGCAGCGCGTTGCAGAATTCTCAGTGTATCGCTCATACATCACTCCTTTTCTGCTCACCCAAACATCATTAAGCAACTGCTTATTCAACGGGTAATATAAACATACGTGCTATAAACACTCTACACGTCAAGCGGCGGATGGATCAAAGGAAAAATCGAGATTAATCTAGCGTCCGCTTGTAGCGAACCATGGCAAGTAATACTACGACAATCATAAATACGCTAATAGCGGCCAGCTCCATTCGCAAATCGCCAAAGCCTGCGCCTTTGAGCATAATACCGCGAACTACCCTTAAAAAATGCGTGAGCGGCAAAACCTCACCAATAACTTGGGCCCACATAGGCATGCCGCGAAATGGAAACATAAACCCCGACAGTAACATCGATGGTAAAAAGAAAAATACGGTCAATTGCATCGCTTGAATTTGTGTTTTTGCGATTGTTGAAAACGTAAAACCCAAGGCCAAATTTGCAATAATAAAAAGTGTCACGCTGAATAGTAGTAGGCTAATACTTCCGACAAAGGGTACCGAAAAAACCCAATGGGCAACCAATAAAACAATCACCGTTTGTACTGCACCAACACCTAAAAACGGTATTATTTTGCCGACCATGACCTCAAATGGAGAACCCGGCATGGCCAATAAATTTTCTAAGGTGCCGCGTTCGGTTTCCCGCGTCATCGCCACCCCGGTAATCATGACTAGGGTCATGGTTAAAATAACGCCAAGTAAACCTGGAACTATATTGTACTGAGTAATCCCCTCGGGGTTGTATCTGGGGTGAACAATAACCTCAACTGGACCGGGGTCTGCTTGAAGATGCGCCAGAGCGCCGTTTAGATCTTTGCGCAGCGCTCGATTTACAATCGTATTTATTCGACTCAACGCGTTCGACGCCGCCACAGGGTCTGTCGCGTCCGCGGCCACAAGAAGTTGTGGTCGCTCCCCCCGCACTAGACGCTCAGTAAATCCCACCGGGATTTCAATGACAAATACCGCCCCGCCGCCGGCAAGTAAATGATCGCCCTCTCGGGCATCTGGTATATTTTTACTTATATCAAAATATTCAGAGTGCTCTAAGCCTGCGATGAGACTCCGCACAATAGGCGTATATTCTTCTGCATGAATCGCAGTAGGTAGATGTTTGGGGTCGGTATTAATAGCATAGCCAAATAAAACCAATTCCAAAATTGGAATAGCCAACATTACCGCAAACGTCAGGCGGTCGCGGCGCATTTGAATAAGTTCTTTTAGGAAGACCGCGTTAATTCTAGCAAGACTAACACCTTGACTATATCGCCGCCGATCACTCATGCGTGGCTCCGAATATCTGCACCAGACTGATCCATCAAAGCGATAAACACATCCTCTAAGCTCGGACGAATCTCGTGCCACTGGTAGCCTTGGTCGGCGACAGATTCTACCGCCTTCTCTAATAGCGCCCGGTCATGACCACAGATATGCAAGCCAGCCCCAAAATACGCCGCATACTCCACTCCGGCCAGCTTCGCAATCCGCGGCTCCAAAGCTCTTACATTCATGCCCTCCGCTCGAAAACTTATGAGACCAGATTGATCAATTATGTCCGGAACGGTACCTTGGGTAATCAAATTACCGTGGGCGAGATACACAATATGGTCGCAGCGTTCAGCTTCATCCATATAGTGAGTCGATACTAATACCGTCATCCCCTCGTTAGATAGACGATGAATCTGATCCCAAAAATCCCTCCGCGCCTGCGGATCGACACCCGCTGTCGGTTCATCTAAAAGCAGTAACTCTGGTCGATGCATGGTGACGGCGGCGAGGGCTAAGCGCTGCTTCCACCCTCCAGATAGAGCACCAGCTAACTGGTGCTGACGATGCCCCAATCCCAATATATCTAAAGTGTCATCGACACAGCGGCGACGATTATCCAACTCATATATACGGGCAACAAATTCCAAATTTTCACGTACGGTCAATTCCGTCCAAAACGAAAATCGCTGGGTCATATAGCCGGTATGACGACGAATTAATTCAGCATCCCGTCGCAAATCAAAACCAAGGCAGGTGCCCTCGCCCTCAGTCGCGTTCAATAACCCACACAACATTCGTATCGTGGTGGTTTTACCGGAGCCATTTGGCCCCAAAAAACCCCAAACTTGGCCCTTAGGGAGCTGCAAATCAACCTTATTAACAGCAACTTTATTGGCGAAATGTTTACTTAAGCCACGCACATCTATTGCAAGCTCAGTCATTGCGACCCGCCTGCAGGAAAATATCAACGGGCTGCCCGGGGTGTAAGCCACTGTCTGAGGCTAATTTCGCCTCGATAAGAAAAACTAATTTTTGCCGCGACGCGACGCTGTAAATAACAGGTGGAGTATATTCAGGTTCACTCGCTATATAAGCGACCTCAGCACTTACCAATTTATCTACGCCATCTTGTTTAATATCAAGCATGGTGCCGATAGGAATATTTGCGAGCTGACTTTGCGGCACAAAAAACCGAATCTTTAATCCATCGCTAGGCAACAATGCTAAGGCGGGTGCGCCGCTCGCTAGCTGCTCGCCCTCGCGAAAATACACTTGCTCTACCCTCGCGGCAAGACGCGCATACACAGTCCGCTGATCTAATCGCCATTGCGCCTTCGCGACGGCGTTCTCAGCTCGTTCAAAGGCTGCTTTCGATGCCAACACGGTATTTTCACGAGAGGCTAATTTGGCAAGCCGTATTTGTGCGTCAATACTATCAACACGAGCGTTGGCCGCATTGAACTCAGCGACCGCTTGATCAACCATCGATTGGGCGACCACGCCCTTGCGTCGCAAAGTAGTAAGGCGTCGCTTTTCTGACTCGGCATACACCTTTGCAGCAACAGCCTCTTTTCGCTGGGAGTCTAATCGATTAATCTCATCTGGCCGTGCACCGCTACTTAAATCACGGTATTGCGCCGCGGCCTGCGCCGCTGAGGCCTGTGCCTCACTAAGGTCAAAAACTTGCCTCTCTTTATCCAATTCAAATAGCATCTGCCCACGTTCAACAGTGTCGCCTTCCCTCACGGCGCTAGAGACGATCCACCCCGACTCTAAAGCGCTCACGTAAAGATACTCAGCTTCAACGTAACCGTTCAAACTATCTATAACTAGGGATTCTTCGCAACCAAAAAGAACATACAGCACGCTTAGTATCGCCAAATACTTTAAAGCAGACACATCACAATCCTCGCAAAATACCTCGGTTGGATTTTAACACTGACCTATACCACTCCAGGCAGCATACACACGACAACAATATAGCAGTCTATATGACTCGCCGTATGGTTCAGTTAACTATCATAATCACAACAATATAAGCTCGACCATCGAGGAAAAATCGACACCCCCATCCCGCTAACCCTGCAAATGCAGCACCTATAGGCTAACTGTAAAACTAAAAAAGCCAGACCGTTTCCGGACTGGCTTTTATTAAGTCTATTTTGACTACCCAATATGAGCAATCAATTCAACGCTTAGATAGGTAGTGGTAACGCATCCAAACCAGGGATTGGGAGCGCATCTAAACCGGGAAGTGCATCCAAGCCTGGGATAGGAAGCGAATCTAGACCTGGAAGACCACCTGCACCACCACCTAGTGCCATCAAGTTTGCGCTTAAATGATCCACTGTCAACTGAACCTGATCACCAACTAAGAAAGCGGTAGCCTGGATAATAGCGGGATCAGCACTAGGGAGAGCATCAACGATATTAGTTACTTTATCAGTAACACCGCTAAAACCTGCAACATCATTAAGTGCCGTATCGACGGTGAAAGTCAGCTGGAACAATGGCTCCGCGGCTGTGCTCAAGTCAAATGGTAGTGCATCTAAACCAGGAATCGGAAGTGCATCTAAACCAGGAAGGCCACCGCCGCTACCGCCGCCAAGACCAGGAATTGGAAGCGCATCCAAACCCGGAATACCACCCAGAAGACCGGTCAAAGCGTCTAAACCAGGTAGGCCACCAGCACCAGAAATTGGAAGTGCATCTAAACCGGGAAGAGAATCAAAGCCAGGAATGGGAAGTGCATCTAAACCGGGAAGTGAATCTAAGCCTGGAAGGCCACCTGAACCACCACCGAAGCCTGGAATTGGTAGACCAAGCATGCCCAAAAGATCCAACCCAGGTAATGCGTCAAAACCTGGGATTCCTCCACCACCTAATGCCATCAAGTTTGATGTTAAATGATCCACGGTAACCTGAGTCCGCTGACCGACAAAGAAGAAGCCACCTGAGATAACGTCAATATCACCGCTAGGAAGAGAATCAACGATATCGGTTACTGAATCAGTGATGCCGTTGTTACCTGCAACGTCATTCAGAGCGTTATCCACGGTAAAAGTCAGTTGGAACAATGGTGCCGCAGCAGTGCTAAAATCAAATGGTAGAGCATCTAAACCAGGTAGACCACCTGCTCCACCGCCAGCACCAGGAATTGGAAGTGCATCAAGGCCGGGAAGTGAATCCAAGCCCGGTAAACCACCACCCAAAAGACCAGTTAAAGCGTCTAAACCAGGTAGACCACCAGCTCCGCCGCCAGCGCCTGGGATTGGAAGTGCGTCAAGACCTGGGAGTGAATCCAAGCCCGGTAAACCACCACCCAAAAGACCAGTTAAAGCGTCTAAACCAGGTAGACCACCAGCTCCACCGCCAGCGCCTGGGATTGGAAGTGCGTCAAGACCTGGGAGTGAATCTAAACCTGGCAAAGCGTCCAAGCCCGGTAAACCACCACCAGACGCAGCACCTAATTGATTATCAACTTGAACTAGCTGTACAACAAGTACATCTAGCGGTGTACCGCCAGCCGCGCTTGCAATAGGGCTGATAATGACAGCCAGAGGACCTGCGTGCGCAGCACTTGCAGTAGCTATCAAAGACGCCATTAACGTTTTCTTGAAGAGAGAGTTATTCATAAAATCGCGCTCACCTAGATTAATTTTTTATTTCTCAGCGTCTTGCATGTTTCCACGACTGACACTTTTCCTGAGTTGCGATACTACGTGTTTTTACCTACATAAAAACGTGTTTCGGTTCACACTTTATGACTTCTTAACTAACACACCGAGGAAACCAAGGAGAATGACGCCATTCAGAAAATAAATATATCAAAAGAAACAGGACAAATTGCAATAAACCTGTTTCGCTAAGATATAGGCCACAATTAAAACTCGAACCTTTTAAGTGGAATTTGGCGCCACCCCAAAAACACGGCGCGATAACACTTGGCGAGGACAAAAACTATCTCTGTCACAACTTCATGTGGCTCATCCCAGCCTGATAAACCAATACCTACATTTACCAATCAAGAGATTTTGTGTCGCCAAAAGTTGATTTATCAGTGAGATCACCAAGAAAAAACCTGTATACGACATTTCTACTAAGTTTTAGTCAATGTCATGAGGCATTGTATCCAGCCACAGCACACATAGTCCGCACTCGTCAAAACTCAGAGCGCCAAGGGCTGTTGTGACAGGCGTAACTCTTCCACTCAAATCGGCGCCCCGTCCAAAGACAATATGCAAGCGAACTGTAAACTGTGATTTACTGTTGGTACATTGCAACACCAAACAATTAAAACGACACGAACAACAAGAGAGACAGCAATGAGTCAGTCCATTAAGCCATTTAAAGTTGATATACCTCAGTCCCAACTAGATGATCTGAAAGCACGGCTGGCCAATACTCGCTGGCCTGACACCGAGACCGTTGACGATTGGAGCCAAGGTGCGCCACTCGACGCCGTAAAATCACTTTGCGAGTACTGGCAAAATAATTACGACTGGCGGCGCTGCGAAAAGGAATTAAACCATTACCCGCAATTTACAACCGAAATCGACGGACTAGAGATACACTTCCTACACATTCGCTCCACCCATGAAAATGCCATGCCGATGATCATGACCCACGGCTGGCCTGGGTCAGTATTAGAGTTTATGAATGTGATAGAGCCACTAACAAACCCAACTGCACATGGCGGAAGCGCCAGTGACGCGTTTCATCTTGTCATCCCGTCACTGCCAGGCTATGGCTTCTCAGGCAGACCCGCAGAGAGTGGCTGGGGCTTAGAGCGCATAGCGAAAGCGTGGATTAGCCTTATGGCAAGACTTGAATACACTGCATTTGTCGCACAAGGCGGTGATTGGGGATCAGGGGTAACGAGTGCCATCGGTCATATCCATCCAGCGGAATGCTTAGCCATTCATGTCAATATGGCTCTGGCTCAGCCATCCGCTGAAGATATGGCATCACTCACCGAGCGCGATCAGAAGGCGCTAGCGGATATTCAGTACTATTTTGACTCAGATTCCGGCTACGCTATGATTCAGAAATCACGCCCGCAATCGCTAGGCTATGGCCTAGCCGACTCCCCCGCGGGCCAAGCGGCATGGATTTATGAAAAATTCCACCGCTGGACGGATAACAACGGGCGCCCTGAAGATGCACTCACCGTTGATCAAATGCTAGACGACATTAGTATCTATTGGCTGACCAATAGCGGTGCGTCATCTGCGCGACTGTATTGGGAAAGTTTCGACTCTATCTTTGCAACACCAATGACCATCCCTTGCGGCATTTCAATTTTCCCGAAAGAGCTGTTTAGACCTGTCCGTAAATGGGCTGAACAAATCTATCAAAACTTGATTCATTGGAATGAGCTAGAGAAAGGCGGACACTTTGCCGCCTTCGAACAGCCGGAGATATTTGTGAACGAAGTAAGAGCGTGCTTCGCCAAAATTCGCTAAATAAAAGACGGGGCTGACGATAAAGCCGCCATGCCCCGTTTTTGCTTTATGGGATGTCGTCTTGACTACATTACCAATGCTTGGTGATGAACTCACACAATTTATCTAATGCAACTTTGCTTTCCGGCAATATCGACATCAACTGCATATCATGACACTGACCAGGCCAGATATCGATTTCAACAGAGACCCCCGCATCACGTGCTTTCTGCGCCCCAACAACAGCCACATCGCGAAGTAGCTCCGTACTGCTGGCGGTGAAATACATGGGCGGATAACCATCAAATGGCGCCAACAAGGGTGATACGCTTGGGTCACTCGCATCATAGTCAAGCAAATACAAGCTACGAAAAAACAAAAAGGAACTGAGGCGAAACATAGGATCTCGCCCTTCATTTTCAAAGAGCGATCGCCCAGACAAAGTCCAGTCGCCAGCAGGAGAAAACAAACTCGCGGATGCAGGCATCGGTAGCTTCGCATCTCTAATTCTGGCAAGAATTGACAATACCAGCCCGCCACCAGCCGAATCACCTAGCAAGGCAATGTGATTAGCGGGTACACCACTCTCAAGTAATTTCGTGTAGCTTTCGAAACAATCATCAATCGCCGCGGGATGAGGATGCTCCGGCGCGAGCCTATAATCCGGTAATACCCCAATCGCACCGAGATTAGCGCATATTCCGGCAAGCATTGCCCGGTAGGTGTTGGGCGAACGCAGACAGTAAGCGCCACCATGAAAAAATAGAACATGCTTAGCTTTTAAGGCGTCATCAGCAAAATCGACTGGCTGTAAAACATCGGCTTTGCAGTGACTCAAATTTATATCACTTATACGGCACAATAATTCCGCTTTACCCGCAACCCGCATATCTAATCGTTCAAAACGCTTTCTCAACGCACGCAACTGCCCGAGATTCCAAATCGGACGACGAAGGAGTCTGAGAACAAAATTGAGTAAACGACTGCGAATACTTTGCTTCATCGATACATCCCTATACAGTTAAAGCCGGTTTAGAGCGCTAAATACAAGTAGGTCAATTGACCTACTGAGCCCGAGATAAACTAGGGCGCGATATACTCTGCGACAAAGGAGTTTATTGTTTTCTGTGCTGTTTTAGATGTGCCGCCACAGAAGCGCAAATGTGCTACTGAATGCGCCATACCCAATATCACTCTCGCCGCATCGGCAGCCTGGAGACTGGATCGAATAGAATTATCGACTCGCCCCTCTAGTAGCAATTTACGCAAGGCTGTAGTGGTTGCGGCATAAAACTCTTTGTACAACTCCCAAATATGACCTTTGGTATATCCACTCCACTCCAGCCAAATTGTAATGTAATTCTTGTCGCTATCCACAGCCTTAGCGAAGGATGACAGCATATCTTCTACTCGGATATACACCGGCGCATCAATATCCGTACGAACAATGACAAACCCGTCAAGCAAGAAGCGGCGAACTTCCTTGATAACCTCTGCCTGCAAGTCGTCGATAGTCGGAAAATAATGGAATACTGTTGGACTCGCGACACCGGCACGAAGTGCGATATCAGCGTGCGTTGCCTTTTCGATACCTTGCTCTGCAAAAACATCAACGGCGCACATTAAAATCTGCTGACGCCTAGCTTCAGGAGACATGCGCTTCGCTCGTGTCTTTACAGCCGCACCCTTCACAGCCGCCTTTTTATCACTTGTCACACGCCTACCTCTTCCTTGTCACATTACGCCTAAATACTAGAATCTCTATCTTATTCACAAACACCGCTGCAGGCTACCACACCACGTCTGAGAGCGATGTGATTTTTTAACATAAACAAAGGCTTACCTAACAGCCACGTTAGGCCCACATCGATAGACGCAGTACGACTATATTACCTCAGTTTTCGATGACGTTGCGCAGTCTGATACAATGACATAGAAACCGAAGAACGGCCGATTGCAGCTAAGTTTAAGGAAAATGCACCATTTATCGAGACCAGAGGGTATTAAGTCATGCTTAGGATATCGCCGTCAGTATGTATTCCAGACGACGAAATCGAGCTAAGTGCTATCCGCGCACAAGGTTCTGGCGGTCAAAACGTCAACAAAGTATCGTCCGCAATCCATCTTCGCTTCGATATCAACGCGTCATCGCTACCGGCATTTTACAAACAGCGCCTTTTAGAGCGCAATGATCAGCGAATCAGCAAAGACGGCATCATCGTCATTAAAGCTCAACAATACAGGACCCAAGAAAAAAACCGTGATGACGCCCTAACACGGCTAAGTGAACTCATCGGTGACGCAACAAAAGTTCAACCACCTCGTCGCCCCACTAAACCAACAAAAGGGTCTCAAAAACGGCGTATGGATAGCAAGTCACAAAGAGGCAAAATTAAGGCCCTACGCAGTCGTATAGAGGATTAAAGGCCTCTTTAACTGAGGTTTACAACACGCCGACATTAAAAATCATTGCCTAGCAACATTGTTTTATCAGGATCGAGGCTGAATTCCCGTCGCTGTCACAATTAATGCCCCTCGGTTTTATCGTATAGCGTAAAACCAAATTAAATCACACACTCGGACTTCTACCTTACTCAACGGCATAAGGCGTCGCTATGCAATTAAATGAAGACATCAGCAACTTCATGGAAACCCTCGTCGGTGAAGAATTTTCAATTCAAGGGATAGATAGTAGATTCGACAACGATTATATCCAGGATCTATTCTGTTTAACCTTAAATCAACTTCGTCCACACTACGTGCGCAACTCTATCGACGTAAGAATTAACATCACCGCCGAAGAACGTAACAACATCAGCAAAAATATTATCCGTGCAATTGATGAAGGGCATAAGGTGTTGCAATCAGGCCGCCGCACGGCGGATCGTGACTGATAAACCTTGGTAAAACCATGAGCTAATTCTATGTATAAGGCTAAGCGTGTCCCGCGATACGCTCCATACGCATCCACAATTAGCTGTAAATCTCTATCAGTAGCCAAGCAAACACGTAGGTAACGCACTGAGTCATTCAAGTAGTATCGGCAAAATCACTTAGAAAGCGACAATGACGTATGCTATTGAATAGCCAGCAACGAACTAGAATGGCCAATCATCTTAGGTTTTTTACTGGCCACGACCAATAGTGGCCATTCAACAACCGGAAAAAGGTTTACAACAGCAACCATCGCAACAAAAAAAAGATCTGGCAGTTCGAATCAAAGCCACTAAACCTACTTTCTGGCCTTTATATCCACCACAGCCTGAAATCCGTCTTGGTTGTCTTTGATAGATACCCCTGATACCGAATACTTGGAGTCACTTATCACTAGACCAACACCAGCTCGTACCCTAACTCTACTTGTAATCGGTTTGGCCTGCTTAGCAAAGTCCTGTGATTTAATTTCGTAGTCATCTGAAATATCAACTCCGGTACTACTAACCACACCAGAGATCACCTCTGATAATGATTCTGAATCGATATACTGAGACGATAATTCCTTTATCTCACCTATCGAGGTAATCTCTGATGAGTTTATTTTTTCAGTGATTTTCTCATTCAATTCTGCGATCTCTTGAGAGTCTTCGATCTTCGAGCTTATGCCTTTTAGAATCGAACCACAGATTTTGGCATAGGACTTCGACGAGGCTCTTGGCGACACCTTCAAAAATGACTCACTCCAGTACTTCGTCTTTTGGCCAAGATTATCGACAACGAAGACACCCTGAGAGTTAGGCAGAATCAACGCGCCCTTTTGTATCTTACTTAGCAAGATACCTGATCGCTCTACAAGGTTGAAGGAATCCGAAGACTCAGTAATTTCAATAAAATTGTCTTTATTCTCAATTTTTAGTACAGCAAGTCCACTAGACTCTACGTCGTCTACGTTGATTCCCGTGTAAAGTAAAAAAACCAAGTCACCAGCCGATATATTCTGATGAGTAGATACGGTATACAAATGCTTTGCAATCGCTTGTGTATACTCAATGAACTCACCCTCATCAGCAAATATCTTCCCAGCAATATTCGACAATGTATTCAATGACAAATCAGATTCATGAAAAAAATCATATACTTCTTTCTGTTTTGATAGCGGTAGCAAATAACTCTGAAAAAGCAATTCGCTCAATGATTCACTAATAGTTGATACGGTATTCGCAAGACGCATTCCTTCTTCATGTGTCTTATTGCCCACTCTATGTACAGCAACTTCGCGTAGTTGCGCAGAACTAACATCTATCATAACTTACCCCGATAATTTAAATCATGCTGACTACCTAATTAATCAACATCAACATATGCAAATTATTTTATTCATTGTCTAAAGCTGTAAACAGCGAATACCCCACCCTAGGCCTGTTGACACTTACAATACGATCCTTGAGCAAACAAACTTAAATCAGCCAAACCTGATACATTTACATAACTGAGAGAACCAACATTTCCGATTGAGTACTTTACAAAAGTAATGGCGACATTACTCTTGATCGTTGCAAGGAGGCATTAAGACTAAATAGCGGATAAATGGCTCTTCTGAGGCAGAATCGAGCGCTGCATTAAATGCCGTGATTAGGCCGTGACGGCATTCTACAGGAGACAAATTGATTCAGTGAAGCTCTAATTAGAATCGAAGCAAGAGTCCTGAATGGTATTGCGTCCGCGCTCTTGAGCATAATAACCCGAAGCGCGCGCAATATTTAATTTAACGCGAGATGACGCCCGCCAAGAGAGATAAATCGCTTGTATCAAAAAAATCGCGCATTAAAGGATTGACCGTTCGTCCTCAAGTACAAATTTTCTCCAAGCCATTAATATGACTTACTTTACCAACCGAGAACGCAGCTTAATCTTACATGGCACGATAACCCTCTACCTACTCATATGCTTCCAAATAATACCTTTTTGGATTTCGCTGGTACCGCCATAAATACTCTGCGCGCGTTCAAACAAGTAAGCGTCGGCAGCAATAACGGAGCTAATGGGTGTATCCATCAAAGAGGCTGACCACGTTGGAATATTTTGATCTGGAAAAACAGATGCGCTGGCGCCGTGAATAGCCAAACCTAGTTCGGTAATCGCCTGAGCGCACTCGGTACATTGTATTTTAAGCGCCGAAATAGCCGCCGCATCGTGGCCATTACATAGCGCGCGGAGGACCGAGATTTCAAGCACATCAACTTGTATATCTAACTTGGCCATACGAGCTGCAAATAAGGGATTATCGAGAAGATTACCTCCGCCATCACCTGGTATTGCTTGCGCTAATTCTCGCAGCTTACGCATGTCATTCTTCTTTTTTCCGACATGGGCGTATGACAAACGCTCATTGCCGAGTAAAACATTGGCGTAGTACCAACCCTTCCCCTCGTCACCAATGCGATTAATCAGCGGCACTTGAACATTTTCAAACGTGACGCGATTAAGTTCATGGATACCATTCATGGTGATAATAGGATGCACAGTAATGCCTGGGGAACGCATATCGACGCACAAGAAAGTAATACCGTCGCTCTTCCGTTCGTTTTTTGAGGTTCTAACCAAGCAAAATATCCAGTCAGCCCAGTGCGCAAGGGTTGTCCAAATTTTATTACCGTTGAGTACATAGTGTTCACCCTGCTCTACGGCAGATAGTGATAGGCTGGCGAGATCTGAGCCCGACTCTGGCTCAGAGTAGCCTTGAGCCCAAAAATGACTTGAATCTAGTATTTTTGGTAGCCATCGACACTGTTGTTCTACTGAACCAAATGCAACGAGAATAGGGCCAATATAAACAATCCCCATCGGAATAATATTTGCCGCACCTGCTTTTTCTAACTCCATTTCGAATATATAGCGCTGAATATCTGACCAACCGGTGCCACCGTGCTCTTTTGGCCAGCTAATTCCCAGCCACTTTTTTTTCTGCAGTGCACGCTGGGAAATTATATGGTCGTCTTTACTTAGCCGCTTACCCAGCCGAATTTTATCTTTTATTTCTGAAGGGTACTCCTGATCAAAAAAATGCCGCACATCCTGCTGAAATTGTTTGTCATGACTCGAAAGCTCAATATCCATACTCTTTACCGAAATTAGGCTAATGATTACCGCAACATGCGCTCAATCAAAAATTCTTTTTTCAACTCACGCCCAAAATCATCGAGTGTTCTAGGCAATAACTCAACCAACTAAATTTTTTACATTTCAAGGAATGGGATACATAAAACAGGGAGCCACAACACCGACAAGCTTTCAGTTACACAACTCTACCAGCATTAACCCCTTGTTTTCCTTGGGTAAACGCAACCCTGAAGGATCACACAAAAAACTAATATCTAACAAACGTCGGTTATAGTACTATTTTCACGTCACTATCTATCAACCCAATTTACATCTTTAAAGGACATTCAATGGGACGCCCGTCTAAACCCATCATTTCCCGTGAACGCGCGGCACGAGCCGCACTAAAAGTTATAGACAAAGAAGGCATCGAGGGACTCAGCTTACAACTAGTCGCCAAAAAGATCGGCGTTAAGGCACCTTCTCTTTACTACCATTTTAAAAACAAGGCAGAAATCCTCGCTGCCGTAGCACGGTTACTTTTAACCGATGCGAAAATCGAGAACGAAGACGAATATACTAACTGGCGCGATGCCCAATTAGCGCTAGCTGTCGCCACTCGCAGATCAATCCTATGCCATCCCAACGCAGCACCGCTAATACTACAATTTTTTCCGCGCAGGCTCTTACTAAACGCATACGATCGCTGGGCGGGAAAAAATGATTTGCCAGCAGAAATGCATATGATCGTTTTGGAAGGTTTAGAAAACCTTACCTTTGGCTCAGCCCTTTTCGCGGCGCGGAGTCTGTCGACAAAAACGGCATCGATGCCCGAATTTCCTGCGGAAAAATACCCGTATCTCGATGAAGCTCTCAAAACTAACCAGCTTGACGAGGAAGAAATGTTTATCGAGATTGTGCGCAGATTTCTCTATTCATTTTAGCTACACAATATGCGCTCCAATCCATTAGCAAGGCGTTTACTTGCTAATGGATTGCGTCTACATGACTTTTCGAAAATACAAAATTACTGTGTTTTAGGAATATAAATTGACTTGGGCTGGGTAAATTCTAATAAACCATCCTTCCCGTTTTCAGCACCGATCCCGGACTGTTTGTGCCCGGCCAAAGGCGTTGTCGGGGACGATTGCAAATTTTGGTTAATCCACACAGTACCCGTTTCTAAGCGATGAGCAATGGCAACAGCTTGCTCAATATCCTTAGACCACACTGCGCCGGCCAGACCGTATTCACTGTTGTTTGCCCGTGCAATCACCTCATCGATAGTACTAAATTTCAATAATGGTAAAATCGGCCCGAAGGCCTCTTCGGTAACTACGCGACTGTCGTCTGGTGGATTGTCTACCAATGTTAGCGGAAGAAAATAGCCGGTATCGGGGACCGGGCCACCTTCGAGCACGGTCAAACCAATCTCCCGCGCGTCTGTCATTAAGGCGCTTACTCGGTCATATTGCAATTTGTTCTGCATAGGACCAAATAACACGCCTTCGTCAAAGCCATTGCCCACCTTAAGCACTTTAGCTAAGCCGTGCAGACGATCCCGCATTTCATCGTAAATATCTTCGTGAATATAAAGGCGCTTGGTAGCGATACAAATTTGCGCTGTATTAAAAAACGCGCCCATAAATAATTGTTGAGCGACTGCTTTAACATCGACATCCGGCATAACAATCGCGGCATCATTTCCACCCAGCTCTAGGGTAATACGTTTAAGATCAGTAGCCGCCGAAGCCATGATACGCTTACCCGTTGCGGTGGAGCCAGTAAAAGAAATTTTGGCAAAACCGGGATGACTAGTCATCATTGGCCCTAACTCATCGCCACCACTTATAATATTTAACACTCCAGCGGGTAGAACTTCATTAAGCAATTCCCCGATACGAAGTGTAGTGACCGGCGTAAAAGGCGAGGGTTTTAACACCATGGTATTACCTGCCAACAGGGCATGTGAAATTTTCCAAAACGCCAATAGAACCGGAAAGTTCCAGGGCACAATTCCACACACCACGCCGAGCGGTACACGATGAACTTCTACCCTGCGCGCATCCGTATCTTCGGTTATCTCTACAGGCAGTTCGTGCATACCCATACCTTTAAGCCACAATGCAGCCCCCAGCACCTCGTCCCGAGCCATTGCCAGGGGGCGCCCCTGCTCAGCCGTAAACAACTGTGATAACTCATCAACATTCGCGGTAATAAGCTTCGCGCATTCCGCCAGTAACTTCCTGCGCTCATTGTAGGGATATAGCTTCCACTCCCCGTACGCACGCTGGCCGGCAGCAACGGCCATATCCAATTCTTTTTGACCAGCACGGGGCGCCGAGGCAAATACCTCGCCTGTCGCAGGATTGATCACATCCAGTCGCTCCGCGGTATTGATCAGCTCGCCGCCAATCGTCATAGAAAATTCGCAGCCGTGCTTAAATGTTGGTGTAGTCATAATGGTATCCGTTGCGGGCCTGTTAACTTTACAAGCCATAGCGGCCTTAAAAGCCAGTAAGGTAGTTTAGGCTGCTATGGTGTGAATTAAATTTGCATGTACTTTAAGCCTAGCATAAAACTATAGCAAATAGATTTATGCTAGGCTAGCATCAGCAGAATACTTTTATACCTACCACCATTAGTTTAATATCAAACTCAATACTGAATTCAGTTGATGTTCAATACAGCATCATAATAAGCGGAAGTTAACATGAATAATGCAGCTCACATCCCTGTTATCGTCGGCATCGGCGAAATCTGTGATCGACCAACCCGCCTTGAAAATGCCCGCGAACCCGTCGAACTTATGGCCGATGCCCTGAGAAACGCCGAGGCGGATTCTGGCTCCCCACTATTAGCCGATGCCCAATCCATTGAATTAATTGGCCTAGTAAGTTGGCGTTACGCCAACCCGGTCAAACTACTGTGCGAAAAGCTCGGCATTTCACCAGCACGACAGATTAACGCCAGCATGGGTGGAGAAACCCCGGTTCGTCTAATACATGAGGCCGCGCTCCGTATTCTTAGCGGCGAAACCTCTACCTCGCTCATTGTCGGCGGCGAAGCAATGAATGCGATCAGCAAGGCAATGAAGACCAAAACCCAATTACCATGGACCCCAATAGTCAGCCGCGACGAAGCGGTGCGCTTTGGTAACGACCGCATTGAACGCAGCCCCATTGCCAAAAAGCTCGGTATTAACGACCCTGCGGCTATGTACCCATTGTATGAAGTCGCCCTGCAAGCAGAGCGCGGAATTAGTCCGGCAGAAGGCAACAAAGAGTCAGCAGAGTTGTGGGCGCGCTACGCCGCGGTGGCAGCAAATAATCCCAATGCGTGGATAAAGACAAAGCCCAGTGCAAACGATATTGCCACCTCGTCAGATGACAATCGCATGATCAATTGGCCCTACACCAAATTGATGATGGCAAATCCCAATGTGAATCAGTCGGCGGCTATTATCGTTACCAGCTTGCAAAAAGCACGGGAACTCGGTGTCGCTGAGCACAAAATTATTTATATTTGGGGCGGTGGCAATGCCGCAGAGTCAGACGATTTTCTGCAGCGCAGCAGTTATAGCAACAGCAGCGCCCAAGAGGCGGTTTTAGACGCAGCCATAGACCTCGTCGGCGGGAGCGCTAAGGCCTTTTCTAAACTTGAACTGTACAGCTGCTTTCCCGTTGTCCCCAAAATGGCACTCGCCCACCTCGGCCTTAATAGCTGCGACATTTCGCCCACTGTCGCCGGCGGACTTACATTTTTTGGCGGGCCATTAAACAACTATATGAGCCACGCGTGCTGCGCCATGGTCAGTGCCTTACGCGCGGCCCCCGGCGAACTGGGCCTGCTTTACGGCCAAGGTGGCTTTGTGAATAAGCATCACAGCTTAGTCCTGAGCACAAAGCCCCCCGCAGTTGCTCTTACAACGAGATTTTCAGTACAAGACATCGCAGACCTTAATCGCACACCCCCTCCAGCCTTGGCTCCTGAAGACTATCAAGGCCCGGCGACGATCGAAACCTATACTGTGCTCCACAACCGAACCGGCCAGCCTGAACGCGGCGTACTAATTATTCGCACCGACGACCAGCGCCGCGGCATGGCAATGGTTACACCCGAAGACAACGTGTCGATGGCGATGCTATTAGACTTACAGCACAACGCAGTTGGACTAAAAGGACAAGTCTCACTGAACACCGATAAACTACCAGTTTGGCAATACAGCGCATCGGCAAGCGCATAGGGGCAAAGTATGAATATAGAATGGAGTATCAGCGAACTTAAATTCCGCGATGACGTAAGACACTTTCTCCTCGAAAATCTCAACGACGACTTACTCAATGCTGGTCGACTAATGAGCAGTGTCTATGCTGAGCACGATGCGTCAATGCGTTGGCAAAAAATTCTATATGATAAAGGCTGGCTGGCGCCGGCTTGGCCACCAGAATATGGCGGCTGCGATTGGACACCCGCACAGCACTATATATTTGCCAGTGAAAAAGCCGCAGCAGGTGCCCCGCCCACCTCGCCAATGGGCATTCAGATGTGCGCGCCTGCGCTAATCGCCTTCGGCACCGAGGCGCAAAAAGCCTTCTTCCTGCCCAAAATGCTCAGTGGTGAGCATTTTTGGTGTCAGGGCTACTCCGAGCCCAACGCAGGCTCAGACCTTGCCTCATTACAAATGCCTGCCGTTGAAGATGGCGATCACCTGATTTGCAACGGCGGAAAAATATGGCAGACCCACGCTGACGAAGCCAATTGGATTTTCTGCTTAGTAAGAACCAGCAAGACAGACCGTCCGCAAAAAGGCATTACCTTTATTCTCATCGACATGAACACGCCTGGCGTTGAAGTAAAGCCGATCATCGGCTTATCTGGCGAGCACATTCAAAATCAGGTGTTTTTCAACAATGTGCGGGTGCCCAAAGCCAATATTATCGGCAATATCGACGAGGGCTGGACGGTGGCAAAATACCTCCTGGAATTTGAACGCGGTGGCTCAGCCTACGCGCCGCTGATTAAAGTGCGCCTTGAGGAGATTCGCCAGTTTGCCGCAACAAGCGCCAGCGACATCGCCGCCAGCGTGCTCGACGAACCTTTGTTTGCCGCCAAGCTCGCGAACGCAGAGATCCAAGCCAACATCCTTGAAATCTATGAACTGCAAACACTTTGCCTGCTATCGCAGGGACAATCACCTGGCACGAACGCCTCGGTGATGAAGATTTTGGGAACTGAACTACAACAAACCGTTACCGAGTTAGCCTTAGATGCGGCCGGACACTACGGGAATAGTTTTCAGCCCCAAGCAGCGCGCCCCGGTGGCACAGTCCACTACCCCCATGCAAGCAAGGTGTACGGCCCGGGATTTGCCGCAATTGCCCCCCTGCGCTATTTAAACGAGCGCGCCGGAAGTATTTACGCGGGCTCCAATGAAATTCAGAAAAACATACTCGCCAAACTCGCGCTGGGGCTATGAGTTCTAAATAGCCAATCACCAATTCTATGCACTATATTGGCAAGCCGGTTTAGAGGTGTTGACACAAAACAATGAGAAATCCGAATAAAGCGAATATCCCGCTAAATCCAGATTACGGCAGCGGCGTTTTTCGCCGTCGAATACAAATACGACGAAATAACAAAAACCAAATAGAGTGCCAACTCGAAGATTGCTCACACGCCATGCAGATCACCCTCACTGTCGATCGCAATACCATTAGCGATATTAGTGGCGAAGTACTGCGCGCACCCATCGATATTTGCACATCAGCGCCTATGCACCTACACGCATTTAAGGGCCTAGAATTGCAAAGTGATGGCCGCGTTTATGCAAAGCACACACCACCCAATAGCCACTGCACTCATCTCTTTGATATGACCACGCTGAGCATTTCTTTTGCGCTAAGTGGTAAAAACCAACGTCGCTATGATGTGATTGTCGCCGACGAAAAAGACGGTGTACTTGACGCCGCAATATACCTAGACGACACCCTAATTCACCATTGGCTAATCCGCGACGATAGCATTGACAGCCCTGCAGAATTAAAGGGAATAGCATTGTATAAAGGTTTTTATCGGCATATGCATACCCATTTTGAGGGCACCGTGCTCAACTGCGCCAAAGCCTTGCAAAAGGGGATTATGGTCGCCGGTGCACGGCGCTGGAATATGGCCGCGATTGCCGGTACCCCCGCCGACAGTTTTGGCCCCGGCGTGAACATTTGTCACAGCTACTCTGAACAGCGTATTCACTACGGCAAGCGCATCCACAACCCCAGCCGCGACTTTAGCGATACACCTGAACAATTACTGACATTTAAATAAGGAATGCTGCCTTACCGGGAAATTAATCGTATTAGCCTGCTCAAGTTAAAAAGTAATGTTGGCTGCTTGTATTGAATCTCTGTAGCTTGCTTCGTAATCGATAGCCATCGCTGGGCAAAAAACCGACGGGACTCAGACCTATAGCTCCGTCACTTAACCGTTCAAATTCCTAATGTAAATGTGATAGCAAATATTGGGCGGCGACACCCGTATTTTAAAACCACATATCACTATGTATTTGCTAAACATTTTCGACGTATCGACTAATTAGTCTAGAAAACTCCGATGTCTAAAATATGTGGGAATCGCTAACTCATCTTTATGATGATACCCGTCAAATTACTTTGGCTCTAAATCAGGCTATGTCCGTTGGCGAATCTATCAAATTTTCCCTACGCAGGCGTGCGACATACCAGTTTAGATAGTTACTAAAGCTAGGGCGGCGATGCCAGATTAACCGGAAAAATAGTCTTGAAATAATTATGAATATTCAACTTAATCAGTAGCATACCGGAGATAATTTCTAGCCAATAAGTCTCAACGTTAATTTTTTATTGTTGCCAATACGTATATTTACTCACGGAAATAACTTGATGTTTCAAGCTCACTTAACTAATGTTATTAGAATTAATTAATCATCTAATTAATGCCGCCGTGTGCTCACCGAAAGACGGTGTAGTGCCGTGCAAAAAACGATAATAATCGCTGGAGAGTTACCTGTATGAAGCAGTATTTTAAATTATCCCATGCCGTTCTTTTATCCGCGCCCTTGCTAATCACTCAATCGGTCATTGCGGAAACGATGCTTGAAGAAGTTGTGGTCACCGCACAAAAGCGATCGGAGCGAAATGTTGACGTACCTATTTCTATTGATAGCGCTACCGGTGACCAGCTAGAACAGGCGGGTATAATGGATGTTCAGGATCTTGGCCAGACAGTACCAGGTCTTCGTCTTGATTTATCTGGCGGTTTTTCTCAGCCAACTATTCGAGGTATAGGTAGCTCTGTTGCAGGACCTGGCTTGAGTGCGTCGGTCGCAACATACGTCGATGGTATATACCGAGCAAGCGCATTAACTAGTGCTTTTGAAATGGCTGATATCGATTCGGTCCAAGTGCTAAAAGGGCCACAAGGAACGCTCTTTGGTCGCAATGCCACTGGCGGCGCTATCATTATTACTACCAGTGTCCCGAGTTACGAGCCCGAGGGCGAACTTAAACTCAGTTATGGTCGTTACAATGATATACGCACCACATTTACTGGCTCTCGAGGACTAACTGACAAGGTAGCAGTTGGTGTTTCGACTTATATCCATAAAAGCGATGGTTTTGTCGATAATGAAATTACCGGCGAAGACGTCGATACAAAAGACAATTGGGGCGCACGCCTAAAGGGCTTATTTGAACCCAGTGACAGCTTATCAATACTCCTATCATACGCACACACCGACCGGGATGATGGCAGTCCTAACTCCCTAAACGCCTATGAAGGTAGAGCACTGGTGAATGATCCAGATGCGCCTACTGCAGGCTTTCCCGGCGCACCGACTGTCAGCGAATTAAATGGTAATCAGCCTTATACAAAGCCGGTTTATACAAAGCGTGGGTCCATTGCCTCCGATGCAGAACTGGGATTTACCGCAAAAACCGATGACGTTACGCTTAAAATCGAAAAAGATTTCGACAATATGGTGTTAACGTCGTATACCGGCTACCACGACGAAACGGTTGTTTATAGGCAAGATTACGATCTGTCTGACTTGCCGATTTTCCACGGACATTTTCAGGTTGAGGCGGACAGCTTCTCCCAAGAGTTAAATTTGACCTCACGTGGTGAAGGCCCACTGCAATGGGTGGTTGGTGCCTACTACTTTAAAGACGACACCCAGTTCCCCTTCTTTAATGCCGTGCAAGGCGGTTTCGCAGTACCCAATGCGTTTGCCAATGGCCAGAAGACAGAAGCCAAGGCCATTTTTATTGACGGCAGCTACGATTTGACAGAACTATTAACACTGACCTTGGGGGCTCGGTACAGTGAAGATACCATGCGGGTTAATTTTGAGAGTGTGCCAAACAGTATTCCCTACACCGAGGCTGAAGAGACGTTCGAGAAACTCTCACCAAGAGCGGTGTTGCGCTACTCGCTTGATGACGATAGCTCAGTGTACGCCTCTATTACCGAGGGCTACAAATCAGGCGTGTTCAATCCGGCAGGTTTTAGTACGGTACCAGTAGACCCAGAAGAAATCCTTGCGTATGAACTGGGTTACAAGACCCAGCGCAACCAGTGGAGCGCCGATCTGGCCGCGTTTTATTACGACTATTCCGAGTTGCAGGTAAATCGCTTTGTAGGTGCAGGATCGGTGTTGGTTAACGCCGCAGAGGCGACAATTTACGGTCTGGATTCGCAACTAGGTTATGCATTTAGTGAGCAATTCCGCGCTGACCTGAATATTGCATACACCAAATCTGAATACGACGATTTTAAGAATGCGCCAGCGTATTTGGGCACAGGTAATCCTGGTGACCCGTATGGCACTGGTGACGTCGACGCGACCGGCAATGATTTGCTGCGCACTCCTGAGCTGACGGCAAACCTGTCACTAAATTATGAACGCCCTTTAAAAAATGGCTTGCTAAATTTGAACAGCAGTTATTATTACAGCTCTAAATTCTACTTTGACGCTGCTAATGACACCCACCAGGATGCCTATGGCTTACTAAATCTGCGAGCCTCTTGGACACCTGCATCCGATAACTACACGGTAGCGGTTTACGCCAACAACGTGACAGATGAGGAGTATTTAGTGCAAGTGCTAGGACAAAGCGCGGGAATGCTGCAGCAATACGGAACTCCAGCGACATATGGCGTTTCTTTAGCGGTACGTTTCTAGCGCTTACTGTACTGTTCACGCCTTCCGTTCAGGATCATTTTCTGCTCGGGAAATAAATAAAAAAAACCGGCCTCTGCTTTAGCAAGGGCCGGTTTTTTTATGGACGCTAAATTTAGCATCCTACTCGCATAAACTCAGTGCCGTGTTTGCTAAAATCTTACGCTGAATATCATTGAACTTACGCAACATACAAATATGGCTGGGTGAGTGCCTCACTTTTACGCAGGCAAACTCAACGCCAAATCACAGTTCAGCGCGCCGTTGCCAATCACCGCCGTATGCAGCTCGATCCGAGGTAATATTTTATCAAAATAAAACTGCGCCGTTTGCAGCTTTGCGCGGTAAAAATCAGGCTCGGTGGTTTGCGCTTTCACTAAAGTGTTGTCAGCGACGACCGCAGCCTTTAACCACATATAACCCAAACTTATGTAACCAGCTATCATCAAGTAATCCACTGCGATTGCCGACAATAGCGTACTGTCATGCTCGGCCTTTATCTCTAAGTCGTCTGTAAGCTCTCGCCATTGCGCAATTGCCTGAGTAAGTTGGCGCTGTAATGGTTTCACTTTTTCAGACGCATCATCACTACAAACCGACAACATAATATCGATAAGTTTTTGAAAGGCAGGACGACCACGACCCGTTATTTTTCGAGCGAGCAGGTCAATCCCTTGAATACCGGTTGTACCTTCGTATATGCGCGTCACCCGCACGTCCCGCACCCTTTGCTCCAATCCCCATTCAGTAACATAACCATGGCCACCGAGAATTTGCACACCGTAGTCAGTCATCTCACTGGCGAGCTCGGATAGGCAACCTTTGGTGATCGGAATGAGTAACCCTAATAATTGCTCTGCCTCACCCTGCTCAGCAGCATTGCCCAAATCGCTGATATCCACGTATTTAGCACACCAGTGAATCAGCGCGCGGCCACCTTCGGCAATCGCCTTTTGGCTCATTAGCATTCGGCAAATATCAGGCTGATGTATCAACGCATCTGCGCCACTCTCTGGACTAACGGCGCCACCGGGCGCACGGCCAGCGCGGCGTTCGTGAGAGTAAATCAGCGAGGTTTGAAACGCGGCTTCGATCTGACCCTGAGCCTGCTGACCAACACCTAATCGCGATTTATTAATAAATACAAACATATTCTGTAAGCCGCGATTAGGCGCTCCCACTAGCCAGCCTTCTGCGCCATCAAAGGCCATAACACAGGTCGCACTGCCCTTGAGCCCCATTTTATGCTCAGTCGAAAGGCAACTCACATTATTGAGTTCGCCGAGGCTAGAGTCCTCATTAACAAGTCGTTTTGGGACAAGGAAAAGTGAGATGCCTCTGGTACCGGCAGGTGCGTCCGGCAATCTCGCCAAGACCAAGTGCACAATATTATCTGTGAAATCATGCTCGCCTGAGGAAATAAAAATTTTGGTACCACTAATTCGATAACTGCCGCTAGCGGTAGGCTCTGCCTTGCTCGTTAATAGATTTAAATCTGAGCCACACTGAGCCTCAGTTAAACACATAGTTGCCAGCCACTCTCCACTTACCAATTTTGGTACATAGCGTGTGATCAAATTTGGCGTTGCAAAGTTAACTAAGCATTTAATTGCTCCGTCATTTAATGCCGTATACATACACCAAGATTGATTTGCCGATTGTAGAAATTCACCGGCGGCAATCTTTGCTGAGAACGGCAGCGGCATGCCGCCAAACTCCTCTGACTGCGCCAAAGTCGGCCAACCACCCTCGACGTACTGACGATAAGCTTCGCTGAAGCCACTAGGACTGCGTACCTCACCACGCTCACATCTCACACCCTCGGCATCACCAATTGAGTTTAAGGGGGCTAAAATATCAGACGCAAAGCGACCTATTTCTGGCAGCGCAGCTTTTACATCGTCGAAATCATAATCAGTATCCGACAAAAGATATTGATAATGGGCGACAAAGTCGTTTACTTCTTCCATAGAGAAAAAAACATCACGAATAGGCGCAGTATAATTTGACACGTTAAATAATCTTCCCGATCAATTCTTTATCGTAGTTTTTTCAAACCCATCTTCAGCATATTAGCAATGGTCTTACCGTAGGGTGGATCCATCATGGCGGCAATGTTCTTGTACCAGCCTTGTTCAAACACTGATTTTGCATGAGAGAAGCGCTTATAACCCGCGCCGCCACCCCAATAACTGCCCATACCACTATGACCAACACCACCAAAAGGTAAGTCTGACATCATCAATTGCATCATGACTTCGTTCACAGCAACGCCGCCAGAATGAGTTTGCTCCAAAACCTGTTGTTTACCCTTCTCGCCCCCAAAATAGTAGAGCGCAAGCGGCCTCTCTCCCGCGTTGATATGGTCAATAGCGGCCTGTAAACCATCACAGGTTTTTATCACCAAAATCGGGCCAAAGATTTCTTCGCGCGCAACTCGGCTATCAGCCGGGGGATCAATAATAATGACGGGCGTGAACTGACGCTTACTAGCATCAGCGCCTATATTTATCTCTTCTATGCGACAATTTTTAGTTCGGGCATCTTCAAGTAATTCATTCATCCGCCTGAAATGTGCATCTGTAGCGATCGACGCGTAGTCTTCTCCCGCAGACTCAAACGGATACATTGTTGCCACTGCCGCCTTCGCCGCCGCCAGAAACTCTGCTAAAAGCGGTTTTTCAATCAATACGTAGTCCGGTGTTATGCAGCCTTGCCCAGAATTAATTAATCGGCCACTCATCGTACGCTGTGCGGCATAAACCATATCGGTATCGCTGTCGACAATTACTGGAGATTTGCCGCCCAACTCCAGAGTGACTGGAGTGAGATTTCTCGCCGCAGCCGCCATAATATGCTTAGCAGTTCCCGCGCTGCCGGTATACATCAAGTGGTCGAAAGGTAGCGCTGCAAAAGCTTGGGCGATATCTACCTCGCCGGTCACGATAGTCAACTCTGCGGCCTCAAAATACTGAGGTATTTTTTCAGACAACAGCGCCGCCGCAGCCGGAGAAAATTCGGAGATTTTTACCATCACCCGATTACCGGCAGAAAAGGCATCGATCGCGGCCACCAAAGCCATAGCAATCGGCCCGTTCCAGGGCACCATTACCCCAACTACACCTAGAGGTTGATATTTAATATAGGTTTTTGCGCCGACCATATTAAATGGAAAATCTGCCCGCCGCGTTTCATCGCGCATCCATTGCTTTAGATTTTTACGTACTACTTTCGCGTGATTTATCACTGGTAAAATTTCAACAGCTTTAATAAAAGCCGCGGGCTTGTGCTGCCAATCTGCAATAGTTGCGGCAACCACATCGTCTTGCTGCTCAACAATAAAATCAACAACGCGCTTGATACGATCTTGGCGAGTTGCAAGGTCTGGCATGCGCTCATTTGAAAATGCGGCTCGCTGGCTATTGAAGCTTACTTGCAGTGTTTGAACGTCGGTATACGCCGAATTATTCATATTCCATTCCCACCCTTTTGGGGACCTGTCGATCTACGAAGCAATGAATAACGGTTCAGGTGGTAATCTAAACTACCTTGTTCGTATTCAATCGCGGTGGCACGTTTGAAGTAATGACTAATCGGTAAGTCATCTGTCATGCCCATGCCGCCATGAAGCTGCACGGCATTTTGCCCGATATAGCGACAGGCCTCAGCAATCGTCACTTTCGCCGTTGACGCAGCGAGCTGGCGCTCGTGTGCACTGCCGGTTAACTTTAAACTGGCCAAATAGGACGCCGACCTCGCCATCTCAAGCTGCATATACATATCAACCATTCGATGTTGCAGAACCTGAAACTGGCTTATTGGCTGTCCGAATTGACGGCGCTGCTTACTAAATTCAACTGTATCGAGATGGAGACGTTCCATCACGCCGACAGCCTCCGCACATAGCGCCGCGATTGCAACAGGGCGCATTGTGCTTAGTAGTTCGTGAGCCGTATCAAGCTCGCCCAGCACGGCGTCGGCGGAAACCATCACCTTATTATATTCGACATCTCCGGCACGACGACCATCGATGGTGGGGTAAGCCGATATAGTTACACCCTTGGCCTTACTATCCACAATAAACAAAGAGAGTCCTTCACTATCGCCACACTTGCCAGTCGTTCTAGCACAGACTAAAAAATGGCTTGCCCACGGCGCGGCATTTACCACGGTTTTACGACCATCTAATTGCCAATATTCGCCGACTTTCTTGGCACTCATTGATATTTGCGCAAAGTCATACCGGGTAGCTGCCTCACTCCAAGCTAGTACCGGCAACGCATCCCCTGATATCAATTCACTCACTAAATCCCCAGCCATGGCACCGCCGGTAGTCGATAATAGCTGCCCCGCAATTAAGGCTGAATCAAGATACGGTTCAACTACCAACGCCCGACCAAACTCCTCCATCACCACCATCGTGGTAATAGCATCTGCGCCCAGACCACCGCTTTTTTCTGGCAAGTTCAAACCAAGAATACCGAGCTCGCTGGCCAGCGCCCGCCATATTTCACGACGCCAGCCGCTATCACTCACAGCGACCTTACGGCGAATCTCAAAGTCGTAATGCTCCTTTAAAAACCGACTCAGACTATTACGTAACTGCTGCTGCTCTTCACTAAAACTAAAATCCATAGCGTTTCTCTTAAATTATCTAACCATATGGCAACAGAACTTAGCCACGCAAAATTAAATCAGCGGCACGCCAAGCCATCGCCATCACTGGACCGTTAGTATTTCCTGAAGGGATTTGTGGAAAGATCGACGCGTCAACCACACGTAGCCCCTGAACACCCCGCACCTTAAGCTCCGGATCGACCACAGAATCTTCGTCTTTACCCATACGGCAACTGCCCACAGCGTGATAGCCGCAGCTCCCCTGTTTATCGTACGCCAGTAGTATGTCTGCATCACTGCTACAATCGGGTCCGGGATAGCTTTCGACCTGTATCATTTCCGCTAGCGCTGGCTGAGACGCGTACTCCCGCGCCAGCTCTACGGTTCGCACCATCAATTTGCAATCGTCTTCAGTCGAGTGGTAGTTGGGGCGTAATTTCGGCATTACTGCGGGATCGCAGCTATCAATATGAATACTGCCTTTGGAGGTCGGTCGCAGTGGATAGGCCACAATCCCCATACCCGGGAACTTTTCCAAATGCTCCCTGCCAGGCTTACTCAAATCAAAACTAAACGGCGCGACTAAAAACTGAATATCGGGACGGGCAACAGCATCGCTCGATTTAAACCACGCGCCAACCTCATAAGTCGCTGAAGACATTGGCCCCGTTTTACGTAAAAAATACTGGAAGACATTTTTTAGTAGCCGCAAGCCCACGTAGTCTCGGTTTTCCGACAGCGGCTTTTTAAGCCTCCACTGGACCAGAATCCCGCGATGTTCTATCAAATTTTCACCCACCGCAGGGCGATCCGCCACCAAAGGAATATTTAACTTTGCCAACAATGCCGCTGAACCAATCCCAGATCGCTGTAAAATTCCCGGTGACGCCATGGTACCGCCAGCTATGATAATTTCACGCTTTGCATGAAAGCGCTGCTCTTCAGATGCTCCTGCTTTTTTAGCAAGCACACTTACCGCGCGGCCATTGTCGAACTCGACTCTATCTACCAGAATGTCGGTGAAAATATGAAGATTAGGCCTTTGACGAATCGGGTGAATAAATGCCTTAGACGCACTCTGGCGTCGACCACCCCATATTGTACGAGCGGCATAACCAACGACAGCTGAATCGGTGGGCGCGTTAATATCGTCACTTTCATGCAGACCCATACTTACGCCAGCGGCAACCATCGCGTCGGTGAGTTCAGTCCGGCGATCCGCCATACTGATTTTCAACGCACCCTTTGATCCTCGCGCATCACCGTCGCCCAACTCATGAGATTCCATTGCTGCATACGCTGCACCTATATGCGTCCAGCTCCAGTCATCGCTACTTTGCTGCGCTATCTCATTAAAATCAGCGGGTTGTCCGCGCACATACATCAGACCATTCATTGAACTGGAGCCGCCCATTACCCGGCCACGAGTCCAATTTTCCGACGCATACGCTGTACCTTGCTCAGGCTCCGAGAGGTAACTCCATGTGTACCTCGGATCTGTTATTAACTTGCCAACCCCTTTAGGCATATGCAAAAGCGGATGCCGATCTTCGCCCCCAGCCTCAAGTAGAGCCACTGAAATAGAAGCATCTTCAGACAATCGATGCGCTAAAACACAGCCAGCTGAGCCAGCGCCGACAATCACATAATCAAAATGAGTCATAAAGAGTATCCAAGTCGTTTCCCACAACCCAACAAAGAGTGAATTGCAGTCTATTTTACGGCGTAATTTTTATACAACGTCGTTTTTACAAACTACGTCATCAGTTGACAAAGGCCGCATTATTTAATCTAATGTATTTAGTTTTAAGGTCGACGTCAAGCAGCAAACATGCGCAAAAGAAGGCAGTAACGTATGGTGAAAATTGTTTTTGTATCTCATGATGGCTCAGACCGCACAGAGCTGGACGTTAAGGCGGGAGGATCGGTGATGGAGGCTGCTGTCGCCAACAATATCGACGGTATTGTTGCCGACTGCGGCGGCTCAATGGTATGCGGTACTTGTCACGCTTTTGTCTCCTCTGAATGGTTTGCAAAACTTCCCGAGCAAAGCGAGATGGAAATCTGCCTATTGGAATTCGTACCAGAGCCTCAAGATAACGGTAGGCTTTGCTGCCAACTTGAAGTGTCTGAGGCAATAGATGGAATAGTACTACAACTTCCTGCGCAGCAACGTTGATAATAACTTTACTTATCTAACATCAATAGATATATTTCGGTACACATCGCCGCGCTTATCAATAACAGAACATGACCCAAATAAGACTGGAAAGGATCGCACCATGACAACCCCAATTGCAGACCATATTCCCGAACATGTGCCTCAAGACATAGTATTTAGCTATGATTACCACGGTGACCCTAGAGTAACTAGCGACGTACATAGCAGCTTACAAAGCATTCAAAACGACGCACCGCCAATTTTTTACACACCCAAGAATGGCGGACACTGGGTGGTTAGCCGTTTTGACGAAATAAAAAAAGTGGTTGAAGACTACGAGGTTTTTTCGGCAAAAGAAATGCAGATTCCACGTATAGAAAATCCGCCGTTCTTCATACCCCTGAACGTTGATCCGCCAAATAATATACCGTATCGCCAAGCATTAATGCCCGCCTTTTCACCTAAATCAATTAAGATTTTGGAAGAAAAGGTTCGCCACTGGGCTGCCACGATTATCGACGATGCACTGGCTAAAGGTGATGGAGTCGATTTCGTCCGTGAAGTTGCATCGGTGTATCCCGTAAGCATTTTCATGGAACTCATGGGTATGCCCATGGATAGACTGTGGGAATTCCGCAATTTGTCTGAAGCCTTTTTTAGCACAAACGATCAAGAAAAAATCCACCAGCTCAGTGGTCAAATCATTATGACCATGACTGAAATTCTCGAAGAGAAAAAAGCAAACCCCAGCGACGATCTAATGAGCCACATCTTAAATATCAAGGTGAAAGGTGAACCTATCAGCTTGGGGGAGATGCAAAACATGTGCTTTTTACTCTTCCTAGGCGGCATGGACACGGTCGCTAACGTTACCGGTTACGCCTTCCGTCACCTTTCAAATATGCCAGAATTACAAAAAAGACTCAGCGAAAACTCCGCCGATATCAGCAAGTTTACAGATGAAGCTATCCGTATGTTCGGCGTCATCAGCAATCCACGTATTGTTGCTAAAGATAGCAATGTATTTGGTATTAACTTCAAAAAAGACGACATGGTGCTATGCCTCCTGCCCATTTCAGGCCGGGATGACCGTAAAAACAAAAACGCCCACATCTTCGATATTGATCGCGCCAAGGAAGACAGTAACACCCTTACCTTTTCCTCCGGCCCACATATGTGCATTGGCAGCTTTTTAGCCCGCTCGGAGATTCGCATTCTAGTAGAAGAATGGTTTAAGCGTGTACGTAAATACGAAGTGGTGCCCGGTACTGAGCTTGGCTTCCGCATGGGATTTTCCCTTGCACTCACCCATTTACCATTGAACTTCGAAACAGTCTAACATCGAGCCTGGTTCCCTAGTTCATAATGGCTGCCTAACTCAGCAAATTACCGCATCACGACGGCAGCCAAATAAAAAACAAAAAAGGTCTAAAACAATGAAAGGTCTCGGTGCCGACAAACCTTACTGGGACTCCCTCTTAGAGGGTAAGGTTCGATTACAACAATGCGCTAAGTGCAGCAAATGGAACTGGCCCGCTGTTTACCGCTGTGGTGATTGCGGTAGCTGGGATCACACTTGGACCGAGATTGAGACCAAGGGAAAAATCTACAGCTGGACGCGTTGCTGGTACGACTTCGGCGTCCCAAAGGAATATGTAGCGCCTTTTGTCTCTGTTGTTGTGGAGCTGAACAACGCCGCAAAGACACGACTATTAGGCACACTCAATCAGGGCGACGCAGAGGTTCACATCGGCGACCCAGTCGAAGGCCACATCGAATTCTGCACCTTCGACAATGAAAAAATCCCCGCACTGCGATGGACCCGCACCACAGCCCAGGAAAAGAGCTCATGAGCATTTCAAAATTCTGTGGCGGTGTCGCCGCTGCTGGCGTCGGCCTCTGCCAATATAAACGCGGACAAGCACCGATGCCCGAGCAGGGAGTGCTAATCAAAGCCATTACAGAAGCTTGTGAAGATGCCGGATTTAATCCTGCCGATATCGACGGTTTTGTTTCCTACGGCGATGATAACAATGAACCAGTTCGACTAATGCCTGACTTAGGCACCAAAGAACTTCGTCTTAATTCACAAGTTTGGGGCGGCGGCGGTGGCGGCATTGCCGCGGCCTTCGGCATTGCGGCTGCGGCCATCGGTAGCGGACAAGCTGATGCGGTAGTGGTGTTTCGCGCCCTGGTTCAAGACAATAGCGGCCGAATGTCTGCAGCAGTTATGCGCCATCATCTAAACGACCATATTATTAGCGCAGGCATACTCGCCCCCGCGCAAATCTGCGCACTGCGCGCGCAGCGTATGTTTGAATATTACGGCGTACCTCAAAGCGTAACTGAAGAGCTTGTGAAAGCATCCTACTACCATGGCTCCCGCAATCCCGACGCGATGTCTTACGGCAAAGAACTCGATCTCGACGCCTATCGCAATGGCCGCTGGATTAGCGAACCTTTTCGCTTGTTCGACTGCTCCCGTGAAAATGACGGCGCTGGCGCAATACTGCTCGTGTCAGCCGAGCGTGCAAAAGATCTGCGCAAACCTCCAGTTCACTTGCTTGGTGTTGCCAATGGTGCTCAAAAAGGCTGGGGCGACCTTCTGGAAAATGACATACATTACGCTTCTGCTGGCTTTCAGCCGATTGCTAAGCGCTTGTGGCAGCAGACCGGTCTAAGCCCAAAAGATGTCGACGTGGTTCAGCTATACGAGAACTTCAGCGCCCAAGGTATCGCCTCTCTGATTGATCATGGCTTTTGCAACTATGAAAATGTTACCGACGTTATCAAGTTTGAGAATCTGATTGCACCCTGTGGCAATCTGCCAGTAAACACCTCTGGCGGCAACTTCGCCCAAGGCTTTATCCACGGCTTCGGAACGGCCGTTGAATCTGTGCGAGTGTTGCGAGGGGAATCGGCAAACCCAGTACCGAATGCAAAAGTATGTTTATTGGCCGGCGGCCCAGGCGCACCAACCGTAAGTTCCGCACTTTTCGGTAGCAGCTCCCTGTAACCTTTTAGGAAGACGCAGAACGTGGAATCACCTCTACTTAACTACCAATGTGACAAGGGCATTGCCCTTATCACCATAAACCGGCCTGAAAAGCTCAACGCCTTCACCCCTGCTATGGCAGAGCAATTCATTGCCCTGCTCGATAGAACGGACGCTGACGACGATGTAAAAGCCGTCATCGTTACTGGAGCTGGTCGCGCTTTCTGTGCGGGCGCCGATCTCTCTGGGGGGAAGGAAACCTTTGGTGATATTAGCGGCAAAAGTGATGTCGTTAATGCCGATGGCTCGATCAACTATAGCGCAGAAGCCATACGCGACATTGGCGGCTTAGTCTCTTTAAGAATTTATCGCAGTTTAAAGCCCATTATTGCCGCCATCAACGGAGCAGCTGTAGGCGTCGGCATTACCATGACCCTACCAATGGATATCCGCATAGCAAGTACCGAGGCAAAAGCGGGCTTCGTTTTTACTCGCCGAGCAATAGTGCCCGAAGCCACCTCAAGCTTCTTCTTACCTCGAATTGTAGGTATTTCAAAAGCCCTTGAATGGTCATTTAGCGGCAGAATAATCTCGGTACAAGAGATGCTCAACGGCGCATTAATTAGCGAAGTACTCGCACCGGAACTACTACTCGACCGTGCCTACGAGATTGCCCGTGAAATCGCAGACAATACCGCACCTGTATCGGTCGCCCTTACACGACAAATGCTCTGGCGCGGGCTTGATATGCAACATCCCATGGAAGCTCATCAAATTGATAGCCGAGCGGTTGCTCACCGCGGACGCAGCAAAGATGCTACCGAGGGCATTGAGTCTTTTCTAGAAAAGCGCCAGCCTGATTTCAAGAATAAAGTATCAACTGACATGCCCGACTTCTACCCTTGGTGGGACGAGCCAAAATACGAATAACAACGATGCAAATATTAAAAACTCAGTCAAATACTATAACTATCAACAACAGGCTTTCAAGCAGAAACACTATAACAAAAACCGCGCTAAGCTCGTTTAAATATTAGCCGGAGATACACTGTCGCCAACCTAACGTTTGAGCTACAAAAAAGAGACGTTGCTCACAGAATCAGCATGTTTAATTTTACAAACTATTGCCATTAGATTAGATTAATCGCTATAACTAGTAATAATTTAGATACGGAGTCATATATGAAAAAAATGCCCACAAAACCTTTAATAGTAGCCGCCTTATTGACACTGAACTCCACGCTATCAAATGCACAGTTTTTAGGCCTACCAATACCGTCTATAGGAGACATTGCGCCTGCCGGTTTAGTCACATCACTGACCTCTGTAGGCGTTGGGCAGGCTCTTCCTATTGCCACAACCCTCTTGTTTGATAGCCCACTCTCGCCTCTTATTATAGAATTAGCCCCACAAGCCGACCCTCTAACGAGCCTATTATTGGGCAACCCACTGGAACAACTAAATGGCTTGATACCCTCCGGTGGTAACCCTTTAGAAATCCTAAGCTTGGACAATCCTCTCGGAATGTAAGTCTTTAGAGTGCGAAAAAGCCTTTCTTTCAGGATCGGTACACTGACAAACCCCAGTAATTTTACTGGGGTTTGTTTTATTTAGAACAATGAACTCACACCTCCTTATCCTTACTACCGCGTTTCTCTCCCAAATACCGGCCACTCAGCAGCTTACTTAATTCGTGCCTTAACAGCCCTTAGACGAAGAGCCCGCTTACGCCGTAACCGTCCGGCGAACTCACCTTACATCAAGGCTGCCAATTGTGCGGCAGTAGCTCACCAATGTTTGAGGCGCGATGTGTCGGCAGTTTCTCCATCACGTCTTTCAGGTAAGCCTGCGGGTCTAGC
>NZ_JANZNQ010000014.1 GCF_027257955.1 Zhongshania aquatica | reverse complement strand
GCGCCGGTTTGTCCAGCATCTCAAACTGGCTTAAGCGGCAACCTGGGAGCTTTTTGAAGGGCCGTTGGTTGAGGTCTTCCAGTAAACTTTTAATCGTAAGGTTCAGCTCTGCCAGCGTAAAGAAGGTCTGGTGGCGTAACTTCGCTAATATCCACCGCTGCACAATCAGCACCGCGTTCTCGGCTTTCGCCTTGTCTTTTGGCTTGAGCGGTCGTGCAGGAATCACCGCTGTTCGATAGTGCGATGCCATGTGTTGATAACTGGCATTAATGGTCGGTTCGTAACGGCAAGGTTTGCTCACTGCGCTGCGAAGCTGGTCAGGCACAATGATCTCCGGCACACCGCCAAAGAACTCGAAGGCCTTAACGTGGGCATCGATCCAATCCGCTTTGCGTTGCGTCCAGCTGGCGGTGGCAAAGGTGTAATTGCTGGCGCCGAGCGCCGCCACAAAGATCTCAGCGCTGCGGATCTCCCCGGTATCTGGGTTAACAATCGGCACTGTCGCGCCACTGTAATCCACAAACAGTTTTTCACCGGCGAGGTGTATCTGCCGCATAGAGCGTTTTTGCTGGGCGCGCCATTCGCGGTAATACCCGCAATACTGCGAGTACTGATAGCCCGCATCCCCATAAGCCTGTTTGTATTCCTCCCACAGCAGCTGTTTGGTGACGCCTTTGCGCTTTAGCTCCAGATGTATGACTGCGCAATCAGGCATAACGCGACCGTGTCGGGCGCTCAGCTGGGGTGAAGGAAACAACAGTTGCTCAAGATCGTTATCTGACAGCTCGGCGGGCAAGGGCCAGCAAAGGCCCAGCGCAGAGGCGCGCTTGCCGTAGGTTGATACCGTGCCCACGCCAATGCCCAGGCTGCGCGCTATTTGCCGATGACTTAGCTTTGCCTCAAGTTTAAGGCGGAGAATTTCTTTGATATGTCGCATTGCTAATCTCGTGTTTGGCATCGTCACCCCGGCGCAAAAGCGGCAAGGATAACGTGCAGTACAGGATGAATTTCAATGCATGAGGTGGTGTGGAAATTGATGGTGATCAGTCATTGCGACAATCTGATCACCCGTTGCGATAAGTCCGCTAAAGTGATCATTTTAAATCGCAATGAGTGATCACGTTCGTTCGCAACAGGTGATCACGTTGCGTCGCAGGCGGTGATCAGGTTGGGCCGGAATACGCAGACCTCACCGCCCTCACCCAAGACGACACCCCTAGGGCAAACAACGAGGCCATGTACCGTGTTTACCGCGTTGCTGCAGAATTCGATTTACCCGTGCTACTGCATAGCAACATCACCTCAAAGCGCGAGCGCAACCCGTTGTATGTCAGCGAAATTAAAGACGCCCTCACCGCACACCAAGACGTTAATTTTATTTGGGCGCACGCTGGCACCAGTGCAACACTGCACCGCTATCAAGACAAACTGGATTTCTTGTTAACAGAATTAGAAAAATTGCTGGCTGACCACGACAACCTTTACATCGATTTATCGTGGACCGTTTTAGAGCCCTATCTACTCGACAAAAACCAGGACGCCGCTGCCGGCTGGGTTAAGCTAGTAGAACAGTACCCGACACGATTTATGATCGGTTCCGATGCGCTCGGCAGCTACGACAAAATTGCCGCAAGTCTAGACGAATACACCGCCTTCCTATCAGCTTTAAATAAAGAAACCGCACAAAAACTCGCGCGGGATAACTTCCTGTCACTGCTGCCACCCAGACCGATTAGCAACAAGCTCGCTAACGCTGACCAAAATAAAGATTAACCCGGGAAAACTCCTCAGACTCCGCCAAGTCAGGCACCGTAGTTGCGCGCTGAAATGCTAGCCATTGATAGCCGTTAACATGAAAGTCCTTCACCCGTGAGTCTGCCACTAAGACACTGGGGGCGCGTTTTAAAAATACATCTAACAGCGGTAAATTGGCGCGATCATACAGCACATCTGCTACTAAAATAACATCGTATTCATCGTCGTTAGCAAAGAAGTCATCGGCGTATTCAAGCTCTACACCATTAAGACCCGCGTTGGCTTTGGTCGATTTTATCGCGTCTTCATCAAGGTCACAGGCAATGACGACACTGGCACCCGCCAGCTTAGCGGCAATGCCCGCCACCCCAGACCCGCAGCCAAAATCTAGCACCCTTTTGCCCCGCACCAGCGCTGGGTTATCAAAGATATAACGCGCCATCACCTGGCCACTTGCCCAACAAAAACACCAATATGCGGGATAATTCATAATTCGCTGGGTCTGTTCAGGGCTTAAATCATGCTGGGGGAAATCTGCACTCAGCAAATACAGGTCCATTTCTGGCGCTAAGGGCAAACGGGTTTTCACCACCGTTGCCGATGGCAAAAACGCGTGTAATAACTCACCTAGTGGATGACCCTTATCTAATGATGAAAGCACTTGCTGCAAAGTCAGAACCCTTATATGTTAATACCTAAGGTAAGCATTTTACCGGATTTTTCGGAACACGCTGCTAGTGATTCCGAATACAATCGGAGAAACGCATGAGTAATTTGCCGATAAAACAGCTAGTACACGACGTTTTATTTCAACTTCAAGACAGCGAACCCGCTGAACTTATCTCTTGCCTTAATTGCCGACAGGCCATTACCGCCAATAATTATCGCAGCCGTATACAAGACCAGCACCATCACCGCTTTGTGAATCCCGATGGCGTTATATACGATGTGTGCTGCTTCCAAGCAGCACCCGGCACCATCATCAGTGGCGAACCCACATCGCAATATTGCTGGTTTCAAGGGTATCGCTGGCAATTCGCCCACTGCGAACACTGCGCGGAGCAACTAGGTTGGTATTATGAAAACGACTGCAAAGAATCCTTCTTCGCGCTGATACCCAGCTCCTTACGTAGTAAAAATTAAGGCGGGAATATCCGGTATACTGGCTCCCTTTCAAATACCGCAGCCAATTAGCGCTTATGTCCGACAGCCAAGATATCGACACACTGCCATCGACAGGCACCGATTTTATTGTGCCCCACTGCAGCGAGGCCATTACTTATCTGCATCGCGACGACGACCTGCTGATCGTCAGTAAACCAGCGGGATTACTGTCTGTGCCCGGCCGCCATCCCGACAATAAAGACTGCCTAATCAGCCGGATCAACGAAATCTATCCCGACGCGAGCATTGTTCACCGCCTAGACATGGCCACCTCTGGCCTGATGATTATTGCCCGCCACCCTGAAAGCCACCGCGCCGTTAGTCGCATGTTCCAAGATCGAAAAATCTACAAAGAATATCAAGCCATCGTATTCGGGCATGTCGCTAGCATCGAAGGCTTTATCGACTTACCGCTGGCCTGTGACTGGCCAAATCGGCCTCGCCAAGAACTCAATTTTGACTATGGCAAACACGCCCAAACCCACTTTGAGTACTGCGGCACCAACGAAGACGGCAACAGCAAATTACGTTTAATTCCCATCACGGGTCGCTCGCACCAGCTCCGAGTTCACACCGCCAGCATCGGCCACCCGATATTAGGCTGTGAGTTTTATGCCCACCCCGCAGCAAAGGCGGCCGCCGACCGATTGCTGCTGCACGCGTCACGATTGCGATTTACACACCCCACAAGCAATATCGAATTAGATATTTCCCTGCCAGCCCAATTCTGGTCTTAATTTCATATACGCTAATCTCTTCCTCCGCGATGGGGAGCATAGAATTTTGGCTACCCCTGTATCGATTCTCACTTAAATCATTTGCCTTGCTACGGTTATAGTAGAAATCGGCACTACCCATTTTTTGTAACATTATTTTATTATTTCTCAATGAATGATGTGTGTTAATCGAGCTAAGACAGTCAATGGCCTGACAACTAATGCCCACCTCCGCAAGCTAAAATTCGCAAAAACACCTGCTTTTGAGTGACGTAAAGCGCGACGATAGATACCCATTCGATGCCTGCGAATTTAGTCGTCGAATATTTTTACTGCGACAATTAGTCACATTCGCAGCTCTTAATCATGTCGTTATACTCCTTCTTTTTTTACAAGAAGGGACTCCCTATGAAGCGCTTCAACACTACTTTGGCACTAGCTGTACTGACGGCTCCTGTTCTTGTTGCCTGTGGCGGTGGCTCGTCCGGTGGCGGCGGTGGCAGCACGAGCACCACCGAGATCAGCATCCCCTTCGCAGCCCGCGCCAACAACACCGATATCGCCTGCGGCGCCCAACTCACCGGTTTAGGCACTGACTTCGCCTCCGGCAGTATTCGCGGTTTCGCCCTGTATATTCATGACGTGGTACTGATCAACAGCGACGAAAGTGAAATGCCAGTTACGCTGGCAGACAACGACTGGCAAAACAGCGGCGTGGCTCTGCTGGACTATCAAGACAAGTTGGACAACTGCGCCAGTGACAACAGCAAACCCACCAATTCGACAGTTGCTGGAACGATTGAAGGTACGCTCATACTTTTAGTGTGATCCATAACTCTTACTTCTATCTAAGTGATTGATTTTTATAGCTAAACAAGAGGTAAGAGTTTTCATTCTTTTTTCCCCTTAAATTCTACTACATTTTTACTGTTTTTCACGCTTGTTAACGTATATAGCTGTTCTTCTAAACACACATTAATACTTACTAAATTGGCATTATCTAACTTCAATTCCTCAATCTCTTGTCGCAATAACCGATTCTTTTCTCTCTCGGCTTTCAGTGCGTCATGCTTCTTGTTTCTCTCTGACCGATAGCCTTTGTCTTGATTCTTTTTGATGCGCTGTATGAGGTCTGTGTAGTCCTTGTGGATCAAGCTGTCACTCACGCCTGCTTCTTCGGCAACTGCCGTAACAGATATCTTACGATCCAAAGAAACGACCTTTGGCTTTCCTTTCTCAATGCGAACTATGGCCATTCGGATTTTGTTGTATGTTTCAGTCCTCTTAGGCACAGGCAGCTACCTTCTGTTTAATTTCTTCCATATCAGCACCTAACTCAGTTAGAACTTTCTCACAGCGCTTTATCGTGCGCTCTATGGTTACTGTTCCACCTGGGCCAACCTGATCGGCAATTTCCCTTAGTTCCAACTGCTGCGTGTAAATAGCTTCCCACTTGTACTGCTGCGAATCATCAATAACGCTGTGTTCGCATTCCTCGCATCGACCACCGCCACAACCAAGCGTGTCGTTGGTACACCAAGCGATACCTGTGGATCGAACAATAATGCTGTCACTCACTGTCTTGATCATATCTTCACGACTGCCATAAGTTTTTACCGCATCGTCTTTATTTCGCAGGGCGATGAGGTTGTCTTTAAGGCCACCCGCAATCGGCGTACTTTCGTCCAGCCAGTGAGCAAAGATGCTTTCGCCTTTCTCTCTGTAGGTCGAGTTAATATCAACAAATAGCTCAAGATCAAGGTCATCATCAAACCCGTACAGCGCGGTCATATCCAATGACCAGTGCTTATAGTGATCGCGTAAATATCGAAGATCACCCAACTGATTGTGAACCACAAAATGAGCAAAGGTGCGGCGGAATTGATGGCTGGCAAAATGCCAATCAACCCCTGCGGCTTTGGCCAGTTTGTTCAGCCGTATATTGATAGTGTCCCCGTTCAAGACATCAATTTCGTTGTACTTTCTTTGACATACGCCCAGCATGCAAGAGTGCTGTATGCGCTCCAATTCTTCGGCTTTCGAGTTATCGCCTGCCAGCTTCTTTGCATCTATCTGATCGCTCAGCTTGTCTCTCAATGGCGCAGATAGGCGCGTCATTAGCTCAAGGGCTTTAATTGCAATATCTGGAGATAACCATGAGGTAATACCTTCGCCCGTTTTCAAGGAGCGAGAGACAATAAAGTGGTAGCGTTCATCATCAATTATCTTGCTGTAATGAGTACCTTTTTCGATTTCACAAAGCTCATGCACTCGAATTCCTACCGTGCCCATAATGATCAGCCAGCAAGACGCTTCGAGATGATTAATATCAGTATTAAACTGCGCCAGTGTGCCACTGTAGCCTTTGGCTTTTAGGTTGGCGTTTACCTTTCTTAGCTGAGAGCCTGGAGCTTGGTGCGCCCACTGCTCCCGAATCGAATCATTCTCGTCCAGCAGCTTCATTAGCTCCTCGGATCGCTCCAAATACCCATTCGCAAACTGAAATATTTCAGCAAAGGCATCTTCGGGAATGACCTGCGTTTTGGGTTTTTGTGCGGCTCCTTTTTTGGACATACCAGCCAAATGCGTAGCACTCGATTCTGGCCACGGATACGTAAACTCCTGAGACGTACCCAATAATAACTCATACAAAGTTTCCACCGCAAAAAACAACAGCTGCAAGTGTCCAGCACTTAAGGTTCTACCTGTCATGCTCGACACTCTTGATTTATGATAATCAACATACTGCATCGCAACGATAGGTTTAATATCTGACGTTTGTTTAATATTTCTTGAGTCAAGATAAGAAAGGAAAGTGCGGAGAAATCTGAAGCTCGTGATTATCGTGCTGCCTGCATCTCGCTTCATTATTGCACTGGCCACAGCGCGTTTTGCAGCAGCCAGAAAAACTTTTGGCACGGTATTAAAATCAATCTTTTTCTTGTTGGCGTGTGTACTCTTAGGAAACCGCTCTGGATTGATGTGCCACACCATATCCTCATAACGAGACAGCACAACGTAGGCGCTGCCCTTAAGCTTTTTACCCGTAACAATGCCATTATAGACGGTATCGCTTTTGAGGCTGGTAGAGAGCCTTAAAATCTCTCCATTGAAGTTTTTCTTTGTGATCTCTTCGCCCACTTTAAAGTGCATCATTTCGCCATTCTCAACATTGTTAAATCTGTCCAAAAAGGGTGTCTGTTTGCCTTTGCATCTTGTTTGATCTGCTGCACTTCTTTGGCGCTAAATTTCTTATCAAATTGTGGCGATATATTTTCATCAATGATCTGCCGAATGTGACGAAAATGTTTCTTCCATGATTTTGTGTCAGTGGTTTGTCGATCCTCCACTAACGCCCAATAAAAACTGAACAAGCGGTGCAGGTCGTCTTTCGTGACAACAAAACTTTTACACCGAAAGCAGGCAAGAATCTCTGCACAGTGATCCCCGTTCTTGGGTGCGCGTTGTCCATTTTTAGTGTCAGCACACATGGCAATAGGTGTGGGGCTTTCGCCACCTTTCCTGTCAGTGGCTATTAAGTCCTGCGTTCGCTGCTCTATCATTGTTCGATGATTTACTTCGGCCTCTGGTGGCGGTACCCAGTAATGGTCGTTCGCAGTTTTCGGGTCGTGATTTCCAAGTCTAGCTGCCACCAAAGGATCACCGCCAGAAAGCTCAAACATTCGGTTAGAAAAGCTTTTCCTTAGCTTTGCAAGATTCACCTTCAGGGGCTTATTATCGTCGTTAACTAAGCTGTATTTTTTGATCAGCTTTGTGCAAGCTCTTGCAAGCGATCCGCTTGACAATGCAGATGTATCGCCTTTGTTTGAGCCTTTTGTGGACTCGAAAACAAACAACCGATTTTGATCCGAGTGCTGATTGCGAACCTGTTGGTTACGCTGTATGACCAACTGAATCAAACCTGTAAGATCGAACGTTACCGCCTTGAGCGCTGCAATTTCTTCCGATCCTCGAAGTGCCGTTACATGGGTGCTATTTCCTCTGCGTTTAAATGAAACCAAAATCATTCGGTCGGACTTAAGAGGGTGCGGCTGCAAGCAATCAATGGGCAGCTCTAATAAAGGTGTCAGGTTCATGCCTGCCCGAAGAGAAACACCTAAAACGCAAACGCCCAATTCGTAAGATGTGAGCGGTTTACTGCCTTGAATAACTAATTTGTATTCAGCGCGAATCGCTTTGGCTAGACGCTTGAATTCAGGTTTAGAGTATGGCGGTTGACCCTTGTGTTTTTTGTTCGAATTGGGATAGGGGTTGCCAGGAAAAAGATTCTTAATCTCGCTGATGTGCGGCAATAACCCTGCTTTGGCGCACAGCTTTAGCAATGCTTTTATTTTGTCGTATCTAGTCTTTTGAGATGTAAATGCCAAATCACCTTCTGCCAAATAAACAACGAACTGATCAATGACATTGCTGTTAACATCACTCCAGGTTACGTCGCGCCCTAGCCCGCCAGATAAGACTTGTAAGAAGCCAGAAAATGTAAGCAATCCCTCTCTGTAATAAGTTACGATGTTGGTCACTGCAAGTGTTGTTTGCCCACTACCCACAGAGTCATCTATAGCCTTTTTAAAGACGCCGTAAAGCCCAACAAGGAGCGGATCAAACCCCTGACCCTTAAGTCTATACAGAGAAATATTTCTGGTTCTAGTAGTATTAACTGGCAGGGGTATATTCAAATTGGCATCGTAAGCCAGCTCTAAAGCAACTGAATCGTTACCGCTCTTATCGGGCAGGCTATCTACCTTGAAATTCTTGCCGCGCTTGGTTTTTTGAGTTTCGACTGCTGCGGTCTTTTTGTTTTCATTTTCAATTCCCATAACTTAAGCAGCCTCTACTAAATTGTCGATTTCGCGCTGATAATCGTTCATCACACCGTCAGCAATATCGTCAATAAAGTGCAGGTATTTTTCTGTAGTGGTGATACTTGAATGACCTAAGCGATCACGAACATACATGAGCGGGTTGAATTTAAGATCGTTACGTTCCATTAACGATTTCAACGTATGCGTTGCGTAAGTGTGCCGAAATATATGTGGGTAAACTTCGAAGGGTAATCCCAATTTTTTGAGCCTAGTATTAATCGTGTTTGATATGGTGCTGAACGGACGACCTTTATCATTCAGAAACAGTTGCGGAAAGTCCTCTGATCCTAGCTTAGAACGCGCTGACCGCTCATGAATGGTGTACTGCCATAAGTCTTCCATTAGTGATTTTGGAATGTGTATGGAGCGCTCATGACTGCCCTTAACTGCCATCTTTTGAGGTGTTAGATTTACGACGTAATGACTTTTTACTGGATACAATCGAGGGTTAACTACATAACTCTCAGGGAAGGTAAGTAGCTCTTCCTTCCTGATTCCTGTGGTCAAAAAAAGCCTGACCATCAACTTGAGCTGCTTATCCTCGATAGCATTCAAAAGCATCCCGACCTGCTCTGTATTGAGAAGTTTGATCCTAGTTTTTTTGGTAGCCAAGAGAACGTCAGCCGTAGCCCTGACGCCGCCAGATCTATCGGTATGGGCGAGAAAACTTCTGTTATGAGGAATCGTGATTTCCTCAACGTCATAGGGCAGACGCGGCACCCAGCCTTGACGCGCAGCATACTGGTAAAACTTAATGGCTAAGCCTAAGCGCCTATTGACAGTGGATGGGGCTAACTTGTATACCGTGAGGCACGCATCACGATAAGTAGAGAGAACGCTTGTATCAAACTGTTCGCCAACATCGCGCCAGTCCAAATTATTCGCGTCCACAAAAGCAAAGAAATCGTAGAGGTCGCGACCATAAGTAACCCATGACTTTTCGCTTAAAACACGACCTCGTTTAAGAAGCCTATAGCGCAAAAACTTCAAACCCTCTGTGAAGGTAGTCATGTCATCGTGAACAAGGATCGGGAAGCCCGGGTATGGCTGGTGATCAATTTTAAAGCTGTCGGTGGCGAAAATTAATTTCATGGGCCGGCAACCTCCATCCCGATAAAGCCAACCTCGGTACAAGCCTTGTAAGCCGCATCAAGCGTCTTAAAACGTCGGGGGCTAACTCTCTGTGCAGCCATCAAAACTGGCTCAGAGAGCTTTCTATCAAACTGTAATGTCCATTCATTCGAGAGCACGTACCGAACCGCTGTGCACGACTTCAAATTGCCAGCATCAAACAAAATCTGCAATTCACCTAACTGCATCGAAACCACCATATTGAGGTATCAAAAACTAACTATTGATTTAAAGTAAAACTCAACTATCAGATAGTTTAAGGCGTTTCTAATATCGTTGATTAAGGTGCTGGGGTGTAGTGGGAATTTTCGCTGCGCTCACCGCATGGGCAGCTTCTGCCGAGGGATGAATAAGCTTATTGCGTATTCCCCCCTCCCCCGAACCTAGCGCTCACTAATTCTCCACTAACCACAACCCAGCAACAATAAAACTACTGTAGTTATAAACAGTATATATAGATAGCTATAAGGGTCAATACCCTGTTAGAGAATTAGCCACAGAAAACGATAATGTCTCCAGTATTCGCTTTACCGTGGGCGTACCCAGCGAGCTAAATCACGAAGATGCATCTGCGGCCTCAGCACCGCTGAACCGCACTGACTTGTTCTGGTCCTGGCAGTCTGGCTACAAACACCTGCGCATGGATGTGGCTCCTGAAGGCGGCGTACTGAAGCCAGACAATTCGACCACCACAACGTGGAATATTCATTTGGGCAGCACCGGCTGTGTGGGCAGCGCCCAGACTGGCGAAACGGTAAATTGCAGCGCCGACAACCGGCCAATCATTGAGCTAGATGTTAGTGACATAGCCAACCAACAGATAGTAATTGACTACGGCAAACTAGTGGAAAACAGCAGCTTGCTCAACGACCAAGGTGGCGCACCGGGCTGTATGTCTGGCCCAACGGACTTGGATTGCCCAGACATTTTTGATGCGCTAGGTATGGGCCTTGGGGAAAACAGCGACCCCACTCCCGGCCAAACCGTCTTCAGTGTTGAAACCCTCTAAGCATTAAGAGGCACGAGCCACGTGAACAAAAAGCGCCATCTAACGGCCGCGTTTGCGGCCTGTGTAGTTTTCACTCTCGGCGGTTGTGGCGGCGGTAGCGAAACCCGTTACAACACCGAGGTCGGCGAATCTCGCCAGTTTACTTGGGGCGTTCCCGAACATATTCCCCTGCCCATCGTGCCGAAGGATAACCCTGTCAACGAGCCGATGTTCCAGCTCGGTCGACATCTGTTCTACGACACCCGCCTGTCAGGTAATGGCAGCCAGTCCTGCGAGTCATGCCACCACCAGAATCAGGCCTTTGCCGAATCCCTAGAGCGCTCGATTGGCTCCACCGGTGAGCTACACCCCCGCAACGCCCAGAGTTTGGTAAACGTGGCCTTCAATACCACCTACACTTGGGCCAATCCAGCACTGCTCACGCTAGAACAACAGATTCTCGTGCCACTGTTTGGCGAGTTTCCGGTGGAACAGGGCATCAATGAAGACAATAAAGCGCGCGTGTTAAACGACATTGCCGCAGACCCCATCTACCAACAGCTATTTACCGCTGCAGTATCTGGCGACGCTGCTGAGACCGTTAATTTTGAGGTGATCGTCAAAGCCTTAGCTACCTTCGTCCGCGGCATAAACAGCTTTGGCAGTGACACGGATCGCTTTGAAAACGGTGATGCCAACGTCCTCAGCCGCGATGCCGAACGTGGCCGCGAGCTGTTCTTCAGCGAGGGGCTTGAGTGCTTCCACTGCCACGGTGGCTACAACTTTACCAATGCCACCGCCGATAGCAGTCAGCTATTTGCGGATACGCCCTTTCACAATACCGGCCTCTACAATATCGACGGTCAGGGCGCCTACCCCGAGATCAGTCAGGGGATTATTGAGATTACCAGCAAAGCTACTGACATGGGACGCTTCAAGGCGCCAAGCCTGCGCAACGTGGCTCTAACCGCGCCCTATATGCACGATGGCAGCATTGCCACTCTTGAAGAAGTGGTGCGCACCTATGCCGCCGGTGGCCGCAACATCACCAATGGCCCAAATGCTGGTGATGGACGAGCCAACCCCTTTCGAGATGGTTTTGTCTCTGGTTTTGATATTAGCGAAGACGATATACAAAACATCATCGCCTTTCTGGAGACCCTAACCGACTACCAGCTCATTAATAACCCCCGCTTTGCCAACCCTTGGGAAGAGTAACCATGCGCAAGTCTGCTTTGCTGCTTTCGAGCGGCCTGCTGTTCATTTCGGCTGCCTACAGCCATGAGGTCCAACGCGGCCCAGTTCAGCTTATTGCGACCGGCTTATCAGTAGCGTTGTCCTACAGCTACAGAGATAAAAGCTATATCGAACAGGACAGTGAATGGCAGATTCCCGGCGCCCTAATGGGCGGCGAAGCCCTGCCCGTCGAGGACGATGCCACCCTAGACGACGCCACCGCTGACTATCGCTATGCATTCAGCCCAAACAACGGCATTCAAATCAGTGCCGAGGCCCACGGCGGTCAGTTTAATTTTTCCCACTACTGGTATATGCACCAGTGGAATTTAGCCGACACCAGAGTGCGGATAGAAGCCGGTAAAATGTTTGCCACCTTTGCGCCCCACGCGAACTGGCACGCCAGCCAGGATGCCTACAGCGAAGCGAGTCTGACGGGAGACATTCTCTGGGGACGCAGTCTGGTGGATACCGGTTTACGGGGTAGTATGCAAAAAGGGCCTTGGCTAGCTGGCGCGGAAGTGTGGCGAGGCGATAGCTGGCTGGCGAAAAATGGCCACGCCGTCGATGTGTTTATCGGTTATGGAAACCGGATTGGCAAACTCACATTGGATGTCAGTGGCTGGCTGCTGCAAGCTGAGGCCGAGCGCCGTCGCGATAGTCGTTACTTCGGCGGCCACAGCCACGGGAATGTAGTGGTCACCAGCAATGATGCGTATTTTACCGGTGATATTCAGGCTGCAGGAATAGACGCTCAACTAAGCTACCCCACTGGAACCAATGCCGAACTTCGATTGGATCTCAGTGCTAGCAAACTAGAACAGGATGGGGACGTGGTCGAATCGCAACGAAGAGCTAAACTAGACAGTGATTATACTGCCTGGCAAATCGGAGTTAGCTGGCGGCTTGCCCGCCACGAAGTTGCAGCCCGCTATGAACAGCTGTCTCTGGACAATAGCCTGAGCGGTGCGGCCGCGATTTTAGTAGGTAGCAATACCAGTCTCGACAATCCCGATGGTCTAGATCCAGCGCGCGGCACCGTAGCCTACCGATTTCACTACAATAGCAACTTAACCCTGCGCCTAGAGCTCGTAGATGAACAAGTTGCTGGTATTGATCAAGATCGCTGGGTGGCAGGCTTTGTATTACGGAACCTGTTTGAATAAAAACGAAACGTCATTAAATAAAATCCCCGCCAAAGCGGGGATAAATTCAAACTATTGACTCCGCATCGCCACCCCTTTATTCAAGAGTATTTTCCCCAAGCGTCACAATCGCGCTGTATATGTGATATACCTTGGCAGTAATTGACATCTTTTTCGCCAAGTACGCCGCAAACGCAGTGAAAAGCACTGCGCACTTTAACGATATCGTTGTCCACGTAATACAAGGTCCGCGAATCCAAGCTTGCTTCACCCAAAAGGAGTCAAGACATGTGGTTAAAAACCAGCTGTGACCTGTCGTTTAATATTGAAGTACCAACACCCTTTGTATTGATGCTTAGACCTCGCAGCGGCGCCCAACAGTGGATTGCCAGCGAACAGTACAAACTAGTGCCAAGTGTGCCTGCCTTCGAATTCACCGATGGCTACGGCAATCTATGTCAGCGCCTTGTTGCCCAGCCCGGCTATTTTTCAATTCATACCCGCGCCGAAGCCAAAACCGCCGACGTCCTAGATCAAGCCCCCGGCGCTCCCTTTGTCGAAATTCAAAACCTGCCGGACTCCGTACTGAGCTTTTTACTACCCAGCCGCTACTGCGAATCTGATCGCTTTGGCCAAATGGCCCTAGAAATCACCTACGGGCAATTTTTAGGTTACGACCAAGTGGCCGCTATCGAAAACTGGCTGCGCGACAACATTAGCTACATCCCAGGCGCCAACGACGTTCAAGTAACAGCCATAGAAGTTAACGCCAGACAATGGGGAGTTTGCCGCGACATGGCCCACCTCGGCATTGCCCTGTGCCGAAGCTTAAGTATTCCCGCGCGCATGGTGGTGGGTTATTTGTATGGCTTACAACCAATGGATCTACACGCGTGGTTTGAAGCCTATGTGGGCGACCGCTGGTACACCTTCGATGCAACCCAGCCGTTTTTAAAAGGCGGGTATGTATCTATTGGCTATGGCCGCGATGCCGCTGACGTCGCCGTTTACAATCAATTTGGGCCGGGGGTTTACCCTTCCAGCCAAGTAATTAGCGTAGAGCAAATTAACGAAAGCACCGTTGTAAATTAACGGACACCCGTTTCAACACTGGAAGCACTATGCAGCGCTACAAAATTCTCCATCGCACCTACTATAACTTTTCGTCCACGGTAACCCTTGGGCCGCACTTCCTGCGCCTGCGTCCCAGAGAAGATTACGAGCTACGCATAGAATCGTTTTCCCTCAACATCACACCGAGTGCCACCCTACTCTGGCATCGCGATGCCGAGGGCAACTCGGTAGCCACCGCCACATTCGACCTCGCCGCTCAACAACTGGTATTTGAAAGCGAACTCATCATTCAGCAATACAATGAAGCGCCGCTCAATTTTATGGTTGCCGATTACGCGGTTCACTACCCATTTAACTACACCCAAGACGATCAAGTCTTGCTCAGCCCCTATATGCAGTTGCCAGATCAAGACACCCAACAACAGATCAAACAGTGGACCCAGCAGCTGTGGCAAGCAGGCGAAAAAATTCAGACTTACACCGCGCTGCAACGCATCGCCAGCCACATATTCAAAAACTTTACCTATAAATTACGCGAAGAACCCGGCGTACAAACCGCCAAAGAAACGCTGGCCTGCAACACAGGTTCTTGCCGAGACTTCGCCCAATTATTTATGGACGCCGCAAAGTGCATGGGACTGGCAGCGCGGTTTGTCACTGGCTATTTACACGCACCAGGACTAGATGCCGCAGGCGCAACCCACGCATGGGCAGAAGTCTATTTGCCCGGTGCAGGCTGGAAAGGCTTTGACCCTACCATCGGCGCCATGGCCGGCACGGATCATATTCCCGTTGCGGTTGCACGGCTGTCTAAATCAGTACCGCCCATAGCAGGATCATTTATTGGCGAGCCGAAATCGACCTTAGACGTGGGGGTTTGGGTGAGCAAATTGGCTTAAGCCGCGAGATACTCTCACGCTAAACTTAACGCCCCCCCCAAACATTCAACTCCAAATAGCGCTTACCGGCGTATCAAGCGATAAATGAGTGACACACTGGGCCTGAAGTAATTCGGCGCAGGCTATCGCATCAGTCAGGGCATTATGCTGTCGATAGTAGGGCAAATGATAGCGAGTGCGACTATCGGAGAGTCGTATAGACGTCCGCTGACGCCCTAATAAACTGCGCCAAATTTCTTGCGACTTGCGGCGACTGAACTGCGCCTCTATCGCCATCGTGTCGATAACTGGAAATTCAATTCCCTCCTGAAGATGTCGCATCAATGCAGCATGCAGAAAGCGTCGTTCAATCGGCGCGTGGTGCGCCACAACAATCTTGCCCCGCAAACACCCTAGTAACGTATCAATTACATTCGAAAAATCCGGGGCATCAGCAACAGCCGAATGGGTGATCCCATGCACCACAACCGATGCTGAATGTAAGTTAGTCTCTGGTTTTACAATCCAGTGTTTAGACTCGCCGCAACGTATACGACTGATACTCATAGGCACCAAGCCAATACTCACAATGCTGTCGCGACTCGGGTCCAAACCTGTGGTTTCAAAATCCAAGGCCACCATCGGTACGTCAAGCAATGGCGTTGACGCGGAAATAACGCCCTGTTGATAAAACGCTTTTAATGACGGGTATTTACTGGTTTTGGCTAGGGATGCGAAACGGCCAGACCAATCCAATTGTTTGGTCTTTGCCAGCGTTTGCCCCTGGCGTGCAAGTTGGTTTTTATCAATGTAAAACACACACGCCCCTCAGTTCACTCTGCCAGGTTGATACCTGAATTTCATATAACGCTGGGCACTACTCAATATTTGAAACGCTTCTTTAAGATTTTTACGTTCAAAATCGGACAAATACTCCGGCTCAATATTATTGTCTGGTTCCCGTTTTAGCTCGATATCAGAGACTTGATTCCGAATCCTGACCATCGCGATGAACTCAAGCGCGTCGCGTAAATCGAGCCCCCTGCCTGGCGGCAGAATCCCCGCCTCAATAATATCTTCCAGTCGTTCAAAAGTGTTACGGGCCTGTGAACCAACAGCGAGGGCATGCACACGCACAAGGTCGGCAATCGGGGCAGTCCCCCGCCGTTTCATATTAATGGAATTGCTCTGACGGCCATCTGTCTCCATGACAAAATCTTTGAAAAAACCCAGTGGCGGTGTTCTCAGCAAAGCATTACGAGACATGCATGCCAAAAACCGAGAGTTTTTAGTCGCCGTTTGCCGTATCAGCTGATTCAGTTCTTTTGCCCAGTTGATTTGTCCCCAAACGCCTTCCAAGTCAAAGAAAATACCGCTGTGCAATAAAGACTCCGCGCTGGGTTTCTGAATCCACTCAGTAAAGTATTGCCGCCAAACGGCCAGTGGTTGCCGCCAGTGAATATTGCTCGCCATGATATTTCCGGTGCAGTAGCTATAACCACAGCGCGCCAAACCGTCACTGACAAAAGTCGCCAGTGCTTTGAAATAGTCATCGTGTAATTTGGGCTCAAAGCTATTATCGAGTATGAGCGCATTGTCTTGGTCGGTGACAATCAATTGCTCCCCTCGTGCCATTGATCCCAAGGCGAGAAAACAATACGGAACCGGCGGCGCCCCCAACTCGGCCTCGGCAAGCTCACACAAGCGTTGTTTAAAACTGCGACCTATGGCGGCCATCGCACTGCCAATCATTTTTGAATTGGCGTCTTGATAAACCATCCGCGTAAAGCTCCCCTCCACCTCCTGTTTAAGGGCGGCCAACTCATCGACGCTTTGGGCATTTGAAATACTTCTAACTACAAACAAACTGTTTTGCGATTCGTAGCGGAGGATATCGAGGTGACTAATCAGACCAATATGCTGCTCCTTTTTTAGGACCGGCAGATGCTGCACGTTATGCTTGAGCATAAGCATCATGGCATCAAACACAAAGTGGTTGCTCTGCACATAAATCAAGTCGGTGCTCATGATGTCGGCAACCGCAATATCCGTACTCAAGCCCTTTGCAACCAGGCGGCTGCGGATATCTAAATCCGTCACAATACCGACCACGCTGCCGGACGACACGTCCTGACCTTTTTCTGAATCAATGACCAGCAGTGACGATACGTTTTCTTCAGTCATACGAATTGCCGCATGTTGCACCGTTGTTGTACAGGAAACAGACACAGGCAAACTGGTAATTAAGGTCGCGACCTTAGCGGTTAACAAGCTATCGCCATCTTCTCTCTTGGTGGTGGACTGACGTAAACGGGTTAGATCTTCCACTTCGACATAATCGGCAAAATGCTCAAAATTATCGAATAAATAATTAAATGTTTCCTCGCCTATCAGGTAAACCAGCGTGTCTTCCAACGCGGTAACAGGAAAACGAATTGGGCGACTGAGCATCAAACTTTGCTCACCAAAAAAGTCGCCCTCACCGAGCCGGTTATAGAGCTTCCCGTCACGGCGAAACACTTCTACCACACCACTGCGAATCACATACCAATGATGATTGTCTTGCCCTAGCGGCAAAATAGTCGACTGCGCGCGAAAATAAGCGATCTCGACATTGTTCGCAACGTTAGTCAGCACCTCTTCTGACAAATCAGAGAAGGGCGAGTGACGCCTGAAAAAATCCAGAACTTCCGATTGCTCTGCCTGCATTGTCCTGCTCCGTGATGTACTAAGCGACGCTGTCTTCCACCAACTCTATTAGCCAAAAACAAACGTCAAGCAGCTCGGCTTTTATCTAGGCTCAGACATTAGGCCTTTTACCGTGGAAAACGCTGCCACCAACAGCACAAGGGTAAACGGGAAGCCTGTCGACACCGCCATGGCTTGCAACGCCACCAAACCACCGCCCACTATAAGTGATATTGCAACCAAACCTTCAAATAAGCACCAGAATACCCGCTGAGGGGTAGGAGCATCTACCTTGCCACCGGCTGAAATAACATCAATCACCAAGGACCCCGAATCAGACGAGGTAACAAAGAACACAATCACCAACACAATAGCGATAAAGGAGGTGATGCCAGACAAGGGTAGCGCATCAAGCATGCTGAATAATTGTAGTGGCAATTCCGCCTCAACAACTTGCTGATAGCCATCCACCACAACTTGCTTAATGGCTGTACCGCCAAATGCGGTCATCCAAAACACGCAGGCAAAAGACGGAATCAACAGTACCGAAATAATAAACTCCCGCACTGTGCGACCGCGCGAGACGCGCGCAATGAACATCCCAACAAACGGACTCCAAGATATCCACCAAGCCCAATAAAACGCCGTCCAACCGGAGGCAAAATTACTGTCTTCGCGCCCTACTGGATTAGCTAGCGCAGGCAAATAGCTCAAATACGCAGCAAGATTTTCAAAAAAGCCAGTAACAATTAATAAGGTCGGCCCCACAATCACCACAAAAACCAATAGCAGCAGTGCCAGCACCATATTTATTTCAGATAATCTTTTAACACCGGCATCCAAACCCTTTACTACCGAAATCAGCGCCAGCGAGGTGATCCCGATAACCAGCAGAATCTCGGTGGTTCCACCTAGGGGAACTCCAAACAAGTAGTGCAGGCCCGCGGCGGCTTGCGACGCCCCCAAACCGAGGGATGTCGCCAAACCAAACAGCGTAGCCAGTACCGCTAAAATATCGATGATATGTCCGGGCCAGCCCCACACGCGCTCACCTAAAAGGGGATAAAACACCGAGCGTATCGTCAGCGGCAAACCTTTATTAAACGAGAATAACGCCAGCCCTAAGGCCATCAGCGCGTATATAGCCCAAGGGTGCATCCCCCAGTGATAAATAGTCGCTGCCATCCCTAAACGACGCGAGGCCTCAGCATCACCCACCGCACCACCCAATGGTGCCCAGTCAGTGCGCACACCATTCTCCGAGACTGTTCCTGCGAAGGACGTAGAAAAATGTGTAAGCGGCTCCGACACACCATAAAACATTAAGCCAATGCCCATACCTGCGGCAAACAACATCGAAAACCAGCCCAAATAGCTGTAATCCGGCGTTGCCTCGGTACCGCCGAGACGCACTCTGCCCAAGGGAGAAATCACAAGCCCAATACAAATCAGCACAAAAATATTCGCGGCACTAATGAAAAACCAGTCCAGATTTGTTGTTAACCAGCCGCGAACCCCGCTAAACAAGGGCTCGGCTTGCGACTGAAAAGTGAGCGTAAGAGCGACAAACGCAATAACCGCAAATGCAGAGATCGCAAATACCCTGTTGTGAATATCCAAGCCAAACGGCCCAACATTTATCAAGACATTATCTTGGCCTACTTGATAATCGGTATCTATTGGCGTGACCTGACCGTCGGGGATCATAGGATCCTTTGTGTCTGTCATTAGACCTCCTTGGTGAGTGTATTTTTTACAGCGCGGCGCGCTGAGCTGGCTTAAAAGTAATAGCCAATATTGATATTAAATCGATGTTCAAAATCGCTGCTATCACCCGCTGCACTGCCACCTACAAAAGGCTGGTTCTTTGCGTACACCCAGTCAAAATAGGTGAACAAACCACCAGCGGCGACCGACACACCGGTGATATTCATCACGGTATTCGCCGTGTTGTCAGATTTATCGTAAACAATACCGTAGTTGTTATAGAACTGAAGGGCTGTCACCGCACCAAAGTTCACCGCGAGATCGTAGGCGAGATTAAAGGTGCTTGACGTCGCCTCGGCGGCGATAGAGTCATAAAATGAATAGGCCCCAACCGCAATCCGATCGACCTGATCAATATCATAGTGGTAATTGCTGTGTTGGAACTGTGCATGCCAGTTTTCATATCGGCTACTCGCATGCAGTGCCCACGCTTGGTAATCACCCGCTCTGCTGTTACCGTCGTGCAAACCGCCACTCAGGGCAGATACCCCGACTTCGGTATCAAAACCGCTCTGACTGAAATGATAGGCAAAACGACCACTGAAGGTGTTGTATTCACCTAAAGGCTGAGTCGGGTCATCGTAAATCCCCTCGCCTACCGCCCGAGCGCCAACAATATCGTAGGAATAACGGTCGGAGCGATTGTCTACGTAACCGTCCACCCCGCCCAGCTCATCATTTTTAAAGAAGGCTAAATCCAGTTGCCAGTTATCGGCAACACTGCGTTTAAACACGACACCCAGGTCAAAATCGTCCTCCAAACCTAGGTAGTAATTGGCGCTGAAAAAGTAATTATGCGAATTGTAAGGGCTATTTCCAAACGGCACCTTAGCAACCCCGGCCTGCACTTGCCAGTTCTGGCTAAATTGATATCCCGCATAGGCGTACTTAATCGCGGTCATGTAGTCGAAGAAACGAATTTCACCATTTAAAGAAACATCGCCGACGACACCGGTGAAATTCACTCTAAAGATGTCGAAGTCAAAATCCCCACTCCGATCTTTATTGCCCTCATTGTAAGACGTATAACTGAAATTAGTACGAACCGCCCCGCCTACGGTAATGCCATCTTCAGACTTAGCCTGCACCGCCACGTCGGCGTCTCCTGCCTCCTCGCCTATGGCTTCCGAGTTTGAAGCCACACCCGCCGTTGCCGCTTCTACTTGCTGTTGCAACTCGGTTAGTTTGCTTTGAAGTTCAGAAATTTGCTGCTGGAGCTTAGCGAGTTCAGATGCCGACATCTCAACGGTTTGCGCATATATCGGGTTAGAAATTACCGTGGCGGCGACCAACGATGCGAGCAAATTTTTATTCATTATTATTTCCCGTTATGCCAATTTGGACAGAATCGCCCCTACCGCTATTGATACTACGCATGACAAAAGTGAAGCATCTATAGACGCATAGATCAACCTTAAGAGCTAAATGAAACAAATTAGCTAGCGGCAATGGCGACGAAAAATGTCTATTTCTCGACAAAATCATCGAATCTCGCCAGTATTTGGGCAGGGAATAAAACGACATATAGTTTACGTTATTACAGAAAACAACTTAGAAAAAGATGATGCTCATCGATTATTGACGAGCCAAAATTAACTTTTTATCTGCACATTTAATTTAAAAATGTGCTAACAAGCAGACATTTAAATCATTTTTTAAAAATTATTCTAATAAAAATTCAGTTTTTAAAACTCTCGCTATCGGGCGAATAGCGAGAGTCAGAAACAATCAGCCATCGTCACCGCTCATCATTCACGAATAATTTCTCTGTCTACCCCCCTTTCTACCCACTGAGCAAACTGTAGTAAACTCAGCAACAAACGCCCACATACCCAGCACCAAGGACCCCAAATTGAAAAGCAAGCTTCCCCATGTTGGCACCACCATATTTTCCCTTATGTCGGCCATGGCCAATGAGTGCAATGCCATCAATCTGTCGCAGGGCTTTCCCGACTTTACCCCAAGCGAGTACCTGCTAGACCAACTTAGCTTTCACGCCCACGACGGCAAAAATCAATATGCGCCCATGAACGGCATACTCGAGTTGCGGCAGGCCATCGCCACCCTCACCCAGGAATGCTACGGCAGAGTGATAAACCCAGACACCGAAATCACCCTCGCCTCTGGCGCCACCGAGGCCCTATTCGTCGCCATTCAAGCAGTCGTGAACCCCGGCGACGAAGTGATTCTGCTCGACCCTGCCTACGATAGTTACGCACCGGCGGTAACCCTGGCAGGCGGCCACTGCAAGCACATCGCGTTGCTGCCACCGAACTACCAAGCCGACTGGCAGCAAATAGAAGCCGCCGTGTCACCCAAGACTCGGCTGATCATCGTCAACAGCCCCCACAACCCCACCGCCACGGTATTCAGCGACGGTGATTGGCAGGCACTCGCGAGTTTGGCTGCAAAACACGATCTGTACGTGATCAGTGACGAAGTCTATGAGCACATCGTCTTCGACCAAGACCGGAACAGCGCTCACTGCTACCCAGCCCTGCGCGACCGCACTTTTGTGATTTCATCCTTTGGCAAAACCTTTCACGCCACCGGCTGGAAGCTAGGCTACTGCATTGCCCCGCCAGTGCTTAGTACCGAGTTTCGTAAAATTCACCAGTTCGTGACCTTCACCAGTTTCACTCCAGCGCAATACGCGGTGGCGGATATGCTTAACGAACACAGCGACCAGGTTCACGGCCTAGGGGATTTTTATCGCGACAAGCGCGACTGCTTTGTGAATGCAATGCAGCGGTCACGCTTTACTATGCTACCCAGCGCGGGCACTTATTTTGCGCTAGCCGACTACAGTGCGATCAGCGATAAAAACGACGTCGACTTTTGCGAAGAGCTAACCCGCAAACACGGCGTTGCCGCTATCCCCCTGTCGGTATTTTATAAAACGCCACCAAATAGCCGCATCATCCGCTTCTGTTTTGCCAAACGCGAACAAACGCTATTAGATGCTGCCGCTAAACTCTGCGCCCTGTAATTACGCCTTTTTAAGAAGTCCCACTACGATGAAAATAGCCGCGCTACAATCCACACTCTATTGGCAAGACCGAGACGCCAACCTCGCCTACTTCAGTGACCTGATAAAAAATATTGGCGCTGCTGACGTCGTGGTCTTACCCGAAATGTTTACCACCGGCTTTTCTATGGCACCGGAACACATTGCCGAACCCGCCAATGGCCCCACGTTACACTGGCTGCGCGACATGGCTCAGCAACACCACATAGCCATTTGCGGCTCCGTCGCCGTTCAAGAAAATGACAAGTACTTCAACCGCTTTTACTGGGTAAGCCCAGAAGGCGAAAGCCACTACGACAAACACCATCTATTCCGCATGGCCGGAGAACACAAACACTACGCGGCGGGCATGGAGCGCAAAATTGTCGAATACCAAGGTGTTAGAATCTGCCTGCAAGTCTGCTACGACCTGCGCTTTCCTGTGTACTGCCGCAACCGCAACGACTACGACCTCCTCATCTTTGTCGCCAACTGGCCAGAGGCACGCCGGCACGCGTGGTCGTCACTCCTCACCGCAAGAGCGATTGAAAACCAAAGCTACGTTATTGGTGTAAACCGCGTAGGCGAAGACGGCAACGGCATACACTACAGCGGTGACAGCGTCATCTTAGATTATTTAGGCCAGCCAATGGCACACGCCGCCGCCAACACGCCCGCCATACTCAGCGCCGAAATCTCACTACCAGATTTACACGCCTTTAGGGAAACGTTTCCGGCGCATTTAGATGCGGATCGGTTTGAATTGAAGTGAGGGAATTGACCAGAAATATACTTGACCAAGTTTCTTGCTAGAAGTACAAAAATCAATGACTTCGACCCCATTGATTTCGGCGAAATATAAAAACAAGCATACAGAGGTCAATCAAAAAATAGGGACATCTAAAATAGAAAAGCTTCAACTCCCGTGCTTTAAAACAAGCGGGCCATACTTAAATGTAGCAATAGTCGCCAACAGGCAATTAATTACAGCAAATACAGAAACCTATATAACCCGCACGAAACCCAACGACTGGAAGTCCCACCAAGATGTGAGTGAAGCGGCATAAACATCTGTGGCATATCCATCTTCGTCACTTAACATATTCATTGAACCATACTTCGATGATTTTATTTCTGTCCAAATCTAGAATGGTCGTTACAGTTCCGTCAGATTAAAAAATCACCTGTCTAGGCGGGGTCAATACTCCCCCCACCTAGGCTCAAACGCTTTGCCTAAGCCGACGCCATCCCACCACAACTCCCAGTGAGGACAGGCTGAAACCACCCAAGGAGAAGCCGATTACTGCAATATCCCAAAGTGGTCGACGCTCCCACAACCAAAGAATATCCCAGGAGTGCAAGCCGTTATACAACCAACGGTATACACGGTTTACCGACGTACTTTTCTCGAGCAACTCGCCGCTTGTACTATCAATGTGAAACCACGTGTTGTCGTCGTCGCCAAAGATCACGCGCAATATTGGCAGTGGTTTTCCGCCGCGCTCTGGGTGACGACTGAAGTAGTAATTATCGTAGTTCTTCATAAGATCAATACTGATAATGTCTTCTTCAGGCACGAGTTTGCGTGCAAGTCTTTTTAGCACATCGACATCCGCTATAAACTCTTCCCCGGTCAACGCGTCTAGTTGTTGCTGTCGGCCATTTCTATTCACAATGCGGTATAAGGCGCGACCATTGAAATGAACAAGCTCCGCCGAAACCGCCGTTTTTGGGAAACGTGGCGAGAGTAAAGGAAAGGCATCAACTAATACCGGTTGTTCAGTGCCCGTGAACAATTGTCGCTGCTCGGAGTTTGGTGACCGCGAAGGGTTATATTTTCCTGGATTCATCGACAGTAAACCGCTGAACACCCACGTCAGTGTGACTACGCCAAACAAGACGCCAGTAATATAGTGCCAGCGCATTATCCCTTTATATGGAATCGCAGGTTTACCGGGTTTAGGTTTGCGCTTCCAACGCAACCATCCTATCCACAAGCCAGTAATCGATAACAGCACACCTAGAGAAGCTACTATATCCACTACCCAGGCCCACGCGTTTGGAAATTTGCGTAATACCGTGGGATATAACCAATGCGTTACTGCGGCAAAATAATTCAATACACGTTCGTTTTTACTGCTGTCTCTAACAACTTCAGCGGTGGTAGAAGAAACATACAATTCCGTACGTTTATCGTCCTCAAGGGCAAAATGCAGCAATGGTCGATGGGCATTCAAACTCGATGACAAGGTCCATTGATCAGTTTGTACCATCCCCAAAAAATGTACTTGAGGAGAAATGCTATTGCCATGCAATCGCGAATAGAAATTTTGTGATACTCGTTCGCCTAACGTGCTATTGGCAATTTCGAGAATCTCGCCATTGTCGGCAAAGACACCGCGTGACCGTGCAGTGCCAAGCGCTTTTACATAGTACACTGGGCGCCCCAGTAACATCGCTAATCGTACACGCTCAGCAATAATCGGCACCGCTGGGCTGGCGCTAGGTGAACACAGGATTTCCCGCAGAGTCGCGTTACACTCATAATCTGCAGCGCTAAGCTTTGCTACCGCCTCAGCAGCATTAATACCGGCGGTAGAAAAATTGAGAGCTTGAGCGCCAGACAAGCGCTCCTGTTTGTCTAGCTGCGGATATTCTACGTACATCATGAATATACCGCTGACAAACCAGGCTGCAAAAAATAAACATAAAACAATACCCAGCCAGCGGTGCAGCAGAAATATTTGGCGCTTCCACCACTTCCACTGCAACGGTCCCAGCCGGCGTGTGCGCTTAACACTCATCGGTCTGCAAACCGATAATGCACGCTGAGTTCCACACTGCGAGGATCGGCGAAGCGTTGCGTTAGCCCGCCAGCTGATGCCCACGGCGCGTAGACTTCATCACTTAAATTGCGGCCACGAAGCGTTAGGGTATATTGGTTCCAGTAGTAACTAAGGCCAGCGTCAATCGTTATATAGGCATCTAACTGAATACCATTATTGTTATTGGCTTCGCGCTCACCGACATAGCGCACACCACTATTAAACTGCCAGTTTCCTTGTTGTTTGTTAACATATAAGCCCGCAACCCACTCCGCGACATTTGGCGGTGTATTGCCGCTTCGCGACACCACCGTGTCACCTCTATTTTCGTTAAACTCGTCGTACTCAGCTTTCCAGTTCCACGCTAAATTAGCGTCTATACGCCATGCTGAAGGCAGTTTCCAGGAACTCGCTAATTCAACCCCCTGCGAAATCTGCGATCCGATTTGCGAATTAAGCCGCACACCATCAACGATGTCAGAGGTGAGAATGTCATTTTTTTCGATGTCGAAGAATGCCAGCGTCACATCCAAATTACCGCCTTGTAGACTTGCCTTGGCGCCGACTTCAAATTGCTCGCCTTTTTGTAAACTGAACTCATCGTTACTGGCGCTCAAACTAACTAATTGTGATACCGGTTGCGCTGCACGACTATAGCTAGCGTAAAGATTCACATCAGGACTTAGGCTATATACCGAGCCAATACGTCCAGTTAGCGGATAATAGGTTTTTTTGTATTTGTCGATGCCGACATAAGACTTTCGCTCAAGCTCAATGGCGTCGTAACGCAAACCACCGATCAACTTAAGTTTTTCGCTAAGGTCCAGGATATCTTCAATATAAAATGCGCTAGTTTGAGTAATAATTTTGGTCGTTCTTTGCGGTGAGACATCGGGGCCATAACCGCGATCAAAATTGGAGAGCGGCACACTGGCTGGATCGGGTGAGTTGGTATAGCTCTGTCCGCTATTTCGATTTTGGTTATTGTGATCATACAAAGTACCAATTACGAATTGGTTTTCGCGCCCCAACCACTCTCCGTTCCAGCGGAAGTCGAGTCGATTACCGACTTGCGTGTCGTCACGATAAATAAGAAAAAAACTGCTTCTGTCGATCATTTCTGTGACGGGATTCCAAACCGTTTTTTCAGTATTTCGCCAATCCAATTTTTGGGTGGCCAGATACATTTCATTGCGAAGTTCCCAGTTATCACTCAGCGTAATTTCGCTGATCAAGCGGCCATAGCCGTTTTCGGCACGGGCGAAATTATCGAGATTATTGTAGTTATTACGTCGAATTCCCTTTGGTACTCGCGCATTAACTAAACGGTCGGTGCCGGTATTTGCAGGCCGCACCTCTGTGACTCCATTCTCATTCACTACCGCGTCATAAATTACCGGTGTGCCGTAGTAACTTTCCACATCGTCTTCAAAATAGCTGCCGCTTAGCGTGAATCGAACTGCTTCCATGGGCGTCCACAAAAGACTTGCGCCATAGGCGTCGTAGCTAGAATCACTGCCGTGCACATAACCACCACTGCTATTGCGAGAGACATCAGCGCGATAGTAAAGATTCTCAATCGCTGAAGGACCGCCAACGCCAATCGCTGTGCGGTAGCTATCCCAAGAACCAGCGCTAATGAGTGCTTCACCACTAAAGGTCTCGGTCGGCATTTTGCTCACGTAGTTAATTGCGCCACCGACGGCCCCTTCGCCATGCAACAGCGAGGCCGGACCTTTAAGCACTTCAACTCGATCAAACATAAAACTATCGAGTGGGCGAGCTGATTGAGAGTTTGTATTTTGACGTACGCCGTCGCGCAAAATAGTGATGTCGTTGCTGGTAAATCCGCGCGTGGAATAGCCGGGAATTGATCCAACACCCGTGCCACCCATCATGCCAACAGCTGATTCTACCGCCTCCATCGTGGTGCGAGCACCGAGCTTTTGGATCATCTCTTGACTTATCACCGACACACTAGCAGGTAGTTCACGCAGAGGTATGTTAAGTCGCGAGCCAGTTTCAGCGGCCTTGTCTAGTGCAAGCGATGTTTGATATCGATTACCAGTAACGAGTATGTGTTCGGTAAGCTGATATTTTTCTTTGGAAGATAGTTCATCCGCGGCAAAAGCGGGTAACACAGAACATATTGCAGGAATAATAAGGAGATATTTCATTGGCAATCCTCAAAAGCCCAACCCCGGGCATATGGAAATAAGAGGCGCGGTGAATCCGCCAAAAATATTTTTGGCGTTTAGCGCATCAATAACATTCCACAAAGGATAAATAGGCAGGACAGAGTCGGGCATCCGCACGACCAGCACCAGCACAACCACCCTCCGTGGTTTTTTTGCTTAACAGCGGGCCGGTCTCCGGACTCATGAGGCATTAACAAAACCGCCTTCCCATGCTGAAATCAGCACAGTGGCTAAATGGTTTTGTATTAGAGCCACAAAATACGTGACTCGCTCATTTACCGTTGCGGGGGCAGTGTTGGCTTGGCATCTGCAAAACAGAATACGCACCAACTTCCCGATTAATCCCGAACCAGAAAGGTTGCGGGAACCCGTTGTTCATAATCTACTATCAGACTTTAGCAACGCGGCGGAATCTACCGTTTTTTATAATACCCGTCAAATACAAGGCGTGATTAATTGTCGTTTTATGCTGCAAAAAATTGCTGTTGACGACGGCAACGCCCAACACAAGGTTAATGCGTAACTTGACTCCCCGCCGCCACAAGGTATGCTTTGCGCCGATGTTTCAGGTGCCCGCGTGTGTTTCTGCACACAGAGGTGAAACGGGAAACAGGTGCGCGCTGCTAAACAGCATTGCAATGCCTGTACTGCCCCCGCAACGGTAAGCAGAGAAGATCTTTCCGCTGGCTTTCACACAAGCTGGCAGCCACTGCGTTTTACGTGGGAAGGCGAAATGATCGCGCTGATGTGTCAGCACTTTGTGAGTCCGGAGACCGGCCTGAAATAACAGGATAATGCGCGACGGGGTGTCGACGCTTGCTTCAGCCGTGGCTGACGCCTGCTATTCCCGCGCTTATCAGTTAATCACCTTATTAGTCGTATGCGGGCGAGCTACGGCGGGATGCATTTTAATGTCTAGTATTTTATCGGCCACTCATTTCCGCAGCCACGGGAATAAAAAAACCATTTCATCTCCTTTCATTTTTTTGCTGATAGCACTACTCAGTTTTATCTGCGCGGGCAATAGCCATGCAGCAACAGCCACCACCTTAACGGCCATTGTGTCTGATCGATCTGCGCCAACGCTTATCGCCGGTGCCCATCAAGTCATTCAACACAATAACAATGTGCAGATCCGCATCCGCACAGTTAGCCAAGTGATTGCGATGGAAGACGAGGAATTACAGAATCTTATCGCCAGCAGCCAAACCTTGTTGATGATTGCGGTATTTGGCGAATCGGTAGATCGACTACTAAACCAACACTTCCCCGCAACTCAGCTGCGCACGGTTTTGCATAGCGACCGCAAATTAATGGCGCTGCAACGGGATCGCAACGGGGATATTTTTGCCAAAGAGATGCCGGAAGAGATCGTCGGCGACCGCGATAGTGTCAGCACCGGCGATGCTCTCGCCGCCAAACAAAAAGCAGCACCGCGCTATGCGGACTGGCTGCAGGCCCGCTCTTATTGGGTTAACCGCTCGGTAGACAACACCGCTAAATTATTTAATTTTATACTCAGTGCAGGCAGGCAAGCCGAGCCCGCTACTGAGGTTGCGCCCCTTCGATTTGCGACTTATAAAAACGATGCCGCTAATTGGCTGAGCGCTGACGAACTGAGCAAGACCTTAAAACCGATGCGCCGCACCCTATGGATTCTCGACCACGACGGTGGCGACATTTCTGGCGACTGGGATTTACACGAGCAACTCTGCCAGACCAAGCACTGGCAGTGCGTGTCGATTTTAGCCGGCTGGGGTGAGCCAAGTGTGAATGCCGTTGAAACGATTCACCGCATTATGCGCGGCTCCTTAACGGGCACGCCGGCGGCGATTGTCACCATACAAGATTTTGTGATTGGTGGCGGTGAGGGGCGCGAGACCATCACCCAATTACTCAGCGAATTAAACCTGCCGGTATTAAAAGCCATTCGCCTCAGCGAATGGTCAGAGGCCGAGTGGGACTTATCGCCAGAGGGTATTCCCCGGGATTCTGTGCACTACCGCGTGGCCATGCCCGAACTGCAGGGCGTGTCGCAACCCCAAGTGTTAGCACTGGCGGAACCCACAGGAATCGACCCGCTAACGGGTGGCAGTGTGTATCGCAGTAAACCCCTGGCTAATGAAGTAAAACGCCAAACCCAGCGCTTGGCACGCTGGATGAGCTTGCAAGAAAAAGCCAATGCCGACAAACGCATTGGCGTGGTGTATTACAACCACCCGCCAGGTCGCCACAATATTGGTGCCGACAATCTTAATGTGCCAGGCAGCTTATTAGAGATGCTGCGCGCTCTAAAAGCAGCAGGCTATAAAACCGGCCCACTACCTAAAGACGCCGAGGGCTTATTAGACCTATTGCAAGCAAAGGGCGTGAACCTGCCCGATGACCGCGCTGCGCTGTCGGCCATGGCTGAGCAAATCAATACCATTAGCGCCAAGGATTATCAGATCTGGTTCGCTACTCTACCAAAGGTTGTTCAAGCTGAAATGGTGAACGGCCCGCTGGGCGAACTACAAGTGTGGTTGCAAGAACAAGTTGACGCCGCATCCGCCTTAGGCTCGGTGACCGAGCGCCAGTCGCGCTTGGCCTTAATCAGCGCCCGCATGAGCAACACCATCAGCGATTTACAGCACGCCCTCGACGGCGTCCGCGACGCAGGCCGCGCGAGAGCCTTGGACCTGCTGGCGCAAACCGAAGCCGAATATAAAGCCGTCATTAGCCGCGCCAGCACAGAAGGTGGCCGCCCCGACTGGCGAGCCAGCCAAGCCCTGGTGAAGGCGTCAATCAATATGGGCATTGAAGGTATTCGCGGTTGGGGCGACGCGCCGGGCCGAGTGATGGTATGGCAGGATAAAATGCTGATTCCCGGCGTGCAATTCGGCAATGTGTTTTTAGGCCCGCAACCGCCGCGGGGCTGGGAAATTAATGAAGAATTGCTGCACGCCAATTTATCCTTTCCGCCGCCGCATCAATATCTGGGCTTTTATCATTATTTAAAAGATATATTCAAAGCCGATGCACTGGTGCACGTGGGTCGTCATTCCACCTATGAATTTCTGCCAAAACGCAGTGTGGGTCTAAGCGAAAACGACTACCCCAGCATTGCGGTTGGCGATTTACCCAGCGTTTACCCGTATATCGTCGATGGCGTGGGCGAAGGCATACAAGCCAAAAGGCGCGGCCTTGCGGTCATGGTCGATCACCTTACTCCGCCATTGGCCGCCACCGAGTTGTATGACGCGCTACTGGAAATACGTCAGCTAATTGAAAGCGCCGAAGCGGCGAGCGATGCCGAGACCCGCGCCCGCGCCGTAAAAGCCCTACGTGAAAAAATAGACGAAACCAATTTGCGCGACGAACTCATCGCCAGCATGGACGAAGAACTGCAAGTACGCGGTATTGGTTTTGAAGAGACCGACGACGCGTTTCTGCTACATGAAGTTGGCCACTACCTAACCAAGCTACAAGAGAGCTTTATGCCGCTGGGACTGCACGTGTTTGGTCGCGACTGGCAACGTGAAGCGGTCGACACCATGATTGCGTCGATGCTACAGGGTGACAACAACGGCAACACCCAAGAGAGTAAACGACGTGAAGCCGACTGGCGCAAAAAATTAGTCGTCTCTCCTGCTGCCGAAATGAGCGCTCTGCTCAACGGCCTGAATGGCCGCTTTGTGGCACCAGGCAAAGGCAATGACCCCATTCGCACACCGGAGTCTTTACCCACCGGTCGCAATTTTTATGCGCTAGATGGCAGCTTGTTGCCGACCCGCGTCGGCTTTGATGTGGGCAATGCGCTGGCCGCCAAAGTACTGAGCGGCGAGTCCGGGGTTGCCATTGCCAATGTCGACACCAGCAATAATAAACAGGGCATTATTTTATGGGCCTCTGACGCGGTGCGCGACGAAGGCGCCATGATTGCCTTTGGTATGAAACTGCTGGGTGTAAAACCGATATGGAATAGTCGCGGCATAATTAAAGGATTAGAGCGCATACCACTTGGCCCAGATCAGCCCGCGCGCTTAGATGTGTTGTTCACCACCTCCGGCCTATTCAGAGATCTTTACGGTGAGCATTTATTACTGCTCGATAAAGCAGGCTTAATGGCACTGGATGCCAGTCGCGATCTTATCAGCCACGACTACCCCGCGCTGAGCCTTGCCCTACGTGAGGCCCTCGCCCCACTCGGCACCGATGAACAGGGCGGGAATGAGTCGCTAGAACAAAATCAATTTGCCAACAACTGGGTAAACGAAGCCCGCGAATTATTGGCGGCCAACCCCGCCATAGAGGCCAAAGAACTTGGTCGCCAAGCCAGCTTGCGGGTATTTGGTATTGCTCCCGGCGCCTACGGTGCGGGTATTAACCGCTTAGTAGAGCGCAGTGGCGCGTGGCAAGATCGCAGCGAATTGGCTGAGGTATTTATTAAACGTATGGGCCACGCCTACGGTGCGGGCATGCAGGGCGAATCCGCCCAAGACGTGTTTGAACGCCAGCTCAAAGGCGTATCGCAAACCTTCTTGGGTCGGGCCAGCAACCTCTACGGTTTGATCGATAATAACGATGCCTTCGACTATTTGGGCGGCTTTAATTTGGCGGTAGAAACCGTGAGCGGTAAGATTCCCGCCAGCGCCGTCATCAATCACGCCGATAATCGCAATCTGCAAATAGACGCGCTCCACGACGCCCTGCTCTCAGAGCTCCGCGGCCGCTTCTTTAATCCGCAATGGATTAAACCGCTGATGAACGAAGGCTATTCCGGCGCACGCACCATGGGCAGCGAGTTTATTGAATATTTGTGGGGTTGGCAGGTGACAAGCCCAGAGATTATCAATGACCGCGTGTGGGAAGAAGTAAAAGCGGTTTACATAGACGATGCCCAAGAACTAGGTTTGGATGAGTTTTTAGCCGACGACAATAACCGCTATGTGCAAAGCAATATTTTAGCGGTGATGTTAGTAGCCATCGACAAAGGATTTTGGAAGGCCGACGCCGACACCACCAAGCAATTGGCGGAGCAATTTGCCAACAATATTATCGAGCACGGCAACCCCGGCAGCGGTCACACCCACGCTCGCCACCCAATGTATGACTTGGTGAAATCCCAACTCTCTGCCGAGAAAGCCGCGCAGTTAGAGTCCGTGTTAGCGAAAAGCCGCATGGCCGACGCAGACATCAATGCCGCGAACAGTAGCGATGTGTCGCCAACTCATATACAAGAAATTTCGCTAGCCGCTGACGCAGCCGAGCAAGCTGCATCGCAAAACAGTTCAGCCGAAAGTAGTGATGCTGACAGCAGTGATAATTCCAGACAGACAGACGTATCAAACTATCTGCCGTGGCTAATCGCACTTGGCGTACTGATTTTGCTCGGTGGTTTATGGCGTGGTCGCCACACTGGTAATAAGTAACGAGAACGGAGAGTAATTCATGTTTTCAGGTATTTCTCTGGGAATCATGCACCAGATCACCTCGCTACTTTTAACGCCGGTGATTTGGGCCCTGCTATTTTTTGTTGGCCTCGCCATTTATGAAATAGGTATTAGCATCAGTGAGCGCTTTGGCGGCATTGCTCGCCTGCGCGACACCGGCAATCGTGAGGCCTTGTTACACGCCGGTAAGCGCCGCATTGAACGGGCCGATTTCCTCACCCGCCTAGCGCCGATGCTGGGACTGATGGGAACACTGATTCCCCTCGGCCCCGGTTTAGCGGCGCTGGGTGATGGTGAGCTGCGGATATTAACCACCGCGATGACCGTGGCCTTTGACACCACGGTTATCGGCTTGCTGGCAGGTATGATTGGCTTTGTGTTGGGTCGGCTACGCCGCCGCTGGTACGACCAAGCGATTCATCAACTGAATAGCACGGAGATCGGCCAACATGGATAAGTGGCGCGACAGTGAGTTTTTAGAATCCGACGAAGACCCCCTCGGCCCCATGGCCAATTTGGTCGATATTATTTTGGTGTTTGCCTGTGGTTTGATTGCCGCGCTGGTATCGTTTAGCCCAGACTTACAGCAGCATTTCAGTACGGAAAAAATTAATAAAGATATTAGCCTCGGCAAAGAGCTGCCGACAGTGCCAAAAACCGTGCAAGACAAACTTCAAAACGGCGACGGCTACGAAGCACTAGGACAGGTCTATCGCGACCCAGAGACAGGCAAATTGATTTTAATTGGAGAATAAAAAATCCGCAGCGCCTGAGTAATGCGCTGCGGGCTTTTGTAAATTCGCGTTTATAAGGATTGTTCAATAAACGCTTTCACCTGCTGTTGCGATGCGGCACCAGTCCTTTGAGCTACCAGCTCACCGTTGTTAAACAACAGCAAGGTCGGAATACCGCGCACATTGTAGCGCTGGGCAATTTCAGGGCTGTCATCAACATTGAGTTTTGCGATAGCCAGCGAGCCGTCAAATTCCCCAGCCAAGTTCTCAAGCACCGGATTCATCATCTTACATGGCCCACACCACTCCGCCCAAAAGTCTACCAACACAGGGCCACTGCTGATCGCCTCGTTAAAGTTCTGTTCCTGAAGTTTCTGAATTAATGACATATCACTTCTCCTGTTCGTTTTAAGTCATTCGTTTACGGGAGTCACTATGAGCGCCAGCTGACATGATTAAAAATTGTTCGTAGATATACCACTCATCATAAATTATGATGAATTAACAGACGCATTTGCATACCGAGCGCAGACACGATGAAGAGCCAAGAACTCACCCTGCTGCAAGTCTTCGACGCCATCATGACCGAAGGCTCGGTAACCCGCGCCGGTCAGCGTTTAGCGATGTCGCAGCCAGCGGTGTCGAATGCCATTGCCCGTATGCGGGATATTTGGAAGGACCCCGTGTTTGTTAAAAAGGGCCGTCAGATTGAACCCACCGCCTTTGCGCAAAGTTTGTGGGCGCAGGTGCGCGACCCGATTCAACAACTGTCGTCGGCGCTGGAATCACGGGGTTTTGATCCCGCTCAGTCGCACCGCCAGTTTCGCATTGCCATCGCGGATTTATCCGTCGATTTATACTGGCTACCGTTTAGCTGTCAGGTTGCCGCGCTTGCGCCGGATGTTGACCTGTATGCAGTGCCCTATACTCGTATGGGCGTCATTGAACAACTCCGCGAGGCGCGCATTGATATCGGTCTTGGGCCATTGAGCCAACATGACCGCAGCCTGCGCTCAATCCCGCTATACCAAAACACCTACAAGCTAGTGATGCGCAAAGACCACCCCCTGGCAGGCAAAGCCATCACCATGGACGATTTCTTAGCGGCCAAACATTTATTGGTGTCGCAATCTGGCGACCCGCGCGGCAATGTCGACCAAGCCCTGCAGCGCTTGGAAAAACGTCGGCGGGTGGCGATGACCGTCAACCATTTTTCCGCTGTACCCAAACTGTTACTCAACAGCGATTTAATCGCGGTGGTGCCACAGATGGTGGCCGGTGGCCCGCAATTCAGTTCAGACCTTTGGATTACCGAACCACCTCTGGATATTGAAGCTAGCCCTGTGTACCTGGTATGGCACACCCGTCTAGATCGAGATTTAGGCTTAATTTGGCTGCGAAATTTACTGGAAAAAGTCGTTCAAGAAGAGTGGGCAAAATGCAGCCACTGCGCAGCAGAGTAAGGGCTTGAATGGCAGAATCAAAAAACACAGCAAGACTTAGTAGCATAAGGTGCTATTGTGGCTGTTGAACAAAAACACCATTTACACACCTAACACTGTGTAACGTTTAGCGATTCTAAAAATAGAGGTGACACGATGGATGCACAGGGATTGATTATTTTCTTAGCGATTGGCGCCCTAGCCGGTTGGTTAGCTGGCAAAATCATGAAAGGCGGCGGCTTTGGCCTGATCGGCAATATCATTGTCGGTGTGGTCGGCGCGGTTGTCGGCGGCTATGTATTTAGCTTTTTCGGCATTGCAGCTGGCGGCTTGATCGGCTCCATCGCCACCTCCACCGCCGGCGCTATTATTTTAATTTACATTATTCGGCTTATTAAAAGCGCTTAACTAGCGATTCACAACCGAAGAGGAGTACTCGTTAGCAACGGACATTTTCCATGTCTGAAAGAGTACTCCCCAGCTCCGTTTTTAACTATTTCTACACACCGTAATGTCTCAGCGTCAGCTCACTATCTCAACTGATTCCTCACAGTCGCTGTTAACCCTTACTTTCTCCTTAATGCATCGCACTAGGAATTCAGCATCTCTCGCTACGCCAGAGAACCGTCCCGACCCCCAAGTATGAAGCCAAGGCAAACCAATAAAGTACAATCCAGCTTGCGAACTCACTCCACGCTTATGGACAGGATGCCCCATGCCGTTAAAGACCGGCGCATCTAACCACCCAAAGTCTGGCCGGTAACCAATACACCAAATCACACTGCCGATACCGGCTTCTGCTAGGTCTAACTTATCGCGCTCGAATGCCGGTTGCCATACTGGCTGATAGGGTTCTACCGTGGGTGCCTCAATGCCCTGCTCTTCTATCCAAGTATCAATGCGACTGTTGATATTGCGATAGGTGTTGTCGGCACTATCAAGATTTGCAGCGAGATTTTTTTTAAATATAAGGTTTTCTCCGTCAAAACCCGTCATCAAACCATAGAGTTCCATACCCTCCTTAGCGAAGCGACGCAGATCGATTTCGCGTCCACCATCTCGCCCTGTAACGTAGTGGTTCGTGTTGTCGCGCACCCCCTCTCTTAGCGGGTGCTGCTCAACGGATACATCGTAGTACCCCATTTCATGTAGCCATTCCACCACATCTTTACCTCGATACTGACGGGCCACTCGTGGCGCATTACCGGTGGCGAGAATTACTTTACGTCCGGCTAAATGAAGATCTTCCGCGATTTGCGCACCCGACTGCCCTGATCCAACCACAAGTACTACGCCATCGGGTAGCTGCTCAGGATTTTTATATTGTACGGAGTGCATTTGAAACAGTGTCTCGGGAAGTTTTTCTGCCATGCGCGGGATAATCGGAGCTTGATAGCCACCAGAAGCTATCACTACATGATCACACTTGTAGTTGCCGACACTTGTCGCTACATCGTAAACACCGTCGGCATTCACGGATATTCGATCAACGGTCACACCTTCACGGACCGGCGGTTTTACTTTGTCGGCAAAGCGCTGCAAGTAGTCAACAATCTCGTCCCGTTTCATAAAACCTAGCGGATCATCACCATCATAAGGGTGACCCGGCAAATCGCACTGCCAGTTTGGCGTTACTAGTGTAAACGAGTCCCAGCGCTGGCTCTTCCAGCTATGCATTAGGGACTTACGCTCAAACACAATGTGCTCAATACTATGTTCCTGCAAGTAATGACTGACGGACAAACCCGCCTGCCCACCACCAACGATAATGACGGGGATGTGTTTAATAGACGTCGCTGAAGTACCCATGTCTGTGCCTCTAAAATGTAAGAATCGCTATGTAAATAATTTGCTTAAGGTATTACGGCGTAATGCTAATAATTTCGACGCGGCCATCGTCGTCTTGATTAAACGTCGCGGCCTTCATGTTTATGCGGCTGAGTTGATCCATGGCGCTGCTACATTGGTAGCCGTATTTGCGCTCAACTCGCGCACTGGCTTCATTCAGCGCGCTCCGCGCTCGTGTTAAGAAGTCACTCACGCTGTAACACTGTGTTTCTTTTAGGTACTGATGCAAGACGGTGGAAGGTGAGTAACAAACATCAATACTGCCGTCCGGCCAGCGAACCTTAAAATTCAAAGCGGGCATGGATAGTCCTCCTGCTTAGTAAGGGATTTTTTAGTTTCGTCAACGCGATAAGCGCCTCGACCCAAACCCATCAACGATGACGAATTCAAATTCCAAAAGGTTTCGTATTCATCGCCGTCTCTTAGATTTAGCATGGGCTCGCGAACAATCCGGCCAATTTCCGCGGCGCAAATACCTCGGCCGCTAAACGTACCCAATAGCTCGGGCACGTTAGCGTGATCAGTGGCAAGCAAATAACCAAAGCTGGGGAAACTACACAACCAATCTGACCAAGCCACACCGTCTGGACGAGGGATAGTATTGAGATTAATTTCAGCGCCAACACCCGAACATTCGAGCAGCATGACCGTGGTGCCAAGTAAACCTGCCTGACTTATATCCTTGGCGGCGCTAGCCAGTTGTTTGTCCGCAATCTCCGACAACAGGCTGATATCGCCGCGCAGTCGCTCAGGCGGCGCAAATGTTGCGGCGTCCCAATTTAGAAACGGCGGACGGTATTTACCGCGCAGATCAATTGCCGCGACCAATGCCTGCCCCGGACGTGCAGCAAAGCTACTTAACACATTGTTCGCATGACCAAGAATTGCCACTGCCAATTGAGTTTGATTAGCGCGCAGATTGGTGTGCCCACCAACAATCGACACACCAAATGCATTGGCAGCATCACGCATGCCTTGCATGAGTAATTCAGCCTTGCTTCCGCCCTTGTCCCAAATGGCATTCACGATAGCGTTGGGTCGACCGCCCATCGCTGCAATATCACTAACGTTAACCATTACCCCACACCAGCCAGCAAACCAAGGATCGTGTTCGACAAACTCTTCAATAAACCCCTCTATGGCAAAAAGGGTATGGCCGTAGGGGTGAGGCAATGCCGCGGTGTCATCACCATTGGGATGCAGCCCAGTAGGTAGCGCTGGCATATAAGGCGTCAAAACACTGATATCACGTTTATGAGCAATTCCGGCGTGCCGATAAACCTGATCTAATAATTGACGAAGGCTCATAATGACGCCCCTTCAGCGCTGAAACGTGGATTTTTTGGCGCAGAAATTGATAACAAACTGGGAGCGAGTTCTGCAGTTGACGTTCGAGCACCGCGTCCGCGCACCATAAAGCCGCTGTAAGGGGTGCGACACGGTGGATAGAAATCTAAATCGGCACGCATCAATGCGTGCTCTTGGTCGCGCAACACATTCGTGCCAATTCGCTGCCAATGAAGACGCGTGAACAGGCTTTCATTTTGTAACTGCACATTGGCTAAAAATAAGTTGCAGCCGAGCGCATGGGCACTGGATACCGCAAGCTTAATCAAGCTTGCGCCGAGCTGCCCTTGGCGTCTAAATTTCTTATCTACCGCTAAGCGCGAACCATACCAAACTCCCGGTGCCTCTTGGTGAATTCGCACCGTGGCCACGACTTCTTCGTGCCAACCGCAAAGACTGCCCAGTGCAACTAAATTAATCGCCCTCTGTTTGGTATTTACGTGGTCGAGCACATCGAGATCGTCGGACTCAAACAGCTGCTGTTCTTCGCAAAACACGCGACGCCGAAGTGCCTGTGCCTCAGAAATCTCCCACGCGAGACTCGCCCATTTAATCGTATAACCGCTATACGGCAATGCATGCAGTCCGCGCGGGCTATCAACTGAATGCGGCTGGGCCAACTTACTATGAAGGCTTTCCATGATGAATCCCTCAGTGCTCATACTTAGACAAGGTAGAACACGCACCACAGCGCCCACAGCCCGCTTTAATATCCGCGGAGCGCAAACCGGCGCGGGATAATTGCGAGGCCACGCCTTGCAATACCGACTCCATAAATTCCGCCGATGGCGTGGGATGATCCTCCAGCGGCGTGCCGCGAATAGGAACAAAAGGCACCACAAACGGGTACACCCCCAAGTCAATTAACTGCTCACAGCAATCTAAAATTGCCTGCTCGCTGTCGCCAAGACCTGCCAAAATATAGGTGCTTACCTGTCCTCGTCCGAATACCTCTACCGCGTCGGCAAAGGCTTGCATATAAACCTCTAGCGTCAGCTCAGCCTTGCCGGGCATCAGCTCATCTCTCAGCGCTGGCGTCACCACTTCTAAATGCATGCCCAGCGCATCAATGCCCGCGTCTTTCATTCGCTGATACCAGATTGGATCCCGAGGGGGTTCACACTGACCTTGAATTGGCAGCGCCACTGCCGCTTTGACGGCGCGCGCACTGTCACAGAGAACCGCTGCACCCCGATCCGCTGTCGCAGGAGTACCGGTGGTCATAACCATGTGCTGAATACCATCAAGCTCGACCGCCGCCTTAGCAACTTCTGCCAACTGCTCTGGCGTTTTGTGGGCGATCGTTCGACCAGCTCTCAGCGACTGACCAATTGAGCAAAACTTGCAGGCCTTACGACGGCTTTCGTAACGGATACACGTTTGCAATACCGTCGTCGCAAGCACGTCACGACTGTGTAAAGTAGCAATTTGGGAATACGGTATACCGTCCGCGGTGTGAAGATCGTAAAAGCGCGGATTATTGACGAAGGTAATGTCCGCCAAGGGAATACCGTCGTGATTCAAGGTACGTCTGCCGTCGTTATCACCCACGGAAAAAGACGAGTCCCAAGCGGCATCACTATAAATAGGTACCATCACGGTGGTATCGGCAATCGTTACCGCCTGATGATCGCTCGGTCCTGCGCCGCCTTTGCGGCGAAGCGCGCCACCCTGCCCACCGGCAAGTCGCAAACCTTGGGTTTGTAGTTCAGTTATGAGCCGCTGTGACGCGCTGACGATTTGCTGCGTTGATTTCGCCTTCATCGCTGACTTCTCCTGTGGCACTTAAGGTAGTGGCGCCTGAATTAGCGCCTGACTGGGAAGCGGGCTGCTCGGCAAACATCGGCCGGCTATAGCTGCTCGCATGATCATTAATTGCCAAACTGAGCAGCTCTGGACGGGCATAGTGGCCCACAGAATCCATCATCCGTTTGCGCTTGGTGATTAACCTCATATCCAAATCGGCAATAACAAGGCCTTCTCCTTCCAACAACGGTGTCGCCAAATGCACGCCCTCAGGCGAAACAATAGCGGTGTTACATCCACCGCGAAGCCCGCGCTGGAGTTTAGGATCGGAAGTAATAGATTGAATCTGGGTGTCAGTTAGCCAGCCGGTAGAATTCACCACAAAGCAGCCCGCCTCTAAAGCGTGGTGGCGAATAGTGGCCTCAATCTGGTCGGCGAATATGGGGCCAACCAAGGAGCCAGGAAATTGACTGCAATGAATTTCCTCGTGCTGTGTCATTAGCGCGTAACGCGCCAAGGGATTGTAATGCTCCCAACACGCCAAGGCGCCAACTCGGCCGACACGGGTTTCCGCTACTTTTAAACCAGAAGCATCGCCCTGCCCCCAAATCATACGCTCGTGAAACGTAGGGGTTAACTTGCGACGTTTTAATAAAAGCTCACCATCTGCATCGAAAATCAGCTGCGTGTTGTACAGACTGCCGTTGTCTCGCTCATTAACACCGAGCACCACCACCATCTCTCTCGCACGGGCGCGTTCTGCAATAGCATTGGTCATTGGGCCAGGCACAACAACGGCCTCGTCATAAAGACGAAGATGCTCAGGCCCTGACGCGACCGGTGGGTAAACAAAGGAAAAATAGGGATAGTACGGAACGAAGGTCTCTGGAAACACGATGAGTTCAACGCCCTTGGCGGCCGCTTTGTCGATGGTGTCGAGGACTTTAGCCAGCGTACCTTCAGCGCTCTCCAAATCTGGAGAGAGCTGAACAGCAGCGGCGCGAATCGTTTTGTTCTGCGCCATGATATAAATTCCTTACACAGTCCAAGTATCAATAATCACCGCGTTGTCACGGATGTGAAGAAGCTTCAGGTCGAGAACATCAAGAGGATTAATCGGGCGAATGCCCTCAATCAGCGAAGGCTCGCCATGCCCATAAAGTGCTTGCAAGGCAAATCGGCAAGCGAATACCTTGCCGCCTTCGGCCATGAATTTACTGAGCTGATTATTAAAGTTCAGATGCCCCGGAAACGCCTCATCGCCAATAGTGGGGAAACCCCGCTGAAGACCAAGAGTAACGCCAGGGCCATAGAGCAAAATTGATGTTTCAAACCCTTTGCGAAGCAAGCGTGTGGCCTGCAGCATATTGACGAAACCGATGGAGCCCTCGAACGCGACAGTGTGAAAGGTGACCAAGGCTTTTTGACCAGCCTCTGCTTTTACGTCTTCAAATACTTTTTCCTCGTAGTCCACAAAATAATCACCGGCCTTGTGCATTGCTTGAGTTACTTTTGGCATGACTGGGTCTCTCCATAAATTGATTCTTAAAAAGAATGATCACCGGCGGACCGCCTAATGATGCAATCAAGACATAGCAATCAAGGTGCCAATCAATTTCCCATTTAATGCGATCAATATGCAATCAAATCCAAAACACTAAATCAAAATCACGATAAATTATTTTTTAAAGCCCCCATAAAGAAATTACAAATTGTCGCGCTCAGCAGTAATTGCACTATCTATGTGCCATTTTTTGGTAAATGCGCGCTTAGAGCGCACCGCAAATTTGCTGATCACGCGCAATGCAATCAATTTAAAAACCTGATACGATCAATTTCAATATCAGCTTTGATGGGCTAGGCAGGATTTACATGAATTTGACAGAACTTCAACGCTGGGCCAAAACCCTAACGAAAGAAAAGGGACGCCCCGCCTACTTACTCATTGCCGATCTCATCGCAGAAGATGTGGAATCCGGACGCCTACAGGCGAGAGATCGACTCCCCACCTTACGAGACCTAGCCGCAGCCGTAGACATAAACTACACCACCGCCGCCCGCGCCTATAACGAGGCTAAACGTCGCGGACTTATCGAGTCGCACCCCGGCTCTGGTAGCTTTGTTAAGGGCAAGGCCGTATCCCTCGGCCCCGCCAAAGGCGGCTACGAGATGACAATGAACTTGCTGATCGAACCAGCTATCCCCACACTTATTGAGAAGGTTCGTGACAGTGCCATTGCAGTGCTGGCACAGCATGACCTTTACTCGCTGTTTCGCTATCAATCTTTTGGCGGCGGGCAGCGCGAACGAGAAACCGCATTAATGTGGCTAGATCGCCGCCTAGGGAATGCGCGTCTGGAAAACATACTCATCTGCCCCGGTATTCATAGCGCGCTTGTCGGTCTAATGACGCAGCTAGTATCACCCGGCCAATTGGTGTGTGTAGAAAGCCTTATCTATCCCGGTATGAAAGCAATTGCCGCACAGCTCGGGCTCACCCTCCACTCCCTTGAAAGAGACATGCACGGCCCGCTGCCTAAACCCTTTGAGGACGTGTGTAAAGAAGGCCGTGTGGCCGTCTTGTATTTAAATCCGACCATTCACAATCCGACCACCACCACCATTCCGCTAAGTCGACGCCAAGGCTTAGCTGACATCGCACTGCGCTACAGCATTCCCATTATTGAAGACGACGCTTACACCATGCTGTGCGACGATCCGGTAACACCCTTTGCAGACCTAGCCCCAGAGCTAAGCTACTACATCACCGGCACCGCAAAATGTTTTGGCCCCGGATTGCGCTCAGCGTTTTTACACGCCCCCGGCAAACGGCAAACACAGCGTATTTCCGGTGCGATGCGCGCGCTTTCAGTCATGTCCTCGCCACTAACCGACGCCTTGGTCAGCACGTGGATTGCGGATGGCACCGCAGACGCCATGCTAAAAGCGGTGCGCACCGAAGGCAGCGCTCGCCTAAAACTAGCCGAACACTATTTAGGAAGGAATCATATTTCAGGGGCCGCGGGAGCTTTCCACCTGTGGCTTAAATTACCCAAGGCATCCAATTGGAATCCGTCGGAACTCGCGGTTCACCTGCGCTCACTCGGTGTTAGCGCAGTTGCCAGCGCCGCATTTAGTACCGACAACAATCCCCCCGACGCTCTGCGTATCTGCTATGGCGGACCTATCAGCCGAGACAACTGGGAGGACGGCTTGCAACAGTTGGCAGATGTGATCGAACAGCCGGCATTTTTACTTTCTAACACCCACTGATATTAACTATCGCCTATGAGCTATTGACCACGCGATAAAGAAACGCAACACAATAATAAGCGGAGTCTTTGATACCCAATGAAGCTGTACGAAAAGCTGGCCATGGAAATCGCCAATATGATTGAAAGTGGCGTACTAAAATCTGATGAGCGCATCCCGTCTGTTCGCCACATTAGTAAAACCTATAAAGCCAGCGTGTCTACGGTATATCAAGCGTATTTCTTACTTGAAAATCGCGGTCTAATCTATTCTAAACCTAGATCCGGCTTCTTTGTTTGCACACAGCCAGACCACACCCTACCAGTCAAAAATCAGGCGACGCTTGTGCCGAAAACAAGCACAATTGAGATCAGCGATTTGGTATTCTCTGTACTAAAATCACTTCGCGACCCCAAAATTTTTCCGCTTGGCTCAGCGTTTCCGAGCCCAGAATTTTTTCCTTTGAGACGATTATCTAAGTCCCTAGCAAAGGCGACCAAAGATATCGACATGAACGATGTCGTTGCACATCTGCCGCAGGGGAATCTCGCACTGCGACGCCAAATTATTCAACGTTATGCTGCAAATCAGATCCAAATCCCGCTTGAGGAAGTGATCATTACCGACGGCGCTCTTGAGGCTTTAAATCTTTGCCTGCAAGCAGTAACAAAACCGGGAGATCTCATCGCCATTGAATCTCCAGCGTTTTATGCCTGTCTTCAAGCGGTAGAGAGACTACAACTAAATGCGGTAGAAATACCCTGCACCGAGGACGGAATTGATCTAGCATTTTTGTCCGCCGCCCTCAAAGAGCACCCGATAAAAGCATGCTGGTTTATGACGAACGTCCAAAACCCGAGTGGTATCAGCACATCTGACAACAAAACACAGACGCTCGTTGAAATGTTAACTGAGCACCAAATACCACTGATAGAAGATGATGTTTACGGGGAGCTCTATTACAACGATCAGCAGCCAAAACCAGCCAAAGCCTTCGATCGCGAAGGCTGGGTAATGCACTGCAAATCATTTTCAAAAAGTCTCGCACCGGGCTACCGAGTAGGCTGGGCTGCCGCAGGGCGATTCCACGAACAGGTAGAACGACTTAAATTAATGACGACGCTATCGACATCGATGCCTGCGCAAGTCGCAATCGCAGACTATCTGCAATTCGGTGGCTACGAAAGACACTTGCGAAAACTGCGGATCACTCTGCAACAACAATACGATCTCATGCGTGCAGCGGTAGTTACATACTTCCCCGCCAGCACCTTAATCACGCCAATATCGGGCGGCTATTTCCTGTGGCTGGAATTGCCAAAATCTGTAAACTCGTTAGATCTTCTTAACTCAGCGTTACGCAGAAATATCAGTATTGCCCCCGGCCCCATTTTCTCGGCCAGCAAACAGTATCGAAACTACATACGACTAAACTTCGCTTGCAGCCCGTGGACGCCCGACATGGACAAGGCCGTAAAGAAACTCGGCAGTTTGGTATATGAGCAAATCTGATATGGTCTTTTTATGGCTAACTGCGCCTGCTTTTGCAAACCCAAATCAGCTAGAGTGACTTTATTGTCGAGCAAGACAAATTGGCTAGATCACCAGAAAACGCTGAACAATCAGCGGAGTAGACATCATGGAACAGACAGAAAAAAGTACCACGTCGAAACACGCTAAGAAGCCCTTCGGCTTTTTTGACGCTATCTCACAAGCTTTCTCACTCATTTTTGCACTGCAAAATCATTCTGGCCGGAAAAAACTACTAGACCTTGCTGAATCAAACCCCAAGCCATTAATTTTGTCCGGTTTTTTTGCCGCCATTATCTTCTTTCTTTTTTGCTTTATCAGTTCGCAAATCGTAATTCGCGTACTACCACACTAGCGCAAGCGGTAAGACTAAAATACTTGACCGCCAGCGTGAGCAATATGTTCCGACCAAGCTCAATGAACGAAGCTAACTACCAAGCAAAGGACAAAGACGCAAAGACTTTACGGCCAGACTTTTGCCGCGCGTTATATGAGCCAGGAAAGAACACAGTATCTAACACCTGATTCAACACCTTTTCATCGGTCAAATTGCTTCCACCCACGGTGACGGCCCAACGCTGATCCCATGCACCAACGCTAATGCGCGCCGATATTTGCGAAAAACCTTTTAGGTAACTATTTGGATCCAAATCTCCATCGGTAAATTGATTGCCTTGATACAAATAATCGACACTGGCGCGCATTGCCAAACCAAACAAGGGTAAGGTCAATGTTGGCGTGATACTGGCACTCTGTTCTGGGGCGAAGGCAATGCGCTTGCCGCTAAGATCTTGATTCGAATTTAAGCCACTAGTAACCGGCGCAGGGGCATTTGGATAGCTATCATATTTGGCGTCAAGTAAGCCCAAAGATCCCGCAAGGCTAAGTGGCTCAAACGGCGTTAGCCACATAAAGTCCATTTCTAAACCACGAGAGATTGCCGACGCAGCGTTAGTGACATCGAAGAAAGCGCCATTAAATGCCAGCACTTGCAGATTATCGAACTGGGTTTGGTATACCGCCGCATTCAAACGTAGGGTGTTGTCAAAAAACTCGCCTTTAAAACCAGCCTCTATTGTTGCTGCCTCTTCCGGCTCAAAGCTTAAATCCTCACCACCAAAGGATGAGGCATTGAAACCGCCACTTTTATAACCACGTGCGTAGGTTAAAAATACATTGGTGTCGGTATTCAAATAATATTGAAATGACAATTTGGGTGAAACATCGGTTTCTTTTCGTTTCAATCCCTGCTCATCATAATCTTCTGCACTCAGCGCCGTCTCCATTAAACAAGGTGTTCCTAATGCGGCGGTCTGACAGAAGCCTTCGCCCCGTGCATCAGCGACTTTTTGCTCTCGGCTAAAACGAATACCGGGGGTGACAATAAACTGATCTGTTAGCGCCCAACTCATTTGCGCAAAAATAGCCTGCGCGTCGACATTTAAAAGATAATCTAATTGTAAATAATCATCGCCAATTAATCCGCCAGTTATATCGCTAATCAAACCAATACCGGCCAAGTTCAAGCCGCCTAATAATCCACCGCTAGATACACCAGTTTGACCCGACACTAATTGTAAGGCGTCGTCCGTTAATAAGTAGGCGCCAAAATCACTACCAGCCGTAATTTGCGTTTTCTGACTGAAACGTGATTCAAACATATACGCGCCTACGACAAACTCAACACCGCTACCAATACCGAACAAGCTGTCGGCGGTGCCGGTAAAACGCAGTTCTGCTGATTGTTGTTCGTAGTCGGAAACCACTTCTAAAATAGCGAGATTCGCGGGCGAGGTATCTAAATCAACCAAACTACCTATGGTTAATTCAGTGTCCGCCAATACCAAAACCATATTGAGATTATTTAGGGCGCCAACCGGACCAATATCCCAATCGGTTTTAAGACTAAGTGTGTCTGAGGTTTTATCCAAAAATCCATCTTGGTCGTAGGAGCTAGTAAAGTTGTAGGGATCGTCCTCAATATTGGGATCGTAATTTTTCAAAAAATCAGTTGTGCCCTCGTCCAAATTCATTAACTGGAGGCCCCAATAGTTGGCAGAGGTTTCCGAGGTAACCCCCATAACTTCAACCGAGACATTTTCTGACGGTAAAAATAGTAATTTGAGTCGCTGGGCGTTTTGTTCGTGCTCGTCATCTTGGCGATTCAAAAACTGATTGTACAGTTGGCCATCTCGGCTAATATCCTGCACCGCAAGACGAACGCCAAACCAGTCCGTTACCATGCCACCAATGCCACCCTCATAACTTACTTCTTCAGGGTCGGACTTATTAACACGTAAGTCGGCAGAAAACTCGTCAGTCGGCCCTTTAGTCGTTACGTTAAATACCCCCGCGATGGTGTTTTTACCAAAGAGCGTTCCCTGCGGGCCGCGCAAGACCTCTACCCTCGCGATATCGAACATACCTTCGTTGTAATATGAGGGGCGGTTAAAAAACACCTCGTCTTGCACAAAACCAACCGAACTATCAAACGCAGAGTTCAGCGGGTTGGAGCCAAATCCGCGAATATTAATTTGAGCCAGTGCGGGATCAGTATCTGAAGAGAAACGCACATTCGGTATATACGGCGCGATATCTTGCAAGCCCGTCGCGCCCACCTCGCGCATGAAGTCGCCACTCACCGCCGTTAGCGAAATAGGCACGTCTTGCGAGGATTGCTCTACCTTTTGCGCGCTAACGACCACCTCCTCTAAAATTCGTCGCGTTGACGCTTCCGAGGTCTGCTCAGCAGCATTCGCTGTGCTTGTCTCAGCATTTGCAATTTGTACGGCACACATAAGCATACTCGCAAGCCACACACACCGGTTCTGTCTGCTCAGCATAATCCACCTTACTTTATTATTATTTGTAACTGACTTTATACGCCAGCGGCTCTCAGTCCACACTTAAAAGCAATGAACTATCAATCACCACATTGTCAATTTAGTTTACATTATTAGCCCTTCATCCCGCTGACGTCAAGTGCCCAAAATAGAAACCGGCGCAGCGACTCATAGAAGAAATTGTGCTGGACAATGACACCGCCACAATGTCAATATAATTGACAATTAAATAAGGAGAGTCGCATCGTGATCGACCTACATACGGTACCAACCCCAAATGGCCATAAAATCTCAATAGCCTTGGAAGAATTGGGGCTTGAATACAAGGTAATTCCCTACGACATCAGCATCGGCGATCAATTCAAGCCGGAATTACTGGCGCTAAATCCAAACAATAAACTGCCTGTTTTGGTAGACCACGACCCTATCTCCGCCAGTGGCGAAACTGGGCCAACAGATAACACGCCTATGGTTATATTTGAAACCGGCGCTATTCTTCTCTATCTCGCAGAGAAGACCGGCAAGTTGATGTCTGCCGACCCACGTATTCGCTTCCAACAACTGCAATGGCTTATGTTTCAAGTAGCCGGTGTCGGCCCACTGCAAGGCCAAGCACATCACTTTATCCGCTATGCGCGGGTTCAGCAGGACTACGCCCGCGAACGCTACGTCAATGAGAGCTTGCGCCAATGTCGCGTTCTAGAGGGACACCTACAAACCCAAGACTACCTCGCTGGTGACTATTCAATCGCTGACATCGCCTGCTGGCCCTGGCTTCGTGCACTACCTTTGATTGATATTCATCTAAACAAAGACTTTCCTCGGCTTCATGACTGGTTCCAACGCATAGAGCAACGCCCGGCCGTACAGCGGGGCAAAGACTTAATTCATGGCTGGGTATATCAGCTTCCACCTAACTTTAAAATGGAGTTAGACGAGAAAACGTGGTCATATTCATTTGGCGAAGAGCAATTTCGTCAACGCTAACTCGACTATCGAACAGGAGCTGTTATGAAAGACTTATTTTCCGTCGCAGGTAAAATTGCATTAGTGACCGGCGGGTCACGCGGCATTGGCGCCATGATTGCCGAGGGCTTTTTGCGCTCGGGTGCCAAGGTCTATATCACCTCACGTAAAGCCAAAGAGCTTGAAGAAACTCGGGCGCGACTCTCTGAATTTGGTGAATGTATCGCGATTACGTCTGATCTATCACAGCTAGACGGCATCACTGCACTTGCAGCAGACTTGGCGAACAGAGAAAGTAAGCTCGATATTCTTATCAACAATGCCGGTGCCACATGGGGAGCAAACATCGACGAGTTCCCAGAGAGCGGTTGGGATAAGGTCATGGATTTAAACGTGAAATCCGTGTTTTTTCTAAGCCAAAAATTACTACCACTGCTTCGGGCAGCCGCCAGCAACGATGAGCCCGCACGAATCGTAAATCTATCGTCGATTTATGCGCTACGCTATTCTCACCAAGACACCTTCTCTTACTCCGCCAGCAAAGCAGCCGTCATACAGTTAACACAACAATTAGCAGCGCGCTTGGTGAAAGACAACATCAATGTAAACGCGATAGCACCAGGCATGTTTCCAAGCAGTATGACGGCCTTTTTGATGGAAGACGAAGAAGCCTTAAATCAAAGTATTCCTATGCACCGTGTTGGCAAGCTAGAGGATGCCGCAGGCACAGTTATTTACTTATGCTCGCGGGCCTCATCGTATATGACTGGCGGCCTATTAGTCATTGACGGTGGAACAGTGATCAGCGCCGGATAAGGCACCAAACACAAAATAAGAGCTTTTATGAACAAACCTCTCAAGGGCATACGCGTATTAGATTTAACCCATATGCTCTCCGGCCCGTTTTGCACCATGACCTTGGCCGACCTCGGTGCGGACTTAGTAAAAGTTGAACCACTGAGCGGCGAAGGTACGCGCAAATTGCTCGCCAATGACCCCAAGAATTCACTGGACGGCATGGGCGCCTACTTCATTACCCTAAACCGCAATAAGCGCAGTATTGCTATTGATTTAAAAAGCGAGGAAGGCCTAACTGTCTTTTACGATTTAGTAAAAACCGCTGACGTGGTCATCAACAATTTTACTGCTGGTGTCCCCGCTAAACTTAAAATTGATTACGCCCACTTGGCCGAGATAAATCCGCGGATTATTACCTGCTCAATTACCGGCTTTGGCGAAGATGGCCCAGGCGCAAATCGCCCCGCTTTTGACCAAGTTGCTCAGGCCTACGGCGGCGGCATGTCGATTACCGGCGCCGATGTCAGTCAGCCTATGCGCGCGGGCATTCCCATTGGCGACCTTGGTGGCGGGATGTTTGGCATTATGGGCGTACTGAGTGCCATCATCGAACGAAGCACCTCTGGCATTGGCCAACACGTAGATATTTCGATGTTAGACGTGCAGATATCACTATTGAATTACATGGCAACAATGCACTTTTTATCTGGGGACAATCCGCACCCTATCGGCAATAGTCACTTTGTTCATGTGCCGTATAACAGCTACCCGACCGCGGATGGCCATATTGTTGTTTGCGTGCTAACCGATAATTTTTGGCTAAATTTGAAAGGCTTGGTGAACTGTCCAGTCCTAGAAAAGTCCGACTACGACACCCAGCCAGGTCGCCTAGAAGACAAGGCGTTCATCGACCAAACCTTGGCAGATATTTTTCGGCTAGACAGCAGTGAAAACTGGATAAAAAAGCTCAACGAAGCGCGCATCCCCGTTGCACCGGTAAATAATTTCTCACAGGCCTTAAGCGACCCACAGGTGCAACATCGCAACATGGTGGTCGATCTAAAGCATCCTTCGGGCAAAAGCACGAAAGGCCCCGGCAATCCTATTAAGCTATCCCGCAGCAGTGATGAGCTCTTTTCCCCTGCGCCGCTGCTCGGTCAAAATACCGACGAGCTTATGGCTGAACTAACCAACTATTCGTCGGCAGATACCGTAAGACTAAAAGCAACTGGTATCATCGCCTAAAGACACTCAAAAAATAGAGTACGGATTACACAATGGCTGAAGAAATCATTATTAACGACGTTGGCCCCCGTGATGGTTTGCAAAACCAAGCCATCGTGCTTGAGCCACATCAACGCCTTGCGCTGATTAACGCCTTAATCCATGCTGGGGTGAAGCACATTGAAGTAGGCTCTTTTGTATCCCCCGCCGCAGTACCGGCAATGCGCGGCACCGCAGAGGTCGTCGCAGCGCTACCAAGCGGGGACTATCATTTTTCTGCACTTATACCAAACCTCAAAGGTTACGAGCTAGCCAAGGCTTCTGGCATCGACACCGTGAGTATTGTTATTGCAGCAAGCAACAGCATGAACGAACAAAACATTCGCATGACAAACGCGCAAGTATTAGCCTTTGCAAAAGACGTATTAGGCCGTGGTCAGGCTGATAACTTTACGACCCTCGCCTGCATTGCCACCGCTTGGGAATGCCCCTTTGAAGGCCTTGTACCAGAGAAAACAGTGATCGATTTGTGCGGTGAAATGCTTGCCGCTGGCGCGCCAGAAGTCGTTCTCGCGGATACCATCGGCGCCGCTTCTCCCGCGCAAGTGAAGTCGCTAATGAGCAAGCTGGTCAACGAATTTGGTGCGCACCGCCTCTCCTGTCACTTTCACGACACCCGCGCTATGGGTGTCACCAATGTTTTTGCCGCGGTAGAGTGCGGAATACGTAAATTCGATACGTCCATTGGTGGACTCGGTGGCTGCCCCTTCGCGCCCGGCGCATCAGGAAATGTTGCCACCGAAGATGTGGTATTAATGCTTAACCAGATGGGATTTGATACCGGCATCGACTTAGCCAAGCTAGTAATCGCAGCGGATTTAGTGGGCGAACAAACCGGCGCAAACGCGATAGCAAAATCGGCTAAATGGATAAAGCGGCAGGTAGAAAAAGGGCGTTTATAGCAAGAAAGAAATGAACAAAAGAATAACAGCGCAAAACTCATCTAAGAAAAAGGGCGAGAACAATTAATTATCCATCGCCCAAACAATGACTACTGCTGATGCGCGTCCTCAGGAAGATATGGCCCCGGCAATAATCCTTGGTTATGCGCATTGATAGCCATCGCGTTCGCACCTGACGACAAGGCGGGGGTTTGATCTGAGATAGAGCCTGCAATCTGCTGCACAATGGCACCCACAATGGCCCCAGCTAAGCCACTACCGCCATCACTAGATGATTGCTGGGCAAACGCGCGTGTTGTCCACAACAACTCGCCCGTTCTCGCATCGATAAGTTTAAGTTCTGAGTCCACAATAGTCACCGAAGACAGCAATTGAAACTTTTGCCCCCACTGATTAATCGTCGTATACAAAACTGCATCAGCACCGATATTTTCCCGGAGCTTTTCCAAGGGCACGCCATTCATTTCACCCGGTGAAGGCAGACCATTCTCTTTCAGAAATTGATCAACTACCGCAACAGGAAAGACGTAATAGCCCTTCTCAGCTAAGGGCTTAGAAACCGTCGAGATGAAAGTATAAGGCGCGTTCACGTCCACTGATTCATTCAGCGGTGGGATAACCAAAATCGAGCGCGGTTTGCTGGCTTGAAGTGCCGAGTAATCATAAGGTGGAGCCACTTGGCACCCAACAAGCGACAGCGCAAGTAATGCAAAAACTAATGCCCTATTCCGAGTTGAAATATTCATCGCTGCGCTCCTTGCTGCTGAAGCCGCGACAAGAATCCGTCGATCATAACCGTTGACTCAGGATACAGAGCTTTTTCTTGCAAAAAGGCAGTCGTAGCTTGTGGAAGATTGCCGACGGTGGTGTACATATAGCCCAAATGACCGTATACACCGGGGGGCACAGCTTTACCACTGTCCTGCGCCCGCTGTATATCTTCTGTCAATTTTTGAATTTGAAGATCGGGCGGCGCCTCGCCAGGTTTTGCATACATCTTATAAATCAGTGACTCGTAGCTACCCCAGTAGTACATCGTTTTTTGGGCAGGCACGCAGGCTACACAACTTAGCCCAAGAAAGGTGATCAACATGACATTCTTCATAGGAATCCTTTCCAATTATTGGGCGGCTGACCATACACCTGCTTCCAGATCACGAACCATATTATTGACGGCCTCAGTAATAGCAAAGTTAAGGACTTTGCCGTTAAGGGTTGCGTCATAACCGGACGTACCACCGAAACCAACCACCTCGCGATTACTCAAAGCATATTCACCGGCGCCCTGAGTAGAATAGATAATTTCCGACGTTGTCACGTCGACCACATTGATAGAGACCTTAGCGTACGCGGTTTGTGTTTTCCCTGATCCAAGGATGCCAAAAAGCTGGTGATCGCCGGTGGTTTTCCGACCAAATTCGGTCACATCACCTGTAACTGCGTACCGCGCGCCCCGCAGTTTCTGCTGCACTCCGCTGAGCTTTGCCTCCTCAGCTATACGCGCCATATTCTCGCGATCAACGACGGTAAAACGATTGGTTTGCTGAAGATGTGTTTTTAAGATGGTCTTCGCTTGATTACCTAACTGATCTGACCCTGAACTAAAAATACCCTGCAGATAGTTAGAGCGATTATCAAACTGCCCTACTACTAATACTTGTTTAGTTCCAGAATAAGCGCTTCCATAGCTGGCAACGGTCTGAGATTCAACGGCTTGGTGGGATTCTGTAGCGCATGCAGACAATAACAACGTCGCTAAGATTGCAGGAAGTACGCGCGCTGCATTCCGAAAATAGTTTAACAAGGGAGTAGTTAACATTGAGCAAATCCATTTGGTTTTTATGTCGGGACTTAATTATGGCAGTGCGCGAACAAGCACGTCAATCTAGTTATTAATCAAATCCAACGTCGCATAATAATTACGCCACTACTACACATATAGCCTTCAATACGAGATTACTAAGCCGATGGGGACACGCCCTACCATAGAATGGATACTGTTAGACAACACTAAAATCCACCCTAGGCAGACATTCAAATCCAGGCTTCGCAAAGTGGTAAGCTTGCATCAGCTCAACACCCGCATCTCGTAACCTGCTCACCCCTTCTCTAGCTTCAACTCCTTTCACTATAACGCTTATATTAAGCTCGTTTAATAAATTCAAAACGGAGTTAAAATATAACGCGCCTTTCATGTTGGCTAAGCATGTGCTCACATCTATACTGAACGCATAAAAGGACTAACTTACACTGCAGGAGCGCCCCATGTTAAAAACACGCATATCAGTTATTCTTATTGCCTCATTGGCCCTATCAGCTTGCGGTGGCGGTAGCGGTGGCGGTGGCGGTGGCGGTGACGTAAATTCAGTACCGGAGTCTAAGTACATTGCAAACCACTCTCTTTCTGCCAGTTACGCCCTAAATAGAACAAATACCCCATTGGTAGCTGAAAAGTTTATCAACGAGATTCTACAATCTATCGCCGTTTTTGATGGCCACCGGCTTGTTCTATCAACCCCTATTCCACAATTTTATTTTGAAAACGGCACACAACGCACGTCCTGTAACTATAGCGGTTCTATAAACACGTCCATACAAAAAAATGGAGGCACCATAACCCTAGAATTTGATCAGTGTAAGGACGACATCAATGACGCCTCAAGCTCAGGAACAATTAAATCTTATATTTACAATGTTAATGAAACAGATCGAACCTTTAACGCGGCAGTTGAATTTATCGACTATCAAGAACGCTTAGGTAGTCGCTATACCAGCGCGAGCGGCACTACGGTGCTAAATGTGAGTATTGTCGAGCACGACATAATTATCGTAGAAGCGGAAACACACCGTAATGTTTATGACAGCGATATCCAAGAAAATTTCGAAAGTAATATTTCCTATGCCTTCCTGTACTTGCAGTATCCAGAATATCTTGCCCTGCTTGCCCTGCCTACCGATGCGTCAGGATACATCGACTTCGAAAATAGCGGCACTCTTATACTCTCTGGCGACGTAGACCTATACGCGGCTACTCTCACCGGTTTTGGGGACAATCAAGCCAAAGTGAAGCTACATAACAATCGCTATAGTTTACGATACGAAGAAAACTCTGGGGAATATTTTAGCATCGGTATTTCCGCATCCAAATTCGACGATATAGACGTGTTTGCCGCCAATACAACCCCGCACTTTACGCTAAATAACAATCCCAAATCATTCTATGCGCCAAATCAAGAGCCTGCGGAAATACTTCTCGATCAATGGTTCTTTGACGCGGAATTCAATCTTCATGAAATTGATGTCAATATTAGCTGTGGGCCAGTCGGCGCCCAAACCAATATTGGTTTAGAGGACCCTTTTAAAATTAAATTCACGTCAGATATCTACGGCTTATACACGCTCAATGTCAGAATTACCGATGCGGACGGAAATTTTGCGGAAGGACCTATCTACATTAAGTATCTTCAGGATGAGCAATCAGGCAATACGACAGGAGAAAAGTGCCAGCCAGGCTCTTCATTTGGTGGGCTGGAGCCAATTCCATCAGCCTAACGCCAGCTCATATATTGAAACTAGAACCAGCAAAGAAATAAAATACCGAGGCTGCAGTGAGCGGCCTCACCTTAATTTAGACGTTTTCTAAATTGCTACCGTCTCCAAACGCCTCAGCACAGAACTAGCAATTTTATCTATTTTCGCCACGCGGTATCTTTAGCGCCCCTTTGAGGCAACATCGGGTTTTTGTCACGGTATATAACTAGCGTCGGCGCTTTGATATTGGGGAGCAACCTATCAATAAAAAAGCCACATATTTGACTGTATGCAAGCCGAAATAAATCACGATATTGGCATTACGATGTTATTTCGGCACCCTGTACATGCCCCAATATTAAATTCACCAATTTTTCTAAAAGTGCCTCGGGCAAGTCATGCCCCATTCCAGCGACCAATTCCAAGCGCGCGTTAGGAATGCGACGAGCAGTATCTTTTGCCCCCTTCAGTGGCAGCATGGGATCTTTGTCGCCATGAATAACCAACGTCGGCGCATTTATTTTTGACAGTATTTTCTGACGACTGCCTGAGGCCATAATAGCCGCCATTTGCCGCGCTTTTCCCGGCGGGTAATGAGCGCGTTCATAGGCAGCTTCGATACGCGCACGCAGCTGTTGCACTGGGTCGCCAAGTTCTGGACTGGAGATTAGTTGCCAGGTTCTTAATGAATGCGCTATTTGCGCATCGCGATCTGGGGCGGCTTTATTCAATATATGCCAGAGTATTTTAGGTTTCATTCCCCCGTAGCCGGAACTCGACATTAATGACACTAGTGAGTTGACGCGCTCCGGATAATTTACAGCGAGCAATTGCGCGATCATACCGCCCATGGACGCGCCAACAATATGAGCGCTGGAAATGCCTAAGGTGTCCAACAAGGCAACCGTATCAGCTGTCATATCATCTAAGGTGTAGGCGACCTTGAGAGGCAGTTTAAGCTGTTGGCGCAACCGCAGGGCAATAACATTCGGAACCGCCGCGTCATTTAATTTGGTCGACAAACCAACGTCGCGATTATCAAATCGAATAACGCGATAACCTGCATCGGCAAGACGGTGACAAAAGTTTTCTGGCCATGCAATCAACTGACTTGCGTAGCCCATAATGAGCAGTATGACCGGCGCATCCGGCGCGCCAATTTCTTCATAGGCAAGTTCAATACCTTCGCTTACGGCAATGCGGCTGCGCGTCCAATCCATAGTGCTAAACACCTAAATCTAAATACCGTCTGTTATAACAGAAAAACAAAGAGATTTCGGCAAGCCCATGAAAAGTTTATAGCGCGAGTACTGTTGATTTAGGACGTATGACTGTTGAAATGAATAGGTGTTTGGCATTTACCAAACACCTAATTTTGCCTAGCGATTGTGAATTACATCGCTGTCGTGGTCCTTGAAATAAATACGGAATGGCCAATCCCGGCTTTTACCAATATAAACGTAGAAGCCATAACGATCTTCGCTGTAGTCCTTTACGAATTCATAACGTGGGCGCACAGCAGGATCTTCGGGGGTTAGTTCTGGCGCAGTGACCAACACCTCTTCAATTTCCATAGCCGGCGAATCTCCTTTGCGGGGTACAGAGATTAATACGCGATATTCACCGGATACGTCTCCCCGCTCAACAGATTCCACCGTGGCACCCGTTCCTTCATCAACAAACCCCACCTCTCCCCGTATATCACCCGTTTCAGCGGCATTCGCGACGCTAAAACAAAAGCTGGCCAGAAGGAATACAGCGGCGTTACGTACTCGAATCATCATTATTATCCTATTCCTTGGTTTAGGATGAGCTACTCTGTAAATAGCCGTTTTAAGTCAGACTGCGATGCTACCACCCATTGTCTATTGCTGTTAAGTGGCGTTCACCCGATATCGTCTAAGTATAGCTGACTTTTATGCAAGACAATCCGCACTAAATAGACACAAAAAAGCCGCCCTTGGGCGGCTTAGTCTTAATTAAAGCCAAAACGTGGCGTATTCAAACGAATCATCTTTAACTTAGCAAGATGAACTACTCGATTGCTGGGAATCGCTAACTGCAAAAAGCGTCACCGGCAGCAATACGCTTACCTAATTTTGCTAAGGTTTTCGCCGAACTACCCAAGACCATTTCATTGTGCCTAAGCCATGTGCAGTAACGCCACAAAGGGTAATCTCTATCTATACCGGCACCACCGTGCAAATGCTGAGCCGCATAGCTAACGCGATGACCTACATCACCTGCCCAGATTTTTGCGATTTGCACTTCATTGGTGGCGTCCAACCCCCCGTCAAGACGGCTGATCGCTTGGTAAGTATTCAAGCGAAGGCATTCAACGTCGATAAAACAGTTTGCCGCCCTATGCCCAACCGCTTGAAAGGTCGAGATCAACACCCCAAATTGCTTACGTTCTGCGGTATACGACGCCGTCATACGCATGGCCTTATCACTAGCGCCGAGTTGATGGGCGCATAGCGCAACGGTACTGCGTTCGGCTATCCACTGCATCGCCGCCTTGCCATCTGCCGCAGCGATCAAAATATCCTCGGCGTGAATTCGTACATTGTCTAAATTAACTACAAACTGTGGCTCATACGTTGTCACTTGCTGAGTAGTAAGACTTACCCCTTCAGACTTAGGGTCAAGCAAGACAACAACAACGCCGTCACTGCTTTTTGCAGCAAGCAATATTCGATTAGCTATATTTGCAAAGGGCACATTGGTTTTCTGGCCAGACAGCAACAGCGTATCACCATCCACCTTTGCTGTTGTTAAATACGGCTCTGCCGGATCATCGTTATGTGCTTCGCTTAACGCCGCTGTTAACAAGGTTTCGCCACTGCATACGCCCGGCAGCCATTTTTGTTTTTGTGCGGAACTTCCAAATTGCTGGATTGGCAATGCCGATGAAATTAAGTGTGAAATTAAAGGTAACGGCGCTATCGTGCGGCCAGCTTCTTCTACTAATAATCCCAATTCAAAAAAGCCAAAGCCCATACCGCCGTATTCCTCGTCTACGGCGACACCCAGCAAACCTGCCTGCGCGAGTTTGCTCCACAACTCCCGATCGAACCGTTCGCCCTTGTAATCGTCGTAGTGGCTGAGCTTTTCTGCAGTGACGCTATCACTCAGAATCTCCCTAGCCAAATTCTGCACGTCGCGTTGCTGCTCAGAAAATCCAAAATCCATGATCTAACCCTCTATATCGTGAAGCGCAGAATTAACGAGATGCACGCGGCATCCACAAACCCGCTGCAGAAATAATATCCCGCTGTATTTCGTTGGTGCCGCCGCCAAAGGTAATAATGGAGGCAGTGCGGTACAAACGCTCAATGCGAGATGCGATAGGGTTCGCGCCATCCGTTCTTCGACTAATTAACGACGCTTCGCCTATGACTTCACCCAAAAGACGATAAACCTCGATAAAGAACTCAGAACCGTAAACTTTGGCAGCAGAGGCATCCGCCATTTCAAGATTACCCTCCGTCATTGCCCATGCCTGCTTGTAACACACCAGTTTTAGGGCCTCGACACCCGCTCTCACCTTCGCCAAATTGATTTGCACCCAGGGCTCATCAATTAACTTACCGCCTGTGGGTAGATCCAAGGTCTGCGCCCAGCGAACAATGTTGTTAAACATTTCGGCAGTAGGACCGAAGTTAACTAGGCTTAAACGCTCTCGGTTTAACTGGCTAGTTATCAACTTCCAGCCGCCGTTTAATTCACCCACCATAGCATCTTCGGGTACACGAATATTGTCGTAGAAGGTGGCATTGGTGCGCACTTCACCTAAGGTAATGACCGGGCTGCAACTCCAACCCGGATCACTGGTCGGCACCATAAACATCGAAATGCCTTTGTGGGGCTTGGCCGCATCAGGATCGGTACGACACGCTAGCCAAACGTAATCGCAAAAATGCGCAAGGCTCGTCCACATTTTTTGACCATTAATAAGCCAACCGTCGCCGTCTTTAACCGCACTAGTCTTGAGACTGGCCAAATCAGTTCCCGCACCGGGCTCAGAGTAGCCAATAGCGATTAAACATTCCCCCGCGAGTATCTTGGGCACGATCTCACGCTTCTGGCGCTCGTTTCCGTGCTCTGCCAACTGGGGACCAACAGATTCTGTAGTAAGGAAGGGAAACGGGTAGCCCGCCCGCATAACCTCTTCAACAAAGATAAATTGCTCTATTGGACTCATACCGCGACCACCCAATTCCTTGGGCCAACCCACGCCGATCCAGCCATCTTTACCCATTTTCTTAAGCGCTTCGCGCCAAAGTGGGCCACCACCCTCGCCCATCGCTTCATCGCACTCTGCCTTCAGCGCGGGGGTCATAAGTTCGTCAAAATAGGCCCGCAGTTCTTTACGCAAGGCATCTTGCGCTGCGGTAAACTCAACTTTCATCGCCGTCCCCTAATTAATGGCTTTTCTATGGTGAATGTATTACGTGTTTTTATCAGCCAATCATAGGCGTTAGGCCCGCGACAACAATTGCAAATTCACTCACCTAAGTGACAATTGCAGTCAGCTTGTTTCGACTTGCTAAAACCATGGCAGAGAACCTTATCAGCCGTTCAGACGATAGTAGTAAGTGCCTGATCTTGCGATGATATCTGGCTAAATTAGATACGGATTTTCCGGCGCTATAGCTGCCGGTTAAGCGATTGCACATCCATTCGGTGGAGATTCATAATGAGCAATAAACCCGTGCAGGCCGCCATAGAGGGCTGGTTCACACTCGACGCGGACACCCCACATCTTATCGGTGCCTGCTGTGACGCTTGCGGAACCTATTACTTCCCCAAAACCCTTAGTTTTTGCAAAAATCCCGCCTGTGACAGCACAACATTTAACGAAGTAGAACTTAGCCGAACAGGCAAAATTTGGTCTTATACCAATGCCTGCTACAAGCCGCCAGAGCCCTTTGTGGCCGAAGACCCCTTTGTACCTTATGCCATCGCAGCGGTGGAGTTAGAGAAAGAGAAAATGATTATTCTCGGGCAAGTTGTTAAGGGTGTCGATGTCGACCAGATGAAAGTCGGGCAAACCGCTGAGCTCGTGCTCGAAACCTTGCACGAAGACGACGATGCCATAAAAGTCACTTGGAAATGGCAGCCACAGCGCTAATCACCGCCCTAGGAGAATAAGTATGAGTCAAGATATTGCAGTATTGGGCGTTGGCATGCACCCATGGGGTAAATGGGGACGCAACTTTAGCGAGTACGGCGTTTACGCCGCGCGAGAAGCACTTAAGGATGCGGGTATACCGTGGCAAGACGTACAGTTTGTCTCTGGCGCCGCCACCATGCGATGCGGCTACCCAGGCTACGTTGCCGGCGCCACCATAGCACAAGCCCTCGGCTGGCAAGGAGCGCAGGTAAACACGTCCTATGCAGCCTGCGCGTCAGGCTCACAAGCACTTGCTGCAGCCAGAGCCAAAATTCTAGCCGGTGAGTGTGAAGTTGCCCTGGTTGTTGGCGCAGATACAACGCCAAAAGGATTTTTAGCACCTGCCAAAGGTTACCGCCCGGAAGATCCAGATTGGTTGCGTTTCTACCTGGGCATTACCAATCCGAGCTATTTCGCACTCTATGCTCGCCGCCGCATGGACCTATATGGCGACACCGAAGAAGACTTCGGCTTGGTAAAAATTAAAAACAGCGAAAACGGTTTCACCAACCCAAATGCTCGCTATAAAAAGAAATTTACCATGGAAGAAATTTTAAATTCCGCTATGGTTGCCGACCCACTCCGCTTACTACAAATTTGCGCGACCTCCGACGGCGGCGCGGCGATGATTGTGTCTAGCATGGAGTACGCAAAACGAATCGGTAAAGCCAATGCGGTGAAAGTCGCCGCAGTGTCCACGGTAACCCCAACCTTTGCTAGCGCCGTGGTAGAGATGCCAGATATCGCCACCGACTCCGCAGCCGCAGCCGGCGTTGAGGCCCACAGTTTTCGTGCCGCCTTACCGAAAAAAGCTTACGAACAAGCCGGCATTGGACCAGAAGATGTCAGTCTAGCTGAGGTCTACGATCTGTCTTCAGCTTTAGAATTAGATTGGTACGAGGACCTTATGCTCTGCCCACGGGGAGAAGCGGCCCAACTCGTTCGCGAAGGTACGACCAAGCTTGGCGGACGCTTGCCGGTAAATACCTCTGGTGGTCTAGCCTGCTTTGGCGAAGCGGTACCCGCACAGGCAATAGCGCAGGTATGCGAACTAACATGGCAGCTGCGCGGGCAAGCCGGAGAACGGCAAATCGCAAATGCAAAAGTCGGCATTACCGCCAACCAAGGCCTGTTCGGCCACGGCTCATCGGTTATCCTCAAGAAGTAATTACCGCAGTTAATTGTTACCATGGGGTCTGATGCTCATCAGCCCCTTGTTTCTTGCACACAAGACCTAGGCGGCTTAACTTCATAAAACGGAGCACCGCCACATGGCCAATCTCGTTACTATTTTAGCTTTTCTTTTTATTGCCCTGCTTGTTTTTGTGCCGCTCATAGAACGCTTCGCCCCACGAGCATCGCCGGAACAGCAATCAAAAATTTCACGGTGGATTTTGCCATTAGTGGGCTTGTCGCTGGTGGTAGCGCTGTTTAAATCCTTTATGTCTTAAATATTGCGCTTACAACTTTTACATCTGTAAAACAAAAATCTGTCTGTGTATTACGGCATTATCAATTCAAGGGGTAAGATCACTAAGAACCAAGACGACTCACAAAAAGCCGCCCAAGACCGACGATAACTAAAACTCCGATCGGCGTTTAATCACCAAAAGTGAACCAAATTTCTAGGTAACGCTAAATGGGCACCAAAGCTCCACCAGCAAGCCTCCACTGGGCTTATTACGCAAAGTCAGCGTTCCGCCATGACTATGTATGATTTTTTGGGTAATCGCCAATCCAAGCCCCATCCCACCAGCTGAACGACTCCGAGATTGATCAACCGTAACGAATGGTCGAATAACATCCTCCAGCTGGTTTTCTGGTATTCCCACACCATTATCTTCAATGACAATAGACACACCAGCCTGATGAACTTGCAGATGCACGAACGCAGAGCCGGCATGCTTGCAGGCGTTTTCGATAAGATTCTGCACCGCTCGTTTGAATTGTGCGGGCCGACAATCTAAATAGGCTGTTTGATCCATGCGGTATTCGACGGGCGCAGACTCTTCAATCAGATCTTCACATAGGCTTTCGAGCAAGTCGCCTATGCTAATTCGTCTTATTGGTTCGTCAACGTTGTCACCGCGAACAAAATCCACGATAGATGCAATCATATTGCGCATGTCTTGCACTACGCGCTGCAAACCTTCGCGCTCTTTTTCGTCGACCAAGAGATCGCAGCGCAGCTGTAAGCGCGTCACAGCGGATTTTAAATCATGGGATATCGCCGCAAACATCTCGGTTTGACCGTGCAGCAAACGTCGTAGTCGTCCTTGCATTTCATTGAACGCCCGAGCAGCGACACGAATCTCCTTTGCCCCAGCTTCCTCAAGAGGCTCAACATCTATATTCATGCCAATATGCTCTGCCGCGCTCGCGAGCTTATCGATGGGCGAAATCAGTTTCGAAATAAGATACCAAGTAATGAGCAAGGCCAAGACAATGACAAGCAATAGATGCAGAGTGGCAGCCTCAAATAACAAAGAGCTAGCCCCCGGCAACTCAGCGTGAAATGAAGCGGTTTCATTATCCGGAAAATGGATATTAACCAGCAAATCTACCGCTCTTTCCGACCGGGGGTAACGCAGGTCTTGGCCACCGTCGAAACGACGAACGCACACATCAATTTGATACGCTGGACGCTGCTGAAATATCTGAAAAATACGGTCAGAAATCTCGACCGAAAGTGCGTTTTGCTGACAGGCCACCACGTCTAAAGGCACCAAATCTGGATAGCTTGTGAGAAGTTGAGTCTCTGCCGCAGTTAATATTTTCTGGCGTTGCTCAGCCGGAAACGTATACGCCAAATCAACAATACCGAGTATTCGCTGGGCTAAATCTGAGGCCTCAGTGAGCAACACACTTTCATCGCGATTAGCCTTGTAAATCATCAAGCTCAAGGTATGTGAAACAATAAAAACTAAGGTGAGCAGAAGTATCGTTCTTGCCTTAAGCGTATCCGGCAGTATTCGATTCATATCAGATCGACTGCGCACGTAAACTGGTAGCCTGCTCCCCAAGCAGTCTTAATGATTTCAGGGGCCTTAGCATTGTCTCCCAGTTTGCGTCGCAAGCGACTGATGTGGGAATCGATACTACGATCAAAGGCGGCACTGTTGCGGCCCTTCGTCATGGCTAGCAGGCGATCTCTCGACATCGGAATTTGAGGGTTTTGCACAAATACCAACAACAAATCAGCCTCGCTGCTAGACAGGGGAATCACCGTAGAATCACAATCGAGCAGCTCCATTCTGGCAGGCTTGAATCGCCAACCATCAAAACAATAAACCCCTTGTGCTCGTCTTCCTGCAGCATTGCCGCTGCGGCGCAAAACTGCTTTTATACGAGCAATAAGCTCCCGCCGCCCAAAAGGCTTAACGATATAATCATCCGCACCTAACTCTAGGCCAACCACCCTGTCTATTTCTTGATCTTTGGCACTCAGCATAATGACCGGCGGGCTTTCGGGGTCAGCTCGAAGTTGACGACACAATTCAAAGCCATCGCGACCGGGTAGCATTACATCCAACAAAATCAAATCTGGCCGTTGCTGGGTGAGCGCCGCATACATCTCCTCGCCATTGGCAGCGGACACACTTTGATAGCCCTCTGCGGTTAGCAGTTCGGATACTAACTGCAATATATCTTCGTTGTCGTCGACAACGAGAATACATAGCCTTGTATCAATTCCCATTACGTTTACCACCAATGTCTATGATATGCGACGTCTACAAGCACTCTTTAAACCCACTACTGATCGGCCTAAAACGTGTCGATCAAGGCCGCCCCCGCCGCAATGCAATATTCCGACGCTGGACAAACTATAGCAGCGCAAACTCCTCAGAACAGCAGTAGTTTCCTATGCCTCGAAATATTAACGTTTATTGATGCCACACTCTGGTAAACATTGCGACAGTTTGACAAGAATTAACCTAGCATCACTTTGCACCACTCCTCACCTGACACACTTTTTTACACTTCTGACAACACTTTTCACACTTTAGGTGCCAAAGTAAACGCAATAAAACAGATATGTGAGAAGCCAAATGCTTGTTTATAAAAGGTACTTTAAGCTAACTCTAGCAGTCTGTTGCGGCTTAATTAGCAGTGCGACAGCGCTCGCGGTAGAAACGCTAAACACCAAAGAACTGCAACATAGTTGTGTCGAATATATTGCAGAGGTAGAAAACAAAGAGGGCACAATTTGCAGTGCTTACCTACAGGGCTTTGTATCGGGCAGCAGTCAAATCTCGCTCGCCGATAACGAGCAATCGGACTTTACCCAGCGCGCCATTAGAACCCGTGCACCTGGGGGCAGCATCGAAATCGACTCATTAAAGAATGCGCGCTACTGCCTGCCGAGCGATATCAGCATTAAAGAACTTGCAGGTCAAATTGCCAACACCACCCTAACTAAGAAAGATCAGCTGGCAAGCTCGTTGATGAAACGAGTTTTAAAAGCGCACTACCCTTGCTAACGGCGAGTTTTCCCTTAATCCAAACTTTGCCGGTGACTTTGCCAGTACTCATGACTAACAACAGCGACGCTAGCTAAGAAACTTATGAAGCACACCTTTAGTATTTCCGCCCTCTTAGCCATTATTTGGCTAGCCAACTCGGGGCATTATTCTGGCCTGCTACTGGCCTTCGGCGCGGCGTCGATTGCATTAGTTGTGTGGATATGCCACCGGATGGACGTGGTAGATCACGAATCTCAGCCCATCCACCTAACCCGACATCTTCCCCGATACTACGCTTGGTTAATCTTACAAATCATCGCCAGTAACATAGACGTGGTCAAACGTATTTGGTCTGGCAACAGCACAATTAGCCCCGGTATGCGGCGTTTTGCGGTGAACCAGAAAACCGATATCGGTCGAGTTATCTACGCCAACTCCATTAACCTCACCCCTGGAACAATAGCGGTAGAGCTTTCGAACAATGAGGTTCTCGTACACGGCCTCACCCAAAGTAATCTCGACGATCTCGATACCGGTGAGATGAGCCGTCGCGTGGAAAAATTGGAATAATGATGCTCGCTGTCACTACTGTTACGTTACTCCTCGTCATGGCCATGGCTATGGTCAGAGGATTTGCTGGCCCCAGTATATTTGACCGGGTGTTAGCTGCTAATTTATTTGGAACCAAGACCGTACTGCTTATTGCCGTACTCGGCTTCCTATTCGGTAGACCCGAGTTTTTAGATATCGCGCTGATCTACGCACTAATGAATTTTATCAGCGTGATAGCACTTCTACGATATTTTGAGTATTCCCAGAAAGCGGAAAAAGGGAGCTCCGCCAATGACTGATTTACTGGAAGTCATTAGCGGCATTCTATTACTGATTGGCAGTGGCTTGATGTTCACCGGCGCGCTTGGCGTATTGCGATTTCCCGACATTTACAGTCGCATGCACGCTGCCGGCGTGACAGAAACCCTTGCCACCACGTTACTACTAATGGGATTAATGCTGCTAGCCGGCTGGAGTTTGGTTCTTCTCAAATTGATCATGATTTTGTTGTTTATATTATTCACCAGTCCAACGGCAAGTCATGCATTAGCAAAAGCCGTTTGGCGTGACCAACAACACAAATCAAGTGGGGAGCAGCCCCATGACAGCTAAGCGTGACCGCACAGGAAATACTGCGGGGAGGATGACGCCATAGAACTCTTCATCAATATCAGCCTGCTGAGCCTACTACTAGTCACGACATTGGGTATTATTCTGAGCCGCGACCTCCTTGCAGTAATCATGCTCAGCGGTATTTACGGTTTCTTATCTGCGAGCTTTTTCGTTTTGATGGATGCTGTCGACGTTGCTTTTACCGAGGCCGCTGTGGGGTCCGGAATTTCACCGCTACTCATGCTGCTCACCGTGGCGCTAGTTGGGCGTCATGAAAAACAGAATCCAGGTCGAGGTCTTCCGGCGTTAGTACTGGTAACAATTACCGGCGCACTTCTTATCATTGGCACACTTAGTATGCCCGATTTCGGATCTGCCAATGCACCGGCCCAAACCCATGTCGGCCCATACTATATCGAGCAATCCGCAGCCGAAATCGGTATACCAAACATTGTTACCTCGGTGCTAGCCAGCTATCGAGGTTTCGATACCTTCGGCGAAGTAGCGGTAGTTTTCACAGCGGGCATCGGCGTCCTATCACTACTCATGTTAAAGTCCAGCACGCCAGAAACACCGGCGGTCACAAGCGCGCACAAACATAAAATTCTACGTATCGTCAGTAAAATTTTAATCCCCCCTATTCTTCTATTTTCCCTATATGTGCAGTTCCACGGGGACTACGGACCAGGCGGCGGATTCCAAGCGGGGGTAATTTTTGCCGCCGCAATTATTTTGTACACCATGTTTTTCGGCGTCGATATTGCACAGCAAGTAGTAAGCTCCGCCCTGCTACGAGTTCTAGCTGCCTTTGGGGTATTACTGTACGGGTCGGTAGGCCTTGTATCTATGCTAAACGGTGGTACGTTCCTAGACTACTCAGCATTGGCCGACAACCCCATTACTGGCCAACATATCGGTATCATTGTTATCGAGCTTGGTGTGGGTATGACCGTTGCGGCCGTTATGGTGATGATCTTTTACTGCTTCGCTGGCCAAGTGAACACCGCGCGGGAGGCAGACGAATGACATTATTACTAACCCACTACAATTATTTAGTGGTTGTGGTGCTAATGATGGCCGGATTTTTCATCGTGATCGCCCAAGGCAATCTGGTTAAAAAACTGGTCGGGCTCAACATTTTTCAGACTTCCGTTTTTATTCTGTATATCAGTTCAGGAAAAATTACTGGCGGCACGGCTCCGATCCTCCAAGATGGAATCACCGCCTATTCCAATCCCCTGCCCCACGTGCTAATTCTCACCGCAATTGTTGTCGGCATCGCCACCACCGCACTAGGACTAGCACTAGTCATAAGAATCAAGAAGGCCTACGGCACTATTGAAGAGTCCGAAATTCAGCAGCGAGACCATACGTGTTAAGCCATTTACCCATTCTGCAAGTTATTCTGCCCCTACTCGGGGCGCCTGCCTGCCTTATTTTAGGTCGAGGTAAACTAGCCTGGCTATTCGCCCTGCTAGTCAGCACCCTTAGCTTTTGTATCGCCGCCACGCTGCTGTATACGGTTTACCACCACGGTGTAATTAGTTATGCCTTGGGTGGTTGGCAAGCACCCTGGGGTATTGAGTACCGAATTGATCTTCTCAATGCGTGGTTGCTAGTGATCGTTTCTGGCAGCAGTACAATTTCTCTACTGGCAGCACAGAGCAGCATTAGCACCGAAATTACACTAGACAAACAAGGCTTATTTTATGTGGCGTGGCTATTGTGCCTCGCGGGCTTGCTGGGTATTTTAGCGACCGGCGATGCATTCAACGTCTTTGTCTTTTTAGAAATTTCATCGCTGTCCACCTACACCCTAATATCCTTAGGACCCAATAGACAAAGCCTGTGGGCCGCGTTTCGCTACCTGATCATGGGCACCATTGGCGCGACCTTTATCCTCATCGGTATCGGTTTCATGTATATCATGACCGGCACGCTCAATATGGCCGATCTTGCCGAACGCCTGCCATCGGCGAGTGAGTCGCCTACCGTATTTGCCGCTTACGCTTTTATTTTGGTTGGTATTAGCTTAAAGCTCGCCTTATTCCCACTACATCTGTGGCTGCCTAACGCTTACAGTCAAGCGCCATCAATTGTCACTACGTTTCTCGCCGCCAGCGCCACCAAGGTAGCCCTTTATCTGTTAATACGCTTCACGTATACCATATTCCCGAGCGAGTTTAGCCAGTTCATTATTCCGCTAGCAGATATCTTTGTCGCTCTAGGCATCGTGGCGGTATTCAGCGCGTCGATTGCTGCGATATATCAAGAGGAGATAAAGCGCGCGATCGCCTATTCCAGTATCGCCCAAATTGGCTATATGGTCATCGGTTTGGGGATCGGCGGTGTGCTGGGGCTGCAGGCGGCCTTGATTCATGTTTTCAACCACGCATTGATGAAAGCCACATTATTTATGGCCCTAGCTGGGATTGCGGTTCGCATTGGCGCGACGACCCTTACCTCGATGCAGGGACTGGGGAGAAAAATGCCTTGGACGAGCTTTGGTTTTGTTGCCGGCGGTCTCAGCTTAATTGGTGTTCCCCTTACCGCTGGTTTTATCAGCAAATGGTATTTGGTATCTGCCGCTGCACTGGCGGGCCGCTGGCCATTAGTGTTTTTAATTCTATTGGGTTCACTGCTCGCCATCATCTATATATGGCGAGTGGTAGAGGCGCTCTACTTCAAGTCAGCAGCAGATAACTCTCCAGTAAAAGAAGCCCCACTCACTATGCTTATTGCGCTATGGCTGCTAATTCTAGGCAATGTCTATTTTGGTATCGACACCCGCTTACCGGTATCGATCAGCTATGAAGCAGCCACAGCACTGGTTGAGGGGCGTCCATAATGGATACAACAGCCATGCTAATTGACGTCGCCATACTCACGCCCCTTGTTGCGGTAGCAGGCGTACTGACGTTCAGCCGAAAACCAAATTTGCGCGAAGGGGTATCCCTCATCGCCGGAGTGCTTCTTTTACTAGTCAATTTAAAGCTGTACGCCAGTTTTAATCACGGTGAAGTGCTCTCACGCCAGTGGCTAGAAATACTGCCTGGTCTAAATTTAAGTTTCAGAGTCGATGCCCTAGGGCTCCTGTTCGGGCTAGTCGCCAGTCTGCTATGGCCAGTAACCACCTTGTACGCGATTGGCTATATGCGCGGCCACAACGAAGACCACCAAACACGTTTCTACGCGTGTTTTGCTATTGCCATCGCAGCGGTAATGGCCATTGCCTACGCAGAAAACGTATTCACGCTGTTCATTTTTTATGAAGTACTTTCGCTGTGCACCTACCCTCTGGTAACACATGCAGGTACCGAAAAAGCCAAAAAAGGCGGCAGGGTTTACCTGGGCATATTAATGGGTACCTCTATCGCCTTTTTTCTCCCGGCTATTATCATCACGTGGCTGGTGGCAGGCACTCTAGACTTTCAACAAGGTGGCATTTTCCCCGAGCAAACTCCAATCGCGTTGCTGTCACTGTTGCTAGTCCTATTTGTTTTTGGTGTTGCCAAGGCCGCGGTCATGCCTTTTCACCGCTGGCTTCCGGCAGCAATGGTGGCTCCTACTCCGGTTAGCGCCCTGCTCCACGCCGTTGCGGTGGTCAAGGCTGGCGTATTCAGCCTAATCAAAATTTTGGTCTTTATCTTTGGTTTAGAGACCCTGCAGCAAATACCTGCGACCGATTATCTTCTCTACCTAGCTGGTGCCGGTGTCGTGCTGGCTTCGCTAATAGCGATGCGTCAAGACAACCTGAAAGCCCGACTCGCCTATTCAACCATTAGCCAACTAGGTTATATCACCGTGGGGGTCTTACTGGCGGTTGAGAGCGGCATAATGGGCAGCGCAATGCATATTGCTACCCATGCCCTAGGGAAAATCACCCTGTTCTTCTGCGCTGGCGCAATACTGGTGGCTAGTCACAAAAGCGAAATCAGCTCTATGGTGGGGCTGGGGCGAAGTATGCCAATCACCATGACCGCTTTTTTCATCGCCTCTCTCAGCATTATCGGTCTGCCGCCCACAGCGGGAACGTGGAGCAAATGGTGGTTGCTAACCGCCACCTTAGAGACCGATCATTTAATTCTAATGGGGGTGCTGATACTCAGCTCGCTACTCAATATCGCCTATTTACTACCAATTCCTTTGCGCGCTTTCTTTCCAGGGAAGCAGGCAGTTTCAGGCCCCGTCGCTATTCATGAAGCGCCACCTGCCGCGCTCATCGCGCTATGCTTTACGGCATTGGCGTGCGTAGTGTTATTTTTCTTTCCCAACCCGCTATTTGAGCTGGTATCACAGATTTTTAGCGAGGGAACGCCATGAGCCAGTCCCAAGATTTTTTTGATCGCCCCGCAACACTGCGCCTTATTCTCAACAGTCTTTACGTCATTTGCGCGCTGTTAGTTGGCTTGGATTTTGTGATCCATCGACACACCGAACACCCATGGGAGGGCCTGTATGGTTTCTATCCTATTTACGGATTTATCGGCTGTGTGATTTTAGTACTGGTTGCTAAGTGGATGCGCAAAGGTTTAATGCGCGAGGAAGACTACTACCAACAAACTCGCGAATCTAAGACGGAGAATACCCATGGTGGGGATTGAACTGCCGCCCTTCCTGCTCTTTTATCTAGGAGCAGTCATTGCCCTACTTGGCGGCGCCACTTGGCGCGGTCCAGCAATGATCGTGGTCATTATATTAAGCGCGCTAAACCTGTGGCAGCTCCCAGCATTTTACGGCCTCGAAACCCAGCTAATGGGAATGGAATTAAAGCCAATCCACATAGACCGACTGAGCCTATTGTTCGGCTATTTATTTCATATTGCCGCGTTCATCAGCGTAATCTACTCTCTCCACGTCAAGGATAAAATGCAGCAAGTCGCAGCCATGCTTTATGCTGGTAGTGCCTTGGGCGCCGTCTTTGCCGGTGATTTACTGACCTTGTTTATATTTTGGGAAATGCTGGCAGTCACCTCAGTCTTTTTAATTTGGGCTGGGCGCAGCGACAAAGCCTACAGCGCGGGGATGCGTTATCTGATCGCGCAAGTGATATCAGGAATGCTGCTGTTAGTGGGCGTCATTTTGTATTACCAACATCAGGGCACCCTGATGTTTAGCAAAATCGGGCTAGACTCGATCGCAAGCTGGTTTATTTTTATCGCATTTGGCATTAAGTGCGCGTTCCCATTTTTCCATAACTGGCTGACCGACGCCTATCCCGAAGCAACACCTACTGGCACGGTCTTCTTGAGTGCTTTCACCACCAAAGTTGCCGTATACGCCATGGCCCGGGGTTTTCCCGGCACTGAGATGTTGGTGTATATCGGCGCGACGATGGCGTGCTTCCCCATCTTCTTTGCGGTAATTGAAAATGATCTGCGCCGGGTTCTCGCCTACAGCTTGATCAACCAGATCGGTTTTATGATGGTGGGGATTGGTATAGGCACTGAGCTGGGTATCAATGGTGCCGTCGCTCACGCCTTTAATGATGTTATTTTTAAAGGCTTATTGTTTATGTCGATGGGCGCGGTCCTCTATCGTACCGGCCGAATTAACGGCTCCGAACTTGGTGGGCTATATAAATCCATGCCCAAGACCGCCGTACTTTGTATTATCGGCGCGGCGTCGATATCAGCCTTCCCCCTATTCAGTGGCTTTGTCAGCAAATCAATGATTATGTCGGCGGCACTCAAAGACAACTTTGACGTGGTATGGCTACTGTTGCTCTTCGCCTCGGCTGGGGTATTCCACCACGCGGGCATCAAAATTCCTTATTTCGCTTTTTTCGCCCACGACTCGGGTATTCGCTGCAAAGAAGCACCGTGGAATATGCTACTGGCAATGTCTATAGCCGCCGCGCTGTGTCTAACAATTGGTATATTCCCACAGCTGCTCTACCAACACCTGCCCTTCGCGACCGACTACAGTGCCTATGATGTAAGTCATATTCTCACCCAGACACAGCTACTGTTTTTCTCGGCATTGGCATTTGTTTGGCTAAACCTAAAAGGCATGTATCCTCCGGAACTGCCCTCAACCAACCTCGACGTAGATTGGTTATATCGGCGCCCGCTACCGCGTCTTATAAATGCCGTCGGCAGAAGCTGTCTCAAAGTTGATCAGGTTGCACGCAACGGTATTCTCAGTATTGGCCGTGCATTTGAAAACCGCTTGGCTAATCTTCACGGCAACGATGGTATTTTCTCTCGCACCATTTCGATTAGTAGTATGGTCGCGTGGGTTGTCACCTTGCTTGCGGTATTATTGGTTTTCCGGTTTATCTGAGCCAGCTCATAATGAACAACAATGTCACTAAGGGGTTATGACTCATATATCTAGGATGTGCACCATCATATGGTGCACGCCTATTAACGCGTCAATGTACAAGACCTGTTAATAACGGTGCTCCTGCATCAATGCGCTTCCATGCCTTATCGTGAAAGTAAAACACCACGGTGTTCACCGCCGGCTCTACTAGCGCCAGCATTCCACCAACTACGGCACTACCAGTCAAAATGTAGGCGACCGAAAATGCCACGCTGAAATGCACCATGGCGAAACTGATTGTTTTTTTCATAATGGCCTCCTCGGTCATTGTTAAGGTACAGAATCTGGCCTGCGCAACATCACCCCGCCAGCCCACAAGTCAAATAATAATGATTATCTATAAATTAATATAATTAATAATTTATTGGATATAGATACACTTAAGCTATCGATATAGACCAAACCACCCCTCTAGATGCGCACCGCAAAAGCACATGAATTCGTGCGACGAACCAAACAAGTGCTCATTATCTTTCAGCTATGCCACAAACCGCTAAAACCACGCTGCGCGGCCCAAGCCCTAACGCCCTTTCATTCAAATTTTGGCACATCTGTTGCACACCCTCGCTCAGGGACGCGCCGATTCAGTGCGCGACCACAACATGACGAAGGGCTCTAATGAAAAAAGCGCGCATTACCCTAACGCTCTCAACACTTTTGTTTTCCTCACTGGTTTTCGCAGACGATATTGAAGATTTAACCGGCGCCACCGACATGGTGTGGCTGGTTACTGCCAGTGCCTTGGTTTTTCTTATGCAGGCGGGATTCGCGCTACTTGAGTCCGGTATGTCTCGTAGTAAAAACTCATTAAACGTTGTAATGAAGAACTACATGGATGTGTGCATTGGTACACTGATATTTTGGGCTCTAGGTTACGGCCTGATGTTTGGCAGCAATCCCAGCGGTTTGATGGGTACCGATCTGTTTCTGATTAATGACAGCGATCCGACCACCTACGGCACACTTCTGTTCCAAACTATGTTCGCAGCCACCGCAGTCACTATCGCCAGCGGCGCGATGGCGGAGCGCACACGATTCGACGCCTACCTTGTTGGCGCCGTCATCATTACTGCCGTGATCTATCCCATCTTTGGTAGCTGGGTGTGGAATGCCGATGGTTGGCTGGCAAAAATGGGCTTTATCGACTTTGCAGGTTCAACGGTTGTGCATTCTGTGGGAGCGTGGTGCGCGCTTGCCGGGGTTATTATTCTTGGCCCACGACTCGGCCGCTTTAACAAAAACGGCGAACCCAGAGAATTACGCGGCCACAATCTTACCCTTGTTGCCCTTGGCGGTTTCATTCTGTGGTTCGGATGGTTCGGCTTTAACGGCGGTTCAACGCTAAGCGCTTCTGTTGATATAGGCCTCATCAACCTGAATACCCAATTAGCTGCAGCCGCAGGCGCCTGTGCCAGCATGCTATTGGCGGTAGCAACGCGCAAACCAATATTGCTCACTGACACTGTAAACGGCAGTCTTGCCGGATTAGTGGCCATTACCGCTGGCTGTGCATCAATGCTTCCTGGATATGCCATTCTCACCGGTGCCATTGGCGGCGTAATTTGCATGCTCGGCAGCCAGATGATGCTCCGCATGCATCTCGACGATGTTGTCGGTGCGGTGTCGGTTCACGGTTTTGCGGGTGCTTGGGGCACCTTAGCCGCAGGTATTTTCTACGCCGACAGCATGTTCGATTCTAAAATAATCACTGTCCAACTTATTGGAATCGCGGCCTGCTTTATCTGGACATTCTGCTGCGCCTTGATCATGTACTTCGTCATTGATATTTTAATGGGCCTACGCGCACCAGCCCAGCACGAACAGCGCGGACTCGATCTTAGTGAACACGCTGAAATAGGCTACCCAGAATTCAATTCTGGCAACATTGCCTACACAGCAGACCGCGCCAGCAACATGGATTTCCAATAATGAGTACACGCAGCGTCCGAGACCGCAGACGCGCCATTTATACGGGCCTGCAATCGTTCATGGATGAAGACACCGTGCTAAAGGCGATTACCCACTGGGAAAACCGCTATATCGATCAACCGAGTTTGGCCCTGCAGCGTTTCGTTGCAGATATCTGCCAAACACAGGAATTGAAAGAAAAGCGCGCGGCGATTTTGCGAAGTTTAATTCAGGCCATGGGTCAAGACACCGAAAGTTTAATGGCAGATCCTCGGGGCGAAGGTGCAGAAAGCGCCGCAGTAAACCCAGTGTCTGCCAGCCAAGCTTTCGCGGAATTGATGCTGGCGATGATGGCGCAACTAGACGACGAGCTACAACATAAGTTGCGCATCGATTTATTCGCTGCCCTACGTCAGCGGCAACTGCCACTCTCCACCCTCGAAGCCCTGCAACGATGGCTAGGAAACCGCCAAGCGCTGAAACTTGGCAATGTCGCCCCGGCAATGCTGCAAAAATTGCTAAACCAGTACTATGTTCTGCTATGCGAAAACATCGGCCCTGTGCGCGCTGACAAAATTCTTGCGAAGGGCGTGGCAAAGGTACAGCACGAACATCCTCAACTTGATGCATTCCTAGACGAACTGCTGTAAACCTCCACGTTGTTGCGTTAGGCTGTCAGAAATAGCCCAGAGCAACAACGCGGAGAACGCCATGCACCAACGCTCTACCCTTTTTACGGTGTTTTTAACCGCGCTTACACTAAGCCTTTGCGCTTGTTCAAAGTCGACCGATGTGGCGGGAACGCCAAACCAAGAAAAAACCGTTCTTACATCCGGCCAGCAAAACACCTTAAATCAAGCGCAACTCATGGAGAAAACACTTCAAGACGATGTAGAAATACGCGAGCAAAAAATGCGGGACGAAGGGATCTAGAACGCCGCCCATATGAAAAAATTACTTTGGCTAGGCGTATTTTTCGCGACCTTACTGTGGTCTGGCATTCAGCCCAAAGACCAATTCACTTGGTTTTTAGAAGTCATTCCAGCAATAGTGGCGTTGCTCATCATGGCCGTCAGCCAAAGTCGCTTCCCACTAACACCGCTTCTTTACCAGCTCATCTTAGTTCACTGCGTAATTTTGATGATCGGTGGTCACTATACCTACGCGGAAGTACCGGCCTTTGATTGGCTCGCCGAGCAATTCCACTGGCAAAGAAATCACTACGACAAGTTAGGGCATTTAGCCCAAGGATTTATTCCTGCCATCGCCGCAAGAGAATTACTCATTCGACATCAGGTAATACAAAAGCCACGTTGGTTGGCGACCATCATCGTTTTTACGTGCCTCGGAATTAGCGCACTTTATGAACTTATCGAATGGTGGGTAGCAGAACTTACCGGGGAGTCTGCAGAAGCCTTTCTCGGCACCCAAGGATATATATGGGATACCCAGTCAGATATGGCAATGGCAATGATTGGCGCGATACTCGCGTTGATTTCCCTAAGCAAGATCCACCAGGCTCAGCTTAACCGACTTGAGCAAACGGCGAATAAATCGTGTTAATCGCCTGCCTTAAAAAGAACCGCTTCAAGTCGGCTAGGCAAGTAGCTCGTCTAAGGGATTTTGCCCCCAGGGTGGTTTGAACAAGGCGTCAATTTCCAAATCCGGTACATCGGCAATACTCTTGTAACACCAGCGCGGATCGCGATCACGATCTATTAAGCACGCGCGAACGCCCTCAGCAAACTCTGGATCGCGCACACGATTAGACGACAACACCAGCTCCATTTTGAAAACATCGGCCAAGCTCATACCCCGCCCCGCCTCCAATTGTCGAAAAATAAGTTTGGCCGCACTCGACGAGCCTCTAGCCAGGCCCTGCGAGGCGCTTCGCAGCCAATCGCTCGCGCCATTGTAGCGACAGATGCCCTGTTCAATCGACGCAGGGGTCGCCAAGGCACAGGCATCATCTATCCAACCGCGATGATCTTTTAATGAGGCCTTGCGCAACACCACACCGTGCTCTGCTTCGATATCAGTCAAACACTCGGTTAAATTTTCAGCATTCCATTCATTATCATCACACCAATCAAGGTTGATAATTTTGCGTAATACTTCCGCCTTACTATTTTCGCGTAAACAATAATCCGCCAGCCCCGCATACAGCGCATCCGCAGGTGAGAGTAACGCACCGGTTAACGCAGCAAACAAACCCGTAGCACCCGGCATTTGGCCCAAAAACCAGGCCGCGCCAACATTCGGAAATAGCCCGATACTAATTTCCGGCATCGCCACAATGCTGCTGTCTGTGACGATGCGATGACTACCACCTACCATCAAACCGAGACCTGCGCCCATAACAATACCGTTACCCCAGCATATGACGGGCTTGGGAAAGCGATGGATTAAATAGGCAGTAGCATATTCATGAACAAAAAAAGCGTGGGCCTCTACTGCTTCGCCACCGGGGTTTGCAAGCGCTGATTCCCGTATCCGCAAGGTATCTGCCCCGGCACAAAAACCACGTTCGCCAGCACCATCCAAAAACACCGCAACCGCCTCTGGGTCATCGCGAATTTCTAGCAAAAGCTTGTGTAGTAAGGTCACCATTTCTGAGGTCAGCGCATTCAGCCGACTAGGCGCATTGAGCGTAAGTTGCGCTAGGTAGCCTCCCGCTGGGAGAGGATGCCGCTCAAAACACACTGAGTATTCAACTTGCATTTATTGTCCTCCTTGCGCCACCAAGTCAGTATCGCGCCAGTGAGGGATCATCTCAAGCCTTTGCTAGCTATACTCGGCTCAGTTAGTACAAGCTATAATTTATGGGCGACAAACTGCATGACCAAGGGCATTGACCGAAGCGTCATGTTTCAATCACAAAGCGGCCAATTTACCCTAACAGCGCATCAGCTATGCTCCATTCCGTTATTGATCCCCCATCAACGGGAACAGAAGAGGCAGTATTATGACCACATATAAAGCTCCGGTACGCGACATCAGTTTCGTCATTAACGAATTGCTGGACTTCAACGCCCACTATCAAACCATCCCAGCTGGCGCAGAAGCCACGCCGGACATGATAGAAGCGATTACCGCCGAAGCGGCAAAATTTGCAGAAGAAGTGCTGTCACCACTCAACCAAGTAGGTGATGAACAAGGTTGTCAGTGGAACGACGGCGAAGTCACCACCCCAGAAGGCTTTAAAGAAGCCTACAAATTGTGGGTAGAAGGCGGCTGGCAAGGTCTTTCGCATCCCGCTGAGTACGGTGGCCAAGGTTTGCCCATGTCCATGGGTCTTATTAAATCTGAATTAGTCGGCACCGCAAACTGGTCCTGGGGCATGTATCCCGGCCTAAGCTTGGGCGCCATGAACACGCTTTACGTGCACGGCACCGAAGAGCAAAAGCAACTTTACCTGACCAAGCTTTGCGAAGGCACTTGGACGGGCACTATGTGTTTGACCGAAGCCCACTGCGGTTCTGACTTGGGCCAAATGCGCAGCAAGGCTGAACCCCAAGCCGATGGCAGCTACAAACTAACCGGCACAAAAATCTTCATCTCTGCAGGTGAACACGACTTTGCAGACAACATTATTCACATCGTGCTTGCTCGTACACCGGGTGCACCGGAAGGCACAAAAGGAATCTCCCTTTTCATCGTGCCTAAATTTAATACCACCGAAGATGGCACCATCACTGATCGCAACGGCGTTAAGTGTGGCAGCATCGAACACAAAATGGGTATTCACGGCAACGCAACCTGCGTAATCAACTTCGACTCGGCAACCGGCTTTATGCTCGGTCAAGAGAACGCCGGCCTTAACGCCATGTTCACCTTTATGAACACCGCTCGTATCGGTACCGCTATTCAGGGACTAGCCGCATCAGAGCTGGCATACCAAAATGCCCTGCCCTACGCGCTAGATCGATATTCCATGCGCTCTTTGTCAGGTGTAAAGAACCCAGACAAAGCTGGTGATGCGATTATTCATCACCCCGATGTACGCCGTATGTTGCTCACTGCCAAAGCCTTTGCAGAAGGCGGCCGCGCGATGATCTACGATGCAGCCAAATACTCTGACCGCATGGTGCAAGCAGATACGCAGGAAGAGCGCGACGCTGCCGAAAACGAACTTGGCTTCTTAACGCCAATTTTGAAAGCGTTCTTAACTGAAACAGGACTTGAGTCGGCAAGCAACGCTATGCAGGTCTTTGGTGGTCACGGCTTCATCAAAGAACACGGCATGGAACAAATCTATCGTGACGCGCGTATTGCCACCATGTACGAAGGCACCACAGGCATTCAGGCGATGGACTTGATCGGCCGTAAAGTGGTACTAGATGGCTTTAAACTCTATGGCGGCTTCTGCAAGAAATTGTATAAGTTTGGCTTTAAGAATTTAATCAGCGGCAAACGTCGGGGCTACTCTGCCAAATTAATCGGCTATACCCTGTCGTGGAACTGGCACACCGTGAAAATGGTAGCCCGCGCATCAAGAAACCGCGATGCAGTTGGCGCGGCGTCGTATGACTTCCTAATGTATAGCGGCTACCTGTCTATGGCTTACTACTGGGCGATGATGGCTGAAGTAGCAGCAGCTAAATTGGCAGAAGGCACTAGTGATACCGCGTTTTATGAAGCGAAACTAGAAACAGCTGAGTTTTACTTCTCACGCCTGTTACCCCGCGCCAAAGGTCACGCTGGATGCATGAATAGCAGCACCGATAGTGTGATGGCAATGCCGTTGGATCGTTTCACCACGCGCTAAAATGAGGTCGCTCTGTAGACTCACAATATGAGGCTACAGAGTATTACCTTAGAATAAATAAAAAAGCCCTGACAGCAATGTCAGGGCTTTTTTATTTATCTTATCTTTTACTGTCGTGCTTACATGAAGCAGAGGGCTGTTTAAACAAGTAGATGTTATTTAAAAAGTCACTTGCGACACCTGATACGAGGCGCTGCTTTGCATACCGCAAGGATTAGCAACCTCTTGGCTCACACCCGGATTAACGACAAAGGATTGCACGCTCATCACCGATTTATTGTGAATATCTTCTTTATAGTAACTAAACACACCGCTCACCTTGCTATCGCACACATTGCGAACGGTGAACCGAGTAGACACTTTGTCTTGATTGAAATACGCGCAACTCGACTGTTCCGAGTTGGCCGGGAAGGTTTGCACATCCCAATCTAAACAACTCTCCGGTTCCGCGAACGCCGACATCGCTGACGCACCTAGTAATGAGCAGAATACATAGCTTGCTATTTTATTATTCACGATACACCTACTGAGATTGACTGCGCTACCACCTAAAGTGCTCGAAATATCGCTTGCAGATAGTCCCTAAGCGGCGGTAACAATGATCCTGAGGTGTACAATAGTTAATCTTTGGTCAAATTGGGAGTGCGTATTAGCCCTTAAACAGGACACAGAATGTTTTTTAAAACCATAAAAATCAATTAGTTAGTCTTAATTAATAGCATATATTGAAGTTAAACTATCGCTTTGTTTTGTGACAGCCATCGCAATTAATTTAAATCGTTAGAACATAGCTGAGCTCAATTTCCACTCTCTACGCCCTGAATCATCCGTTTCAACAACTTTTCTTTTACGGTCGTGGGCTGCTCTAAATCAAGAACAGACAAGACCCGACGAGCAGCGTCCGACGCCTCCCGACCATTCTTCAATGCCACGAGTTTCTCTCCCAATGACAACGCAGATAGCGACATCAAAGTCGATGCCGCCTCTAATTCATCTTCGCTAAAGTCACAGCCAAAGGGGTATGCGGGCATCAGTCCTTTGGCACGCGCCCATGCGACGTTATCGCTAATGGTCTCGGGCAGGTTTTGACTAAACGCCGCCGGTATTTGGTAGCCAGGAGATAACTTACCCATCGCCTTAGCTTCGACCAGAAGATCCGCCTGAAAGCGAGAGTCAGCTATATTAATCAAGGACTGACAGACTTGCTCATCAGTCTTAGATCGTAAATCGGCTATGCCGTATTCGGTAATAATGATATCGCGCAAATGACGGGGTATGGTGCAGGCACCGTAGTGGCTAAGAATATTCGACATGACCTTGTCGCCCTGCGCGCGGGTAGCGCGAATCATGAGTACCGATCGGCCATCATCTAACTGATGGGCCATGGCAACGAAGTTGTATTGGCCACCCACCCCCGACAGAACTTGGCCATTCTCAAGGGTATCTGATGCCACCGCACCGTTAAGGCTTACATTTAAACCGGTATTAATAAATCGGGCATGCTGACGCTGGGCTTTAAACAAACGCGGGTTCATATCCAGTTGATTTATTTTATCGACGCCGCACATGGCAAGCTGACGCCGCTTAGCGGCAGGCATATCTCGCAATGCCTGATAAAACGCGCCACTGCCCAAAAAGAAACCGCCGTGCAGCATCTTGCCATTGCGCAATTTCGAGCCCAAACAATGCGTCACCATAAACTGCTGACTGTCGGGGTTGGCCATATTAGCCGAGCAATACTCTCCCTGTTGATTAAAAATCTGCCCCTCGTGGTAACGGCACTTTTCATTGAAGAATCCGTGGTACTGCAGCGTCTCGAAATCTTTACCACGCAGCTCACGCACGCCCAACTCCGCCATCGCGGCAATGCAATCTGAACTCACATCGTCAGAACGACAACGACCAAGATTGATCAGCTGCTGCAAGGCCCAAAAATCGTACACAGGCCGTTGCAACACACCAGCCTCGAACAAGTGCAGGAACCCCTCCACAAACATCTCAGTGGCGCCGTACAAGCCCTGATCAAAGACATCGCGGCCACCAATCGCATCAACTAGCGCTGCGCTGTGTTGATCAACACCAAACCTCGCTAACAACTCGCGGTAATCTGCGTTGTTTTGATGGCGAACCAACACCGATTGCACAATAGCGTCACCCATTGCACCGATACCCAACTGGAGCGTTCCGCCATCCCGTATCAAGGCGCTGGCGCGCAGACCAATGGCATAGTCGGTGTCGGGAATGGGTGGCAGGCGCGGCACTTGAAACAGTCCGTGCTTAGCGCTGTCGGTATTTAGTAAAAAATCGAACTGCGCGGCGTCAACTTCGGCGTCACCATACATAAAGGGCAGGTCGGGATGAACCACGCCAACAGCAACATAATCCCGCCCTGATTGCTGCAATCGCGCAACTACCTCAGCCGAAGTATCAGGATTACAACTCATACTCAGCGAGCCACCCTCCCGTGCCAACAACTGAATAACCACATTACAACCTTGAGCAACAACATCCCGAGCGGCATGCGTGTAATTAGAACTGATGTAATTTTGCTGCGCGTCAGAATGCCCTATGCGACTGCCCGCCTTAAAATAGAATTCACAGAGTTTTATATTCGCGGGCACTTTGCCACTGCGCTCATCGCGCAGGTAAAGCGGTTCGCTGTAATTAGCGTATAGGCGATCAAAAACCGGATTGAGCAAACGCCCGCGAATCGGATCACGCTCCCTTGGACGCTCCAAGCTAAGCGCCGTCAAAATGGTTAGCGATAATGCGGGATCATTGCTAACACGAAGATACAGCGCATCGATTAACGCCACCGGTTTACCCAAGCCCAATGGCATCGCAACGCGAATATCTTTACCAATTTTAGCGATGAGTTGATCTACGCAATGGTCAATTTCAACCATCGTAAACTCGGTCTGCTTAAGGGACATTTGCACTCCTTATACGATAATCAAAACACCCTAACTCTGCCCAACCAGATACTAAGAACCACTATAAGCAGCACATTTGACTTACATCAAGATCACGCCGAGAGAATATCGGTAAATTTCAACCTCACACCATAACAACATTCGTCCGCGCTAGCAGCGGGTAACTTGGGAGCCTATGCCATGCAATATATACTCGAACAGCTGGAACAGGATCACCGCCGCATGTTGCGAATGATGTATCTGTTAAGTAAAGACATCCATCGTCTAACCGGTCTCGATAGAGGCACGGCGAATATGGATCGGATTCTTGAAATTTTGGACTACATTCAGGTCTATCCCGAAATCTGGCACCACCCGACTGAAGACGTATTATTCAAACAGCTACTAAGCAAAAAGCACGTCAATGTTGAGGCAATTCACCTCCTACTAAATGATCATCCTCGCTTAGAGGCGCTGAGCAGTCAGCTATCGCTTATTTACAGTGAATTTCGCGTAGCCGGTATTACACCCTCGCAACGTGTATTACAACTCAGTCGTCACTTCTGCACCGGCCAAATTGCCCATATACACGCTGAACGCAATATTTTTGCCGCCATTAGCGAACGCTTCGATGAACAAGACTGGCAAGATGTAGGCAACACGCTCCGCGACAAGCAAAGTAGCAATGAAGACACTGAGCAGTGGGACTACATTCAACGCTCACAAAATCTGAACCGCAGTAATGCGCTAACGAATACCGGCCTACATTGAGAAATATGATGAATAGCCTCTCAGTCGTACCAACACAGCAAGAAGCTACGGGTTCAAACGTAGACCTAATCGCCAAATACAGTACACAGGGGCCACGCTACACCTCCTACCCCACTGCGCTGCAATTTAGCGATCAATTTACGACAGCAAACTATGAGCAATATTTGGACGCAGCCCGAATAGACTCGGCGCCCCTCTCACTCTACGTACACATCCCCTTCTGCCGTCGGCTGTGTTACTACTGCGGCTGCAACAAAATAGTCACCAAAAAAAGTGGTGTGGGTAGAGAGTATCTCGATCATATCGCCATAGAGATTGACCTCTTATCGAAACACATCGGCAATACCCGCCATGTATCGCAGCTGCACTTTGGTGGCGGCACACCGACATATTTAGACGACGCAGAATTAACAGAATTAATTCATTTACTCGCGAGTCATTTCAACTTCGACGACAATCAAGAACGCGAATACTCAATAGAAATTGATCCGCGAACAGTCACTCCAGACCGACTCGCCCTACTACGCGGACTAGGCTTCAATCGTCTCAGCTTTGGCATTCAAGATACCGACCCACAAGTACAAAAAGCTATCAACCGAGTACAACGCACTGAACAAATTATCGAGCTGGTCGGCGCTGCCAGAGCGTATCGCTTTAGCTCAATCAGCTTCGATCTTATTTATGGCCTGCCACTGCAAACCTACGAAAGCTTAAATAAAACACTCGACGATGTCATTGCACTGCTGCCAGATAGAATTTCGCTGTATCACTACGCCCACATGCCAACGCGCTTTGCACCGCAACGGGCAATCGAGCGCCAAACCTTACCAGACAGCTACGAAAAGCTTGCCATGCTCCGCATCGCCAATGAACGGCTAATTGCTGCTGGCTATATTTACATCGGTATGGACCATTTTGTAAGACCCGACGATGAGCTTGCCCGTAGTCAAAAAGATGGTCATTTACAGCGTAACTTTCAAGGCTATTCCACCTCGCTTGCACCCGACGTACTCGGTATCGGCGTGTCGGCCATTAGCTCTATAGGCGACTGCTATGCACAAAACAGTAAAGACATAGCTGATTACTACAGCAAATTAGAGGCAGGCCAACTTCCCGTAGACAAAGGATTGACAAAGACTAAAGAAGACCAAATACGCGCTTACGTAATTATGGAACTCGCCTGTAACCTTCGCGTTTCTACACAAATATTCGACAATAAATTCAACATACCGTTCTGGGAAAAGTTCGCTGATACTCAGCCGAAGTTGGCGGAAATGCAGCGGGATGGTTTAGTCATCATCGATCAGGAAGACATCTCCATAACAGAACAAGGCCGAATGATGCTTCGCAATGTCTGCATGGTCTTTGATCAATATCTCAGCGACCAAACTGAACGTTATTCACAAACGGTTTAGATATCGATTATTAATTCATGTCATACCAAATTCATAAGCCAAGGAGTTTCAACTAAGTTTCGTTTAACACTTGAAATGTAACCGCAAAGTGAGTCAGAGTAGGCATTATCCCGTGTTAATATGTACCCAAAAAAGGGAATGCCTACCATGATTGCCGTCAGCGAGAAAAACGCGCCGTCAACGAAGAATTGCCCCCACAATGCGGCAATCAACTGCGCCAGCTGCCGCCTCAGTGCGATATGTTTACCATTGGCATTAGCACAAGATGAAATTGTTCAACTCGATGAAATCGTCCAGCGGGGGCGCCCCCTGCAAAAAGGCCAACACCTTTACCGCGAGGGCGATACATTCACCTCAATCTACGCCGTGCGCTCTGGCTCAGTAAAAGCCTATAGCGTGTCAGACAGCGGCGAAGAACAAGTTACCGGCTTTTACCTGCCCGGTGAAATTCTCGGTATGGACGGAATAGGCCACAATCGCTACGCCAGCTCCGCAGTAGCCATGGAAGTCGCTGCCATTTGCGAAATCCCCTTCGCAAATATCGAAGACTTAAGCGGCAAACTTCCCAATATGCAAAAGCATTTTTTCAAATTACTAAGCCAAGAAATAGTTGAAGACCAGCAGCACATCACCTTGGTAAGTAAACACACCGCGGAGGAACGTATTGCCTCTTTACTGGTTAGCATTTCCGCCCGCAACGCTCGCCGTAATTTATCTCCCCTTAGCTTCCGCCTCCCCATGTCACGCACAGATATCGGCAACTTCCTGGGCCTAACAATAGAAACCGTAAGCCGAGTGTTTAGCCGTTTTGCCAAACAGGGCCTACTCGAAATCGATAAGAAAGAAGTCACGGTTTTAGATATCGATACCTTAAAACGCGTTGCATCGCTTGGGCACTGAAGTACAGAAGTGCATCTGAAACAAACGTTCAGCATTTACCCTTTTTGCGGAACTTGAATTACCGGCAAGGCAAAACTAGACTGAGTTCATTGCAAATTACCACTGCATAGGAAGTGCGCAAAACAATTCACTAGTTGACGTAGATCAAACCCGTTACTTACTGCTTTTGATATTGTGCACACTATCATTGGACGATCGTAAGAGAGCGAGCCGTGGCCACTTTTGTCAGCAACCCCTTTGGATTTCTATTTAACCCCCGAGACCAGTGGCATGCGGTAAGTCGTGTGCCAGATTCAGCGCTTGCCAGCAAGCTGTTGTACGCCATCATTCTGGCCGCAGGCCCCTGCCTCGCATGGTATTACGGCGTAACAGAAAAGGGCTGGACCGTCGGTGACGGTGAACTGGTGCTACTAACCCAGGCCAGTGCGATGTGGATTGTGGTGGCGTTTTATATTGCCATGCTGGGCTCCCTCGCCACTATCGGCTACGCCATCTATTGGATGGCCGAAACATACGGCAGCAAAGCATCGTTGACCAAAGGCATGGTGGTAGCCAGTTACACCGCCACGCCACTTTTCATCGTTGGACTATGCGGCTTCTACCCCATTTTTTGGTTAGACATGTTACTGGGTATCGCCGGCTTAAGCTGGGCGGTCTACTTGCTATATATCGGTATTCCCACGGTGATGGACGTTCCCAGCGAGCGGGGTTTTCTGTACGCCTCCGCCGTTGTAGCCGTCTGCATGGTGATTTTTATGGCGCTGATGGGCGCAGTAGTCATTCTTTGGGAGATGGGCTTAGCCCCGGTATTCATCGACGGCTAGCACGCTAATCGATACATACACTTTATATTTTTCTGCATTGACATAGAAAGGAATCCGTATGGACTCTCAATCCCAGTTGCCCGTATACGACTATCGCGCGGTGAAGCTATTCACCGTAATGGCGGTCGTTTGGGGCATTGTAGGTATGGCGGTAGGGGTGCTGTTGGCCGCCCAACTTATATGGCCGGTACTTAACTTCGACACGCCTTGGTTAAGTTTTGGTCGCTTGCGACCACTACACACCAATGCGGTCATCTTTGCCTTTGGCGGCTGCGCTTTAATGGGCTCATCATTTTTTGTGGTACAGCGTACCTGCCAAGCGCGCCTTGTTGGCGGCCCGCTGATTCCCTTTGTGTTTTGGGGCTGGCAGCTAGTAATTTTGCTCGCGGCAATATCCTTACCGATGGGTTACACAACGTCTAAAGAATACGCAGAACTTGAATGGCCCATCGACATACTGATCACCTTGGTCTGGGTTGCCTACGCCATTGTCTTTTTCGGCACCATCATGAAACGCCGAATGAAGCACATCTATGTGGCGAACTGGTTCTACGGCGCATTTATTATCACGGTGGCCGTTCTGCACATCGTGAATAGCTTAGCGGTTCCGGTGAGCCTGACGAAATCCTATTCCATCTATGCTGGCGCAGTCGACGCGATGGTGCAGTGGTGGTACGGGCACAATGCAGTGGGCTTTTTCCTCACTGCCGGTTTCCTCGGCATGATGTACTACTTTGTTCCCAAGCAAGCCGAACGCCCGGTCTATTCTTACCGCTTGTCTATTGTTCACTTCTGGGCATTGGTATCAGTGTACATTTGGGCAGGCCCACACCATTTGCATTACACCGCCCTACCCGACTGGGCGCAGAGTTTAGGCATGGTGATGTCATTGATTCTGCTGGCGCCCTCTTGGGGCGGCATGATCAACGGCATAATGACGCTGTCAGGTGCCTGGCATAAATTACGCACCGATCCGATTTTACGTTTCTTGATTGTGTCGCTGTCCTTCTACGGTATGTCTACGTTTGAGGGGCCGATGATGTCGATTAAAACCGTTAACTCGCTCTCTCACTACACCGACTGGACCATTGGCCACGTTCACTCTGGCGCGCTTGGTTGGGTAGCGATGATCTCCATCGGTACGATCTACCATTTAATACCGGTGCTATTCGGAAAGGCCAAAATGTACAGCATACCGGCCATCAGTTTGCACTTCTGGCTGTCCACCATTGGCACTGTGCTCTACATCGCCTCCATGTGGGTAAACGGTATTGTTCAAGGTTTGATGTGGCGTGCCTATAACAGCGACGGCAGCCTAACCTACAGCTTTGCAGAATCTGTTGTGGCTAGTCATCCCGGCTATATCGTTCGCTTCTTCGGCGGCAGTATATTCCTGTTTGGCATGTTGGTAATGGCATGGAACGTGTGGCAAACCATTCGCAACGGTGAAGATTTGGCTGTGGCCAAAAGCCCAGCGGAGGTAATGGCATGAAGCACGAGCTAGTAGAAAAAAATATTGGATTGATGATTATCTTCATCATTATCGCCATCAGCTTCGGTGCCTTGGTGGAGTTGGTTCCCCTTGCGTTTCAAAAGGAAACCACCCAGCCAATAAAAGGACTCACGCCCCTAAACGCGATGCAATTAACCGGACGAGATATCTATATTCGTGAAGGGTGCACCGTTTGTCATTCGCAAATGATACGCGCACTGCGCTCAGAAACGGAGCGCTACGGCCACTACTCGGTAGCAGGCGAAGGTGTTTACGAACATCCCTTCTTGTGGGGATCAAAACGCACAGGGCCAGATCTTGCGAGGGTTGGCGAGCGCTACAGCGACGAGTGGCATCGCGCTCACTTATTCGACCCACGCGCCGTTGTGCCCGAATCCATCATGCCCGCCTACCCCTGGTTATTTAACAATGACATTGATGGCGAGATGGTTGGCAGAAAAATGGCTGCGTTGCGCAAAGTTGGTGTGCCCTACACCGATGCCGACATTGAAGGCGCGGCAGCACAGGTAGCCGGTAAAAAAGAAATTGACGCGGTCGTTGCCTACTTGCAGCAGCTAGGCACGCTGCTCAAGTACAAGCGCTAGGTGGAGGAACGAAATCATGGATCAAGACAGCCTGAGAGCAATAGCAACACTGATGGTGTTTATCGCCTTTATCGCACTGAGTTTTAGCGTTTTTCGTAAAAGCCGCAAAGCCTATTTTGAAGACGCCGCCCTGCTGCCCTTTGTAGCAGATGACCCAAACGGTAAACCGGATCCCATCGCCAAGCGCACGGAGAAAACCGATGAGTAATTTCTGGAGTTTGTGGATCATCCTGCTCACCGCAATCTCTATTGCGCTGATTGTGTGGTTGCTGTTTAGCAATCGCAAAATCACGGTGAACAAAGAAAACAAAACCACCGGACATGTCTACGACGGTATTGAGGAATACGATAACCCTCTACCGTCGTGGTGGATCAAAATGTTTGTGATCAGCATCGTGTTTGCTATTGGCTATTTGGCACTCTATCCGGGCTTGGGTAATTACCCCGGTTTATTGCATTGGACCTCGGTTGGCAAGTGGGAAAAAGAAGTTCAACAAGCGGAGCTTGCCACTGAGTCGCTTTATCAAGGCTTTATGAATAAAGACGTGGTCGCCCTAGCAGACGACAAAAAAGCCATGCGCTTGGGTAAACGTATCTTCGCGAATAACTGCGCGATATGCCACGGCGTAAACGCCGAAGGAAGTTACGGCTTTCCAAATCTGACCGACCATGACTGGCTCTACGGCAGTGAGCCAGAGCAAATACGCATGTCTATCACCCAAGGCCGCAACGGTGCCATGCCCGCATGGGCAAGTATATTAGGCAACGACGGGCTGGAGTCTATGTCCCAGTACGTTAGCAACCTACACACCACGGGCACCGATGCGACCAGCCCAGCGGGCAAGCAATTCGCTATGCTGTGTTCCGCATGTCACGGCCCAGAAGCCAAGGGTAATCCACTGATGGGTGCACCTAATCTCAGTGACAATATTTGGCTCTATGGCGGCGATGTCGGGCAAATCAAACAGAGCATTGCGGCGGGTAGAGCGGGTCAAATGCCAGCTCATCACGACAAGCTTAGCGAGGAGAAAATTCACCTGCTAACCGCCTATGTCTATCAATTACGGCAATCCTCAGACGCTAACGCAAAGTAACGACACATCGTAAAGGTTAGAGAAGCATGAACTCACCTAGTCCCACACCCGACTCACTGCATCCGGATCACGATCCGGATCGTATTCCCGTCGAAGAGTTTGTGCCTGCAGAAGTGTCGGAAATTGATCTTTATGAAAAACGGGAAAAGATCTACACCCGCAAAATAGAGGGATTTTTCCAACGTCTTCGCACACTAACCGGGTGGCCATTATTAGCGGGCTATTTTTTACTACCGTGGCTGCAATGGGGAGATCGGCAATCGGTACTCTTTGACCTACCCGCTCGACAATTCCACGTTTTGGGTTTTACCTTTTGGCCGCAAGATCTGACTATGCTCGCCTGGATACTTATTATTGCGGCGTTTACCTTGTTTGCCGTTACCAGTTTTGCTGGCCGAGTGTGGTGCGGTTTCAGCTGCCCGCAAACCGTATGGACGAGTATGTTCATGTGGATTGAACAAAAAGTAGAAGGCAGCCGCAATCAACGTATAAAGCTAGATGCTGAACCGTGGAGCGTTAAAAAATTTACCAAGAAAAGTTTAAAACACACCATGTGGCTAGTACTGGCCTTTTATACGGGGTTTACCTTTGTCGGCTATTTCACCCCCGTTCGAGATTTAAGCTACGAGTTCCTTACTTTTAGCCTCAACCCGTGGGCCGCGTTTTGGATTGGCTTTTTCACCCTTGCCACCTACGGCAATGCCGGCTGGTTGCGCGAGCAAGTTTGCCTTTATATGTGTCCCTACGCCCGTTTTCAAGCGGCAATGTTCGACCCAAACACGCTGGTTATTTCCTACGACCGCAAACGGGGAGAAACGCGAGGCTCGCGTAAACGCCACGATAAATCCGCCGACGTTGGTTTGGGTGACTGCATCGATTGTCAGCTGTGCGTACAAGTTTGTCCCACGGGCATCGATATCCGCGACGGACTCCAATACCAGTGCATCAGCTGTGCCCTGTGCGTAGATGCATGCAACTCGGTTATGGAAAAAATGCACTACCCGAAAAACCTGATTAGCTTTACTACCGAAAACGCCCTTGAGGGCAAGAAAACTAAAATTCTACGCCCTCGTTTAGTTGGCTACGTCATTGCCATCACCCTAATGAGTGGCTTGCTGGGCTATCGTATTGCCGACCGCGAAACCACTGAACTCAGCGTATTACGCGACCGCCAAGCACTCTATTACCGGAGCGACGCAGGCGGTATAGAGAATCACTACACCGTCAAGATCGCCAACAAAAGCCAAAAGCCCCATCACTACCAATTGTCATTTTCTGCGCCCTACGATTTAAGCTTAGTTGGTTCTGCAGAGTTTGAAGTATTAAGCGGCGAAGTCGTCGATGTTCCCGTCATGCTTCGCTCAAGCCCGGCGCAAACACTTCCCGGCGCCTTTAACGTCACCTTCTTAGCACGAAGAGTAGACGACAGCGACGACGTAGTTAGCCACGACAGCAACTTTTTCGCACCGAGTGAGTAAACCCAAATGACCACGGAGCACCGTATGCCAAACAGCCCCATCACTACCGAAAAGTGGTATCGGCAATTTTGGCCATGGTTTCTGATTCTGCTGCCGGGCTCAGTGGTGATAGCCAGCGTCTACACTTTGGTAATTGCCATTACCCACGGCGACAATTTGGTACGCGACGACTACTACAAAGACGGTTTGGCGATAAATCGCTATCTTGAGCAAGATGACATCGCACAGCAAATGCAACTAGCTGCCACCGGTAAACTCGCGAAGGGATATATCGATGTCACTCTTAGCGGCACCGACCTACCCACTTACAAGCACCTCGTTTTAAATTGGCAGCATCCCACCGATGAAGACCGGGATTTTCAAACTGTGCTACTCAACAATGGCGCGAATCATTACACCGGGCAGGTCAGCGATAACGTCGCAGGACGCTGGTATCTAGATTTAGAATCATTCGACAACGACAAGGAAAGCGGCTGGCGTTTAAAATCAGAATTCGACACCGAACTCAGCCAGCAATTTATTATGGATGATCAAGACGGACACACGGAGACGCTATGAGCGAGGCGTGTTACCACTGCGGAGAAATTATTCCCCCCGGTGCCAGCTTCGCAGTGCTTGTCGACGGCGCACCTAAAAATCTATGCTGCCGTGGCTGTCAAGCGGTCGCCGAGTGCATACTTAATTCAGGGCTAGACGACTATTATCGACTGCGTTCAACAACAGCAATCTCCCCCAGCGATGGCGACGACGATTATTGCCGTTTTGATAATAGCGAACTCATCGAAGAATTTTCCAAAAAAGAAGGCGAGTTTTGGGTCAGTCGCTTCAGTGTGGCTGGCTTACGCTGCGCCGCCTGCGCATGGCTTATAGAACACCATCTACAGGGCATCGACGGTGTCGAGTCCATAAGTGTTCATCTACAAAATGCGGTCGCGACCGTAAAATGGAATCCAGAAAAATTAAATGTCAGTGCGATTTTTAGCGCCTTCAATGCACTCGGCTACTCAGCGTTGCCGTGGTCGGCGGCTAACCGCGACATACAACTGCAAGAAGAAATGGATGGCCTACTGCGACGTTTAGGTATCGCAGGTATTGGGATGATGCAAGTGGGCATGGTGGCGATAGGTCTTTACGCCGGCGATTTTCAGGGCATCGACGACAGCACCCGCACGCTACTCAGATTGTTTAGCCTACTCATTACCACCCCGGTGTTACTGTACTCGGCACAGCCCTTCTTCAAAAACGCATGGCGCTCTGTGCGCCGTGGCCACCCTGGCATGGATGTACCCGTCGCTATCGCATTAACCGCCGCCTATCTCGCCAGTGTGGTAGCCACGATTCGCCAAGGTGAGCACGTTTATTACGACACCATCAGCATGTTTACCTTTTTCCTATTGCTGAGTCGTTACTTACAACTGCGGGTTGCCCAACATCAGCATCGCGGCACATCGCTCCCCATGACCGCGCGTAAGATAAGTAAACTAGGCGACAGCAAATTTGAATGGCTACCCGTAAAAGCGCTTTCAGTAGGAGACCTAATCAGCGTACACGCGGGTGAGACACTTCCCGTTGACGGAGTTATTCGTCGCGGCCAAAGCAGCCTTGAAAATAGTGCATTTAGCGGCGAGTTTCTCCCCACACGCTGCGGAATTGGCGACAGCGTAATGGCAGGCAGTGGCAATATTGACGGCAATATCGATGTTGAAGTGACCGCCGTCACCAATAAAACAGCGTGGGCAAAAATCGCCCAACTGCTGGAACAAGCGCAATCTACCAAGCCAGCGGTGGCACAACTTGCCGATCAACTGTCCAGCCACTTTGTGATACTAGTCATGGCCATCAGTGGTCTTAGCTTTGCGTACTGGTACGGTCATGAGGGCGGTTCGCCTTTTATTATCGCCCTGTCAGTGCTCGTGGTTAGCTGCCCCTGCGCCCTGTCATTGGCAACCCCGGCAAGCTACACCGCTGCGATCAAAGCCTTGGGGAAACAAGGCGTGCTAATAAGCAATGGGCGAGTACTAGAACAACTGCGCAACGTCACCCACGTGGTCTTTGATAAAACTGGCACGCTCACCGAAGGGCACCCGCACATACTGTCCTGTCGGGTATTTTCCAACATGAACGCAGAGACCGCGCGACGTATCGCCGCGACATTGGAACAGCTTTCTCAACACCCCATCGCCCACGCATTTAAACGCGAAGACACCGGCGCGCACCCAGATTTACAGCTGGAAAATGGTGAAGTGGTCAGTGGTGCCGGAATTTGCGGCAGCATAAACGGAAAACACTACCGCATTGGCAGTGCTGCATTTTTCAGTATAGAGGCGCATCACAATAGCGCCCATCTCAATGTCTACCTTGCCGACGACAATGGCGTGTTGGCCCACTTCCAACTCGCCGATGAAATTCGTCGCGATGCCGTCGCGCTAGTAAAAAACTTAAAGCGCCGCGGTTTACACCTTGAAATTCTAAGTGGCGACAATTCCGGACAAGTTGCAGAAATTGCCGGTATGTTGGGTATCGATAAATATCTTGCCGGCTGCAGTGCAGAACAAAAACTACGTCAAGTAAGGCAACTGCAAACCGAAGGTGCCATCGTGATGATGGTCGGCGACGGCATTAACGATGCGCCGGTCATTGCTGGTGCAAATATCTCTGTTGCCATGACCAGCGCCAGTGAATTAACACGCACACAGGCAGACGTCGTTCTTCTCGATAACTCTCTGCTAAATATCGCCATGCTGTTCAACAAAGCAAAACAAAGCCGACGTATTCTGATACAAAATCTAAGCTGGGCACTGCTCTACAATCTGCTGGCACTGCCCTTAGCCGCAATGGGCTGGGTGCCGCCGTGGCTCGCGGCATTGGGTATGTCGCTTAGTTCATTAGTCGTGGTATTAAACGCATTGCGCATTGGCAGAGACGCTAAAGACGACACCTTAGAAATCAATGAAACGGATGCTCCGCAGCTGAATACACTCGCAACAAACGGAGGTCATGGTGGGTAGTTTAGTGATTCTCTTACCTATCGCTTTGGTCTTTTTTGGCTTGGTCATTTTCTTGTTTTGGTGGTCGGTGGGTAATGAGCAATTCGAAGATTTAGACCGCGAAGGCCAGCGCATCTTATTTGATGACGAGACGCAACCCAATAAGCCCAAACCGAAGAAAAAGCTAAAACGAGATACACACCATGATGCCTGAGGTGCTTAGTTACTCAGCAGCATTCTTATTGGGCCTTATTGGCAGCCCGCATTGCGTTGGCATGTGCGGCGGTATTGCAGGCTTGCTGGGTGCATCGAGCCGCGCACCCCGGCAATCGCCACAAACGTCCTTACATCAAAACGGCAGCGCCGTGATCGCGAGAAGTACCCCGTCGGCAGGCCTGCAAAGTATCTACTACAGCCTGCTATTTCAATTGGGGCGCATTTCCAGCTATGCCTTGTTGGGAGCCATACTCGGTGGCTCCGTAGCGGTAGCGGGGTCATTGGCATCAGCACAACTGATGCCAATCGGCCAAGCTCTGCGCATACTCGCCAGCATAATGCTGATGACTATGGCGCTATCGGTCGCTGGCTGGAGCCGTCTTTCAATGATGTTAGAAAAGTTGGGTGGACGTTTATGGCAACGATTACAGCCAGTAACCAAGCGTTTTATCCCCATCGACTCCCCCGCCAAAGCCATCGCTGTGGGCGGCCTCTGGGGATTTTTACCCTGTGGTCTGATCTATAGCGCACTTGCGTGGTCTGCACTGAGCGGCAGTGCAATACAATCTGCCATACTCATGGCCTGCTTTGGCTTGGGAACTGCCCCTGCGGTACTCAGCATCGGAACATTGAGTGGCGGGCTGCGCAGCGCGCTGAAAAAGCCCCTCACCCGCTTCATATTCGCCGGTTTGTTAATGGCGTTAGCGATTTATCCGCTATACGTCATGTATGCACATCAAGGGCAGCAACACGATGCACATGCAACTCCTGGCGATATTCATGCACAACACAGCATGCACTAAATTCGATACTGCATCGCTGTCAATACTGCCCTGTCGTTCAAGTAAACAACCACCGCTTAATAAGATTGGTGTAACGCGGCATAACAATATACACCATCAGCGCCACAACCGTGCCGGTCACAAATAGCATATCGACGTAGCGATTTGGTGGAAGACCGGTCACCCGCAATACGGGTAAAACCACTAACGGGGTGAATAGCACCAAGGGATAAATTGCCGACCATGTCACTAAATATTGTTTCCAGCGGATTGGTGGCTTCGCTTTCGCACCCGCCGGCGAAAACCAAAAATCTAGTCCGCTACTGATAAAAAATTCATCCCCCGCCACTACGGGCCGCACCTTCTCGATAAGCTCGGCGCGCGCTGAAGACCCCATCCATTCTCGTAAATGGGTTTCGGTGTCAAAGCGAATAATCACGGTGTATGTTTCTGAGACGCCAGAAATTGGCCTAACGATATGCCAGTCCAAATAGCCTGCAGATGCTTGGCAAACAGGCACTATTTGCTGTAACCAGTTTTCATATTCCGGATGCTTATCAATCTGCACCCTATGGGTAATAACGGCCGTAGCACCACCGTCAGGCATAAAGTCTGAGCTAGAATTTGACGAGTTACTCATAACGACGGTACCTATCTTTCTCTCAAACACAGTTAATAAGCAAGATAATTAATAATCCCACGCTTTATACCCTTGGTCAGACTCCTTCATATCTTCGTAAAGCCATACCATTCGATCTAAATACCAGCTCTTCGCGATGACAGCGAGCGATACACCACTGACCGCCGCCAAGATTGAATAATAAATCGCGCCCCAAATAGCCAACACTAAACCAACAAACGACAAAAAATTAAGTAATACATGCAAATAAATAGTATGTACTTCAGGCAGAGGAATCTTATCTCTATTTAAATACACCCTTTCACCCAGCACCGCTTTAGACGCCCAATTTTTAGTCGAGATAGGAGCATTAAACAATAGTGGATTTAAAAACATCCACGCAAGAGACAATAAAACGGGAATGGCACACCACACACCAATCCAAACTCGACTCCAAATCGCCAAGACTATAAATGGTAGTACCGAATAGCGAGTCCATACACTGATCGGATTTGCGTGCCTCATCCAACGCTCGTCGGTGAGCTTAAAGATCTCTGCGACTCTTCGTTCTAATGTCATCACTTTCCCCTCGAATATGCCGGCCTATGAACGCAGCATTCCCCATTTCGCGAAGACCTCCACACGGGGTCAGCTAAGCCTTTACGTATCAAACCGCAACAATTCCCGGCTGCGGTTTATCGCCTCCGAGCGTCTCTTCCGAGACCGGTGCCCCTGCTTCCTTCAACATATTTCGATGTTCCAGAATGGGCGTTTTCAGGCAAATCGCTTCGAACTTTTGCAGCTTCACAAAACAGTCCATAGCCAACAGATCGGCCACGTAGCGGTAGACCTTGGGCCATCTCTGTTCATCAATTTTATAACGCGAAAAAATCGCATTCCTAAAAAAGCTAGCTATGGCAATGTCCGCAATTGAAATCGTGTCAAAGAGAAAACCAGCCTTAGGTACTTGCGATTCCAGATAATCCAAAGCGTCTGGAATTTCTTGCTCTAAAGCCCTATTAAGAACAACATGATCTGGCTCCTGCCCCCAGACGAACTTTCGAATTACTAGCTGATGATACAAATGCCAAATCAATACCTCTCCTAGCCGCGAGTCAGCGTACTCCTCAAGCCATCGAGCACGACCACGGGAGGCAATATCCGCGGGTAACAAATTTGGCGTGGGATATTTCTCATTTAAATATTCAGCGATAACGGTTGAGTCAGATAAGACCACATCGCCATCAATTAACACCGGAATCCTGCGTAGCGGACTAAGCAGACCAAACTCAGCTGAACCATAAAAAGGGACAATAGGATCGATTTCGTACTCGATCCCCTTTAACTCCATACAAACAAGCACCTTTCTAACGTAAGGTGACAAGTATGAGCCAACTATTTTTACCTTATTATTATTTTCCATAGATGCGCCTTGTACCTAAGACCACAAACAATCAAATATGAGCACTTAATTTCACACAAAACTTTACTGGCATTTGCGAATCAAACCGGAAATGCCTATAAACCTTATTGAACAGATCGACGTAATACGTTGTTTGTTCAAATTAACAACTTACCCGTAGAAAATCTCGGTTTACGGCACAACACATTATGTACCAGACTCTCCAGATTTTGCTAGACACCCAATTCAACGGGCAGAATTTCACCCTCCCGTTGAAAATTTAGTCAGAACAACGGAGTCAGCATTAATGTACATACTGGTTAATACAGCTGTATAAATAAGTTTGATCAAACAAGGACGAACTGGAGATGTAGACAGGTCATAACATGTCGTAAATGACACTTATTTTAATCACTGAAAAGACATAAAGCAGAGTTGTAGAGTTTCTTGCCTAATAGAATACTAACTTGAAAATAGCGGTGCCTGAGTGTCGAGCTATGACGAAATGCTTTTACGTCGATCAAGCTCCTAGATTACCCACACACCGAAACTGGCATAGCAGACCTTACTTTATATAAAAAATCACCGCCAATCATAAATGCCTATAAAGCAATTTACGATTGGCGGTGTCTTATCCGATCCCGCGAGGGCCGGAGCATCATGCTATAAAGTGTAATAGTTAAAAGCTATACGCCACTTCGACACCAAACTCACGCGGCGATCTCACTGTTGCAAATTTCCACAAAGAACCGGGATTAGTAACCCCAGGTTGAGGACGATTCGGCGTAACTACGTAATCGTGAGAATAACTCTCTTCGTCGGTGAGGTTACGGCCGAATAAAGAAACTCGCCATTCATCACGTTCAAAGGTTAATGAAGAATCCACTAAACCAAATGCTTCAATTTGCGTACCTGGGTGATTGGTCAAGGTAGACTCGTAATCATCACGCCATGAATAGCTCACGCGCCAGCTCATAAGTCCCCCGCTGACAGACCAGTCCAATACGTTCTGAACAGAGTATGTGATTTCTGGTGCGCGTCGAAGATTTAAATCTGACTCATCAGCTATAATACCGTCGCCGTATATGTCCGCGACGAAGTCAGTATACTTAGCATCAAGAAGTCCGATATTACCGGAAAAGCGCCACCAGTCAGTTAGCAATAAATCAAACTCCAACTCTGCACCGTCAAATTCAGCTTCGCCGATATTGCGAATCGCTAACTCATTGCCCGTTGCTACATTTGGCGCGGGAAGTGACACTTCTGTCTGCATATCTTCATAAATCATATGAAAGATAGTCGCATTCAATTTGAGCTTACCCTCGAACAACTTAGATTTAACACCAGCTTCCCAGTTGGTTAAGGTTTCGGGACCGAATCCCTCGGAGAGAGAGGCCTGCGTAGATGCTCGTGGCGAGAAACCACCACTTCTAAAACCAGTGGCACTAGTCACATAGGCCATCAAGTCATCGTTAAACTGGTAACGCGCGCCCAGACGATATATCCAATCGTTATCGGTACGTTCACCACCTGCATTTGGCCCTACGGAAAAGACGCCAGTATCGGGATCAAATACATCGCGATCCATTCGTTTTGTTTCTGTAATATAACGAGTGCCAGCAGTTAGCGTCAGCTTGCTATCTAACATACTGTAGTCGCCCTCGAAAAACACAGAGTGAGACTCAGAGGAAGTTTCAGTAGTTTCGAATGGAGTCCATGCGGTACTGAACACTTGCGATATCTGATTAGAAGTCGCATCCGAGTTAGCGCTGAATACGCCAGCCTGCCAAAGCAAATTATCACCAGCATCTCTGCTTATGCGAATTTCGTGAGAAACTTGATTGTAATCACCAAAGCGATTGACGTGATATAGCGTTGCGGATGTGCCATCAAAATCGACTTTGTACTCGTCATCCGACGTCAACCATCCGCCAACATAGGTTAGCGTCAATGAGTCATTCAGATCAGCATCTAGCTGCCAGATAGCCTGATGGGTTTCAAGACCAACACCACCCCGATAATCTGCGTAGCTGCGCCGACGATCAGACCCTTCGCCAACGGGGCGAACTGTGTCGCCAAACTGGCCGCCACATTCAAAGCCGTTAGCTTGATATAGCCCACAGAAAACATCGGCATTGTCGGTAGATGTCGCAATTGTCGCTGCCGCGATACCTTCCATATTCGTGTAGTTATATTGCGCTTGCAGAGTTACCGCTTCTGAAGCGTCAAACAACCAATGCACACCGGCGCGGGTAGTGTCTTTCTTACCCATATCACCTGACACAGAATTTTTTGTATAACCTTTACTTTGATTAAGTGATGCGCCGGTTAACTTAACCGCCCAGTTGTCTTCGCCGTAGTTGTATAAAAGCTCAAGGTCTTGTTTACCGTAAGTTCCAGCACGAGCACGGACTTTTCCGCTTACCTCATCAGTTCTCGGCTTCTGGCGATGGATATTAATCAGACCGCCAACGACGTTTTTACCAAACAACGTACCCTGTGGCCCACGCAGAACTTCTATACGTTCAATATCTAACAGATCGAAAACCTGTCCTGTACCAGTCGCTAAAGGTACGCCGTCTACAGCAACTAATACTGTTGGATCAAACGCCTTCTCAACATCTTGATAACTAATACCACGGATAGAGAAACCGCCACCCGCTGGTGTACCCGCCTCAACAGTATCCATAACAACATTAGGCGCAAACTGAGCTAGTGACGTAGTGTCTAAAGTAAATGCATTCTTAACATCGTCTCCTGCAATAGCACTTACTGCCACTGGTACATCTTGTATGCTCTCTTCACGTTTACGTGCAGTGACCAAGACCTCTTCTATTGTTCTAGCACCTTCAGCATGTACTGGTGTAGCAATTGATGTACCACCGGCCATAACAATGATACCAAGCGACTTGCATATTAGTCTTCTGTCGTTATCTATAAAAGACATAACTATCCCCTATGTTATTTTTATAGCGCCTATCGATCTCACGATAGCTATATGTACGAAATCCTAGCAGCGATCCTTAAATTAAACAAGTTTGTCTGTTTTTTTATTTTTTAACAAAATTGATTGACGAAAACGGCTACCTTTCGACACCCAAGATCCACGGAATTATTGATTTACAGAATCGCTGTAATTATTCAATTATTTTTATCACTGATCAGCGGCTGCTAATCGTACTAACAACTTACCTTTATTCATTCCTGAGAATAGGCGCGTATATGCCTCAACGGTATTCTCTATACCATCTACAATATCTTCGTTAAAACGTAACTTTCCTGACTCAAGCCAGCCGCGAATCTCGTTATTTGCAGCATCAAATTGTTCAACATAGTTTGTGGTTAACAAGCCCTTAACCGTTGCGCTATGAGCCAGAATTTGCCAATAGTTATACGGCCCTGGTACCGGCCCACTCGCGTTGTAGCTTGAAATCGCACCGCAAAAAACGATACGCGCATGGTCCGCGATATTGAGTAACGCGGCGTCAAGAATCTCGCCACCCACATTATCAAAAAATATGTTTATTCTCTCAGGACACACCCTTGCAATCTCGTCCGATAGATTTTCACACTCCTTGTAATTAATGACGGCATCAAAACCCAACTCATTCATTAACCAATCGGCCTTCTCTTGTGTGCCTGTCAAACCAACAACTCGACACCCTTTTATCTTCGCTATTTGACCCGCAATTGAACCAACTGCACCGGCAGCCGCACTTATCAATACCGTTTCACCCGCTACCGGACGACCGAGCTCTAACATGCCAAAATACGGCGTTAAACCCATGGCGCCACTGAAGATGCTTAAATAATAGCGCGGTGGATACTTACCATCATTCACCACCTTTGTAAGTACTTCTCCTGAGTTGACGGTGTACTCCTCCCAGGCGTTAACCGCCAAACCTTGGACATAGTCTCCCGCAACAAAATCTGGATGACGACTCTCCAACACCTTTCCCAGCGTGGTGCTTCTGATACTCTCACCAATGGCAATAGGAGCCATATACGTATCGTTACCACTCATCCAGTCCCGAATTGCTGGGTCCAAAGATAAGTAATGATTCTCGATCAATACTTCGCCGTCGGCCAGCGAAGGCACGTCCACGGTTCGCAAACGGATATCGTCCGCGGTCGGAACGCCTACAGGACGCTGATGTAAATAAAGCTGTCTATTGGTGACTGGGGTCATGAAATATTCCTACAATTATTATCGTGTCTGTACTGCGAATTGGAAAAGAGTAGTACTAGATAAAAATAAAATCAATCATGTTTGACTTTTTTATCGCTATTGATTAACTTTAACCATGCCGATCATACTTACACGGCAAATAATAATTAATGGTTCGCTGGAACCCGTACTCAACAAAAAGTCACCTATTATGCAAACTATCGATACCTTCCACGACTTTTCCGCTCCGCGAGACACATTATGGGAGCTTCTCGCAGATTTCGGCAACATTCAACGCTGGTGGCCTACAGGCCTTGCGGTAGATATAGATCGCGTCGAACTTGAAGGTCAAGGCGTAGGAATGACACGGCACATATTTAATGTCGGCTTCCCTACAGCAGTTAGCGAACAATTGCTCAGCATTGACCCACGTACTTATACCTACTCACTAGCGCTGGTAAATGATAGGCCAGCCGGTATAACAAAATACAAGGCGACCGGAACGCTCAGCCTCATTGAGGGCAACAAATGTCGTCTGAGCTACCACTCTGAATTTGAAGCAGAATTGGGGCGCGAACAAGAGGCCAAAGACTTTTTAAATGCGGCATACCAAATTATGTTCTCGGGTTTAAGCCAAGCAACCTCATAAACTTCCATATATCGATAGGACCACAACATCATGCTTGTTATCTCTGCACGTATTACCGTTAACCCAAAAGACACCGCCAGCTATATTGCCGGTGCTCAAAAAATATTGGCGCCAACTCATGCCGAAGAAGGCTGCATTGACTACTCTATTGCTGTTGATATCGCAAACTCCAATATGATTTGCATCTTTGAGCAGTGGGCATCTGAAGACGCACTAATGACTCATCTTTCATTGCCACACATCGCTGAATTTCTAGCACTCGCGGCAAGCCTCGATGTTACCGATATGCAAGTAATGAAGTACGAAGTCAGTTCCTGCGGCCCGCTGCAACTAGATATATAACACCGCCAAATCCTAGAGGTCATTATGAGCAAAAAGTCGCTATATAATCACGCAGTCAAAAAAATGATCGACTATGTCGACAACAAGCAGACAGACATGGCTGAGAGCACAATGTCAGTGCCCTGCACTGCCTATACTGACCCGGATGGTTGGCAGCAAGAAATTGACTTGATTTTTAAGAACCGGCCGATCTTTGTCGCCCTAAGCCAGGAATTACCGAATCCAGGTGACTACAAAACCCTGCAATTCGTAGACAAACCACTGCTAATCACCCGCACCGCGGACGGCAGCGCGCGGGTCATGCTCAACGTTTGTCCCCACCGCGCCATGCAAGTGGCCACCGAAGAGTATGGCACCCGTTCGCGCTTTACCTGCCAGTATCATGGCTGGTCGTTTCGCAATGATGGCGACCTGATTGCCGTTGCCGATCAAAACAAATTTGGCGACGTAGATAAAAGCTGCCACGGACTCACCCAATTACCCACCTATGAGCGAGGCGGTTTGATATTCGCCGTACTAAATGGTGATACTGAAGTTGATTTTGAAGAACACCTAGGCGGTATGATCGAAGATATCGAAGACATTGGCTTCGATAAATGGCACTTTTGCGGCAAACGCACCATTTATGGCGCGAACTGGAAGATTGCCTACGACGGCTACTTAGAAGGCTATCATTTCGCCATTGCCCACCCAGAAACCGTGAACCCGCGTACCTATTCAAACATCATGCATTTTGAAAATTATGGTCCGCACATTTTACTGGGTTTCCCCCAACGCAGCATTCATACCCTGAAAGACGTAAACCCAGACGAGTACTGGAAGCATGAAAATCATGGCTATGACTTTATCCGCACATTATTTCCGAATGTATCGATATTTGTTGCACCAGAAATCACTCAAGTAGCGCAAATTATCCCCGGCCCCACACCTGGTGAAAACACCACGCACCTTTATTTTATCCACCACACCGCGCCAGAAACCGACCAAGAAAAGCAAGCCTTAGACGACATGATTGAATGGCTCCGTAACGTTGTCGACAATGAAGACTACTTCATGGGCCTGCGTATCCAAAAAGGCATTGAGTCAGGCGCGCATTCCCACGTAATGTTTGGCCGCAACGAACGTGGCAACCAATTTTTTCATAAATGGGTGGACTACTGCTTAGCAAACGATCCGTCACTGCCAAAGCCAACACTGTAAAATATCGGAGCCAGAGATGACTGATAAAAAATATACAGCGGGCAGAATTAATTGCGTTCTAGTGACAGGCGGTGTCTGGCACGACATTGACTTTGCGCGCTTAGAACTTCTGAAGCTACTCGCCGAAGATGATCGTATTCGCGTTCGTGTTTTTGAAGACTACGAAAACATCGACGCCATTAACAATGCAGACATGCTTATCTCGTATACCTGCAATGTAGTGCCCTCCCTCACTGCACAAGAAGCACTTTACAAATGGGTTGCCGATGGCGGCCGCTGGTACGCCTTGCACGGGACTAACTCCATTATTCGATTAATGAATACCGGCTTATACGGCACACCAGATTGGGCGCCGCTGTTCGTAGAAACCCTAGGATCTATGTTCCGCTCTCACCCACCAATTGCGCCCTATACCGTTTCGGTAGCAAACCCGGACCATCCTCTGGTAGAAGGCATTACGCCCTTCGAAAGTACCGACGAGCTATACCTAATGAAAACCTACGGTAAGCTCAATGTCTTGCTCGATGCCGAATACGGCGGCAAGGCAGAAGGATTTGAAGAGGATGAATGGGAGCATGCACGTCACCCCGTACTTTACACCCACGAAGTCGGCAAAGGCGAAGTACTTTACTTAACCCTCGGCCACTGCCGCCATCACTACGACATGCAGCCCCTGCTCGACTATTGGCCCACCGTAGAGAAATGCGCATGGGATCTCCCCGTATTCTACACACTGCTACGTAGAGGCATTAAATGGACTATCGAGCCATTCGACGACATTACTCGTCAAGCACAGGCCCAAGCAAAGCAGGCTACAGAACAATAAAGGAATTGATTAATGAGCAATAGATTAGCAAATAAGGTCATCGTAATTTTAGGCGTATCAGACGAACGCAGCATGGCCGCGACAACGGCTCGCCGTCTTAACGAAGAAGGCGCCAAATTAGTATTGGCTGGCCGCCAAATAGACCGAGTAACCGCAATAGCGAGCTCATTAGACGCCGCCATCCCCATCGCATGTGACATCACCAAAGAGGCACAGCTAGCAGCCCTAGCTGCAGCAGCGATTAGCCACTACGGACAACTCGATGGCGCAATTAACTTTGCCGGCATCGACGTGTCAGCGGCCATCGCCGACACCACAGAGGCCATGCTCAAACAGGCTAGCGACGTTCATTTCACAGGCGCAGCTCTATTTATCAAGCACATGGCCGCAGTCATGAACAACGGCGGCTCTATTGTTACTACGTCCACACAAGCCAGTATCATCCCACCACCAGGACTTGGCGCCTACGGCGGCAGCAAAGCCGGTGCCGACCAACTAGTACGTATTGCCGCAGTGGAATACGGCCCACAAAATATCCGCGTAAACTCGCTAGCCCCCGGCTTTACCGCAACGGCAATGACTGCAAACTACTTCCAAGACCCGGCCATTGAAAACGCGTTCTTAAAAGAAATTCCACTTGGGCGACTACCTACCTCCGCCGACCTTGCCAACGCAGCGCTTTGGCTACTTTCGGACGAAGCTTTTATCACCGGACAACTAATCGATATCTCCGGTGGACAAACCCTACGCAGAATCCCGACACCCCAAGAAATGGGATTTTAGTAACACTAAAAGCCTACGCTATAGCTCATACCCATGGGCTATATCGCCCCCTCCCCTCACTACCTACTCTGCAAGCACTTTTCACTGGGTCGTTTCACACATAACGACCACCTTGGTCTATCTATACTAAAAACTCAGGTTTGCCACATTTTTGTATAGCATTGTTTCGAGCGCATAACTGCTAACGGATATTGGTAAAAAGCGGACGGACGAAAGCCCAAGTCGGATGAAGGTTTTTGTTTATCTTTAACGCCCAGCGCAGGTGCAGTGAACTTGTAAGCCAGCGTGTAGCTGTCGTACTGCTTTTTCTTTGTTAATCCCATGGTGCACCTCTTTAGGCAAACAGTGATTTACTGTCCGTTAAAGTGATACAAGTTCACAGCGTTTTGGACGTCCCAGCGACCAACGGGAGCGAATGCTGCCATCTGTTAGGTGCATTTTTCGCTCGTTTTAGTAATTCCTTTTCCGGCACTAAATAACACCCGATAAAGCACAGGGATTAAAGCAATGACTATTGCCTTGATAAAGCCAAGATAAATATCAATCCCAAGCTCTGTCCTATTTAATACGGACATACTAGGACTTGACGAGTCGTAAAAAACCTGGACGATCTTTCCTTGAGGATACATTTCCACCGTTTCTCTAGGCTTGCTTGTTCTCCCAAGGTAGTTGATCATACGCGACTCGTAATATCTTCCCTCGACCTGATATGAGTAACGGACGTTATGTGCTCTTGTGCCACGAGGAATAAACGCTACTTTCGAATATAGGATTTTTCCTTCTACCACTCTGTCGGGATTTGAAAATATAAAAGCGAATGCGGTCGTGACGGTTCCATCTATTAATTCAAAAGAAATTAGAATTCCGGTAAAGATAATTATTGGCCATTTTGTCCTTTTCATTACCGAGTTCATACCTTCACCTAACGCTGCAATAAAAGGCGAGCGTAGCGAGTCCAGCCCACGGCTTTTTGTCGGCGATTTTTCATTGCCTTATTAGCACTTTTTTTAGCCAACTGCTCTTTCTCACGTAGAATGGTTTAACTGCTTTAGTAATTTCTACTGCTGTGCCATTGCCATCATTCACCAAAATATCAATATACTCATCTTCACCTAAAAACCCCTTTGTTGATACAGCAAGATCTTGGCTTATTGCTTCAATAATAGATTTATCTTTTATTTCGGTTTCTATAACGAGTGCTAAGTGAGGTTTCTCACCGTCTTTCACATAATAAACTTGACCAAGATATGCAGATTTAACCTCATTGTTTCTTGAGGATAAACTTTAAGTTAATGATTCAATTAAGCCATCAGGGATTTTCGCTGGAGCACCAATTAAAACTTGAGCGCCTGAAGAAACTGATTGTTTCTCAATATTTTTAAGGTTTCCTTTAAGCCATTCTATTTCATCAGGAACAAACGTTTTGGTATATTTTGTTCCGACGTTAAGTACCCAGTGAAAGTCTGTCCCCATCATTTCAACTATGGCATGTCCTGGCAGTGCTGCAAAACCGACTTCTCGCTGAGCCCATGATGCCAGTCTTTCTTTTGAATCAAATAACATCAAATATTTTTCACCATCTGACTCAATTATTATAGGGGATATTGTATCGTCATTTCCGGCTCTACTGTGCTTGTCTTCTTCTGGCGCATTTATGGTTGGTATGAAAATAGTTGAACTTAAAAATTCATTATAGAATACAGATTCTTTGTTATTTTTAGTTGCCTCAACGTATGCCTGATCTAGTGGTGTGGTAATCACCCCGATAAATAGCTGGAGCGATAAGTAGAATTTTCTCATAATAGTTTGAAGGAGATTCTGCATGAAAGTACCCCGTTATTCAGATAGCCAGATTATGGCCATTCTTAAGCAAGCTGA
>NZ_JANZNQ010000013.1 GCF_027257955.1 Zhongshania aquatica | reverse complement strand
TCGCGGTCAAGCCCTTGCCATTCGCTAGTAGTTAACATCTAATAACGATCATAAATCGCTAAGGATGGTGACCTTCCTACAGAGGACTTTCACCTCATTAGTTCATGCCCATGCTGGGCGTACACAAGGTGTTCCTGTTGAAATTTTTTCCATTGCTCCTTTTGTGTTTGGTAACACAAAAGCATCCACTCCAAAAATTCAACAGAACACGGCGTTAAGCCTTAAGGGATGTCATGCAGCAAGAACCTGAAATGCGAGATCTGTCTGAATTTTTGAATGAGTTCAACAAAGAAAGTGACAGAGGTGCAGCCCTTAATGCCGCAGCTGTTTTGGATGATTGGCTGGAGAATATTCTTAGGTCTTTCCTTGCTGATAACAAATCAGGAAAAGAGCTTATCAGCGGGTTTAATGCACCCCTTGGTACATTTGCAGCGAAAGCAGCCGCCGCTCATGCGCTCGGACTTTTGCAAGATAATGAATTTCGGGAAATTACTTTAATCCGAAAAATTAGAAACGAATTCGGTCATAGCTGGAAAGGTGTCAGTTTTGAGTCAGAAAAAGTAGCTGGCCTTGTCAATCAGCTTCCTTGGTGCGGCCCAGTTGAGCTTGAGGAAGGATCAACGCTGAGGGCACGCTTTAATTTTTCCATTGCAATTTTATTAACAGATTTAATGTGGCGCGCCCGACTGGCAGCCAAAGAAAAGAGAGCTACTAAAACGTGGCCAAACAAATCAAGAGCTTAAGGTTTAACAAGGCCAGCCGCGGCGACGTCTTTTCCGTTGCGGCTTCCTGGGCGATAAAGCCGCGCAGCGACCATTAGCTCTAGGTCATAGCAATCTCGCAAAGTTGTAAAATTGAGGAAAATAAAATTGGCAAAGTTTAGGCGGAGAACTCTTCACGTATTAATTATATTCTTGCTTTCAGCTTTAGCCGCTTGCGGTGGCGGTGGCGGTGGTGGCGGTGGCGATAGTCAGGTTCCAGTTGTTTCGGCTATTGATCCATCGGATGTCAATTTTATTCCACATCTATCTTTTAGAGAAAAAATCGCACTAGTATTTCCTGAAGCATGGAATAGGCAGGATTCTTTATCTCTTGGTGAGCCTGATGTGATAGCTGCTTTTTCAGAGCCTTCAGAGGGGGAATCTGATCAGTTTTTAGAAAACGTTTTGCTTGTCAAATTAGACAGTATGGCAGAGGTAACAGGAGTAGATGTAAGCAATATACAAGAAATCTCGAGTAGACAAATTGAAGTGGCGGGATTTTCAGGAGAAGAATCCATATTTGATGCAGATGTGGAAGGCGTTGAGCAGTTGGATCTAAGGTTTATGTTGATTGCCTTTGAGTTCGATGACGCAGTTTACGGTTTACTCTACAGTGCGGAAAGGAGAGTATTTGAAAGGAATGTAGAGATAGTTCGACATATGGCATCTTCACTAAATATTGGCCAGGTTGTATTTGAAAATTTGAATCTAAATTCAGATTTATCTCAGCCAGCCAAACCCGCCGTAGCCAGTGATGGCTCGAACTTTCTTACTGTTTCATGCAGAGAATCTGAAGTTTTCCCTTACCCTTCCGAACTTATTGGCAGGATCGTATATGGCAACAGGACAATGGGGCCAGAATTCCAAATTCATGGCAAAGTAGATACAGGTAATACAGGTTGTAGATTCACTCGCTATAACGCAATTTTTGATGGCATGAATTACCTGGTTACCTATATGACAAGTTTGAACGGTGAGCGAAGTATAGTAGGGAAAAGAATAGCACCCGATGGGAATGTCGTAGACGACCTGCCGATTGATATTTCTCAAACTGTCGGAATATCAGCCTTCGAGCCAGATATGGTTTTTGATGGCACTCGAACCCTAGTTGTTTGGCATGAGTCAGGAGCAACTCATAGAATTAAGGGAGCCTTTGTTGATCAGCTGGGAGGAGTAACAAACAGTTTTATAGTTGTTGACAACCTTTCAGATACTTACCCAGATCCTAATAATCATGTGTATTCTCCCAGCGTTGCTTATGGAGAAAACGAATTTATGGTTATATGGAGCCCATATTTTTTTGAAGATACTCGAAGAAGTGTTGGAATGCCTATTTTCGGGCAGTTATTGGATCTAGAAGGAAATGTACTTCTATCTAACGCTGTGCAGATTAGAAGTGATAATGGCGATAATCCGCGTTACCCTCAAATTGCTTCAGATGGAAATAACTACGTTGTTGGATGGATAGAAGGGCTATTAGAAACAAATACGATAATGTCTGGTAGTTTTACAGTTTATGCTCGCCAAATAAACTCTTCAGGGGAATTGGTGGATGCTGCTGCATCTGATATTGGGATTATAATATCTCCACCAATCTTTGTTGGTGGCAACTCATCAGAAGAGGTTCCAAAAGACTTTCTCGATTTATCCTATGAAGACGGGAACTATCTATTTCTTTGGTCTTCATCAAACTTCGACCCAGAAACAGGAGTATATGGTGTTAAAGTATCGCGGGAATTAGAGAGTATATCCGCAGCCATACCTATATCGGGTCTTAATCGCGACACATTAAGAGATGATTTAGCTAGGCCATCGCAAGCCAATGTAGCATATTCTGATACAGCGAACTTTGTTCTTTGGCCATCACGGAGCGGTGTAGTAGAAGGCTGGTTTATGGATAAGGAGAAATTTGACTGAGCAAGGTAGTATTTGATTAGTTTTGCTATAACAAAAAAACGCAAGCGGACGGCTATGCCGCCGCTTCGCTTGGTGTTGAGATTGTAAAAACCCACCTGTTTCGGCCCGATTCGGGGTTTTTAACTGTTCGCTTATTACCAACATCAGCCATCAAGTTCCATGGCCCCAGAACTGCAAGCCCATAAACTGTCCAGCGATCATTGTTATCTTCAATTAGCCGTTTCGGACAGTTTAGGGATGAAACAATCTTTTTAGGTGCACTTACTCTGGGTGTTCCTCTAACTCATCATTCGGGCGGGGTTGGCTAATAGACTCTGGTGACTCTGCGCTTCCTTGTTCTGGCGGTGTATCGTCCGTTCTTTCGTTATTGAGCTTTTCAGCTTTTGGCTTATCTACCAGTTGAGTGGCATTTTGAGTCGCATCTTTTACCGCTTTGCGCGCTGCAGCAGCGACCGTTGCTGGGTCATCACTGGTTTTGGCTGCGGTTTGTGCGGCTTCTCTAGCAACTTCTTTCATGTTCTCGGCAACCGGTTCAAGTGCTTCTGCTACGACGTTATCCGCCATTTTGTCAGCGGCTACTTTTTTCTGGTCGGTGGCGATACCAACGTGGTACGCGGCGAAACCCGGCATGACCATTTGGTTGAGGGCAAGGCCAATAATCTGGCCGTCAACGTTACTTCGTATCACCGAGCTGCGGTTGGTAATTGGATCGGTTACGGTGCCCAAAATATCGCCTTTTTTGACTCGCTGGCCGAGCTTGGCTTCTGTTAGGAATACCCCGCTTTGGTCGGCACGTAGCCACGTCGATTTATAAAACACGTTTTGGTTGGGTGCTCGGCTCGGTTTTGAGCCAATCATGCCCATGTGGTACATGACGGCTTTAATACCGTTCACACTCTGGATGACCTCTTTTAGCTGGAGGCGCAGTGGTTCGCCAGCTTCTAGCGTGACGGCCGGGATACCCGCGTCAACGGCTGCGCGGCGGAGGGTTCCCGGCGCGCCAGCGCCGTCTAATACGGTCACGTCATGAAACATTTTGCTGAATTGCATTACGCTTTCTTTGCCGAGATTACCGCGCAATTGGGTGAGGTTGGTGCGGTGGAACGAGCCGGTATGTATATCGATCAGGCGGTCGCAGTGGGTAATGACTTCATTGAAGAAACTGTGGGCTATTCTACCCGCAGAGCTACCTTTTGGATCGCCGGGGAAATAGCGGTTGAGATCGCGGCGGTCGGGGAGGTAGCGTGAGGTACGACGGAAGCCATGCATATTTACAATCGGTACGCCGATGACGACGCCGTTTAATTTGTCGCTTTCGAGGCTAAACATCACGCGACGTATCGCTTCGACACCATTTAACTCGTCGCCGTGAACCGCAGCGGTCAGGCAGAGGGTGGGGCCGGGTTTATTACCTGCCGCTACCAGTATTGGGGTTGGCATAGCGAGCCCGGCGATGGCTTGCCCTGCGGTCCAATACAAACGCTCAAAACTGCCCCTTAAAATATCTTGGCCGAGTAGGGTAAAGGCGACTTCTGGCGTATCCGTGGCGACGGTGCTTTTATCAAAATCGCTATTTAGTACTGCGTTTCTGTGCCGGTTTGAGCTGAATGTTGTGCCTTCTTCATTGACCGTTTCGCTAGGGGTTGAGGCATTAAGGGCGTGTGACTCGTTCAGCGACTTTGGCGATTGTTCGTTCGCTGAGGCGGCCTGAGTGAGCAATTGAAAGCTCAGTGCTATGCAAAAAATGACGATGCGTCGCATGATACAGCGGATTACTCCGTTAATTGTGGTAAGCAAGTTGTAGTCTTGCCGGTGTGTTTGTGCTGCCTATTACATCCTATCAGGCCACAGCTGTGCGTAAATTGTATACAAAATCGCCAGTTTAAACGCCTTTAAAAGGATATTTCGTAAAATTCCTTTACCGTGACCGTTCCCAGTTTGACGTTTAAAAAGGCGTTAGTTCATTAGGCGCTGTTGGCATTTTTACCGAGTTTGAGCTGCGGTACGCATAAAAATCCATGGCGGATGATGAAAAGAGCCAAGAAGTCTCGCTCATGTCCGACTATAATTGCGGCATTGATTAGGCCGTCCGCAATAAACAGGATGGCAGATAATGATAATGGCGGGAGTTTGGCATGACTAAAGATAGGCTGATTATTTTTGATACGACCCTTCGTGACGGTGAGCAAAGCCCGGGCGCGTCTATGACGCGTGACGAAAAGGTGCGTATTGCTAAAATGCTCGAAAAAATGGGCGTAGATGTCATTGAAGCGGGTTTTGCCATCGCCAGCGTCGGCGACTTCGAATCGGTTAAAGCCGTAGCCGAAGCAGTGAGAGGCAGCACCATTTGCAGCTTAGCTCGCACTGGGTCTGAAGATATTGATCGGGCGGCAGAAGCATTGCGACCAGCGGAGTCAGGACGTATTCATACCTTTATAGCCACTTCGCCGATTCACATGGAATACAAATTGCGAATGACCCCAGATAATGTGGTCGAGCGCGCCGTGGCGGCGGTGAAGTATGCCCGTAACTTAATAGGCGATGTTGAGTTTTCCTGTGAAGACGCATCGCGTTCTGAATACGATTTCTTATGCCGGATTATTGAGCAGGTCATTGACGCTGGTGCGCGCACCATCAACTTGCCCGATACCGTTGGCTATGGTGAGCCGGGTGAATACGGTGCAATGGTCGCTCGGCTGATGAACACTATTCCCAATGCCGACAAGGCGATTTTCTCCGTTCATTGCCACAATGATCTTGGCCTGGCGGTGGCGAACTCGCTGTCCGCCGTTATGCACGGTGCTAGGCAGGTAGAATGTACAATTAATGGCTTGGGTGAGCGCGCGGGTAATGCCTCATTAGAAGAGTTGGTGATGGCCGTTCGCACCCGCGCGGACATATTCCCTGTTCAAGTGAGCGTAGACGCTACACAGATCGTGCCTACCTCGCGGCTTGTTTCTTCAATAACGGGCTTTCCGGTTCAGCCGAATAAGGCGATTGTGGGTGCGAATGCTTTCGCGCACGAGTCTGGTATTCATCAGGACGGTGTTCTAAAACACCGCGAAACCTACGAAATTATGCGTGCGCAGGATGTGGGTTGGAATGCCAATAAACTCGTACTGGGTAAGCATTCTGGCCGTGCGGCCTTTAAAGCACGCTTAGAAGAGCTGGGTATTACCCTAGATAACCAAGCAGCGTTGAATTTGGCATTTACCCGCTTTAAAGAGCTGGCAGATAAAAAGCATGAAATCTTTGACGAAGATTTGCAGGCACTGATGAGTGATGTGCAACCGGCAGAGTATGAAAAACGTTATCACTTTGTTGGCTTGGAAGCTGTGTCGCGAACTGGCTCTAAGCCCCGCGCAGATGTTCAGCTGACAATCGACGGTGAGGCCAAAGAAGCCAATGCCGAAGGCGATGGGCCAGTAGATGCGGCATTTAAAGCAGTAGAGTTATTGGTTGATAGCGGCGCCAAACTTTTACTCTATTCTGTGAATGCGATTACCCGTGGCACCGATTCTCAGGGCGAAGTGCAAGTACGCCTAGAAAAGCAGGGCACTATTGTGAATGGCAATGGCGCAGACACCGACATTATTGTGGCGTCGGTGAAGGCCTATCTTGATGCCTTAAATCTCTTGGATGCAGGTGTTTTAAAAGCGCACCCTCAGCGGGGCGTGTAAGTGAACGAAGCACTGCGCTTAGACTATTTGCAGGCAATGGGCGTGGACAGTTATGTGCCGCGCTTTGTGCTTGACGGTGCGGCGAGTTCGCCACTTTGCGACATTGATTTTGCACCACTGGATGATGGTGACGAGGAATCAATCGCGGCAGATGGCTATGAAAACGGTGCGCCGTATACAGACGACCGTGACGCAGACAGTCACGATATTCAAAACGAGTATCAGAATCTAAGTGCCGAGCGAGATCGTGATAGCGCATCCGGCCGACCTGCCTCAAGCGCAAGCCAGCAAGTACCTAGTGAGAGTAGGGCGCGTATTGCCTCTGATTTAGATGCTTTAAACCTTGATGGCAAGGCATCTAAACGTCCGCCGGTTTCGTCGACCACTACGCCAACTGCGGCTGAAGGTGAAAACGCGACGCCAGTGGCAAATCCTGCATTCAACGTTGAAATAGTTGGCACCGGTATAGGCGTTCTGTTTGTGGTAGACACCACTCATCAGCCACTTAATCCGGCTGAAAAACGCCTGCTGGCCAATATCGCAATCGCGATTACATCCCATCATAAACTTGAACTAGCGCCGTCTTTTTCCAGTGCACGTTTTCAGTGGCCGGTATTGAAAACGCCGAGTTTTGCACGAGACGCTGATGCGGCAAAAGATGCCCTATTAGGGAATGTGATGGCGCATGCAGAACGTCAAAATGCGCACTGCGTGATTGTGCTGGGGGATAACATAAACAGCTATTTTGATCGCGATTTGTTGGCATCGTCGGGTTTAACCGCCATTTTTAGCGTGCAGCCAGCGCTAATGCTGGAAGACGGAAGTAAAAAAGCCGAGCTATGGGCGCAGTTGCGCGGCGTTTCCTTTTTGACGAAGGGCACCGACGAAGCATGACACGCATTGCAATGCTAGGCATTCATCATCTAGAACAATGCCTGTTAATAGAAACTCGCTCTGACCCCCATCCGTGGGGGCGGGTAAATTGGCTGCGCAGTCTTCGCGATGATCACTGCCTTGGTTACTGGCAAGGCGATGAATTGCTAGCAATCAGCGCCTACACCCTAGTATTAGACGACGTTAGTTTGTTGAATATTGTTGTTGATAACGACTGTCGTGGCAGCGGAGTGGGACGGCGTTTACTGACCGAAGGTTTGGAGTGGATGCAGCAATTTGGTGGTGCCCGCTGTTTGCTAGAAGTGCGGGTATCCAATACAGTAGCGCGGGCCTTGTACAGCAAGTTGGGTTTTGTCGAAGACGGCATCCGTAAAAAATATTATCCCCTAGGCGATGGTCATGAAGATGCGATATTAATGTCGGCGGATCTTCCTTTATTGGTTTAAAAATAAATTCCAGCGCTTAGCTAAATTACTGAGATAGATGTTATGCAAGAAGTTGAGTCTGACTGGTGGTTTATCGGTTTACCTGAAGAATGGCGTACCGAGCAGGATGAGGACAGTATTCTGATCTTTGATCAGGACGAATTAGGCTGTATCAGTTTAAGCAGTTTGCAGGCAGAGCATGGCAAACCAGCGAGCGAGCAAGACGTAAAATCCCTAATAAAAGAAGTTGGTATGGCTATTGCTGACGGCAAAGTATGCAAAATAGGCGACGATTATCGTGGTTGGGAATTTGAAACTGTCGAAGAAGGGGATTATATTCGCGAATGGTTTCTACACGGTGGTGGTCACTTACTGTTAGTGAGCTATGCTTGCGCGGAGGATGATCGCGATATGGACCGCGCCGCCGTTGATCAAATTTTAGATACATTGCGCTTAAAGATTAGTGAATAGTTCGCTGTTTGCTTAAAAATTGAACAAGTTGGCAGTTTCGCTGTAAAAGCCATGATAGCCTCCACATAGTTTGTTAGTTAGACGGTGAGTTAATGAAAAAAATAATGATTGCACTGCTTGCTTCACTTGTTTTTTCGCCGGTTATGGCGGCCGAAGTGAAACGTAATCCTGCAAATTTGCAGTTGGCCTCGGTCAGTGCGATTGTGCTCGACGCGAACAGTGGTGAAGTGGTTTATCAAAAATATGCTGATATTGTTAAACCAATTGCATCATTGACCAAGGTCATGACAGCGATGGTGGTATTGGACGCACGGCTGCCATTGCGTGAAGAAATCCGTTTTTCACAAGCAGACCGTAAAGCAGTTAATAACTATTACTCACGTATTCGTATGGATTCGGCATTGCCACGGGGTGAAGCACTGCGTTTGGCTCTGATGTCCTCAGAAAATCTCGCAGCGGCGGCATTGGGGCGCAACTATCCCGGTGGTATGACCGCCTTTGTCGCCAAAATGAATGCGAAGGCGCGCGCTCTTGGTATGAAAAACACCCATTTTGACGACAGCAGCGGCCTGTCACATAAAAACGTGTCTACCGCTGCGGATATGGCTAAGTTAGTTGCCGCGGCGGCGAAGTATCCAGAAATTTCTGAATACTCAACGACGGCAACGCACACCGCTAATTTCAAATATCCGGCTTATCGTTTAGCCTATGTGAATACCAACGCACTAGTTCGTTACAATCGTTGGGACGTAGCCATGAGTAAAACGGGCTATCTCAATGAAGCTGGTCGCTGTCTTGTAATGAAGGCAAAAGTTGACGGTAAGGATCTATTGTTCGTTATGCTCGATTCTTTCGGGAAAACTAGCCCTGTTGGCGATGCCGGTCGTATTAAGCGCTGGTTAGAGTCTGGCAAGGGTGGCAGTGTTGCCACCGCGGCGCAGGTTTACCAAAAGAAGAAAGTGTCTGAATATCTTGCTGCGAGAACGACCGCAAGTATTCGTTAGACGCTAAATATATTGGAAACGTGAGGGCCTTCCTGTTCGCAGGGAGGCCCTTCTTGTTTCTGCTCTCCGTAAATAAACATGATGATAAGGGCGTTGTTTTAATGAATGTGAATTGGCAGCCAGATACTGGAACTGGAACTGAAACCAGAATCTCAGCTGAATATTGTTATGTGGCGGCAAGCTTGGCCAAAGCTGAGTCTGATTTTGATCCGCTGATCGTTGCCTGTGTTGATAAAGCGGTGAGTCAATTAGCCGACAATATTAACGATGAGTCCCGCTATTTGATCTTTGAGTTTGGTGACGGCGATATATTAAAGATTGTCGTAAGCGACGACAGTAAGACTCAGGACTCTGCCCATAGCGTGGTCTGTGATATGTCGGCAATGAGGCAATGCTTAGCGGAATCGACACACTGGAAGTTTAAAGATGAATCCTTTGCTGAGATTGTTAAGCACGGCATTCGCGACTATTTGACGACCTGTAGCGGGTTCATGCGCTATTCATTGGTTGCAATATTCTGTGAGACCGACCGGACGAAAACAGAGCTCATTTAAAAATCTAGGACCGAGTCGGCGCTGCGGATACTGCTAGGTAATTCACGGCGAGTAGGTGCTCCGGCCTGATAAACGGCAAGCTAAGGCCCGCGCTTCGGCTAGATATGTTGACTGACGTATATCATCCATGGCGCGACCTTTGGCATGCTTAGTCCTCACATTTGATCATTGTAAATGATTGAGTATAGGAAATTGTGAGGTGAGGGACGTGGATGAAGATTGTATCTATCAATCGAGCGCAATATAGGCAGCTGGAGTTCGACGGTAAATTAGTTGATACCGGTCTTTATAAGGAGCCAATAGATACCTCAGTATATGTAAGCAGCGCAGGTATTGAAGGCGACACCATCGCCGACTTGAGCGTTCATGGTGGCGCTGATCAAGCGGTATATCTTTACTCAACAGAAGATTATCAGTGGTGGTCTGAGGAATTGGAGCGACCATTAAGCCCGGGTACTTTTGGCGAAAATATCACCACCGAGGGCATTGAGCTGCGGGATCTGCTGATTGGCGATCGCTTGATGATCGACAATACCATTCTCGAAATTTCTGCCCCGCGTACACCCTGTTTCAAATTGGCGGTGCGTATGGGTGATACTGGGTTTGCCAAACAGTTTGTTCGTGCGTCTAGGCCCGGTGCCTATGTACGGGTGCTGAGACACGGCAATATTCGAGCGGAAGATCCGATTGTGTTGGTGAAAACTATCGAGGATTACGCGGGCGTCGTAGACGTGTTCGATCTGTGGCATGCAAAGGAGCGGTCGCGGCTATTAATCGACAAAGCGCTGTCATCGCCGATCTCGAATTATCACCGCAGTGTAATTGAGGGCTGGTCAATTACTGAGTGATTGCGCAGCGGTTACCCAAAGTCGCTCAGCTTAACGTACAATAGCGTCTTTCTTAAAAAAGGCGCGCTCGATGGCGATTCAGTGGTACCCGGGACATATGCACAAAGCACAAAAGGCGATTGCCGATGTGCTGCCTCAGGTTGATCTGCTGATAGAGGTATTGGACGCTCGGATTCCAAGTTCTAGCGAAAACCCAGCCATTGCAAAACTGCGCGGCGCCAAGCCCTGTATTAAAGTGTTGAGCAAAGCGGATTTGGCCGACCCCAAGGTGACCGCCGAGTGGCAGGAATACCTGGATCGCGACCGTGGTGTAAAGTCGTTTACCACTACTACTGATGAGCCCGCAAAAATTAAGCAGCTTATCGACCTCTGCCGAAAAATGTTCCCTGCCAAAGACGCCAGTTTAAAAACCATTAATACCATGATCGTCGGTATTCCCAATGTCGGTAAATCGACGCTGATTAATATTTTGGCTGATCGCATTATCGCAAAAACCGGCAATGAGCCAGCGGTCACAAAGAGTCAGCAGCGGATTAATTTGGGCAGCGGTATCGTCTTGTTCGACACTCCCGGTATTCTTTGGCCAAAAATTGAAAACCCCCATAGTAGTTACCGCTTAGCGGTAACCGGTGCTATTAAAAATACCGCGATGGAATTCGATGACGTCGGATTTTACGCTGCTGAGTATTTAATTAAGGCCTACCCCGATCTACTCAAGGCTCGCTTCCAACTAGAGAGTATTCCCGACACCGAGCTGGCATTTTTAGAGGCGGCAGCACGTCGGCGTGGCGCGCTTACGGCGGGTGGTCGCATCAATCTACATAAGATATGCGAATTATTGATTAATGAATTGCGTGCTGGCACCGTGGGGCGAATCAGCCTTGAAACACCCGCGATGCTGGAACGAGAAAATTTGGCCGTTGCGGAAGCAAAGGCTATTAAAGAGGCAGAAAATCAGGCTCGTAAGCAGCGCTTTAAAGATGGTTCGCGCCGTTCTGATGACTGAGTTAAGACCGTAATCGTAATAGGAAAGTAAAATGGTAAATAATGATGTGTTGCGCCGAGTGCGCTACATCTTTGATTTTAATGATTCAAAAATGATAGCAATTTACGGTTTGGCTGATCATCACGTCTCGCGTGAAGAAGTTAGCGCGTGGCTAAAAAAGGAAGGTGATGAGGGCTATGAAGACTGTAGCGATCTTCTTATGGCTGCCTTTTTAAATGGCTTAATTGTCGATAAGCGCGGTGCAAAAGACGGCCAAAAGCCGGTTGCAGAAAAACGTCTAACGAACAATATGATTTTTATGAAGTTGAAAATTGCATTAAGTCTGAAGGCTGAAGACGTAATGGCAATTTTGGAATTAGCAGACTTTAAAATTAGTAAGCATGAGCTGAGTGCGTTTTTTCGCAAGACAGATCACAAACATTATCGCGAATGTAAAGACCAAATTTTGCGTAATTTTCTAAAAGGCTTGCAAATAAAATATCGCAATACCAGTGATGAGTCATAGGCTCATCATTGCATAACAGTAGATGGGTGCCTCGCCTGTATTAGGTTTGCGCCCATTGTCGCAGTAGGTTGTGGTACACGCCGGTGAGTTGAATGATGGCAGGGTGATCTTCATTGCCCTGACTTAAATTTTGAATGCTCATATCCATGTCGTATAGTAGGGTGCGTTTCTCATCGCTGGCGACCATACTTTGTAGCCAGAAAAACGAAGCCAAGCGACGCCCTCTCGTCACCGGTGTAACACGGTGCAAACTGGTCGATGGATATAAGATCATATCCCCCGCCGCCAGCTTAACGCTCTGTGTACCGTAGGTATCTTCAATCACCAATTCCCCGCCGTCATACTCTTCGGGCTCTGAGAAGAACAGCGTCATCGATAGATCGGTTCTCACCTTTACCGCAGTGCCTTTGACTTGCCGAATGGCATTGTCGACATGTACGCCAAAGGAGTGGCCGCCTTGATAGCAGTTAAACAGCGGTGGGAATATTTTTAAAGGTAGGGCGGCAGACATGAATAAATTGTTCTTCGCCAGCGCTGCTAAAATAATATCGCCCAACTGTTTTGCGGCGTCAGAATTTTCTTCTAGCTGAATATTGTTCTTGGTTTTTGCTGACTGGTAGCCCGCCGTCACCTTACCGTCGACCCAGTTTGCAGCCTCCATTATGCCTCGGCAGTGCCGGATTTCTGTTTTACTGAGTAGTGCGGGTATTTTTACTAACATACAAATAGACCTTTAACGAAAATGCCCCGCGTAGTGCGGGGCGATATTGTCTTCAGCGTTTCTCAAAAACGTGTCATTAAAACGATAGCATCGCGTCTATCAAATTAGAACTCCAGACTGGCAGTAAGCGTGACGCTTTTACCAGGCCCTGGAACGCCTCGGCTACCACGGGGCTTAAGCAGATATTTTTCGTCTGTTAAGTTGTTGGCGTTGAGTTGTAATTTAACGTTATCCGTCGCTTGGAAAGAGGCGGTTGCGTTTAGCAATGTGACTGCGTCTAGTTCAGTAGTGTCGCCATTCTCGTATTCGCCAATGTACTGCAGACCACCGCCCACTTGCCATGCGCGATCAATTTCGTAGGTGGTCCATAGGCTGGCGCTGTGCTCAGGTGTATTGAAAATAACCACGCCAACTTCTGCTGGATCGCCAGAATCTTTGATTTCGCTATCGGTATAGGTGTAGTTGGCGATGATCGCCCACTTCGATGTGATGGTGCCGTTAATGCCTAGCTCTATGCCTTGTACTACTTGCTCACCGTCGAGTACTAGCGCGTCGTCGTTGTCGACGTCGTTGGTTGCTGCGTTTGTTTTAACCGAGCGGAATAGTGCTGCATTGGCAAGAACCTTGGCATCGAACAGTTCCCACTTGGTGCCGAGTTCTAAGATTTGATCCTCTTCAGCATCTAGGTTTTGTTCATCCGATGACAGTGTTAGGTTGCTGCCCAGAGGCGTTTGCGCATTGCCGACACCGAGATAAATGCTGCCATTTTCTACTGGCTTATACGTAACCGCAGCGTTCCAGCTAATTAAGGTATCACTAGATTTATACTTGAATGGGTCGGTGATAACACCACCGCGACCAGTTGAAGAATAGTCTTGCGAATACTCTTGCTCGTAGTCCTCAACTCGCACGCCCAGATTGACTGACCACTTCGGTGTAAAGGTGAGCGTGTCACTGACAAATAGTGATATCGCGTCGTATGTCCCTTTACGCTTGCCGCCGGCGCGGGTAATAGAGCCGCCATATGGATCGTCGGTGACAGGGTTGTATAGGTCAACATTGGGCGGATTGTCGTTGGTGGGCCGCAGCTCGTAGTTAATATATTCTTCTTGCGTAATGTCGATACCAGTGACCAAATTGTGGTCAACGCTGCCGCTGCTGAAGTCGCTGCGCAGTGTGGTTTGGTTAGAAATGATATCGCGATCTTCGTCGCGGCCTTTTACGCCACCGCGTCGCACATTACCCGCCGTAGAGTCAAAGCTTGGTCGGGTGAATGCGGCAGAGGTTTCTGTGGTGCCGATAAAGGTCTGATTGCGTAGGCTTAGCGTGTCGTTGAAGCGGTGATCAACGGCGAGTTTGACGGTGCTTATTTCATTTTTGTCGTAGTCGCGATTTTCAACGCCGTAGTAGTTTTCAGCAGTATCTTTATCTAAGTAGCGCTCGCCATTTGCGTTGGTCAGTAAAGGCACACCGCCGTCGGGTATATTGTCTTGGTCTAAGTAGCTAATACCGCCTGTCAGTGTTGTTTTTTCTGACAATAAATACGTTAGTGCACCTGCAAATCCACTACCTTTATTCTCTGTAACATCACGTCCGGGTACGCCGCTGTCCTGGGTCATGATGTTAATTCGGCCAGCTAAATTATTACTTAACACGCCATTGATGTCGGCGGTGGCGCGCAACTGGTTGTCGTTGCCAACCATAACGGTGCCGCGTTTAAAGTCTTCGAATTTTGCCGCTTTGCTTACCATGTTAACGGAGCCGCCCGCTGAGCCGCGTCCGCTGACAGTAGATGATGGACCTTTGGTCACTTCTAGCTGTTCTAGGTTAAACGTGTCGCGGCTGTAGGCGCCGATATCTCTAACACCGTCTACATACAGGTCGTTGGTGGCATCAAATCCACGAATACTGAGATTGTCGCCTGCGGCAGCGCCGCCTTCGCCTGCCTGCATTGTTATTCCAGAAACATTGCGAAGAGCGTCACGAAGACTGCTTACGGCCTGATCGCGGAGTACCTGCTCGGGCACAACGGTAATTGTTTTAGGCGTATCGGCAAGTTTTTGTGTGTACTGGGGTGATGACGCTTTTTCTGCTTTGTAGGGTGTAATTACCGAAGACTCGATTTTTACAGCGGGTAGGGTTTGCTGCGCTTCTTCAGCGGCCAGTGCTGGCAGTGCTGAGCTGGCAAGTGCTAATCCGATTGCCTGTGCAAGCCGCTTGCGTTGCGGCAGGTTTACTTGTACTTGGCCTTTCACGTCTATGTTCTCCTTTTCGTCTCTAAGGTCTACCGCGAGTCGCTGCCAGCGTAACGACAGCGCCGCGGTTAATTGCGTCTTGTTCTTGAAATGTGGTGCGGGCTACATCTTAATGAGAATTGTTATCAAATACAAATGGTTTGTATTTAGGTTTGTTGGATTACGATTTCCAGGCTGAACAGTGTCTATTCGGTTTCTTCACATTGCAGTGGATAGTGTGGCCGTGGCTAACTTGGCTGTAAAAAGCGTGGCCAGAGAATGATAGGATCTGGTCAAATTAGAAAATGGTGAACACATATTGGTTTTACGGGGGATCGATTTGTGTTCTTGCGCGATGTTTGCTCAGTATTAGTGCGTTTTCCAGAATTTTTACGGCGTAGCTTGTTAGATATAAAAGGAGTTATTTAATCCATTGTTTTTCTCTGTTTTGTGCCGTATTTTGTGGTTTACACCTTTGTTTAATGCGTAAGCGAAGTGTCCGTGCTAGTTTGAAAAACGCAGCGATATGCTGCTGTTAGTAGTTAAAAGGATAAAAATAATGATTAATGAGATTGGTCCTGTTCATTCCCGTCGAGATGGCCGTGTTTTACACATTATATTGAGTCGTCCTGCCTTGAAAAATGCGATAAATGAAGAGATGGTGACCTCTTTATACCGCTGCCTTAGGGATGCCGCTCAGGATGATACTGTTGGTGCGGTGGTGCTTGAGGGTGCCGGTGACGCATTTTGTGCAGGCGCAGACATCAAAAATCTAGCCCTTGGTGTGGAGCATACCCGTAAGTATTCCACCGAAGTGTTGCTGAGAGTGGGTGCCGAAGCCGCCATGCTGTTGCATGAAATGCCCAAGCCCACCATCGCTAAGATTCGCGGCCCTGCCGTGGGCGGCGGTTTATCGCTGGCATTGGCCTGCGATTTTCGTTTAGCGGATGACACCGCAACCTTGGGATACGCCCACACAAAAATCGCATTGTCTGGCGACTTTGCCGCAGCCTATTTTTTAAGCAAATGGATGGGCGCCGGAAAAGCCCGAGAGTTTTGTTTGTTGTGCCCGACCTACAGCGCCGAAGAAGCCTATCGAAGTGGTTTGCTGAGCAAGGTTTGTAGTGCAGATTCGTTAACCGGTGAGGTCGAAAAACTAGCGACTCGCCTGGCTAATGGCCCTACAAATGCATTGGGTTGCATCAAAAACAATCTCAAAAATGCAGAAGAGATGAGCTGCGAGAGCTATATTGCAGAAGAGATCAAGAACTTCCAGCGCTGTCGCAATAGCGATGAACATCGAGAAGCACTTGCCGCGTTTATAGAAAAGCGTGATCCCGTGCTGCCCCGCACAAAAGCGGCGAGATAGTCCGCCGCTCTGTGTCATTTACGGGTGCCGATCTTAGGGGATTCCGAGGCACCCATAAAAATTCCCGTCTTTTCGTTTCTGCTTAATTAGCCCGCGCAATGTTCGCTGTGATTGTGCTACCTTTCCGGTTTTGATACTGAGAACCTAAATAGCCATGAGTGGTGCGGATCCCATCTATTTCCCCAATGTCGAATCGTCCGATTGGATGGCGATGTCCATGCCAGAAGGCGACAGTTTCGATGCTCGACTGGACCCCTATCAATTTCGTAAAGTTGCCGCCGGCAAGGCCGAAGCGCTTTTTGAAACGAACTCTGGCAGTCAAAATGGCCAGAACGGGCTTCATGGCGGATTTCTGGCGGCTCGCGCTGAACAAGTTTTATATTTGCCGCTGTATGTTAATCGGAGTGTGGCACTGGGGCGGGTTGTCATCATTGATATGAACTTGCAGTATGTTGCCGGTGGTACGGTCGGCGTACCCCTGCTGGCGGAAGTAGAGTTAATTCAGGAAACTGGTCGTATGGGATTTACGCGAGGGCTGCTAAAACAAGAGGGCCGTGTTTTAACTAGCTTTACCTCAACTATACGGAAATTACCTGAGGCCTAAAGCATACTTACCATCACTCTGTATCGGACACTCATTTGCGTACACGTTGGGATATATTCTGTCACGTTGTCGACAACTACGGAGACGTAGGTGTGTGTTGGCGGCTGGCCAAACTATTGGTGGCTGAATACGACTGTAATCTGCGTTTGTGGGTCGACGATCTCGACACCTTTAATCGACTCTGCGCCGCTGATGGCATAACGCTGTCTAATTCTACGCCAACATTAATTCAGGGGGTGTCTGTCAATTATTGGCCGTCAATATGGCCAGAAGTCGCCCCAGCTGATGTGGTGTTAGAGACCTTTGGTTGCCAGTTGCCGCCGGCTTACATCGCTGCAATGGCGGCGAGGGAAGTAAAATCCTGTTGGCTGAATTTAGAATACCTAAGCGCAGAAGACTGGGTAGGTGGGTGTAATGGCCTGCCTTCGCCACAGCCCAATGGGCTGCAAAAATACTTCTTTTTTCCAGGTTTTAGGCCGGATACGGGTGGTCTCCTTCGCGAGGCAGGTTTAATCGCCAGACGCCGTTCATTTCAACAGTGCGATTCATCTCGGCACCAGTTTCTAGAACGTATTGGCGTCAATCCCGACCCCAATGCCGCGCTTCTGTCGCTATTCTGTTATGAAAATTCCGCCCTCGCGCTATGGTTAAATACACTTAGCGAAGGTGAGACGTCGTATCACATAGTGGTGCCAGAGGGACGTATTGGCGCTAGTGTCTGTGCCTGGCTGGGACGAGATGACTATGTTCTTGGTGTGGTCTATCGGCGTGGTCAAGTCAGCATCCAATTCATTCCCTTCCTCAGTCAGAATGACTATGACTTGCTGCTGTGGAGCTGCGATTTTAACGTGGTCAGGGGCGAAGACTCCTTTGTTCGCGCTCAATGGGCTGGCCGACCCTTTCTCTGGCATATCTATCCTCAGCAGGATGCTGCGCATTTAGTAAAGTTAGACGCCTTTTTAGAGGTATATTCCGCTGGCTTGAGTGCTCAGTGCCGCTCCGCCTTAGTTTCCTGCTGGCATGCGTGGAATAATGGGGAGCCGCCGGTCGGCAATTCTACCCTATTAAGCGGAGAGCTAGATTTGACGGGCCATGCGGAGCAGTGGTGCCGTCATATAGAAGGACAAAATAATCTTGCAGAATCGCTAGTGCAGTTTTACCTAAATTCGGTATGATACGCAGCCAAAAAAAGTTGCTGGCTTAACTCAATCTCCTTTCGGAAAAACCTATGAAAACTGCACAAGAAATGAAGCCCAATAGTGTGATTTTGATCGATGGCCAGCCTTGGATGGTTCAGAAAGCAGAATTTACTAAATCTGGTCGTAACAGCGCCATTGTTAAAATGAAGCTAAAGAACCTGTTGAGCGGTTCAACGACAGAAACCGTATACAAGACAGACGACAAGGTCGAGCCGGTTATCCTCGAACGTATCGCGGTTACCTATTCCTATGTTGCCGATTCCGTCTATGTATTTATGGACGAAGACTACAACCAGTACGAACTAAACGAAGACGACATTGAAAGTGTATTGCCTTACATCGTTGATGGCATGACCGACATTTGCGAAGCGGTATTCTTTGAAGGCAAAGTGATTTCAGTTGATTTGCCAACCATGATCGTTCGTCAAATTACTTACACCGAAGGCTCTGCCCGTGGCGACACCTCTGGCAAGGTTATGAAGCCCGCCAAATTGAGCAACGGTACCGAAATTAAAGTAGCCGACTTCTGCGAGATCGACGATTGGATCGAAATCGACACCCGTACCGGCGAATATAAATCACGTGCAAAAGCACCTGTTTGATAACGTTCGTGGTAACAAAAAACCCGACCTCGCGTCGGGTTTTTTTATGGGAAAAATAAGGTAGCGGTACGTTTAGCTGCCTACCCAGCTACAAGCTAAAAAGGATCTGAACCTATTATGAGCTTTTACTATTACAGCGGCTCATTGCTTTAGCGCGTGCTTCATTAAAACCAGCCAAGGAAAAGCGATCAGCGGGTGATGTAAAGTGGCGTGATGCATCACTAGAGGCTGGTATCAATACATTCACCGTATCGGAATGCTGCATTAAATCTAATAACTCAGAATTCGCAAAGACATGCCCCATCACCACTTCGTGGGTATTGCCCGACATCGGCTTAATGGCTACAACCTCTAGCGGTAGTGAAATAGCGACACCGTTAAATTCTGCGTCCATCGTGATGGTCTGACCAGCCAGCGACCAAATTTCTGCGCTGTCACTCGACCAGCTGACCATGAGCTCATCGCTACCACAGGTGTTGCTGTGCTTAACCAATCCGAAGTGATGACTTTTCTGGCTTTCACCGCTAGTTGTGTAGCCCGTCGAACTAGACAGCTCGTCGATATGCCACGCAGGCGATACGTTCGCCAATACACCAAATGATAAAAATGCGGAACTTAGGAGTAGGGAAGACGTAAGTCGCTTATTCATAACGGGCCACCTGATAAAGACGCAATGAGTTTGAGTTCGAAATCATCATGGCGCCTAATTCAGGTCGTCAGTATACGTAGTATCCGCGAATGAGAACGCAGTCACACATCTAACGTGTGTGATAAGTGTTTCGGTTTGTGGCGTTAAAATGTAGTTTTGAATGCAGCTTACGCTTAACTATTTTATTGCTGGCATATTCGCGGCTAGGGATGCTCCGGGAATTTGGAAACGATAGCGGCGCTAATAACCACCTTGATACATTTAGTATCTAGGTATTGGCGATGCAAAGGGTTTCCTCGATGTGTATGTCGCTATTACCGTGATGTATTTAAGCTAAGACTCATAAGAAAGACCGATAATAATTTTCCTTAAACATGGTTGGGCTATAGCTTAATCTACGAGTTACCACCGTGTGCAAGACTTCATGCATATAAGCGCCTATAGTGGCCTGTGCGTGTCTTGGGCTGTTTTGGCTTTGGGCTTACGCCAATGCTCTTGGAGCACTGTGTGGAATCTGTTCGTTTTCGTTACCAAACCATCGATATTCAAGGTTTTGATATCCACGTTCGCAGTCTTCGCGATAAACAACAGTTTTCCGATAACTTGGGTGAGGCCGACGCGCTGGGTATTTCATCTGCACAGTGGCCCTTGTTTGGTGTGGTGTGGGATTCTGGCGCGGTACTGGCAAATGAGATGGCGACGTTTGCCTTTGCGGACAAGCGTATTCTAGAAGTGGGCTGTGGAATGGCCTTGTCGAGTTTAGTGCTCAATGCCCGCCATGCAGATATTACCGCAACGGATATTCATCCTGAAGCAGGTGGTTTTCTTATTGAAAATGTGCGCTTAAACAGTGGGGAGAAAATTCCCTTTCTGCGCACGGGTTGGGCTGATTTGAGCGACGGTCTGGGTGAGTTTGATGTGATCATTGGCGCTGATGTGCTGTATGAGCGGGAACACATTGCATTGCTGTCTGGTTTTATCGAACGCCATGCAAAGCCGATATGTGAAGTTATTTTGGTTGATCCTGCTAGATTTAATCATGCCGCTTTCAGTAAAAAAATGGTTACCTTGGGTTATTCACATACTCAGCACAAGCCAGATACCAGCAAGTTTTTAACATCGGCATTTAAGGGGCAGGTGCTGCGTTATTTGCGAGCGTAAGGGATTATATTCTGCTGTTTGTGTGATTTATGATGGCCGTCTCTAAGGTAGTGACGGCCAAATTGTTATCTTTTTAAATACACTGAGTTATAAATTAGCTAACTACAGCATCGAGCCAAATCGGTAGGTCACATCAATACCAAAAGTACGAGGCTCTCCCCACTGGTTAGTACCAACGCGTGCGCCACCCCCTGCATCTACTTCAAAACCGCCGATTTTATATTCCTCGTCGGTGATATTTTTCCCCCAAATTGACACCGCCAGTATGCCGTCGCCAAGGGCAACATCGTCAAAGGTGATGCGAGTGTTTAGCAAGTTGTAGCTGTCTTGGTTGATATCGTCATTGCCGCTGATTTTTGGCGTGACGTATATTTTGCTGGTGCCGGACCAGTCTAAACGCGCTCGCAGTGTGCCAGCACTGGTAAAGCTTGGTACCGTATAGTTGAGCGAGAGGTTGTAGCTGTTCTTGGGGCTAAACTCAAAAGCGCGATCATCGGCAATGTCGCTCACCGAACCGGTGTTGATGTCGAAGGAGTTGAATGTATCGTATTGGGCATCGATGTAGCCGTAGCCCGCACTGATATCTAGGCCGTCAACGACGCGCAGAATCAGCTCAGCTTCGGCACCGGCGATGGTTGCTTCAGCCGCATTTTGGATGACGATGGAAAATCCACCTTGGGTATTGCCTGGGTCTACTGCGTTAACCTGGGCCTGCATGTCGCTTAGATTTTGGTGGAAGGCGGTCATATTAAATTGGACCCGATTTTTCAACCAGTTGGATTTCACGCCCAGTTCATAGCTATCAACCTGCATATCATCGTAGGGGCCCCATTGCAGGGGCGTATTTGCGCGGGCGTTAAAGCCACCACTTTTGAACCCTCTGGCGTAGGTGGCAAAGGTCATTAGGTTGTCATTCCACTGATAATTCGCCGACAGGCGTGGCGACACATTACTCTCTGTAATAGTGGTGGGGATTTGTTCTGGTGCGCCTAAATAGGTTTGGTTATAGGTGTCCATAACGACAAAACCAGAATTAAGATCGATGAGTGTGTGATTTTGTTCGCGGTCTTCTTCGGTGTAGCGAATGCCAACGCTTAAATCTAGTTTGTCTGTTAGATGAGCGGTAATTTCGCTAAACACCGCTTTGCTGGTGTTATCGATCTCCGTGTTAAGCACGACGTGCGAAGCGAATGCATCAATTTCTTGTTCGTTGCTATAGTCACCTTGTTCGTTAAAGTAGAATACGCCGACGACAAAATCGAAAAGGCCAGTAAAAGCCGTACCGGTTAATTGAACCTCTTGGGTCAGGGCGTTGTAGTCGAATATATCGTTGTTATATATAAACGGGCTGCTTGCGCCGGTCGCATTGTTGAGCAAATCGTTTTCTACTTTACGATAGCCGGAGATCGATTTGACCGCGAGATCTTCAAACGTGCCGGTGTTGTTGAGTTCGTATTCTATGGTTAAACCGTGGGCGCTTAGGTCAACGTTACTGTGTGAAGCGCCAAAGGTGCTTACATTGTCTTCCCGATTGGGGCGAACATCTTGGCCATACATTGCCGCCAGCCAACCTGATGCGGATGTCAGTTGCGATGCCATTGGTTGCTCTTGTTTCTTCTGCCAGTCATAGGCGTAGTTAACGCTTAATTTCTCTGATGGTGTCCAGTACATTGCGCCATGAAGTGCCTGATTGTCTTCGTCCCAGCGATCATCGCTAAGGCTATTCCTTACGAAGGGGTCGCGGTTTTTAGTGAGAAAGGAGACGTTGGCGGCCAGTTGGTCGTTCGCGGGAAATTCAACATAACCCTTGGTATCAAGACGATTATAGTTGCCGACGGTCACGGTGGCTTTGCCGCCTAGCTCGCCTGAGGGTTTGCGGGTGTGCAGAATTACCGCGCCACCCAAGGTGTTTTTGCCGTACAGCGTTCCCTGGGGGCCACGGAGTACTTCTACGCGCTCAAGCTCGGCAACATCGAAGAGTGAGCCGATGGATTTGCCCACATAGATGCCGTCAACATATACACCGACCATCGGATCTTCGGTGATCGTAAAGTCGGTGCGGCACAGCCCGCGCATACAGATAAGCGCACCATCATTGCCGCCGGAGTTTGGCAGAATAAGTAGGTTAGGCGTTAACTCGCTAATGTGAGAGATGTCACTTATGCCAATTTCAGCAATATCTGAGGACGTAAACGCGGTAACGGACACCGGTATTTCCTGCATGTTTTCAGATCGTCGCCTCGCGGTCACCATCACCTCTTCAATGGCGGCGCTTATTTTACGGGTATTGTCTTGCTGTGCATAAACGTGACTACTAACTAAGCCGCTTAATATGGTAAGTGATATTGCGGCGCAAAGGGGTTTTAACAATATATGGTGTTTCATGGTGAGCGTCCTCTTATTATATGTGCAAAACCTAGATTGTTGGGGCGAGTTAAAAGAGCGACAGAGTTCTAACAATGTCGTTGATTGATAAGTTGGTATTTAAACGAGCCACATGTCAGTGGCTCTTATAGGCGTGTCTGAGAAGCTATTTAGGCAGTGGACTGCGCGTGATATTCCGCTGAGATCTCTTTCACTAATTTGCGAATTTGCTGCCGATCATAAGCAAGAAGTTTGGCATCTTCCGATTCGTAGTTTACGGTTGCGCCGGCGCCTGCAAACATAATGATATTGGGTAGCAATGGGTGATCTTTTTCAGATACCTCAAGGTTTTGCGGGTTGCCCGTGGCGTTAAACCACAATTCTAAATATTCCTTCCAACTGTAATTTTCATCCCCGAGAAGATAGGCCTTGCCGGATTGGCCCTTAGTCAGCGCCTCTAGCGTTGCCTGTGCAACTGAGCGAGAGCTGATGTGGTTGGTGCCGCCCTTAGGTGAAAATACAGGCAGATCCGGCAGCGCGCCGCTCGCATAGGCCACTAAAGCACCGATGTGAGGTATGTCTAAACCGGGAATATGACCTAACACAAAGGGTAGATCCAAACTGCACACACTAAAGTTCTCGGTGCTCAATGCGCGTACGGCCTTATCGGTGTTACTGCGTGACGTAACATAGGGGCACACGCCAATTTGTTGTGGCGCAACTTGCGGGTAAAACGTGCCGATGTACACCGCACGCTTTACACCGGCATCGCGGGCGGCGGCAAAAAAGCGTGGCACCGCTTGGTCATTCACTTTGCGGTAAAAGTTTTCGGGACTGATACTGCCATCAAAAGGAAGCTGACGAATGTCCGCAGCAGCGGCAAACACAAGCCAATCAAACCCTGCCAAGCGACCATCGCTAACATCATCATTAACGTAGTCGCAGGGTAAGAAGGGCATTGCCGCTAGAATCGGTGCTACAGGCTTTTTACGCGCCATAATCGTTACGTCATGACCTTGGTTTTTTAGATAGATGGCAGCGTCGCCGCCCACCAAGCCTGAGCCGCCAACAATAAGTACTTTCATGTTTTTATCCTTGATTAATCTTTGTATGAGTTGCTGCGATCTAGTTATTCAAAGTCCGGTCACTGCTCCAAACAATGTTCACATCGCGACGGGTATAGCAGTAGCGGCCATCGATGTATTCCACGCGTTCTTGATAGCGAATCGCCATCTCTAGCTTTCGGCCCTGACCATCCTTTTCATATATATGGGACGCGATACTGTAGGTTTCGCCTTCGTAGTGGTCTTCATGCCACTGGCCCAGTTGATTGCCTACCATATGTAATGTGGCGCTGTAGGTCTGTTCTAAAAACTTAAGCATCTCGACAAATCCGCTGGCGTTCTCGCATTGCCAGCTAGGTCCCTGCTGCTTGAAATCGTCGCTGATAATCCCGCGCATTTTTTCAAAATCCCGGTCATCGACAATCTGCGCATAGCGCAGCGCCAGATTCTGGGCGTCAGATATGCTGTGCATGGCGTTTTACCCTTATAAGTATTATTTGTCACAGTGTACAAAATTAGATCTGTTATAGTTAGTTCAATAAAAGCACACCAACTGTGAGGAAATGTACAGATGGATTGGGATGATATTCGTTATTTCTTAGCACTGGCGCGTACCGGATCGCTTAGTAGTGCCGCTAGAATGCTCGGTGTAACTCATGTCACCGTATCCCGGCGCATCACTCGGCTTGAAAACCAGCGCAAGGTGAAGCTATTTGATCGGCGACAGAAAGGCTATCGACTGAGTACCGCTGGTGAGCGTCTTTTGGCGGAGGGCGAGGCGGTGGAAAGTAGCTGCTTAGATTTTGAGCGCAAGATACGAGGTCAGTCCGATGTGTTGTCTGGGCCGCTGACAGTGTCCATTCCCGAAACTACCTTGTTGGATCTCTCTGCTCCGATTGCGGCGTTTATGCGCGCATATCCCGATATCGAACTCACGGTGTTGGCGACATCGGAACAACTTAATTTAAATCAGCTGCAGGCGGATGTGTTGATTCGTATGACGGATCATCCTCCAGAGCTGTTGGTAGGGCGTTGTCTGGGTCAAATTCCGCTCTACGTCTACGGCACAAAGGATTACGTGGCAAAGATTAACGGCGATATTGATCATGCAAACTGGGTGGTTTGGCAGGCGGTGTTTGGGAAACGTGATGGGGATAAATATTTTCGTAGCCTTGTCCCGAATCCTCGCATCACCCTGCGAACAAACTGCAATAGCCAATTATTGTCGGTGGTGCGTAAAGGGGGCTTGCTTGGGCTAATGACAGAAGCAACCGCCAGTGAATACCCGGAGCTGGCGGCTGTTTCAAAAACACCCATAGTGTCTACAGGCTTGTGGTTGCTAACCCACGGTGATTTGCGTGACTCAGCGCGTGTGCGATGTTTTATGCAGTTTATTGTTGAGCAGAAAATCGTTAGCTGAGCAGTTGGCCTATCAGATTAACAGTGCAATAAAGACGGATGCCAGAAAGCTAGCGTGTCTGCCCTCAGTTACCTATTTTTGCAACCTCTTCTTCTAAACGTCTGAACATAAAGATTGTCATTTTACTTTCTTCAGTCGAAAGATTGCCGACGACATCTTTGATGACTTTACGGCCAGTTACCATCATTTCCACACAATGTTGTTGGCCTTTAGGGGTGAGTGTAATCATTTTTTCACGGCCAGAATTTGGTGATTCTTCTATGCTGATGTAATTCAGTGGGTCCTTAGATAATGCTCTAAGTGCCCGTGATACACCGCTATTGGTAATGTCATACCAAACAGTCATTAGCCTAACAACATCCTTACGACTGACTGACAACTCACCACTACGTAAGGTTTCTGAACGCAAAATCCACATGATGACGGTTTGATGCCGGTCCAAGTTGCCGGGTTCCATCAACCCAGACGCAATTCTCATCCCGATAGAAAAGTAGATGGGATAGAAATAATCCAAAAAATAATCTGGTGCGGTCTCTTGTGTAAGAGGCACGTCGTCAAATGTTTCCCAATTATCGCTCAAGATTGCTCCTAATTTTTTGATCTATAAGTAAATTTAGTTCTTTTTTGGTCGCTGCCAACATCATATGAAAATGGGAATGTTCCAAAGTAAGACACTTGCAAAATAAGAGTGTTGTATTTAACAATTGTTCTATAGTGTTATATTTTAAAATGGTTACATACTGATAGTGTTTTTGCGAGGAAATAATCTCGCCGAAACAAAAATGAGAAGGAAGATGGGAGTACAGGTGAAAAACCTTCACTTGTAGTCGCAGTTCAATGCCCTGCGTAATACACATAAGGCAGAGCCTTTTCCGACATTAGCCATTCGACTTGATCGCCTACGTCGGATTGAAGTTCTGTTGCTTGAAAATGAGACGCCCCCTGTAAAGCGCTCTCGTTTGATTACCAACGCCCACGGTGTCGAGGCGAGTTTGCGGTATACGGCGGCGTGGCAGTCCGGCGCATTTCCCGGCGACGACATAGATCTGTGCTTCGACGCGAAACGCCAAAAGATCTCGCCGTCACATCAGCCGATGGTCGATGATCGGAATCTATATGGTATTGATGATGACGGGCGCCGGGAGATATTTTAATCAACGCCCTTCATACCATTAGTCTCTTATATTTTTAGTTTACACACCATTTGGCCGGGATCTTCCCGGTCTTTTTTTGCATTCATTTTAGTGGTGATGCTCGCCGCCGATGTCATTGCCTTGGGCGTCGTACATGCCGGAACTGCCGTGCTCGATAAAGCCTATATTAATCATTTTCCGAATAAACGGATCAGATTCACTGTCGCCAATATCGGCGTAGTCTGTTGTTGGATAGTTCAGGTGCTTGTCAAAAAACGCGTTTACCATTTTGCTGTCAGTGCTTTTTTCGGTAAGCGACCAAATTGATGTGTGACCGTTCGCTTCCCTTTGATATTCCTTCACTAGCTTGTAGGCGGGCAGCCAGGTGACGGTAACGGTTTGGCTCTTATCTTTTAATGTGTAGGTTTCTTCGCGCTCGCAGGCTTTGCCGGTTTTCTTGTTGAGTGTCATTTTAGCGAGCAGTGAATCGGCGATAAGCTGGGTCTTCATACTCCAGTCGTCGTCGCTTTTTACGCCTTTGATGTCGCTTGGTGCGTATTCGATGCCACGCTCATAGGCGTCGAAATAGCGGTTTAATTTAATAGCCGAGGCATGGTTACGTTCCCACAACTCGGTGATGCCCTTTTCAGGATACTGTTCAGCGACACTATTCGCACGACGCCATAGCACCATATTAGCTAGTGTTTTTGGTTTAGCATTTTCAGCGCGCTCGCTGACTTGGTAGTGCGCGTTAATTGCCTCGCCTGCCTCACAATTCATGGCGTAAGCCGCGGTGCTAGAAAAGATACATGCAGCGGCGATGACGGCGATGCGGCAGATGGCACTGCCTAGCGTGTTCCTAATGGATTTGCTCGTGTTCAATTTTTAATCTCCAAACCTTGCTAAACATAGATCGGAATGATCGTATTCTATTCAATAATAATGGCGCCGCCCGCAAGCGACGCCACAAGCTAGATCTAGTTATTATTGATTTTTATGGCGCGACTTGATTGCTATTAGCTTTATTAACAAGGTCTGCCGCGTAGTCCATTACATGAAAAATCACGTTTTGCTCATTGGTGCCGCTCACTAACGCTGCACCTGGGCCCTTCGCATAAATACCAACGTCTTCACCCGCGTGGGTTTCTGAACCAAGTGGTATCAATGTTTCTTGGTGGAAGCCCGGTGATTGCGTATCGACTAGCAAAAGGTCTTGGCGACCAGCATCGATAGGGGAGTTGTAACCCTCGTCGGCGTCGGTCTCGTCACCAAGGTCGCGGAAGCCCAGACCATTGGTATAACCCAGTGTGGTGTAGGGCATGCCATCGGCAGCTAGAGCCGGAGAGTTAGACCCAATACCCACGACTTTACCCAAAATTGGGTTGCCGCGTTTTGGGTAACCCGCAATGGTAAACACGTGACTGTGGTCAGCGGTGACGATGATGAGCGTGTCGTCGCTATTGGTTAACTCAACCGCTTTGGCAACGGCCTCAGATAGCTCCACGGTGTCGGTAAGAGCGTTGTAGGCATTACCCGCATGGTGAGCATGGTCAATACGACCAGATTCAACCATTAAGAAAAAGCCCTTGTCGTTATTATCCAAGACCTTGATGGCTTTCTCTGTCATATCGCGTAGCGACGGTTCACCCGCAACGTCGTTTTTGCGATCTGCTTCGTACTGCATATGCGATTCATTAAATAAGCCCAGCACTTTTGTGGTGGTTTCAGTGTTAATCGCGTTGAAGCCAGTTTTATCAAAAATGTAGTTGCCGGCGGGGTAGCGGGTTTTCCATTCTGCGGTGAGGTCGCGACCATCGGTACGATCACCTTCAACACTACTCACTGCATCTGGGCTATTGAATGCGGCGTCTTTTGGTAAAAAGCTGCGACGACCGCCACCCATAACCACGTCGATACCATCAACATTGATGCCGCCAATACGGGCTTCAAGATTGGGCTCAAAGTTAATCAACTGAGAGGCAATATCTTCGCAACCAGCGGTTTTAGCGGCGGCGGGCATATCGCCGTCGTCTTCCCAATTACGGTCAGCAGATTTAGCATAGGTCGCCGCTGGCGTTGCGTGGGTGATACGTGCGGTAGAAAGTACGCCGGTAGATTTACCTGCAATTTCTGCCAGTTCAAGTGCGGTCACTAATTCATTGCCAGCAACGGTGGTGCAATCGCCGCGTACAATGTTTTCGTTTACGCCAATAACACCGACGTCGGTTTTAACACCGCTCATGATCGCGCTCATGGTGCCAGCAGAGTCTGGTGTTTGCGCATCTACGTTATAGGTTTTTGCCAAGCCGCTGTAGGGGAATAGATCGAAGCTCAGGTTATGCTCTTCACCGAGTTCGCCGTTGAGCTGGCCTTCTAATATACGTGCTGCGGTCACGGTGGAAATACCCATGCCGTCGCCAACAAACAAGATAACGTTCTTGGCTGCGCCGCGAGTCAAGTTAGGTTGCGTTGCTGTCGCGACCTTGGCTTGTGCATCGGCGAACCAGGTATTGTTCTTGGTTTGGCCTATCAGGTCTGTCTGCGCTGGTGCAGTATAGGGTTCACAAACAAATTTGGTGTCGGTGATTTCACTGCTTTCTAAGTTGCCATTGCTGTTGGTGTCCGCGCCGCTATCGAACTGAATGCCGCCGCCGGGGCAATTGCTATCACCAGCCGCAAGTTGGGTTTGGTTGATCAGGCTATTTACACCGTTATTGCCGTTTGCACCATCAGTACCGTTTACGCCATTGCGGCCATCGTCGCCACCACAGGCTGTTAGGCCAGCTATCGCGGCGCTTAGTAATGCTATTTTAAATTGCTTCATTGTCGTTCTCCTTATTCGCTGGCCAACAGATCGAGGGCTTGATTGATCAGATGGAATACCACGTTCTGCTCGACAACGCCGTGAACAAATTGTGAGCCGGGGCCGCGTGCGTGAAGGCTGATATCTTCACCGGCATGGGTTTCAGATTCCAGTGGAATCAGCGCTTCTTGATGAAAACCGGATGATTCAGTGTCTACGCTGCTTAAATCTGCACGACCTGCTTGAATACCTGCAGAGTAAACCGCGTCAGCATCGGTTTCAGAGCCTAGGTCATGAAAGCCAAGACCATTTGCATAGCCAACGGTGGTGTAGGGCATGCCGTCTGCTGCGGTTGTGGGTGTATCTTCACCAACGTTAACCACTTTGCCTAGTATCGGGTTGCCGCGCTTAGGGTAGCCCGCAATGGTAAATACGTGGCTGTGATCGGCGGTGACCAGAATCAATGTTTCATCTGGGTTGGTTGCGTCAACGGCTGCTTTAACGGCGTTCGACAATTCAATGGTATCAGTAAGCGCGCTATACGCACTGCCAGCGTGATGGCCGTGATCAATGCGGCCTGACTCCACCACTAGTAAATAGCCGTTGCTATTGTTATCGAGGATGTCGATAGCTTTACTTGTCATCTCAGTCAGCGAAGGTTCGCCGGCAACGTCATTGCCACGATCTTTTTCGTACTGCATATGCGACTCATTGAACAGGCCAAACAGCTTACTTGTTGTGCTCGCGTTTACCGCATCGAAACTGCTTTGATCAAACACATAGCTGCCATTTGGGTAGCGCGTTTTCCATTCGGCGGTTAGATCGCGACCATCGGTGCGATCACCTTCTACCGAGCTAACCGCATCGTTGCTGTTAAACGCGGCATCTTTTGGCAAGAAGCTGCGACGACCGCCGCCCATCACCACGTCTAAACCGTCGACGTCTTTGCCTTCCATGCGCGCTTCTAGATTGGGTTCAAAATTAACGAGTTGAGACGCGATGTCTTCACAGCCAGCCGCTTTGGCAGCAGCAGGCATGTCGCCATCATCTTCCCAGTTGCGATCCGCTGATTTCGCATAAGCCGCAGCGGGTGTCGCGTGGGTAATCCTCGCGGTAGAGATAATGCCGGTAGACATACCCTTGATTTCGGCAAGCTCAATGGCGGTGATCAATTCGTTGCCGCTAACGGTGCTGCAGTCGCCGCGCTCAATATCCTCGGATACGCCAAGCACACCGGCGTCGCTTTTTACGCCAGACATCATTGCCGTCATGGTGCCGGCAGAATCTGGTGTTTGTGCGTCTACGTTATAAGTTTTAACTAAGGCTGTATGGGGAAAGGTTTCAAAGCTTAAATAGCCTTCTTCTCCGGGTTGGCCGTTTTGTTGGCCCTGTAAAATTCGCGCGGCGGTAAGGGTAGAAACCCCCATGCCATCACCCACAAACAAGATGACATTTTTTGCCTTAGTGGGTGTTGTAGCCGTGGCTTTGGAGTTGGTGCTTGTCGCCGCATCGGTATACCACGGACTGGTAGATTGATTAGCGGGTAGTACTGCAGCAACAGCGTGTGACGCTAGTGCGATTGGCAGTACTCCTGACAATATGGCGGTCTTTATACGCATTTGAAGGCTCCTGGTCTGGAAAATGAATTTTCCTATATAGGTATGTTGTGCTTGGGTGAGATCCCGGAAACAAAAGAGCAGTGGCACATAGATCCACTTACCGGCACAAAGACTAGAGCCTTAGCCTTACAGTTTGATTGCGCTTATATTGAAGTTTTAAGACGATAATGTGACAGCGCCAATAGCCACACGACATTTGCTTTTTTATTGTTAGTAGACTGCATTGCCAGCAGTCTAGCGCTGAATAGGGCGTATACACGCTTTGTGGGAAGCGCTGCTCACTGGGTGAAGCTATTTGCAAGCAGCGAGGTATTTACTTAAGCGGCGATGCCTGTGGTTAAAAAAGGCCGCTATTAGTTTACTGAGTATAGGCCCTGCGAACTTGGGCTCAAATGACACCTCATCCGTTAATACGCATCCCTCTTTATCCGGGCTTATGGTGCGCACATGCCGCCATGAGCGCATAGATCCCATTTTTGATTGCTCTACAAAGCCAAGGCCCTCATCAAGGCTTTGCAGAGTTAAGTCGGAGTAGTCAATTGGTAGGATCTTTAAGAAGCAAATCCAACTCCTAAACAGTCTTTTTCCCGGCGTAAAATCAATTGTCGCTAAACTCGTAACCCCGCGAGGTGAAGACATGCGCAAATACGGAGACATCTCTTTCGATATTCCGTCGATGGACGTAATCCACTGCCAAACATCGTTTTTGGACGCAGTAAGGTGAGTTGAATTTCGTATTGTGTACTTCATGTGTGTTCTTGGCTAATACGACCTTGCCACAGTTACTGCAGGATATCGCGGCGGTGACTGCGGCGACAGCAACGCCTTACTATGTAGGCTCTAAACGCCAAAGCTGTCGAAGACCTGCTGTTCAGTCAAATTTTCTGTTTGGTTTGAGAATTCGTAAGAACTCGGCTTCTGATCAATAAATATCTGCCGTTTAAAACTGATGCTCGATTCCTCGCTAAATAAACCTAGGGGGACAATATACTCATCAGTTGGCTTGAGGTGATAATACAAATGGGTGCCGCAATGACTACAAAAAGATCGCTCAGCCCACTCGGAAGATTCATAAACGCTGACTGAATCCTTGCCAGTAATACTGATATTCGAACCACAGTGCACCGCCAGAAGAGGGCCGCCTCCCCAGCGACGACACATGCTGCAATGGCATGCTTCAAATTCAGCTACATCGTCTGACTCTATGGTGACGGATTCGCAAAGGCATTTTCCTTTCATAATTTATCCTTTTTTGTGGGTTGGATTTTCATTTGCTTAATGTACTGGAGTTTCGGCAAGACGAGACCCTGTAGTTTGGTTAATCTTTAATTTTAGCTGAATGAAGTGATCTAGGTTCGTAGTGATTAGAGCTTAAATATTCTTAAAACTCTTTACTCAACGACTGTTCTAATATGCATAAGAGCATTACTTTATCCCTGAAACGCGTCCACTTTAAGTATTTGCGCAAAGCGTCGCGTGGATTAAACTGTTTTGCGCCGGTATCCCGGAATCAACCGGAACGTCCATAGATCTTACGGCTAGCAAAGAAGCCATATACTACAGCCATTGTTGTAAAGCCTATTACTGACAGAATCACATTAACTACTGGCTCACCCATAAAAAAGAACGCAACATTTACTATGATACTTGCAAGTAAGCCGGCTAATAAGCCGCAAGGTAATTGCTCCATACCTAGCTTTTTAAATAAATGGATTAATGCCCAACCTAAGCAAAGTATTATTCCTATCTTCATTCTCATACCCTATAACGGCTAGTTAGTATTAATCACGGAAGTATAGCCATGGCTCATTTAATTGAAATAGAGTAGATGGAGGAGTTAAATTGCTAAAAGTATATTTTAATTCTGGTGGCGCTAAGTGACCACCAAATGATTTAGCGTAAGCGCAGTGAATTTGATGATTTGACTGGATATTAAGCCAAAACAGCGCAGCAATCGCATTAAGGCAGTTCCCTAGATTTGCCAAATGAAAGTAGGTGTCTCGCTTATGCTTGATTTTATTATTTGCAGTCCACCAATCTGGGGCGTGAGACTTGGACCAACAAGAAAACGGTTTGAAATTTAACCTGTATCTAGGGGAAATTATCGTTGTTAAATTAAGTTCTGGGTAGTGATCAAAAATTATTCTTGTATAGTCAGTGATATTGTTTGCTGTCGATTCTGGGTTAATATACTGGCTTACCCCCTTAAAAATAACATCTATTTCAGCGCAAGACGCCATTAGCAATCTAGCCAGTTCAATAGAATACGTTTTAAAGTTATCTTCATTCAGCTCTATGTATCTAGCGACTCTTTCAATGTCGCCCTCAAGAGCTAAAAAATAATTCCAGCTAGTATTGTGGTGGGATCTTTCATTCATAGGTTTAACGTTAACCTCACAAGAAGGGCAGCATTCAGTGCTCTTCTTGCTTGACTTGATAGTGCTATATGGATTGAGATTTATCCTCTGTGTTTTTCTGGTCTTGCCTTATATTAATCTGATATTCAGCCATTTTTATTTTGTGAAGATAAATTGCCTTGTCTGATGATAGAATGGCGGCCTTTCTGTAACTTACCAAGGCATCTTCATATCTTCGCATTAAATAAAATATATTCCCTTTGGTTTCAAAGCTATTAGGGGACTGATTATTCATCGTTGTTAAATAAGATGACGCGATAAGTGCGCCAACAAAGTCGTTTTGTTTCAGGAAAATCCTAGTTAACGCTTCATAGGCGGAATCATTGTATGGGCTTAGATTTATTGCTTCTTTCAAGTCATTAACAGCGTCTACGTAGCGACTTAGATTTTCTAAAGTGGAAGCTCGATATGCGTATATTTGTGAGAAAGTTCCGATAGCTAGCGCCTTGTTATATTTTTCTAAGGCTTGGTCAAAATTATCTTTAAATCGAAGCTGGTCGCCCTCTTCAGCTAAGTACAGTGCTTCTAGGGCGCCAAATAATTCGTCATCCTTTTTTGATTTGTATATGAAGTTGGCCATTTCTGCATTTGATCCACTCCATCGTGGCAGTAAATATCTTAAATAAGCCTCTCGAACAGCTATCGATTTTGGGCATTCAGATTCTGCTGTTCTATAAATCTCTTCAAAGCCAGCCCCCTTTGCTGATTTTACAGTAGTATAAATTTGAAGTTTTAGCGTGTGCGCTGGGCAGAACTTAGGATTCAAGTTTAACGCCTTATCTAAGTCACGTATGGCTAGATCCCTATATTTTTTTAATCCAGCTCGTTGTTCTTCTGTAACATCATTCCACAACTTATTGCCGCGCTTGAACCACGAATAATGATGATAAAAGAGCGAGCGAGAATACAAGGCGATAAAAGAATCTGGCTGTGAATCAACCCATTCGCTTAGGTGGTCTTGGGCAATAGGGTTTATTCTCGAGAAGGTGTTTAGGATGCCAGAAATTTCATTTTCATTGAGTTGAGATAGAAGGTTATCAGTAATATTTTCTAACTCTTGATATTTATCATCAATTAAAAGATCCCATAATGGTGATATCTCTTTATAATTAAATATTTCATAGGGTAAATTTATATAATCTGTGAAATTTTCGTCTGGGTTTTGATTTCTAGTGTCAGTGATTTTGTTGTTGCAGTACGCCACCCCGTATATCGTTGGTGTTCCAATAGAGGACTCATTCCCAAAGCCGTCAATTCGTAATGATTTTGTATCCTTGTAAAAGTCATCGCCTCCACATAGCTCTTTTGCTCTCTTATTCCAGAGTGCGGACAAGCCATTGTCACTTGCTAGTGGACCCGCTAAAGGTGATCCGTCATACCTTATGAAATACGTGGTTTGATTTATCTGCTCGTCGGAATATCCGCCATTGATACTTTTCGGTCCATACTGGGAAGCACACCCCCCAAGCATAAATATAATCAAGGAGGTTTTAATTATTTTTACTATCATATTTAATTCTCGTTTAAAAATTGATTAGATTTTAGTTTCAATGGGTGGTGTGGAATTCAGCGTCAGTGTGCTTTGACTCGCATAAATATAGCGCGCTTTGAAAAGTGTGTCGGCTTGCCTGGTCTTGCATAAACCTTTATGCATTAGACACCCTTCTATAGTGATTTATAGCTACAAAGCCCGGCGCGTACAACACTATGATAAACGCAGCCATGATCAAACTATTCATTGAATTCCCCGTTCCAGCAAGAACGTAGACCCACCAAAATGCGCTGATGTAAAAAATTATCCCAGCGAGTTTCTTTGATACTAAAGTCTTGTCGAAAGCGAAGCAGAGCAGCGGGAACGCAAACGCCACAGAAAATGTAGTCTTGAGAATACATAGGAGCGTACCAGCGCCGCCAATGTTATCTATCCCTATCTCTGAAGAAACTAGCGACACATAAAACACAAAATAGAGCTTCCAGCCCATTTTATTGCTTAATCCCAGCGCCATAACATCACCATAGGTTTAACGCTAAACGCCACGGGCAGACAATAAGCATACCCGCAGCGCTTTTTAGCGGCAACTGCATGTACTGGTTATTAGGCTCTACCACCGCCATCCTGAAGCTATTCATTGGTAGCGCCTGAAAAGAGCCCTAGTAAACTCAACACAATTGGGATGAAGCAGACCACTGAAGTAACTAAAAGGATTGCACAAAATACCGGACTTTCTCCCAGATGGAAGGCCAGCCCCAAACAAATGAAAAGGACAAGCGAAAGAATTCCCATGCTTTCCAAGTCACTACCAATTGCACCTGCATCAGTAAGACGCCTGAAGTTCCGATACTTGACCTTCATGAGAACATTCTTCTCACTTGATTAGCCTCATAACGACTCGCAACACGCGCGATGTGGTACGCAGTGCCGCTTACAGTTTCACTGTGTTTGCGATTGTTATACGGCATTGCTACGGCGAAAAGTAAGGAAATATTCGCGATCTCTGCAATTAAGTGTATTGCCAACCTCGCAATCCAAATTGAACGGTTGCAATTCTCTTCCATTTTCACATTTACCTTGACTGAGGGAGATTGACAACTGTGAATCATTCCGTTTCGTAGCCACTCCAGCTTGCCTGCATATGGTTGATTGTCCGTTTTGCCCGGCCGATCTGTTCGGGTAATAAATTTCCATTCGTGCAATACCGTCACTTACGCATAGATGCAAGACATTCAGGATGCCAGGTACTTGCTCGGTAGTATATTGCCAGCAGCCTTGGTGCAAATATCGACTCATGCTGTTTTCGTTTGGCGTAACTGCACAGCCAAATAAGAAGGCGATTTTTAAGTAGAAGAGAGGTCTCATGCCGTATAACTACTTAGCGTTTATCTGTTGCGTGCAGCACGACATATAAATGTCTGTTGGACTGAGCCGCTTTGCGGTGGTGGCATCTATTATTGGGGATTGTTTTTAGAACACCTGTAACTAGTGTAGCCATTGAAGACCAACCATCCTTAGTCATCTGATCCATTTCCGGTATTTCCCTATTGTCGCGTGGTGATCACGTGCACCTTCCTGCCCCATTTAAGCATTTTTCCTGCAAATGTCCACACGCCATTTCAGCAGTGGCTCTATTGGCCGTATCTCTTCGTGGTGAGAGGATAAAGAATACTAACGAGGCATTATCACTATATAGCGTGGCGGTGAGGGGTGCTCTTAACCCCGCTCTTGCTGATACTCATCAAAATCAACCGTTTTCATTTCACGGCCAAAGCGCGTTGTGGTGTAGGGCCAGTTGTTGATGATTTTGCCGGATGCGTTTTTGTACCAGCTGCCGCAGTCGCCGCCCCAAACCGTATCAGCTAAGGCGCTTTGCATTCGCGTGTTAAACGCTTGCTGTGCGCCAGTTGTTGGCTGAAGGCTGCGCAGGTCTTCTTTGAGGGTTTTTGTAATGCATTGCATTAGGTAACCCACTTGCTTCTCTACCATATAGATAATGGAGCTGTGGCCTAGGTTGGTGTTGGGTCCATACAGCATATAAAAATTGGGGAAGCCCGCTAGGGCAACGCCGCGATGGGCTTCGGCGCCGCCTCGCCATACGGCATTGAGTTCCACGCCGTTTTCACCATGGACTATTAGTGGCACTAAAAAATCTGTGGCCTGAAAGCCGGTTGCATACACAATGACGTCGACGGGACGCTTAATGCTGTCGTTAGTGATTACTCCTTCTGAGTTCATGCCACTAATCGGTGATGTAACCACTTCTGCGCCGTCTTCTTCAAAGGCTTGATAAAAGTCGTCGCTGACCAATACTCGTTTACAGCCTAGGGGGTAGTCCGGGCGTAATACAGCACGTAGGTCTGGATTACTGATACTGGCGTTAAGGTATTGGCTTGTCATCCATTTTATAATTTTGCCCCGGAGCGAGCCTGCGAGCATAGCGCCGAAGGTGAAGTAATCTTGTCGCAGGTAGTAATACAGCCGCAGCACTTTTTGTGTCCACGGAAATTTTCTAAAAAGACGTTTTGCTGTCGCGGAGTAGGCTTTGTCACCTCGCGGAATGATGTAACTTGCGCTGCGCTGGTAGACGTATAGTTGTTCTGCTTGTTTTGCTAAGTGGGGGATTAGCTGAATAGCACTGGCTGCGCTGCCAATCACGGCAATGCGTTTGCCGTTTAAATCTAGGTCATGGTTCCATCGGGCTGAGTGGAAGGCTTCGCCTTTAAATTGCTCCGCGCCGTCAAAGTGGGGGATGTTGGGTCTGTTTAATTGGCCGATGCCAGAAATTAATATGCGGCTACACAATTGCTCGCCGTTTGCGAGGGTCACAATCCAGTGGCCGTCATCTTGTTGATAGTCAGCACTCACCGCCTCGCAATTAAAACGGATATGTGGGCGCAATGCATACGTGTCTGCACAGTGCTCAAAATAGCGTTTGATTTCTATTTGCGGCGAGTAGGTGCGGCTCCAGTCTGGATTGGGTTCGAAGGAAAAGCTGTAGAGCGTTGATGGCACATCGCAACATGCACCGGGGTAGGTGTTCTCGTGCCAAGTGCCACCGACGTCGCTGTTTTTCTCGATGATTTCAAAGCGATTAATTCCAGCTTCACGAAGCTTAATTGCCATGCATAAGCCGGACATACCCGCGCCTAAAATAACAACATCTAATCTCTTCATTGCCTTCCTTATTATTTTTTTATCGTTCGTGTGAGCGCTCACTTGTTGTGGTCATCTATTGAACGCTTTGTTTGTGAAGTGCTAACTGTCTTATTGCAAAGCCTTACGCCCCAAACTCAAGCCGTGAGCATAAGACGTGGTGGGACAAAAATACACTGAATAATCCTACGGTCTTGTAGCGTCTATTGGATGTATTGGTTATTCCGCAACATTGCTGGTCTTTCTTGATACTCAAAACGTAATAAAACTGTTTCTCATTAGTCTTTGATAATCATTATCGTTTAATGTAATCTTGCGCTTTGACGATGGCGCTGCTGGTTTTGTGCGCCGTTTCTGGATTAAAACCACGGAATTTAAGTGATACATGGGCATGGTGAACGGGCAATTTACTGTTGGAGACGCGTGTTTAGCGTATGGCTCCAGCTGTGTCTTGGTGATGGTGTCGTCTTCGTGCATTACTGAGGTCTCCTTAAGCCAAAGGTCGTGGCGATGAAAGGGCGGGAATCGTGGATTGGATTTTTATTGGTGCTTTCTCTTCACGGCGGCGCTATTGCCGCAGTGGTGTTGCTCCCGTCGCCTGACAATAAGCAATTGGTGATGCCCAGTATTCAGGGTGTCATTATTCCTGCGCCACCGGCCGAGGCGGTGCAAATACCGAGTGCGAAAAAAACGCCGCCGCCGGAAAAAACACCCGAACAGCCTCAGCCGCGCCCCAAGCCTTTACCCAAACCGCTGCCAAAGCCGTTACCAAAACCAAAGCAGAAACAGCCACCGCTGCCAAAGGCGCCGCCATCAGAGAAGGCGATCAGTCAGAAGCCGCTTGCAGAGGAGCACACTCCGCCGCCACCGGCGCCAAAATCTGCGCGGGTGGCGGAGGAGGACAATAGCGCATTGGGTGCGCCGATTACGCCGCCTAGGCACGATGCAAATCCGCTGAATAACCCGGCACCGGCGTACCCAACGATATCTCGGCGCTTGAAAGAAGAGGGTGTTGTGCTGTTGGAGTTACTGATTTTGCCGACGGGTGCCGTGGGTGAGGTGAGATTGAAGAAATCCAGTGGTTTTGAGCGCTTAGACAAAACCGCAATCAAGGCAGTAAAGCGCTGGCGCTATTTACCCGCCAAGCGAGGTGATGAGGCGATTCCTTACTGGTATGTGCAGCCTTTGGAATTCTCCTTGAATCAATAAGTAAATGTTCAATTGGCCGATTGATAGAAATCATTTTTAGCGCCGCTGTGGCGGTCGTGAATACGAAGTTGAGGAAGTTGTTTTATGGAAAACCCCTACGGTGTAGAAGCGCTCTGGATGCAGGGCGACGCGGTCATCAAGGTGGTGGCGCTGATGTTGTTAGCGATGTCAGTGGCCTCTTGGTATGTGATAGTTGTTCGCTCTTGGCGGCTATTTCGCTTACGTAAACCAGTGCGCGCCTTGGGCGATTTTTGGCATGCCAAGAGCTTTGCCGAAGGTTTGCACATGCTGGGCAACCAAGCTGATAACCCGTTTCGCTTGCTCGCGGAAGAGGGGCAGTCTGGCTTAGATCACCACGTAAATCACAAGGCCGATTTGCACGGCAATTTACCTTTGGCTGAATGGTTAACCGCCTGCCTAAAGGGTTCTATCGATGAGAGTCGAGAGGGTTTGCAAAGGGGATTGGCGGTGCTGGCATCGGTGGGTTCTACGGCACCGTTTGTGGGTTTGTTTGGCACTGTTTGGGGTATTTACCATGCCTTGGTTGGTATTGGTGTCTCCGGTCAGGCAGGTATCGACAAGGTGGCTGGCCCGGTGGGTGAAGCACTCATCATGACGGCCTTTGGTTTGGCGGTTGCGATACCTGCGGTGCTGGCTTACAACACCCTTGCTCGTGGCAATAAGGCGATTGTTAGCAAACTCCATCGCTTTGCTCACCAGTTGCACGCCTATTTAATTACCGGTGCCGCACCTGCAAATCGCAATAATGACAGCAGTGTGAGCAGTTTGCTTAAAGCTCAGCAAAAGCACAGCGAGGTCGTTTGACGTGTCATTTGGTGGCGGCTTGGATGAAGACGATGAGGTAATGAGTGAGATCAATATGACGCCGCTCGTTGACGTTATGTTGGTGTTGTTGATTATTTTTATTATTACAGTGCCGGTTATTACCAACTCGGTAAAAGTGGATTTACCCCGCGCCGACAACACGCCTAATGACATAAAACCCAATGCGGTAGTCCTGTCGATTGGTGCCGATGGTGTTATTCACTGGGATAAAACCGAATTGACCATGGACAGTCTTGAACAGCGTTTGCTCGTCGCGGCGGCTAGCCCTGTTCAGCCTGAAGTTCATATTCGTGGTGATCGTAGCGTCAGCTATGAGCACGTTTTAAAGGTGATGTCCGCCGTACAGCGCGCCGGTATTTTGAAGCTGGGTTTTGTTAGCGAACCGGAAAGTTAAAACAAATGGCATGTCGTAAACGTGAAATGAGTGCACTGCGCTTGGTGGTTGATCTATGTCGTTAATCCGTCGTCCTCGTCCGTGGCATATAGGTTCATTGCGTCAATGGCATTGGATAAGTTCTGCGTTGTGCCTGGTTGGAATGCTGTTGTTTGCCGCTACCGGTATCACCTTGAACCATGCGGCGATTATTCCAGCTACGCCGGTAGTCACGGAATTAGAGGCGGTATTACCGGCGGTGATGTTAGACGCCATTGAAATACCAATCACTGACAAGGCGCCATTGAGCGTTGAATTGCGCGGGTGGCTGCAAACCGAATTAGGTTTATATATTCCGGCGTCGTTGCGCGGCGAGTGGAGTGAAGATGATGTGTATCTCGCCCTACCACGGCCGGGTGGCGATGCATGGTTAAGTGTAGATCTTGCGAGCGGCCATGTGATTTACGAGCGCACTACTCGCGGCTGGATAGCTTACTTAAATGATCTTCATAAAGGCCGAGATACCGGCATGGCATGGAGCTTGTTTATCGACGGATTCGCTGTTGCATGTGTGGTGTTTTGTGTTTCCGGCTTGTTGCTATTGCAACGTCATGCAGGAAGTAGGCCGACGACGTGGCCGATGGTGGTCTTAGGATTGGTTATTCCGGTGATCTTACTTATTTTATTTGTTCATTAATTAATTTTATTTGGACGGATTCTATTGATGGCGCAGCCTTTGTTAATAGAGCCGCCGTTTATAGGAACCAGCAGTGGAGGTGATGTGAGTGATTAAAATATTAGCGGCAATAAGCTTGTCGGGCGTGGTGTTGGCGAGTGCGACGCAGGCCTCAGAGCTGGCGTTGTCAGTTGAGCTGCCACAAATAGACGTGGCGGAATATCATCGTCCCTATGTCGCTGCATGGTTGCAAAATGACGACAGTGGCGACGTGACTAATCTGGCGGTGTGGTATCAGCTAGATAAGGCTGATGACAAGGGTGAACAGTGGTTGAAGGACATGCGTCAGTGGTGGAGGCGCAGTGGCCGCAGTTTGGATATGCCGGTTGACGGCGTGACTGGGGCGACTCAGCAGCCCGGTGTTTACAGTATTGATACCAGCAAGGTGGCAAAGGATTTAGCCAGCGGTAATTACAAGTTATATGTTGAAGCTGCTCGCGAAGTGGGTGGCCGAGAATTGTTAAAAATTCCTTTTCAATGGCCGGCACATTCTGCGCAAACATTAGAAACGCAGGGTCATTCTGAGCTGGGGAAAATTGTCCTGCAGCTCGCGCCTTAGTGTGTCTCACGTGTTGACTGCGCAGTAATCCTAAACGTGTTTAAAAAAGATTGTTAAAAACTGAATTTTAAAAACGGGTGACCAATATGATGAAATCAAAATTCCCATTTATCGCAATATTAGCATTGTCACTTCCGCTGGCGGCGAATGCGCACCGCGCCTGGGTATTGCCCGCTGCTACTGTATTGTCAGGTGAAAATGCGTGGGTGACCTTTGACGCCGCGGTGTCTAATGACATTTTCTACACCGATCACGCGCCGATGCGTCTCAATGGTATGAAGGCAATCGGTCCCGATGGCAAAGAGGTCAGCTTGCAAAATCCGCACACGGGTAAATACCGCAGCAGTTTTGATTTGGAGCTGAACAAAGAAGGAACTTACAAGGTATTCAGTGCCAGTAGTGGTTTGCGAGCGCGTTGGGAAACAGAAGACGGTAAGCGTGGTTTTTGGCCTGGTCGCGGTGAAACGCCAGCGCCAGAAGAGTTTAAAAAAGCAGTACCTAAAAACGCCAAGAATTTGCAGGTTAGTCAGTCATCACGTCGCATGGAAACCTTCGTCACCGCTGGGCAGCCGAATAAAACCGTGTTTGCTTTGCAAAACGCCGGTCTGGAGCTACAGCCGATTACCCATCCCAATGATTTATTTGCGGGTGAAAAAGCAGAGTTTCGTTTTTTTATCGATGGCAAGCCCGCTGAGGGTGTTGAGGTTACGGTTATTCCAGATGGCTCGCGCTACCGCAACAGTCCCAACGAAATTAAAGTACAAAGTGATGGTAAAGGTGTGGTGAGTATTGAATGGCCGTCCGCAGGACGTTACTGGCTAGAAGCTGAATATCAAGATGATAAGGCGCCAGCACCGGCGACCACGCGTCAGGGTAGTTATTCGGCAACCTTAGAAGTGCTGCCTCAGTAAGCCGCTGTTAGCGTAAAACGGTAGCGCTGATATGACGCCTATTGAGCGATCTGTATTTGTCTTTGCTGTTACGGGCCTATACGCGCTGTTCTGCGTGTATTGCTTTTGGCAGTGCCGACGACGTAGTAGCGGTGAATCGACATTCATCGCTAGTTCGGTCAATGAGCGTGATTCTGGTGTTTCGCTGCTCGTCGCTTATGCGAGTCAGAGCGGTTTTGCCTTATCCTTGGCGCAGCAGAGTGCCAGTGCTTTGGCGGCGTCGGGTCGGGTGCGAATGCTACCTTTAGATCGGGTGAATGACGCGGTGTTAGCCACAACAGATCATGCGTTTTTTATTGCCAGCACCTACGGCGAAGGGGAGCCGCCAGACAATGGTGTTCGCTTCGCGAGAACGTATTTACATCATCAGTCCGTGCAGCTTTCGCATTTAAAATTTGCGGTGCTTGCCTTAGGCGACAGTGCCTACCAACATTTTTGTGCCTTTGGGCACAAGCTGCACAGTGGCTTATCTGCACTGGGCGCAGTGCCTATATGTGCGCCCCTAGAGTTGGATAGTCATTCTGCTCATAATCCCGCAGAAGTAATGCAGCGATGGAATCAGCAGTTAAGTGAATTTGGGGCAGACGCTATTCCTGTTGTCGAAACTGACTCGCTGGGTGAATTTCAAGCATGGCAATTAGATCACCGCCGTATTGTAAATCCCGGTAGCCTTGGCGAGCCCTTGGTGCATTTAACATTCACCCCATCACCAGAATCTGGCTTGTCTATTTTGCAAGCACCAGTACCGCTCTGGCGGGCGGGTGATATTGCCGAAATCATTCCACGTAATAGTGTGGAGCGTTGCGCGGCGTTTGCGGCGCGGTTCCAGTTAGATGCGAATATTGTCGTAGGCGTTGAAAACCAAGCCGGTAAATTAATTGATGAGTTGCGTAGTCGGGACTTACGCGCCGCTGATTTACGCGGCCCCGGCAGCGAAGATCCTCAGGCTATCGCTAATTGGGTTGATAATCTGCCGCGACTGAGCAAGCGTGAATACTCCATTGCGTCAACGCCGGAACGTGGCAGTTTAGATTTGTTGGTGAGAATGCAGTCTACGGATGGCGTGCCCGGCGTGGCGTCTCACTGGCTTGGGGCAGGCTTGAATACTGCAGATACGATCATGTTGCGGCTGCGCAGCAATCCCTTGTTTCATGCGCCGGCGTCGAATATCCCCATGATTTTGATTGGTAACGGATCGGGTTTCGCTGGTCTGCGCGCCCATCTGCAAGCGCGGGAGTTGGCGGGCAGTCGCAGCAACTGGTTATTGTTTGGCGAGCGCGGCCCAGATACAGATCGTATTTTTAGAGATGAAATATCCGCGTGGCAAAGCAGGGGATTTTTGAAGCGAGTGGATTTGACCTTTTCCCGTTGCTCGCGGCAGTCGGCCTATGTTCAAGACGCAATACCTGCGAACTCTGAAGCGATAAAAGCCTGGGTGGCGACGGGGGCGGCAATATACGTTTGTGGCAGTCGCCACGGTATGGCCGCAGGTGTAGATCAGCAATTGCGACGGGTTCTGGGCAGCCGTGAAGTAGATGCCTTAAACGATGCGGGTTTGTATCGCCGAGACGTGTATTGAGGGTAGCGTAGAGCCCTCGCTTTCTGTCATCAGTTTGCCTAGGCATTGCGTAAATAAACCCGGCTAGTTTAGAGAGTATACTTATCCAGATTTTTGCACTTTCAGCGAGGGGTTTTTCCCGTAGCTGTGTTTAAACATACATACTGATTTTTCACTGCGCTGCGTTGCTCGTTTTATTCCTCGCCGTGGTATTCGCAATGGTTTTTGATACATGAATAGTTCCTCGCGTTTGAGTAGTTCCCAGAAGGCTATAGTCTGGGTCGTTTTATTGCTGATGTTTGTGGTCGGTATATGGTATTTGCTTGGCCGTACGCCGCCAGCGCAAGAACCCATGATGCGGCGGGGTTGGGGTGGTCAAACAACGTCGGTGCGCGTGGTTCCGGTTGAGAAGGGCGGTCTTGATGTGCAGCTTCGCTCCATCGGTACAGTCACGCCGCTGAATACGGTTATTGTCCGCAGCCGAGTTGCCGGTGTGCTGAATAGTATTAAATTTACTGAAGGGGCAGAGGTTGCCAAGGGAGACCTACTGGCAGAAATCGACCCAGCACCCTATCGCGCGCAGCTTGATCAGGCTCAGGGACAGCTGCAACAAAATCAAGCCCAGCTCGCCAATGCGGAAGTGGATTTGGATTTGTATCAGGGACTGTATGCCGAAGATTCGATTGCTCGTCAGAAGCTCGATAGCCAGGCTGCATTGGTTCGCGAACTCAAGGGCGCCAACAAAAGTCAGCAGGCGCAAGTTGATGACGCGCGGCTGCAATTGTCATGGACACGAATTGAAGCGCCGATTTCCGGTCGCTTAGGTTTGCGTCGGGTTGATGCGGGTAATTTAATTGCCGCCAACGATACCGACGGCATAGTGACGATTACTCAAACCCAGCCGATAGCAGTGTTGTTTACCGTGTCCGAGGTGGAGGTGCCCGCTTTGCTGAAGGCGTTTAACAGCGGTGAAGTCTTGCGGGTTGAAGCCTTAAATCGCAATGAACAATCGGTGATCGCCACCGGAAAGCTGCTTACGTTGGACAATCAGATCGACACCACCACTGGTACGCTCCGAGTAAAAGCTGAGTTTGAAAACCAAGATAACGCACTATTCCCCAATCAATTTGTAAACGTTCGCCTGCGCTTAAATAGCATTGATGATGTATTAACGGTGCCTGCCGATGCGGTTCAGCATGGCTCGCAGGGAAGCTACGTTTATGTGGTTGAAGACAGTAAGGCCTTCATTCGTCAGGTGACCACTGGCATTATTGATGGTGATCGCGTTGCGGTAACTGATGGTTTGCAAACTGGTGACCGGGTGGTGCTGGAGGGATTGGATCGTCTTCGCGATGGTCGTGAAGTCATTGTTGAGGGTGACGCATCCGTCGCGGAGAAACGATTTCCGCCAGAGGGATTGCCAAAGCCTGACGGTATGCCCACACGCGAGGGCGCAAAAGGATCTGATGGTAAGCCAATTGGGCCGCGTCCGAATCGTGATGGCACGCCAGTGCCCCCGCCAAAACCACATAACTAGGCGCAGTAATGAACAATATCTCGCGCCCTTTTATTTTACGCCCGGTCGCCACCTCGCTGCTGATGCTCGCGCTATTGGCCGCAGGTATTTTGGCGTGGCGTTTATTGCCGGTGTCGGCACTGCCGCAGGTGGAATACCCAATTATTCAGGTGTACACCTTTCATCCCGGCGCGGGGCCAGACGTCACCGCGCGCACCATTACCGCCCCACTAGAAAGACAGTTGGGGCAAATTCCCGGCCTTAAACAAATGGCGTCCACCAGTTCCGGTGGCGCTTCGGTGATTACCTTACAGTTTGCGCTGGAAGTTGATTTGGGTGTGGCTGAACAAGAAGTGCAAGCCGCCTTGAATGCGGCGGACAGTTTGCTGCCGAATGATTTGCCCACGCCGCCCATTTATCGAAAAGTAAATCCCGCCGACGCGCCTATTATGACTTTGGCGATAAGCTCAGAAAGTTTGCCGCTGCCAGAAGTGCACGATTTAGTTGACACCCGCATGGCGCAAAAGCTGGCGCAGTTGCAGGGTGTGGGGTTGGTGAGTTTGGCTGGTGGTCAGCGCCCAGCACTGCGTATACAGGTTAATCCAACGGCGGTTGCCGCTTATGGTTTGAGTCTAAATGAAATTCGCTCGGCTATCGCGGCGACCAATGTTAACCAACCCAAGGGCAGTTTTGATGGCCCTAATCGCACTACTTTGCTCGATGCGAACGATCAAATTCGCTCCGTTGAAGATTATGAAAAACTCATTATTGCTTATCAGGGTGGCGCGCCCCTGCGTTTAGGCGATGTGGCAAAAATCAGCAACGGTGCCGAAGATCGCTTTTTGGCGGCGTGGGCGAATAGTCAGGCGGCGGTGTTGCTGAATATTCAAAAGCAACCCGGCGCCAATGTGATTGAGGTGGCAGACCGTGTGCGTGCGCTGTTACCGCAGTTGTCCGCCACTATGCCCACGGCGGTTGACGTAAATGTGCTCACGGACCGAACTGATAGTATTCGCGCTTCGGTTAAAGACGTGCAAAAGGAATTGTTGTTCGCCATAGGTTTGGTGGTCTTGGTCACCTTTGCATTTTTACGCAGTGTGCCCGCCACCATTATTCCCAGTATTGCCGTACCCCTTTCTTTAGTTGGCACCTTCGCCTTTATGTATTTGGCGGAATTCTCGATTAATAATTTAAGCCTTATGGCGCTGACAATCGCTACCGGCTTTGTGGTCGATGACGCCATCGTGATGTTAGAAAATATTGCCCGTCATCGCGAGAACGGTGACAGCCCGATGGCAGCAGCACTAAAGGGCGCAAAGGAAATTGGCTTTACCTTAATCTCCTTAACACTGTCATTGATTGCTGTGCTAATTCCCCTGTTATTTATGGCCGATGTTGTTGGTCGGATGTTCCATGAGTTTGCGGTGACATTAGCGGTAGCCATCGCAATTTCTTTGCTGGTCTCTTTAACGCTAACGCCGATGATGTGTGCCCGTATGTTGCGCGACTCGTCTGGAACGCAAGATCATCAAGAGCAGGGCGCGATGGATAAATTTATCGTTCGCTACGGAGACATGCTCGACTGGGTTTTGGCTAGACAGCCAGCGGCAATGTTGGTGATGTTGGCGACGATTGCGCTCACGGTGCTGTTGTATTTTGCCGTCGATAAAGATTTCTTTCCGGTTCAAGACAGCGGCGTGATTCAGGTAGTCACTGAGGCGCCGCAAAACTCATCCTTTGCGGCTATGTCGCGTCGCCAACAAGCCTTGGCGGCAGCGTTGCTCGAAGACGAGGGGGTATCGAGTCTGTCGTCATTTATTGGTGTTGACGGCACAAATACCACTTTGAACAGCGGTCGCATGTTTATCAATTTACCGGCCCATCATTTGCGCAGCGAATCGGTATTCGACGTAATTTCCCGCCTACGCGAACGCGCCGAAAAGGTGGATGGTATAGATGCGTGGTTTCAGCCGGTACAAGAACTGAGTATTGAAGATAAAGTAAGTCGTACCCAGTATCGTTTCACCCTGACTGCGGCGAGCACTGCTGAGCTCGCCGAATGGGTACCTAAATTGATGGCGGCCTTGCAACAGCGAACAGAGCTGGTCGACGTTGCGAGCGATCTGCAGCAACAGGGCGAAGAGGCGTATATTAATATCGATCGCGATGCGGCGGCTAGGCTTGGTGTGAGTGTGTCGTCGATCGCCGACACGCTACAAAACGCCTATGGCCAGCGCCAAATCGCCACCTTGTTTACCCAGTCGAATCAGTACCGGGTGGTGTTAGAGGTTGATCCGGTGCAGAGCAGTGGCTTAGCGGCCCTGAAAAATTTATACGTGCCAACAGCTTCGGGTGTGCCTGCACCACTAAGCAGTGTGGCAACGGTTGAGCAGCGTTCTGCAGCTTTGCTGATTAATCATCAGGGGCAATTTCCTGCAGCGACTTTGTCTTTTAATTTGGCCGAGGGCGCATCCTTGGGCGACGCGGTAAATGCGATAGAGAAGGCTGAGCTGGAGATTGGATTACCACTGGGTATAGAAAGCCGGTTCCAAGGCGCTGCGGAGGCGTTTAGAGCCTCCCTCTCGAATACTCTTTGGTTGGTGTTGGCGGCGGTGGCCACCATGTACGTGGTACTCGGCGTTTTGTATGAAAGCACGATCCACCCAATTACTATTCTGTCGACCTTGCCGTCGGCAACCGTTGGTGCCTTACTCGCGCTGCTTATCACCGGACGCTCCCTGGATATGATCGCGGTCATTGGCGTGGTATTGCTGATCGGCTTGGTAAAGAAAAATGGCATTATGATGGTGGACTTTGCCTTAGACGCGCAGCGCAATCATGGCATGACGCCACGGGAAGCGATTCATCGCGCCGCCTTATTACGATTCCGTCCTATTTTAATGACCACCTTGGCAGCGTTGTTCGGCGCCTTGCCGCTGATGTTGGCGGGCGGTTCCGGTGCCGAATTGCGTCAGCCTTTGGGCTTGGTCATGGTCGGTGGATTGATGGTGAGTCAGGTACTCACCTTGTTCACCACACCGGTGGTGTATTTATTTTTTGATCGTTTTAGTGGCAAGGAGTATTCCAGCGCAGATCACGAACTCAGTGATGACGCTACTACATCGAGTATTAAGGAATGAACCTTTCCCGGCCGTTTATTTATCGACCGGTCGCGACGGGTTTATTGTCGGTGGCACTGGTACTTGTTGGTTTACTAGCGTGGCGACTATTGCCGGTGGCGCCGCTACCGCAGGTCGACTTCCCCGTTATAAGCGTGACCGCCAGTCTGCCGGGAGCAAGTCCAGAGAGTATGGCGAGTACCGTGGCTACGCCATTGGAAAGGGCGCTGGGCAGTATTAGTGGCATCAGCGCAATTTCGTCTTCAAGTAGTCAGGGTTCCACTCAGGTTGTGTTGACCTTTGATTTAGATCGCAACTTAGATGACGCCGCCCGTGACGTGCAAGCGGCTATTAATGTTGTGCGGGGTGAGCTACCTGCGGGTATGCCGGGTAATCCAGAATTTCAAAAAATAGATCCGTCCCAGGCGCCCATTATGGGCTTGGCGCTGAGCTCACCAAATCTATCGCCAAGCCAGTTATACGATGCATCCTCCACCATTCTCTCCCAGCGCTTGGCGCAAATAGTTGGCGTGGGTGAGGTTGGCGTGAGCGGCGCATCATTGCCTGCGGTGCGTGTTCAACTTGATCCCGGCGCCTTGTTACACCGGGGAATTGCTTTAGACGAAGTGCGCAATGCCATTAGTCAGGCAAATGCGCTAAGACCTCTTGGCGTGATCGAAGACAGTCACTATCGCTGGCGAGTGAGCACCAGTGATCCGCTGCGTAAGGCCAGTGAATATCGCGAACTCATTATTCGTCACAACAATGGCGCAGTGGTGCGTTTGGGCGATGTGGCAGAGGTGTCGGAGTCGGTAGAAAACCGTTATAGCAGTGGTTTTCACAACGACCGTCCCGCCGTTATTCTCATGATTAGTCGTCAGAGTGGCGCCAATATTGTTGAAACTATTGACGCCGTTTATAAAGAATTACCGCGCCTACGCGCATTGATGCCTGCGGATAGTGAGTTGTCGGTCATCATGGATCGCTCGCCGGGTATTCGCGCCACGCTTAGCGAAGCTCAGCTTAGTTTGCTGATATCCGTTGTATTAGTCATGTTGGTGGTCTGGTTATTTTTGGGCAGTTTCCGAACGGCGTTGATTCCTTCAATCGCCATTCCGGTATCCCTTGTTGGCGCGTTTGTGGCCATGTATTTTTACGGATTTTCACTCAATAATTTATCGCTCATGGCCTTGGTTGTTGCCTGCGGTTTGGTGGTCGATGACGCGATTGTGGTGCTTGAAAATATTGAGCGTCATATCGAGGCGGGCTTGTCGCCGCTGCAAGCCTCACTGGTTGGCGCTAAGGAAGTCGGCTTTACTTTGCTGGCGATGAACTTGGCCTTGGTTGTGGTGTTTGTATCGATATTATTTATGGGCGGTGTGGTCGAGCGCTTGTTTCGAGAATTCTCAATCACCCTCGCTGCCGCCATGCTTATTTCTCTGCTGGTATCTCTTACCCTGACACCAAGTTTATGCGCGCGCTGGTTGCGTCCGAGGTTTGATACCGAAAAAGGCGCGACCGCAAATACGAGCGGGTCAAACAGCTTAGAACATCGTATGTCGGCCTTTAGCGAAGAGATGTTTGACTCTCTTAAAAATGGCTATGCCCGCAGTTTAGATTGGGCCTTGCGTCACGGCATTGTGGTGATGTTAGTGTTGGCGGCGGTTATCGGCTGCAATGTGTATTTGTATATCGCCCTGCCAAAAACGACCTTGCCCCAGCAAGACACAGGGCAGGTGCGTGGCTTTGTGCGCGGCGATGATGGTTTTTCCTTTCAGCTGATGCAGCCAAAAATAGAGGCCTTTCGCCAGTATATTTTAACCGACCCCGCCGTTGCCGATGTGACCGGCACCAGTGGCGGCGGTAGCGGACTGACCAATGCTCAAATCACGTTAAATTTAAAACCGTTATCTGAGCGCGGTGTGTCTGCGCAGGAAGTGGTAGATCGGCTGCGGGCGAATGCGCCAAAGGTGCCCGGCGCCATGCTGTATATGATGGTGGATCAAGATATTCGGCTGAGTTCGCCCTTTAGTCGCAGTGACTATGAGTTACTACTGCGCTCAGATTCCCTAGATGCTCTGGGCAAGTGGAGCCGTATTGCGTCGCAGGCAATGCAGGACATACCCGAGTTGGTTGATGTTGATTCGGTGGGTAATGAAGACGCCAGACAGGTGACTTTAAATATCAATCGCGAGCTGGCCAAGCAGTATGGCGTAGATATGAGTATTGTCGCGTCGATGCTAAATAATGCCTTTTCTCAACGTCAGGTCGCTACCTTATACGATGATATGAACCAGTACCGTGTGGTAATGGAATTGGCGCCGGGCTATACCTCGCAGCCTGCGGTCCTCAGTCAGTTAAATGTATTAACCAGCGATGGCGCTAGCGTGCCACTGTCGACATTCGCGACATGGGATTATGGTATGGGCGAAGATCGTATTCGCCATGAAGCGCAATTTGCCTCAGAGGGAATCGGTTACGCCTTGGCGCCCGGTGTGACTGCAGTTGAAGCAGAGGAGGCGATAGCCGCCGTACTTGACCGTATTATGTTGCCGACTGCGGTGCACGTTGCCGCCGACGGTGGTAGGCCGGATTTCGGCGCCGATCTCAATCAGCCTTGGTTAATTTTGTGGGTATTGCTGGCGGTGTATTTGGTGCTTGGCGTTCTGTACGAAAGTACATTGCACCCGCTCACCATTTTGTCGACCTTGCCATCCGCTGGTATTGGTGCCTTGCTCGCCTTAAAAATTAGTGAAACGCCCCTGAGTTTAATTGCTTTGCTGGGTCTGTTTTTATTGATCGGTATTGTGATGAAAAATGCCATCTTAATGATCGACTTCGCGCTGCAAGCGCAGCGCCGCGATGGTTTGCTGCCAGAGCAAGCCATTCGACAGGCAGCGCGCTTGCGCTTGCGCGCTATTTTAATGACCAATCTAGCTGGTCTGCTTGGCGCGGTGCCCTTGGCCATCGGGTTTGGCGAGGGTGCAGAATTACGCCGCCCATTGGGTATCACGATTATTGGTGGCTTGGCGGTTAGCCAGTTTTTAACCCTGTACACCACGCCGATTATATATCTTTATTTAGAACGTTTGCGCCAATACGTGTTGCGCGACAAATCGGCTGAGCAAGTCTTCGCGCCAGCCGTTACCGAAAAAAGTGAATGACAATTTATGAGTTTATTAACTATTAAAAAGTTAACAGCATTTTCCATGCTTTTGAGCTTGGCAGCGTGTGCGGTTGGACCAGATTATCAACAGCCGGCATCGATGGTTCCCACTACTTTTAAATATGATGCCGGCTGGCAAACTATTTCGCCGCAAAGTTGGGCGGCCCAAGGTGATTGGTGGACGGCCTTTAATGACCCGGAATTAAACTTTCTTATTCATAAGGCAGATCAGGCGAATCAAACACTGGCGCAGGCCGAAGCGCGTTATCGTGCTGCACAGGGACAGTGGCGTTTGGCGAGGGGTGATTACAGTCCACAATTAGATGCGTCCTTGAGTGCCAGTCGCAGTGGCGGCGATAATGTCAGCGTAACAGAAAGCTATTCCGCCGGATTAAACGCCAGTTGGGCGCCGGATTTATGGGGCCGCGTGCGCCGCAGTATTGAGTCTAGTAAAGCGGGAATGCAAAGCAGTGCTGCCAATCTTGTTGCTGCACGTTTAAGTATTCAACTCGCTGTTGCGCAGAGCTATATTCGTCTGCGATCTTACGATTTGCAACGCGCTATTCTCGAGCAAACCATGGTGGCTTATGAGCGTTCATCAACTCTAACGAAGAACCAGTACAAAGCGGGTATTGTGCCGCGTTCAGATGTTATTCAAGCAGAAACTCAGCGCCAGTCGCTAAAGTCTGATCTTATCGATTTAAAAAATCAGCGTGCGCTAGAAGAAAACAGTATCGCCGTATTGCTAGGCGAGGCCCCGGTAAATTATTCCTTAGCCCCCGCTCAGCAACTGCCTGAGTTACCGCTATTGCCTGCGTCACTGCCTTCAACTCTGATTTCCAGACGCCCCGATGTGGTGTCTGCTGAACGCCAACTTGCCGTCGCCAGCGCCCAAATAGGGGTGGCGCAAGCAGCATGGCTACCTAGCTTTAGCATTAGTGCAGGCTATGGCGCCAGTGCAACTCGCTTCAGTGATTTGTTCGATGCGCCGCAGGCGATTTGGTCTGTGGGGCCATCCTTAGTGCAAACCCTGTTTGATGGCGGCGCACGCCGGGCCAGCAAAGACATCGCGGTGGCGCAGTATGACGAGCAACTGGCGGCTTACCGGCAAACCGTTTTAGACAGTTTGGCTGAAGTAGAAAATGCACTGGCAACCTTGAGCTTGTTGAAAGAAAAAGCCGAACAGCAGGATATTTTGTTAAAGCTCGCCGAAGAGAATGAACGCATCGTTAATAACCGTTATAAATCCGGCTTGGTGAGTTTTCTAGAAGTTGCTACTGCGCAAAACCAGACCCTCAATGCGCGTCGCACCAGACTGGCTACTTCAGCAGATCGCTTGCAGGCGTCGTTGCAATTAGCCGCAGTGATTGGTGGAGCATGGGATATTAATGATCCAGTGGTGCAGTCGGTGAGTTACCTCAATAATTCTAACGAGTAGTATGAGCGGTCATTTAATGGAAATTACGTGTAGGTAGTTCTACCTGTGGGAGCTAGGTATATCCCGCGACATCCATAAGGTCTTCATAGTTCGTAATATACGAATCTAGCTTCGGAGGCGCGCCCAATGTATTTGGCTCGATTGATTTATACCAGTCACCCATCAGATAATTTTAAGCCGGAAGATGTCGAGAATATTTTGACGGCGTCGAGGCGAAATAATTTAGCTAAATCAGTATCTGGTTTACTGTATTTTAATCAGAATTATTTTCTGCAATGCCTAGAGGGATCGCGGAGTTCTATTAATCAGATATACCATAAAATACTCAACGATGATCGGCATGGCACACCGTTGATTCTTGAATATAAGGAGATTGTCGAGCGTGATTTTCCACGGTGGGAAATGGGTTATCTTCCAGAAACAGCTGATACTAGATTGCTTTATCGAAGGTTTTCGGGTGCCGACGAATTTATCCCCTACCATATGTCCGGTGAGAGTTGTCATCGACTAATGATTGAGATGCGGAAGTTAGTTAAGGCGGTATAGGTGCACAAATTGATCGCGTCGCATTTGGTTAGTGGGCTTTACAAATCGCTTCAGCCCACACGCTAAGCCCGTACTAGCATCTAGTGGATTTTTGCGTCTCTCACCTCATGGCTCCGAATAAATTCTATTCCGCTCCGCTCCGCTCCACTGGCCATGGCATAAGTCAGAATATGGCCAAGAAGATTAACCGTATAGGTTTCCACTGGAATGTTTTCCTTTTTCAAGGCGTTTGCCATTAAGGCCATTTGCTCCGGTTCGACTAGCTTGTCAAATTGACCGTGGTATAAAAATACCGGCGGTGAATTCGGGCTAACATGATTGACCGGAGAGGCGTCTTTCCATTGCGCCTCGGCTTTAACCATCGGTTCACCAATGAGTTTTAAAACCAGCGGTGAGTTGGGCCATCTGGTGAGGTCTGCGGGCGTGCCCCCAGCAACGATACTGCGTAAATGCGGTGATGATTTTCGTTCTAAACCTGCCATCAATATTAAGTGTGCTCCAGCAGAATAGCCCCATCCGCTGATATTACTTGGGTCTATTTCGTATTCATCGGCATGATTGTATAGCCACACCAATGCGTCGGAAACATCGTTCACTTGCGCGGGGTACCTGCTTTCTGGTGCGAGCCGGTAGGTAATGTTGAAGACCACAAAGCCGTTATGAGCGAGTTTTTTGCTGATGCCTTCCATTTTTCCGCTGCGGTTTGTCCAGCCCCCGCCGTGAACCACAATCACTGCGGGTTTGGGGCCCGCAATGTCAGGAATATATATATCTCCGGCCAAGGCGGTCGTGTCTATTTGCTTAAAAACGATATTGTCGATTTTGCGAACGTCTACGGATTTATTAAACCCTACGGTGGAGCAGGCTAAAACGAAGAGTAGGGCAAAGGCAATGAGGAGTAGTTTCATAGTGGTTGTCGAGGTTAGGTGTGGCGTAATTACGCATGGGAGCCGCTGAGTCGCTTGGCATATTCTTGTAGATAATGATTTTTGCTGCTTGTACGGATATTAGCGGCAAGTAGATTACAGGCGGATTCTTATACGGCTTTTCCAACTTCGCGTCGGCTGAGTATCGACTATCCACGATAACGCTGAGCGGGCGTTTCAGTTTTGCTATTCGTTCGTCAGCGCTAGATTGTCTCTTAGTTATAGCGGTATTGCCAGTATTGCAATCTTGGCGATAAAGGCGAAAGGACATAAGAATTGGCTGATAGTTGATTGAGGCGGTTTATTACACGGAGCCAAAGGGAGTTTGGGGCATTTGTTTTTGGGCTTTGACTTATAAATGATATGGTATATCATATCTTAATCCTTGATGTGGCGTCTCTCAATTTACGTGACCCTCTTGATGACTGAAGTGCCTTAACTGTGTCGGGTGCTTTGCTACTGAGCTGAAATGAGTCCTTGTTGCACGTAAATAAATTTGGGTGCAGTTCTGGTTTGTGTTGAAAAAATGAAATCGTTTTATTGGAGAGTTAAATGAAATACAAGCTATTGCTTGGTTTGTTGGCACTGGCCTCGATGAAGGCACATGCCTTAGATGGCGTTGTAGTAAATGACAGAGGCGCGCCTATTGCGGGTGCAATAGTCAAAGGCCTTAACTCCGCTCAAGCTGTTGTAAGTGATGCGCAAGGCCGATTTTCTCTGCCAGGCGATAGTGATGAAATCCATGTTATGGCAGCGGGATATAGCCACCGTGTATTGCATCTACATGAGCAAGATGACGGGTCTATTGTGGTCACTTTATCAAATACCGTTATCGAGCAAGTCGATGTCGTTGGCTTGCCAGTTCACGGATCGGTTATTGAATCAGCCATACCGGTCACGGTGCTGACCGGTGACTCATTGCGCATGCAGCAGGCCGCTACCTTGGGTGATAGTTTGGGACGTCAGCCAGGTGTGAACAGCAATTTTCACGGTTCAGTTGCCAGCACGCCGGTCATTCGCGGATTAAGTGGGCCGAGAGTATTAATCACTCAAAATAATTTGGATGTGAGCGATGTGTCGCGGGTGGGACCTGACCATTCGGTTGCCTCAGAAGTATCAACGGCCCAGCAGCTAGAAGTTTTACGAGGACCCGCGACCTTGTTTTACGGCAGTGGTGCGATTGGCGGCGTTGTGAATGTGGTGGACAACCGTGTGCCAATGAGTTCTGAAACCCGTGGTGAAATCTTATTAAGTCGTGAATCTGTCGATAAGCAAAACTTGGCGTCTTTTAATGTAAGTAGTGGTACTGAAAATTTTGCATTTTATGTCGATGGTTTTAGTCGAGAGTCTGATGATTACGATGTGCCGGTCGCGCTGGACGGAAAGAAGACCGTTGTAAACAGCGCGGAGGATTCTAGTGGCTACACTTTCGGCACAAGTTATTTGCTGGACAATGGTTATGTTGGAATTTCGCTGGGGCGCCTAGATCGAGAATACGGCATTCCCGGCCATAGCCATGGAGGGCATGAAGAGAGCGTGTACGCTGATTTAGAGCAGGATCGATACCAATTTATAAGTGAATTAGATCTGGATTCGTCTTGGCTAAATGCCATTCACACCCGAGCTTCATACACCGATTACACCCACTCTGAAATTGAGGGCGGTGTGGTAGGTACGACGTTCTTTAATAAAAGCTCAGAGTTGCGCGTTGATCTATTTCACAAGGAGTGGGGGCATTGGAAAGGGGCTTTAAATTTACATTATAAAAATAGTGAATTGGAGGCCGAAGGTGAAGAGGCTTTTACGCCACCTTCAGAATCTGAAACCGTTGCCATGGCGTTAATTGAAGAACGCCACTTTGGTGATGTGTTGGTGCAAATGGGGGCGCGAATCGAACATGTTGCCGTGACCGCAGATAGAGTGTTACTGCCGAGCATTGAGGTACATGGGCATGATGTTGGGCAGGACCAGCACGCTCATGAAGATGAAGTGACTCGCGTTTTTGCAGTAGATCATGACTTTACGCCAATTAGCGTATCTCTGGGTGCGGTTTGGGACTTTATGCCGGGTTATAACGTCGGCATTTCTGTTTCACGATCGCAGCGTGCGCCATCGGCGTCAGAGTTATTATCGTTTGGGCCTCATATCGGCACGCGTGCCTATGAGGTGGGGGCATTGTTCGCACTGCATGAAGAGAATGGCGAGCAGCACTTTGCCTTGAGTGACTCAGATTTCGACCTCGAAACATCAAACAATATCGACCTTTCTTTTCGCAAGCACGAAGGTAATGTCGGCGTTATTTTAAACATTTTTTATAACCAAATTGATAATTACTATTATCAAGGTGCAACGGGGTTATTCGCTGAGAGTGGGCACGACCACGACCACGATCACGGCGGAGACGACGGGCATGACGATGAACTTCCTGTGTATCTGTTTAGCCATGCGGACGCTGAATTATACGGCTTTGAAGCACAGGGAATCTGGAAACTCAGCGAGCGTTGGAAAACAACCTTGTTCTCTGACTATGTGCATGCCGAACTGAAAAGTGGCACTGCGCTGCCGCGAACGCCACCACTGCGCGTAGGTGCGGACTTGGAATATAGCGGTGAACGAGCAAACGCAACACTAAGTTGGACTCGCTATGCCAAGCAGAGTGATGTGGCGGATTTAGAATCGACCACCGATGGCTATGACATGTTAGATGCCACCGTTAGCTATCTGCTGCCAGTGGGCTCACAAGACGTCACTTTATTTCTTAAAGCGGAAAACCTCAGTGATACCGAGGCTCGCGTTCACACCTCATTTATTAAAGATATTGCTCCGCGCCCTGGCCGAAATTTTACAGTCGGTATTCGCGGCACATTTTAGTGCTAGTGACTCGGCATATCCCTCGATTAACGTTTAAAATTTAAGGAAGAAAAAATGAAACAACAGAATACAATGTTTAAGTTGCAGACTTTGGTTATGGCCATGAGTGCGATACTGGTACTTACCGCGTGCGGCGGTGGCGACACAAAAATTGTAGAAAGAGAACCTGTTATTACAGACGGCGATGACCACGACGACTATGATCATGGCAGCGGTGAAGCCGGCGGGCGGTTATTTGTTCTTAATTCTGCTGACCTTCAGGCAGAGGTGTTTGATCTGGATGATAACGACTTAATAAAATCGATCGCTTTGTCTGCCTTGCCGTATTCGGTTTACGCGTCGGGTGCCTATCGCTATGCGGCCTTGGTCGATCGCAATGCCAATAAGGTAAACTTTATTGATGGTGGTTTGTGGCTAGAGCCACATGACGATCATTTTCATGTAAATTCTTCTATGCCGAAGCTCATTAACTACAGTGTTTCTGGCAGCCGCCCGACGCACTTTGTTTCCCACGGTGGCGAAGTGGCAGTTTTCTATGATGGCGATGCGGCAACTAATAGCAATGCTTCGGTTCAGGTTTTAACTGACGAGCTAATCGCTGGTGCGGGTATACCGGCCGAAATTAATTTTGATATGCCGATGCACGGGGTGGCGGAGCCTAGGGGTGAGCATCTGCTATCGACTATTCGCCGCGACGATGCAGACAGTACATCTAATAATTTCGTCCTTCCCGATCAGGTTGGTGTGTACCACGTACACAGTGGAAGCTATGAATTGGAGCAAACTCTCGACGTAAATTGCCCAGATTTACACGGTGCCGCTCAGAACGAAACCCATGTCATTTTTGGTTGCAGCGACGGTGTGTTAGTTGCGGCTGAGGGCGAGAATGGCGATTACAGCGCACAAAAGTTAGACAATCCAGACACGCTTATCGACGGTGCGCGTATCGGCAGTATTTGGGGGCATGAGGCTAGCGAGCAGTTTATTGGGCTTGCATCATCGGGTGATGTCAGCCAGTTTTTTGTTATCGATCCCGCTTTGGGAGAGCTTGAGCTAATAGATTGGGAGCCACTTGACAATGCCAAGCCCGTGGCGCGCGGTTTTGCTTATGAGGCTGAGCAATTTGTTATTTTGGATGATCAAGGCTACCTGACGCAAATAACATCACATCAAGAAGGGGATTATATCCACTGGGAATACAGTGGACGTTTAGAAATTACTGGCGCTGATCTCGGCGAGATGCCAGAGGGGGCTAATTTCTCGATGACCTTCTCTCAAAATGGCCATACGGTCTATATTTCAGATCCAATTTCGCAGCATATTGTGATAGTCGATTTAGACAGCTTTGAGGTTAGCGGTGAGATTGAGCTGGATTATGTGCCGAGCATGATTACGTGGTTGGGTATTGCAGAGGAACATGATCACTAAGGAGTGCTGTTTATAGTTCTGTCAGATATTTGCGGAAGCCTGGCTTCCGCTTTTTTTATGCAGAGTGAATATGCAAGGACAGCGGAAAGCTATTTTCAAAGGGAGGCATTCAAGTAATTTAAGCGCACATATTTAGTCTTTGCGCAGGTTTTGAGAGAATATAGCTGCATCGGTGAGGTATGCTTACGATACATCGAGCCTTATTTGGAGATACAGCTTTGAAGCAGCCGCGACTGAATACCATTATGGGTAAAGCACAGGATATCTGCGCGCACTCAGGTGGTCGTTTAACTGAAAAGCGGAAACGCATTTTAGAGCTCTTGCTGCTATCAACCACTCCGATGTCGGCTTATGAGGTGGCGGATGCCTATAATAAAGATGCCGAAGCCTCGATGCCGACAATGTCAGTTTATCGAATTTTGGATTATTTGGAGTCTGAGCTACTGGTACACAAACTTAGCTCGACGAATAAATATGTCGCTTGTTCACATATCGCCTGTAGTCATGTACATGAAGTTCCGCAATTTTTGATTTGCAGAAAATGCCAAACCGTGAAAGAAATTGCGATATCTAAGCGGATTATTGAGGAGCTAGATCTACAAGTGGCTGACGCTGGCTATAAACTTCTCAATTCACAATTGGAGTTGCCGTGCCTCTGCGATAAATGTTTGGCGAGCGGGGCTTGATATTGCCAGTAAGATTTTAGCGAGGCGTGTAATTGGGGCCACGTGATTTTTCTTTATGTGGATTGGCTGCGTTAAAATAAACCCGCCATTCGACCATCCTTGTCGCCAATGGTTAACTTTGGGCACCGGAATTAGCCACAACAGAGATAATCGGATTAGTATTAACCGGCCCATGAGATAAGCGCTAGCCGGTCTAAAACCTCTGCTTTAAAAAGTCGTCGCAATCCCTTTCTGCCGCTGGATTGGATAAGGCCTTTTTCTTCGTAGTATCGTAGCGTAGCGCTTGGCAATCTCTGCGATGTTCATGGATGATCCTAGTATTGGCAGTGTGATCGCGACGCTTGACTTCAAGTCGATGTTAACTTGTATGCTATCGGTCAGCCGTGATGCTCGCAAGCACAGCTACCGATATACGTTAAATGGTCATAGGAGCTGTTTATGGATGCAGAGTTTTGGCACCAGCGCTGGGGCGCTAATGAGATTGGGTTTCACCAAGAGCAGGGAAACCCCTTGCTTAAGGCGCATTTTTCTAAATTGAATTTGGCTGTGGGTAGTCGGGTTTTTATTCCCCTGTGTGGCAAGACTAAGGATATTGCTTGGTTATTAGCGCAGGGTTTCCACGTTGTTGGTGCCGAGCTTAGTGAGTTGGCGATAGAGGCCTTATTTGCGGAATTGGGGTTGTGTCCTGATGTGACAGAACTGGGCAAACTTTGTCGCTATCGGGCGCCGTATATCGATATATTTGTTGGCGATATTTTTGATCTGTCGGCGGAGCTAGTCTGCGAGGTAGATGCTATTTACGATCGCGCGGCATTGGTGGCCTTGCCTGAGAGCATGAGGCGCAGTTATACCACTTTGCTCATGGAAATCTCCGGCGTGGCACCGCAGCTCATAATTTGTTTTGAATACAATCAAGATCTGCAGGAAGGACCGCCGTTTTCAATTGGCGAAGCTGAGCTGCGTGATCATTATGAGGCAGTTTATGCTCTGCAATGCCTAGAGCGTGTGAGTTTGGAAGGGGGGTTAAAAGGCGGTGTGATTGCCAATGAGGTGGTGTGGTTGCTGAACAAAACGGAAGTGTCATTGCTGTGAGCAGTTTGGACATACACCGACTATGGTGTATGTCCAAATGAATTACCTAAAACTCACCGAATATTGAGCTAAGTGGAAGACATTGGCCGCCAAGCAGCGGTATCTCGTCAGGCGCACATAGGGATTCAGTGCCGCCACTGCTGCTGCCTTTACAGGCATCGGCATTGTCGTAGCTGTCGTCCACCACCTCATTGATCCACTGGGTCACCAAATTAAACGCAGTGCCGTGAACAGTACTGCGAGCAATAGGGGGCATGCGGGCAGCTAGGGTTGTCGCCTCGGGCCCCAAGCGATACGGTAAAATAGAGTCTATGGCACTACCTGGGACGATGTCATATTCGCGTCCTCCGCGGCCCTCGGTGCCACTTGCGGTTGGTCCCTTACAAATACCGAAGGTGTCGTTGACCGAGCGGAACACGTCAAGATAGAAGCCGGTGTTCTGCGCTAGACCACGAGGGTTATGGCAATGGCTGCAGTTTACTTCTAGGTATGAGCGCACGCGCTTTTCAATATCTTGATCGCTGCCGGCGGCAAAGCCCGCGTCACCAGGAACATTAAATTTGGGATTACGTTCTACCTCAGTTAAATACTGAGTAGAGGCGTCCAGCGCCAAGTTGCTAGGACAGTTTTTCATCAAACCGTTTTGGCACAGGTATAGCAATTGGTTCTTGCCATTTATGGGGTGAGCGTCTGTGCCGCTAGGCAGGGATGACTCACTGGCGAAGGGACGGTTTAAGTTCCGTGCTTTTGGCCCAATAGGTGCAGCCCCCGTTTCGGCATCGTCATTGGCATGACAGCTCTGACACTGATTGGCGTTCGGTAATGTGTAGCCATCGGTAGAGCCGACGTAATGCTCGCCGCTGTCCACGTCGTGGTAGTCCCAGCTGGCACTGACAACGGCGCCTTGCTGTAGCAAGCGGGCGACTTTTTGGCCATTTTCTACCGCCCATTTATACTCCAAACCTTCCCAGTAAACCTGACCACCGCTGGTTTGACGTTTTATGATCAAACGCGTTTCCACCGGCGTTTCGGTTTGTTTTGGCTCATCGGTAAACGAAAATGTTTTGGCTAAAATTGTGCCAACCGGAAATAGAATAGTCGCATTTGCACTGTCACCGCCGTCGCGATAAGTCGCTTGCTGGCCTTCTGGAATATAGGCCACTCGATATTTAGTAGAGTAGTCAGAAAACAGCTTGGTATTTAGCACGTACGGTACACCTAGACCATTCGGTAGGCTGGTCGGATCTTGTGGGTCGCTAAACAGATGGTATTGATCTAAACGTGGGCAATTGACTCGATAAGCGTCGGCATTAATTTTTCCGTCAGCCACATTAGCTTGGCAAAGCTGATCGATCAATGATTGTGGTGGCGCCGGATCAATATTGCCTGAAGCGACAAACTCCGGTATCACAATCGGTGCTAGGGTTGGCATATTGCTGCCATAGGTTTGCTCGCAAAGATGGGGTGTTAAATCCGTGTCTGCGGGAAAACTTGGCAAGCTGGTAATAATATCTAATATATCTTCTGGTCCACCCGGCGGTAGGTTCACTAGCAGCTCCAAGCCTTCTGTGCCGTGGAAATTGGCAAAGGTTGCGCTGTCACTGTCGAAATTATTATCCGCGTCGATACACGAATACCACCACTGAGGTTTTTTGCGCTCGCCTGCGTCGTTAAACTTGTAGGCGTTGTAGCGACAAGACGGGTTAGGGTATTGGTTGCCCGAGATAGGCTTACCCTCGGTGTCGGCTGGAATTGGCTGGCCTTTACTGTCTTTTGGATAGCCGCAGTCTGGATTGTATTCGTCTTCGTAACCATCCCAAACAATATGTGCGCCGCGATATTGACCGGCGCCAGCGAGCATTTTTAGACCCACCAGCATGGGAAATGCTGATGTAATCTGCTCACCACCAGTATCAATAATGGCGGCAAAGTCAGGCTGCGGTAGGTCGTTACCGTTGTCGGTAAACGTGTTGTTCCAAATGTGTACGCCTTCGCTGTATAAGTCCAAACGACGGTCGCCTGGTACGCCAAATAATTTGTAGCTGGTGTGAACAATACCGGCGGTACCGTTGTTTTCGAAGGTGTTTTCAAATACATCAATTTTGTCGTAACCCATGGTCAACATACCGGTGCCGCGAGGTACGTTAGAGACGATGCTACCGGGTTCGGCAAAGTTGTAAGTGTTGTTATTGCGAGAGATGTTGCGATACATACGGGTGCGGCTGCCGTAGCGCGTTAGGCCGTCTAAATCGTATACCAGGAACCCCCCGGTATTACATTCAGATAGGTTGTCGGCGTATTCGCCTCCGCGCACGTTTTCTATTTCAAAACCGAACACATTATAGGCTGCACGGCTGTTGCGGATGATGGCGTTGTCCGTTTGGCCAACGTAAATGCCAGCGTCGGACGCACCGACTGATTCAGTGTCTTCAACTAGAATATTCTTTGAATTAACCGGGTAAATACCGTAGCGGCCCGATAGTTTACTCACGGTGTAGTCTGGTGAAGTGGTGTCGGTTTCCAGCGGGTTAGGGTTGTCTGGGTTATGCCGAGCAGGATCGGTACAGGCTACATTGAGCTTGGTTTTGTAGTTTGCGGCGGTAATGGTATCTTCGTTTGCTGTGTTTCGACCACTGGACCAGATTGCGCGGACACTGCGCAGCGTACCGTGGTCAACGCCTTGAAGTTTAAATGCGTCCCCGGGCGAGTCAAGAACGGTCAGATCCTCTACCGTGATACCGCGTACGGTGGTGGCTAAAAAGCCTTCTTGAGAGCCGCTGTTTTTAAAAGATAAAACGGTTTTGTCTTTGCCTTGGCCTTTAACCAGAATATCCTCGTTACCCGAAATCTGAATACCTGATGTAAGCTCAAAATAGCCTTCGGCGAATTCGATAACGTCTTTTGGTTTGACTTCAATCATCGCCAATAACATTTGGTTTGTGGCGTCTGGTCCGGGTTGGATCACGAAGGTCCGCCCCAGCGCAACCTCGTCGGGATTCCCCGTGTCAGGGTTGCCCGTATCGGGGGTTTCTGTCTCGGTATTACTGTTAGAGGACGAGCTACTGCTTGAGCCTCCACAGCCGACAAGAGCGATGATTAGCGCTATCAGGGTAAGTTTGATCAATTCTCTATTTAGCGTATGCATTCAATTAAATCCGTATATTTGTTAAACAGAGGAGGCGCTAGCATGATTATTCGCCGCTCAGTTTTAGTATTCCCCAAACTACTATGCTAGCAAGTATAAATTTGCGTACAATGCAAATTCGCGTCGAAAACAGGTTAATTCGTGACAAAACGTTCAGCGACCATAACGACCAACCTGCAATGGGCACAAATGGTTTCTCGGCTTATCGCTGAAGCGTGTCAAGTCGATCAAGAACGCCTATTTGCGGAAGCCAAGCTAAGCTCCGGTGCATGGCAACAACTTACCCGTGTCGATCAAAACGACATTACCGCGCTGTGGAAGGCTGCCGATCGTTTGGGCGCTCCTCCTGATATTGGCCTGGATGTTTTAGAGCACTTTCATTTTCGTACCCTCGGCCCGCTCGCTTTTAAAATGATGGTGGCCACCACTTTTCGGCAATCTATTATCGAGGCGCTCCATCAAGTATCGTTGGTTAGCGAGGCTTGGCAATACGCCTTAAGCGAGCAGGGTAATCTCGCTGTTATGAGTTTTAAGCTGGCTAATCCAAGAATGGAAATTACCCACCATTCCTATGACGCCTTTATCAGTGCCTGCTCCCGGACTATGCAGGATTGTTTTCCCGGTGAAAATTATCGTTTCGCAGAGATCTGGTTTGCTCACCCAGACTATGGTTTGCGAAAAAAATACGAGCAATTATTAGGCTGCGCCTGCAAATTTAATTCGAGTAGCTACGCTATTTGTATAGAGTCGCGGGTGCTCGACTTGCCGCTACCGTCAGCAGATCCCATACTTTACGAATCGCTGGATTCTCGATTAAAACACCAGGCTCTCAACCTCAAAAACCTCAGTGCTAGTATCGAAACCGCTATCCTTTCCTTGATCGATAGCGGCTTAATTCCCAGTCGTAAAACCATCGCGGACAAGCTGGGCATGGGAGAGCGCACCTTGCTTCGGCGATTGCAGGATGAAGACATCACCTACAAAGAAATTCAGGAGCAAGTTTTTGAAAAACTTGCGTTGCACTGGTTAAAGCGCAACGAATCCATGAACTATATCGCCGAGAAACTGGGCTACTCAGATGCTGCCTCGTTTAGAAAAATGCTTAAACGCAGAACCGGACTCAGCATCCGTGAACTTAGAGCCTCTTTGCTTGAATAACGCTATCCCTTTTTATTAACCTTACCGCTGTCTCGCCGTGCTTATCCTATAGATTGGTATTCAGAATTAAACGTTTGAACACCACTGCATTGTGATCCTCTAAATCCCGCTCAGGTTCCTCTGCCAATGTAATGTTTGGGAAGCGTTTAAACATCTCTCCCAAGGTTAAATACAGTTGGCGCTTGGCCAGTGCGGCGCCGATACAGAAACGCGGGCCATAGCCAAATAGCACATCAGGTTCAAACTTCCGTTTCACATCGAGTTTTTCGGGGTTGCTGAAATAGGCAGGGTCGTGATCTTTAAGGTGCGGCATCATTAACACCATTTGGCCTTTCTTCACGTCTTGACCAAGCAATTGCATATCACTCGGCGCATAGCGCGCAAAGCCCATTTTTGAATTGCCCGACCAGCGCATAATTTCACTGAAGGCATTCGAAAAAGCATCCGCAGACTCTAGCGCCAATGGCACTTGGTCAGGACTTTTCAATAGCGCATAGACTGACCATTGTTGAGCAATCAGAGTGGTGTCTGCGCCCGCGCCGATCAAGGCGAGAATCAGAGTAATAACGTCCCACTCATTAAAACTGTCGTTTTCCGCTTCAATTTTTAGCAAGGCGCTTAGAAAGTCACCTTCCTTCGGATTTTCACGACGCTCAGCAATGACCACCTGCAGTATATCGATGGCCTTGTTGCTGTCTTCTTGCGCTCGAAGGCGACGCTCTTCCGATATTGTCGGGTTCCATGTTTCAGTAAAAGTCTGGGTGACTCGCTTCATTTCTGGCCAGTATTTCTCTGGCACGCCAACCATGGCGGTAATGGAAATAAAGGGGATGTGCTGGGCGACCTCGGTGATGTAGTCAAAGGACTCTGGCGTGCCTATATCGTCAAAAAGGCGTTTAACATGCGGCTCTATTTGGCGCTGGATATTTTCGACCACATTCCGCGAAAATGCCGGTGAGGTGATGCGACGAACCAAACGGTGATGATCGGGATCGGCAAGTAGGCTATGGCCGACCAGCGCTTTTTCGAATTTATTCCAGTTCTCTTCGGTGGGGCGCGGCGGGGCAAACTCCCAGTCATAAAAGTCCGAAGAGAGGTATTCGCGCTTCCAGCAATCCATGATGTCTGGCATTTGGGTCATGATCCATGCTTGCCATGGCGCATACCACACCAATGGTCCCCGCTCGGCCATCGCAAGGCACTGCGGCGCGGGGTTTTCCGCGTATGACTGTGAGTTAGGATCGAATAGGGATTCGATGGGGGGCAGGGCGGTTGCACTTTCTGACATGATAGATTCTCTCCCGTGACGCACTAGGCGGCGCAGATTGTTATTGTTGCCGATGATTTTTAGGCGCTTGCAAAAAAATATACTCCAGTGTAATTTTATTCTCAAGTTACTTAATAATTATAAATGCAATCTGGAGATTCTCGGCATGAAAGATTTCACGAACAAAGTGGCAGTGATTACCGGCGGCGCCAGCGGTGTTGGGCGGGCGATAGCGCATCTGCTCGCCAAAGAAGGCGCCAGGGTTGTTATTGCTGATATTGAGGCCAAGGCACTTGATCGCACAGTATCTGAACTAGAAGCCCTTGGCTGTGAGTGCATGGGCCAGCGTGCCGATGTAACCGACGCCACTTCAATGAATGCCCTAGTAGATGCGGTAATGGCGCGTTTCGGGGCGATGCACTTAGTGTTTGCGAATGCGGGCGTGGGTACAGGCGAAGCGGGCAATATGTGGGATTACGAGCTGAATGATTGGGAGTGGGGTTTTAGGGTAAACACTTGGGGGCTAATCCATTCGATCAATGCCTTTCTGCCTAAATTGGTCGCCCAGAATGAAGAGGCGCACTTTGTGGTGACTGGCTCAGGCAATGGCGCTTTCTTAATGTTGCCGAACACGCCAATTTACACTGCTAGCAAAGCTGCTGTTCAGGCCATTACCGAGAATCTGCATTATCAGCTTCAAGCAATGCAGTCGCCGGTTAAGGTGAATGCCTTATTCCCCGGCCCCCATGTTGTGAATACCGGTATATTCAACTCAGAGCGCAACCGTCCAGACTCCTTGCCGGGAAATCCCGACAAGCCAGATTCTGGTATTCACTCAGTAGAAGACATGAAGGCAATAATGGCGCAGTACGATATGCAGCTACAAACAACCGAGCCAGATGAAGTTGCCGCCTTCGCCATACAAGGGCTGAGGGACGAGAGCTTCTGGATTTCGCCTATGTCAGACAAGGCAAGGGCTGGCTTCATCGCCAGGGTGGACAGTATTTTAAATAGAACTACCCCGACGGTACCTGACGTTTTGTAGTGAAGTATCTGTGGAACTGGTTTTGCACTGTGGCTGCCCCTCAGGGTGGTCGCAGTTTGGTTCTTGACTTGCGTCTGCGTTACTATTCCATCCCAAATTAGGGTTTTAAGGTGAATATTTTGCCAGTCATACAGCTTGGTCGCAGAGAAAGAAAGAAAAAGGCCGTTCGCGAAAATATCTGTGAGCAAACCCTACACCTGATTAGTCGTTACGGCGTGGAAGGGATCACTATTGATGCTATTTGCGATTGTGTCGATATCGCCAAAAAGACTTTTTACAACTACTACAGTTCCAAGCACGACTTACTGGTAGATATTTGTCAGGCGGAATTGTTGCAACGTACCAATGACTTGATCACTGAAGCCATAGCGCAAAGCGATGATTTAGGCGCGCAGCTAGAGTTTGTGCTTGGTGTGCTCGCCACTAGGAATAGCACTGCCAGCAAATTAGAGCGGGAGCTAATCGGCTATTTAGTTAGCTCATTGTCGACCAATATGAATCAAGGTGCTGGTCAACTGCAGTTTATGAATGACTGTTTTTTCAGGCTCTACGATCACAGTAAGGCGCAACTGAAAGCTGGGCTTAGCCCACAGTTTTGTGCGGAAATGACTGTCGGTATGACCAATGTGATTACGCTGAATTGGCTACATGATGACAATTACGATACGTTGGCGCGGTTTCAGTCTCTGCAATTGTATTTGAGGAATAGCATGTTGAAATGAATCGTCGCTAGTTTTGCTCTTTGTTATTGAATCTTTCTGCAGAACATTACGACTATCTCTTCGGGTGCGTCAGTTGTTGGCTAATAACTGAGCGAGTAACTTGTGTTCATATTTTTAATCAGCTTTATGTCGTAAATTAATTACCTCCTCACAGCTTCAGCAAAATACCTAAGAACAGTCAGCTGATATCGCAATGGTTTATGCATTTCAACGTGTAATCTAATACTTTATATCGACAAACGGGCCAGAACCACCGTCGATACCAAGTTTCATTAATAAATCCCATTGCTCCAGAGTTTTAATGCCGTCAGCGTATACTTTAGTGCCAATACTATGAAACATAATGGCAAGACATCTTGCTAATACTTGATTTCTCTCAGAAATTTGGATGTCCATTGTTATGGTACTGTCCAGAGTGATGAAGGCAATGCCACAGTCAAAAATACTTGCCATGTTTTCTAAATGTAGGCCAGCGCCGGTTAGTCCGATAAGATAGTTTTTTTCATGTAGATGCTCGCAAATACGCTTAAACTCGGCAAAGTTTTGCGTAGCGAAATATTCTGGTATTTCAATGCAGGTGCCGGCGGGGAAGCTAGGTTCGAAATTATCTGGAAGATGCGATTTACTTTCATAGTATTTAAGCGTGATTGGTGACGGTGCAAACGCAATAGGATGTCTGAGTTGATCGTTAACGGTATACATCTTTTCAAGTGCTGCATGGTCAAACTGAAACCCCCGTTGAAGGCGAGCGACCCAGGTATATAGTTGACGACGGCTTATTGCATTTTCACCATTCGCATGACTGCATGTTAATTTGCTGTAAAGAAACTGACCGTCACGGGAAAGTACCGTATCGCTATCTATTTCTAGCTTCTTACCGTCAATAATGTCGTCGATTATTTTCTGCCAATATTTCGAGTCCTTAATACTACTACTACTTTCATCGTCATATGTTATTTCAATGTTAGAGGCTCTCTTGCTCTCCGCTAAGCAGAGAGCTTGATCAACTATGCTCAGTGTATGTGCGATACTTTCGTTGGCGTAATACTGATGTGCCGCAGTGGGAATGATGACTTCGTCTTGTAAATCGAATTCTTGTAATTTGGCGAGTAAGGCATAGTAGACTTCCTTTGCTAATGCGCCAGCGGATTTTTGATCGGGAGCTAGAACCGCAAAATCAGATCCATTTAAACGTCCAGAAATCCATTGTTCATGCTCTGTCGATAGGTTTCTGAGTAATTCTCCAAATTGTTTTAGAAGTAAGTCGACAATACTTCGCCCTTCATTTCTATTAAGATCCTGTAAATTGTGTATTCGAAATATAACAAGACTGCCATGATCACTTGCTTCAAGGCTACTTAGGCTTTGGCGCATCAGCATAAGGAAGTGCTCCCGGCTATGTAGCCCCGTAATAGGGTCTATTTGATTTTCTAATTGCATTTTAATTAATTGGGATGATTCTTCTTCAAAAAAATACTTAATGCTATCGGTTAGCGAATTCATTGCGATAACAAGTTCACGAAACTCCAGCGTGCGAGGCAGGGATACCGTTAGAAAACGACGGTTTTTGAGTGCATGGGATTGTTCTACAACACTGTGCAGGGGGGTGGTGATAGCTTTAAGAATTAAGTGACCAATTAGGCCGAAGACTAAGGCAGCAGCCGTGAAGTACATTAGCAAGTTCAAAGCTGTGTTCCATACTGCTTGATAAGCAAAGCTAGGATCACTTTGTACCTCAATCTCACCGAGTTGTTTCCATCCGGCTTGAACTGACGCAACAGCGACATCTGATTTAATACTAAAGATACGCTGGAACCACTGAGCCGGAATTGATGTGGCGAGAGGCCGAGTGAGTTCTATTATAGTCTCACCTTCAGGGCTTAAATAACGAAGTCGCTGATAGTGTCCGCTGTCAAATTGAGCACTTATTAGCAGTTCTACCATAGTATGGTCGTCTGCAAGTTGGCTCGCGGCTAAAGCTAAGTTATTGGCGTTATCTATGTTTTTAATATGGAGTTGTCGTTCCATATTACTTTTTATGGTTAACGTACCGATACCAAAACTACCAAGAAATGCCAAGAGCATTAAAATGGCAATCGAAAGCCATAGTTGTTTATATAGTGACATCGTCGTTTCCTAAGGTCTTAATCCAAACCTTCATCATGAATTTTTGCTAACGTTTTTTGCCAGCGTGATAAGCGTGATTTCGGGTCATAGCTACTTGCTTGCGCTGCGTTACCAACCCATAAGCGCTCACTATTGAAGCCAAATACGGGTGTTAAATCAGGACGTTGGCTGGCTGGCCGAATGTTCGGGTATAAATTGTCCAGAATAAGTGGGGTCGCCGCTGGCGACTCGTAGTAGCTAAGCACCATATGCGCCTGACTTATTTTGCTGGATGCGGCGCCAATCCTCGCCTTTACATAGGTTAGTCTCAGTTTATCTAAAGGTATGCCTAGTAATCTCAAAGCCACAAACTTAGCAATGGTGAAATCCTCACAATCGCCAGCGCCTTTACCTATAGTTTCTAACGGCGAAGCCCAATAGTCATTTTCTCCCCAAAGACTAATGTCATCTCTAAACTGGATGTTGTCGTTGAAGAAATCATTGACCATTTTTAGTTTTGTGTCGGTGTCAGCGTCACTAAGATTTACAAGGAGGCGAGTGAATTCAACAGCGAGTGAATTTGCGTTTGCGCCATATTGAGAAGACGCTAGACGTTCAAATTGTTCAAAATTCGCAATGCCGAAGACATTTAGGGACGTTAAGGCGGCAAGAAGCAGCCAAAGTAATATTCTGGAGATACGATGTGTTCTGTATATTCTTATACAAAACACGTGGTGTATGTAAAAAAGTGTTGGCTGATAGACATTGTTATGTCCGATACCGAGATTGTTTTATGTGGTGGTGCCCACATACACTTGGTTTGTTGACGCTTTGGTACGGTTTTACATGCATAGCGATAAAAATGCATCGTACTAAGGTACTAGGTATGAATTCCTGGCTTTTTTTTATGTGGGCTCGCATTGTTTCCTTTACAGAATAGCTCTCGGTGTCGAAAGCACAGCGCCGCAATATGTGTTGATTCACCCATAAACTAGCAGGGAAATTGAGCCACAAGATGGCCAAAAGGAGCGCTCTTGGCGGTATAACTTTAAGTTCCAATCGGGGTTTTACCCATAACATGGCCGCGAGTTCACCCATATTGTGGTCGTAACGTCACATTAGCGGACGTAAAAAGTCTGGGCAGGCTAATACCTTGGCTGCATACACCCGCGTATTATCCAATCCAATTGCTATGGTACGAGTACTAGCGGGGAAAGACGGTCAAGAAGCTTATAATTAGTTGTCTTTAGTCTGTATATCAAATAAGGCGTTAAAATATATGACATCGACGGATCATCAATATGATACTTTTTGGCCGCGTTTTTGGGCGTTGTTAGTTGATGGATTATTGTTCTTTCCGTTAATGTTTCTTGAGGACTTTATCTACGAAGGCAATAATTCTAAAAATCTAGTTTTTGGGGTGTATTTTTTATTCGGTGCGGTTAGTTACAGTCTTTATAGGATAGTGATGCATGGTAAGTATGGCCAAACACTAGGGAAAATGCTTCTGAAGGTGAAAGCAAGGTCAATACATGGAGGCTCCATGAATTATCGTCAAGCTTTGCTAAGAGAAATCGTTCCGCTGGGCTTCTCAGTAGTGATTGCTTTGTTATCGGCGAGCGCAATTTACTCGGGTGCAACTCCCCATAATGCGTCTGAGCTTATTCCAATCGCTCGGTGGTTCGACTGGGGGGCAACTTTATGGGTTGTCATCGATATAATGACATTTTTCTCAAGTTACCAGTGTCGAGCGCTTCATGATTTCATAGGTAAGACTATCGTATATCGAATTTAATCAGTGGCCTTGTTCAAAGAAGCAATTTATTTGGGGATTACCTTTCTGGCTCAGAAAATATGGCTTTAGGCAAGTAATATGACAGTGTCGTCACAAAAGCCGTCATACGTTTGAGTTCTGCGCTAGACTGGTATCGACCCAAAGCGGACATAAAAATTCTTCGTACTAGTGACGTCTTGAAAATTACAAACATAAAATTGCTGTGCCTGAATAATAGCTCCACCATTAAACCATGGAGGTTAATTTAAAGGTATGAGTCTTGCGGGAATACGTTCAAATAGAGGGGATACATATCAGCGGTCCGTAGCGCTTTATTGGGTTGTTGAGATGCTAATGGATGAGAATATTGCTGGCATTCAAGTCGATGCAGTCGCGTTACCTGACGAGGATTACCTCATTTATGGTGATGATATCGTCATTTTATTCAGCAATGGTAATAAACGCTTCCTCCAGGCCAAAGTCAATCAGACTGATCACCAATACTGGAAACTTACGGACACTGTTTTAAAGAAGGAGCTGATTTCTGCAAGAGACCAACTTCTTGTGGAGGCTGATTGCGACTTTCATTTTTATTCGCGAACGCCATTTAACTTACTACAGCGCCTCATCGAGGAAGCTAATCTTTATCCCGATTACCAGTCTTTTCTTAGAGTAGCTCCGCAGAGGCAGAAGGATACTTTGAGTGACCTCGCCACATTGTGGGAGAACGACCAGGCGAATGCATTTGCATTAGTGAAACGCATAGGTATTGGAGACCACCATTCTTCTGAGGGCTGGCAAAGGCTTAGCCTTGGATTGCTACATGCAAATTTTTCTCAGTCAGAGACTGCACTTAAACTTATTTATAATTATGTTGATCGCCAGCATAGCAAATTAGGCGACCCTCAATTTGTGATAGACCGTCAAGTTGTTATTGGTATGCTTGAAAGGCATGGTATTTATCATGTTCTTGGTTTTAATGAAAAGGTAGTTATAGAGGCATTTCGAGAATTTTCATTACAGGGACGCCAGTGGGTCCGAACCATTGGTGGAGCTAAGATAATTCGATCTGAGCTTGAGTTATTAACGGACGCAGTTCATAGAGGCGTATCTTCGGTGTTATTAGAGGATATAGCCGGTGGAGGAAAAACATGTATTTTGTTGGATTTAATGGAATATTTGGATGCCCAAACTGATATTGCTACCTTATTTATAAAAGGTGATCTTTTCGCATCAATTGATTCACTTAATGACTTGGTGGAGTCTGGGTTGCCGCCAAACTTTATTGCTCAGAGCGCACATCTGGCAGGAAAGTGCCGTCTTGTTGTTATTATTGATTCACTGGATGTACTAGCAGTTGGGCGGAGCCACAAAAGCCTCCGGTGTTTTCTTGGTTTGATTGCAAGTCTCTCCGTTGTTCCAAATATCACATTGATTGCGGCTAGTCGTTCTTTTGATGCGCAATATGACCCTTTGTTACGTGAGGCGTCATGGGCTGAAACGGTGACGGTTGAACCTCTATCGTTCAATGATGATATTGCACCACTGTTAATTGAGTGGGGAGTTAACCCCGATGAAATAAGTGCTACGTTGAAGGGCTTATTACTGATTCCACAGAATGTGCGCCTGTTTTATGTGCTAATCCAGAGAGGAATGAGGCTGCCAGACATTGAAGAGCACGACCTTTACGAACTATACATTCGGGAGCTAATAGAGAACGACGAATACCTAGGCGCTGAAGTTGTGGAGGCACTTCAAAATATTGCTGTTGGCTTGCTGGCACAACGCAGTTATAAATTCCCAAGAAACCTACTGGGCGTCAACCCTCAACAATTACAGCGCTTACTAAGCCAAGAAGTGATTGCTGAGGTTAGCCCTCATCAATTGATGTTCAGTCATCAGACGCTGGCTGATGCACTTCGTATCCGACAGGCTCAGGTAAATGGTGTGGACTTGAAACGGTTTGTCACCTCACAGCCTCAGCTGCCCTTTATTAGGCCCGCTGTTAGAGCATTTATCCTAACACTTAGATCAAATCAGCCAGACCAATTTACAAAACAACTGCGTCAATTTTTATTAGACGACAATATTTCAATGCACTTAAAGAGGTTGGCTATTGAGACTTTGGCAGAAATGGCCGCAAGAGAGGATGACCTTGCGATCATATCGGTGTTGTCGTCAAAACTACCAACTATATTTAGCCGGTTTCTCGACAGGGCTAATGGAAGGGATTGGTTTTTATTGCTACATAATCACTGGTTGTCGACGGCTAATATATCCTCTTTAGGGGATAGCGTTGGTGTTGTTCTACGCTATTTTTCACAGTTTTTGGATGGTTATGAGGAATGGATAATTGCGATTTGGAATCGTGCTCTTGATGAGCGGTGGTTACCAATTGATAATTTAGTTTGGTCTATATCATCAGATATCAGAAAGCTAAAAAAGTGGGATGCTCCCGGAGTTGGCCTACTTTTAGAGAAACTTTTATCTGCCAATGAGGGTGAACGAGATGATGTTGGTCGCGCGATCTGCCAGTATGTTGACGCGACGGGGGATGGTGACGAGTTATTGTGGCGATACATTATCCGTGATGCGGAACCCATTGCTGAAATTCGTCGTGGTCGGGAGTTAAAGCTCAACTGCCAACGGCACGATCTTTTGAATGAAGGATATTTAGAGAACCGACTAAAACAGTCAGATATTCTATTTGGTTGTGCAATGGAGTATATACTGCAATTTTCTCAGGGATTTGTACCCGAGGACGATCATTATCCGTTCGAGTCCAACCTGTTAGATGCAACATCCTACAATCAGCGTCATACAAACTACGATATGCTGCCGCACGATTCAATTCACGAATTTTTAGATGCCGTTGAATCAGCAATGAAAATTAGGGCGCAGAGCAATGACCCTCGTTGGAAAGAATTTGAAACTCGCTTGCGAGTAAGTCGAGAGTTAGGTGTACGTTATTTATTATGCGAAACATATTTATTTAATATCCCAGACCATATTGAAGGAATAGAAGGCCAGCTTATAGACAGTGAGCTTTTGCGCTATGGCCATATGGAATATGAATTAGGAATGCTGGCGTCAAGGGCTTACCCCTATATATCTCACACAGCACAGGAGCAACATCAACGATTACTTATAGGATTGTATGATGATCTAGAGGATGGATATGACTGGATAGAGCGGAATATATATCAACACTTAGCGTGGGTGCCCGCCATATACAGACTGCCTGAACTGAATGATTTCTTTGGAAAATGTGAAAAGGCGTATGGCGCTATTCTTCCTGAACCATCAATCGGTGCCAGCGGCGGAATGGTGCGGTCTCCAGTATCTTCAGAAAAATTAATCGAATTAAACCATATAACGCTGATTAAACTATTTCGTCATTATAATGAATATGATGGATGGGGTGTCAGGCTTTCAGAGGGCCTTGTCGGTGGACGAGAGAGCTTGAATGGCGCTTTAAGCACCGCAGCATCGTGGGTGCCAATGCATTTTGTTCCGCTAATTCCAATGATTGATCGTTCCTCTTTATCTACCAGTTACATTTATTCAATTATTGATGGTCTAGCATCTCATTTAAGGTGTCGCTTTGGAAATCTCAGTAATTCAAACTGGAAAGCTATTGACCCTTTACCTGAGGGAAACATGCTTGCGAAAACTGTACTGGATTTAGTTGAGCAGTACTGTGGCGATGACTACCGTGGATATACTTCCTCCAGAGCTATCGAAGCTTGCGGTACAGTTTTAGATGACGATCAATCACTTGAAAGGATTTATTTCCAATTATGGCGGCTAGGTTTGCACCCAAGCCCGGAACCTGAAAAGGATGAAGAGGCACATAGCCTTATTAATGCCGGAATTAACTCTGTTCGTGGAACTGCCGCTGAAACCTTATTGATGATATGCAACGACCGCCTGGATAGGGGAAAACCAGTAACGGACGAGCTACAGCAGTTACTTATCCGCTATGCAAAAGATCCTTCAATCGTAGTGCGTGCAACTTTTCTCCGAAGGTTTCCTTATTTTCATAGTAAAGAGGCTGATCTAGGCTGGAGATTAGTTAACCTGCTGGTTACAAGTGCAAAACCGAGATTAATAAAGCACTTGGAGAGAACTCTGTATTATCAATATCACTCCCACTTTGACAGCGTTAAACCTTATATAGAGCTTCTTAAGACGGTTGATGATGAGAAAAGCTCTGCTGCTTGGGGACGCTTGGCTACACTCTCTTTTCTATCAGGTCATATGGATGAAGATGAGCTCTGGGAAGGCGTTCATGAACGTAATGAGGCCGTTGTGGAAGGCATCGGGCAGGTATTCGTTGCAAATCTAAACTGCACCAAAAGCTCGTCAGTTTGTATAGAGGGTTTATCTCGTTTGATGCAAACTGATACATCAAAATCAGTTTTTACTGAATTTGAACGTTCTCTGGATAATCAGGACCAAATAAGATTTGTGCCTTTTTCTTTGATCAAGTTGTTCATTGCTAAAGCGCCGATAGAGCATGTTCGAGAAATCGACAGCACATTTAATTGGTTAGAAAAAAACGTTGCGTCTGAGCCCATTAGCATCCTAGAAGTATTGGAAGATTTGGTAGAGCGTTTATCTGACCTACCTAGCCACATTTATTTTCACCGCCCTGATGCGCTGCTCACGACGCTAAAGTTACTTCTTCAAGAAGCCGATTTATCAGATGATGATGATTTTATCGATAGAGTGTTGTCAGTTCAGGATTGGTTTCTTAATCATGGGGTCACAGAGCTAGAGGCGTTACTTGCATAGTTTAACTTACTAATCATTAGGTGGTTTAAAAAGGATAGATGAGTATTTGTAGTAAATATAAATCGAATTTCCGCTTATTACCAACTACCGACCCTACTTGCGCATGGCAATATTGCTTTTTACCATAAGCTGGCCAAAACGGACATTTTATGGGTGAATCGACATATGGCCAGCATATTCGACGAAAGACTGGGGATGACAGAACATGATATTGTGCCCTCAATTTATAATCGCTAAGGAGTTAAAGCCTTGCTCAAATGTGAAATATTAGAGCCCAAAGGCGCGCCAGATGCCGCTGTGATTTGGCTGCACGGCTTGGGTGCCAGTGGCCATGATTTTGTGCCTGTGGTTCCTCATCTTGGTCTGCCAGACAATCATGGTATTCGTTTTATATTCCCTCATGCGCCAGAAATACCGATTACCATTAACGGCGGAATGGTGATGCCGGGGTGGTATGACATTCTTGCGATGTCGATAGAGCGCGAGATTGACCTAGTTCAGATACAAGCTTCGTCCGCGGCGGTCGGAGAGTTAATTCAACGGGAATTGGATGCCGGTATAGATAGCAGTCGTATCGTATTAGCAGGTTTTAGCCAGGGCGGTGCCGTGGCGTATCACGCCGCGCTTTCTTATCCAAAACCCTTGGCGGGTTTGCTAACGATGTCTACGTATTTCGCAACCGCTAAGGAAGTGACGCTCTCCGATGCGAACAAGGCTCTACCTATTCATATTTTTCATGGCACTCAAGACCCAATGGTGCCAGAAACTATGGGACATACCGCTAATCAAATTTTACAAAGTATGGGCTTTAAGCCTAAATATCGTAGTTATCCGATGCAGCACGAAGTCTGTGGTGAGGAAATAGTCGATATTGGAAACAGTATTAAAGAGTGGCTCAAGGTCGGCGGTTAAACGGGCGGAAGAGGAGTTGGCGGTATTTTGGCAACTAACTAATGAGAACGACGGTAAACATATTTTTCATAATTTAATTACTTATATGCGAGATCGTAAAGAACACCGCGAACGTTGGGTAATTGTACTACAGCAGTCGACTATTCCTTTAGCGCTGATTAATGGCGCGGTTGATCCAGTGTCGGGCGCTCATATGGTCGCTCGTTATAAATAGCTCAACTGCCGGTTGGGCTATTTCGGCGTATTGGCAAATATTGGTCATTATCCTCAGGTGGAGGACTCTGACGGAGTGGTTAGGCATTATCTTGATTTTATGGAGGCGATAAAACATACGTCAAAGTGATTCAATGAACTAGCCCTAGATTAATGCGTTGCAAGGTGTTCCGTGCTGTAGGCTTTTTGGGAATCTTCGTCAGCCTGTTGCTTGAATTTTTTATTGGAAGAAGGGCTGGGAGTAAATTATCTTTACTGATTTAAACGCTAAAATGGATGCTAGGGAACAAGACAATTCCGTTTCTATACTTGGTCACTAATTCCTGTTTTAGTGGCGGTCTATTTCGGGCGTAAAAGCTGACTAATGGTTCTGAAGCGATTGACGATTAGTGACAGTAAAATCAAGAAACAACCCACCAACTGATTTGTGTTCATGGTTTCACCAAACCACGCCATTGCGATTAGCGTTGTCCACAGCGGTTCCAGTACCATGATTACCACGCCATGACTGTTCGCAGTCAAGCTCTGTGCATAGGTTTGACATAAGAAGCGCAGGGCCGTGCCAATTGTAGCGGATAGTAAAACCCAGCCAACTAATTCGGGCTGGAGATTGACGAATGTGGGGTACCAAGGCTCAAGCATCGCTGATACTGCGCCGGTAATTACGCCGGTGGTTCCTAGAACAATAGTCGTTAAGGCGAGTACAGGAACGTTGCCTTTTTTGATGCTCTCGCCATTTGCTAGTATCGATGATTGGGTATTGGTGGCCCGGGTATTCAGGTTGAAATACAACGCGAAAAAAGTGGCTGATGTCAGTAAAAGAATATGCGAAGTTTCTAGTTTCATCGCGTGATCTAGTGGTGCGCTAAAGGACAGAAAGCCAAGCCCAAGGACTGCGACAGGCAAGGCGAGCCACGTACTGTGGGGGATCGCCTCTTTAAATAGAAGTCTTGCAATGATGGGAACCATCACCACTCCGAGGCTGGCTAAGAATGCGGCCTCACCTACATGGCTAGCTTTGGCTAAGCCCGTAACCCAAAAACACATCGCAACGCCAAATACCATGCCTACCCGAGCGCCGTGAAACCAGCCAGATAGCGCTAGCTCGCCAAGTGCTTTGTAAGAGACGCAAGCGAGTAGCAAACCCGCCAGAATAAAACGTACCGACATAAATAATAGAGGCGGCATTTGCATTACCGCCTCTTTCGAGAACATCCAGCTGACGGCCGCCAATAGAGTTACTATCACAAGTATCAGATCGGCTTTATGGGCGTTGTTCAAGCGTTTTGGCCAGATTGGAGTGGAGCGTTAGTATACTGGTTTTCTCGGTCCATGGCCTGCTACCGCTATCTTCGCATTGAGGTCGAGTGATACTGGTATATCGTTGCTACTTTGTTGTTATACGATTTCGGGTTAATGAACCTTCAAAGATGAAATAAGGCGTTCATTTTTTTGTCTCAACGTCATCTTTTACGCATGAATCTTCGTATCGACCCAGTGGACTGTTTGTAAGTATTTTAGGGCGTATACCAATGCGTTTGTCGTATGAAGATGAATCTAGAGTGATAGAGATGGCGTGGGAAGATAGGACGCCATTCGAAGCTATTAAGCTTCAATTTGGCTTAAATGAGGCTATGGTTGTTAGTGTAATGCGTAGTCACTTGAAGCCGCAAAGCTTTAAGTCGTGGCGGAAAAGAGTAAGCGGGCGTTCCACAAAGCATTTGAAGCTAAGGAACCCAGAGGTGAGCAGAGCTTACTGTCCAACGCAATATAAGCATAAGTAACTGGGATGTGGGTTCACCGACTTTATTTCGACGTGACTAACTAGCGTCTGTAAACGTCGATCCCTGCTAGAATGCGGAGTCAAATTTCTCGTGATATTTACAGACATTTAAGGATGGTACGATGATCAAGTTTAGATACTTTCTTCTGCTTTGTGTGCTGCTTAAAGCGGGCATAGTATTTGCGGAATCGATACCGGCGGCGGTTAGCGCCTTAGATGTGTTTAAAAGCCCGTCATGCGGCTGCTGTGGCAAGTGGGTTGATCACCTTGAAGAGCATGGTTTTACTACTAAGGTCTATCATCCTGGGGATTTAGATCAGAAAAAAGTAGCTTTAGGCGTACCTCGAAATCTCAGCTCCTGCCATACCGGTGTTAGTGAAAATGGCTATTTCTTTGAGGGTCATGTTCCCGCGAGTGTCGTAGCGAGTTTCTTAGCTAATCCGCCGGCCGATGCTGCGGGATTGGCGGTTCCCGGTATGCCAGTGGGCAGCCCTGGCATGGAAATGGGAGGTCGGTTTACGCCATATAGTGTCATACTTGTGAAGAATGATGGAACAACAGAAGTCTTTGCTCGGATGGAGTCGTATAACGATCAGTTCTAGTAGCCGTCGCTTCTTAGTCGGAAGTTGTGTCACCGAATAATTAAAATGGGCACGGGCAGTGCGCTACGATTCGTTCACCCGTTGATGGATGATCAAATTCTAATGAGGCAGCATGCAGTAATAGTCGCGGCGCGAGTTGTGTTGAATTCTCAGAGTTATATAGATCGCAGCCTAAAATTGGGTGGCCAATTGCTAGGCTGTGAATTCTAAGTTGATGTGTTCTGCCGGTCAGCGGGGTAAAGAGCACTCGGGTTCGTTTAGGGTTTAACAATCTGGCGATGACTTGAAAATGACTTTGTGCTGCTTTACCTGTTACTTCGCAAATTTTAAGTACAGGAAAGTTCTCCGGGTCTTTCGCGATAGGAGCATCGATGGTGCCAACATTTTCCTTGAGATGTCCCATTAGTTCGCTGATATAGGTTTTTTGCATACTGCGATGCTGAAACTGCCTGCATAAATTAGCATTGACAGTTTTGTTTAGCGCTAAAATCATAATACCCGATGTACCTAAATCGAGGCGATGAGCAAGGGTGATCTCTGGGAATTTGTCGCGCATGCGAAAGTGTACTGAGTCTTTGTTTATCGGGTTTTTCCCTGAAAGACTCAGCAAGCCACTTGGTTTATTTATGAGTAGGATGTGCTCATCTTGAAACAGAATATCTATCTCTTCAAGGCAGGGCGGCGCGATAAAATCATCAATACCCGAACTCAAAATAGACACGGATTCTTTGATAAACCCACAGAATTAGCCACGAATTTTTGAGAACTCGTCGTCCATACGCATGAACATATAAATGCCCATTTTATTTTCATCGTCAGAGAAATTCTCAGTAAGACGTTTAATCACATTGCAGGCGCTGGCAATCATTTCGTTACAATGTTGCTGTCCTTCTGGGGTGAGTGTAATGAGTTTTTCCCGTCCAGAATGTGGATCCTCTTCCAGCTCTATATAGTGGAGGGGAGCTTTTGACAGGGCGCGCAAAGCTTTGGAAACACTGCTGCTGGTAATGTCATACCAGTTAGTCATTAATTTCACAATATCTTTACGGCTAATAGACTTTTCACCGCTGCGGACGGTTTCCGATCTAAGTATCCACATAATGACGGTTTGGTGGCGATCAAGGCGTCCGCATTCCATTAGTCCGGCTTCGATTTTCATCCCAATAGAAAAGTGAATGGGGTAAAAATAGTCCAAAAACATATTTGGCGCAGTTTCCTGGTCGACAGGCACGTCGTCGTACTTTCTCCAGCTGTTTTTCAATTGTTTTCCCAATATATTGATTTGTATGTGAATTTAGGGTCGATTTTGCGCAGTGTCAAGATCTATGATCTGTGACATTGTGAATATTGGAAATAGTGTCCAGTTGACACTATTTCTTTGTATCTATATTCTAGCTCGAAATGATAATGATTAGAGCAGGATGTGGATGTGAGTAGCAACCTTCAACGTCAGTTAGATATCTTGCGCGGCGCCTACCAATTGGAACGATTTCCATCGCTTTCAATAAGACTGGATCGCTTGCGTCGGGTAAAGGCCATGTTATCTGAAAATGAATCTGCGTGGTGTGAAGCCCTATCCGAAGATTTTGGCTATCGCTCGGTAGACCAGAGTTCATTTGCAGATATCACGACGAGTATTAAATCAGTAAACCATGCTTTAAAGAATTTGAAGTTTTGGATGAAGGCCGAGCGCAGAACGCCTGATTTAAGCTTGAGAATGAGCGGTGCCAAGACGTATGTAGAGGCCTTTCCTAAAGGTGTGGTAGGTATTGTGAGCCCCTGGAACTTCCCGATTAATTTGGCATTGTCGCCATTGGTATCGGTTTTGGCAGCGGGTAATCGCGCGTTTATAAAGCCATCAGAGGCGACGCCGGCGACATCGGCTTTACTCGAAACCTTAATTGCTAAGTATTTTTCCGATAGCGAAGTGTCAGTGGCATGCGGAGACGTCGATGTCGCACAAGCATTCGTTAAACTGCCATTTGATCATATTATTTACACCGGCGGAGAAGTGGTCGCCCGGCATATTATGCGTGACGCGGCAGAAAATCTTGTTCCACTTACCCTTGAGCTCGGTGGGAAATCACCAGTTATCGTCAGTGCGTCAGCCGATTTAAAATTGACTGCAAAGCGCATCGCCTTTGGTAAGTACTTTAATGCTGGGCAAATCTGCATTGCCCCAGATTACCTTTTAATTGCGCCAGAGCGATTAGACTCATTTCTGAGCGAGTTAAAGGCGGCTGTTGAAACAGCCGACTCAGCTCAGGGATCCGCAGATTCCGTGTCGGTAGTGAATGAGCGGCACCGCCAGCGACTAAATAATTTGGTGTTGGATGGCGAGAAGCAGGGCGGTCGTATCCTCACATTTTCGGGTGTCAATCAATCCGCCTACCAGTTAACAGTGGTGATTGATCCCTCAGATGATGCAAGCATCAATTGCGCTGAGATATTTGGGCCGGTGTTGCTCATAAGAACGATTGGCAACCTTGACGAGCAAATAGCGTATATCAATCAATCTTCACATCCCTTGGTTATTTATTATTTCGGTCGTAGCGAAGACGAGTTTCGACGTGTCGCGTGTGAAACCAGTTCGGGTGGTTTGGTCAAAAACGACGTTATTTTTCAATATGCCAACGACGACTTACCGTTTGGCGGGATTGGTGGTAGCGGCATGGGTAAGTATCGCGGCGAGTATGGTTTTAAAGAGTTCTCTAATAATCGGGCAGTGTATAAATCTGGATTTATAGATGTATCAGGCTTCGTCACACCCCCTTATTCAGATGTGTTCAGAATGGTTAACAAATTAATGAGGAAGATATGAATAATAATGCTTTGAGCGCTAGTGGCATCGACATCGACGCCCTCGTTAAAAATATGCTTTCGCCGGAATGTATTAGCAATCCTTACCCGGTCTATAAGCAATTACGTGCCCACGCACCTGTGAACGGTTTATTGGATTATCCACCGGGTACTGTTCCAGGTGTTGATACGCCGTATCCGGCTTGGGTCGTAACGCGCTATGAGGACGTTGACTACGTCTTGCGTAATCCTGAAATATTCTCGTCGGAAGATCCGATGCAGGCTAATTCAAGTGCACCCAGTTTGATGTTGGTTAATCATGATCGTCCTCGTCATACCGCATTAAGAAACTTGGCAAAAATGGCGTTTACGCCAAAGCGCATTCACGATGATATTGTTGATCGTCTGCGTATTGATATTATCAAAATTATAGATGCTGGCGTAAATTCCGAAATGGATTTTATGGTGGACGTGGCTGGCGTTATTCCTGCACTGGTAATGACTTACCTAATGGGCTTGCCCCGTGAAGATTACAAGCTGCTAGTTCGCTGGGCGAATGCCTTTATGGTGTCTTCAGATTTCACACCGGAAGAGCGCCAATCTTGTAATGTAGAGTTATTTCATTACTTTGTTGCCAAGGTTGAAAAACGCTACTCGGATATCGCGGCTGGTGTAAAAGTCTCTGACGATCTTATGACTGCGTTCATAAACGCAGAATACGAAGGTGATGTTCTGTCGAAGGAAGAGGTCATTCTTTTTTGTATTACCTTGGTTGTCGCCGGCGCTGAAACCACAACCTACTTTATCGGAAACTTAATGGGCGTCATGCTTGAAGACCCAACGTGGTTTTCGAAATTAAAAGAAGATCGCAGTCTTATCCGGCCGTTTATGGAAGAGTGTCTTCGTAGAGACGGGCCACCGCAGCGCTTATTCCGTCTTGTCCTCCAGGATTGTGAAATATCGGGACAAGCTATTAAAGCGGGCGATTGGATTGCCTTTTTTATGGCTGCCGCTAACCATGATGAAAGCGTATTTCCTGAGCCAGAAAAATTTATTATTGGGCGAAAAAATATCGCAAAGCACGTCACCTTTGGACGTGGTATCCATCACTGCCTTGGCGCGCCCCTCGCGCGAGTTGAGGCAGAAATAATGCTGAACGTGATATTGGATAAATGCGACGGAATCAAAGGTAGTTTGGCTGCTTCTCGTCGTCAGTCTGGCGGTCTATTGGCCTATGGTTTTAGCACTTTACCGGTAGAGCTTGTTGCTAAGAAAGCATAAGTAAATTTAATGAAAAATATCGATTAAGGGTTTGAACGTGCAGGTAATAGTAACAGATAGGGCAGGTGAAATAGCTGAGTACAACGTGGCAGGATTCTCTGAGCTATTTAGTGTTCTTAGCGATGAAATGAAAATAGATGCCTTGTGTGGTGGCTGCTGCTCCTGTGCAACATGCCACATTTATACTGATGAAGATGACGCGGTTAAATTATCTGATTGCGATGAGAATGAGCGCGACGTATTGGATGGCTTGTTGCATGTTCAAAGCGGCAGTAGATTACTGTGTCAATTAGCGTCGAAAGCAGAAATTAGTAAGTTAAATATCACAATAGCTCAAGCTGAATAGGGGAATAATAATGAGTGAGATCGAAACAAAAAAACTTGAAGAGGCAAATTTGGCGTTAACCAAAGAGGTGTTTTTCCGATTTGGTAGTCACGACGTGGATGGTATTGTGGAACTGCTCCATGAGGACGCTCATATTGAATTCTATGGTCCCAGTGAGATCCCCTACGCTGGAGACTATAACGGCTTAACCGAGTGTAGGGAGTTTTTTAAGACGGTTCTTTCTTCCGTCGATATTCATGTTTTCGAGGCGGAAGAATTCATTTGTGAGAATGACAAAGTCATTGTTGTTGGTAGACTTAGATTAACTACCAAAGTAAATGGTAATGAAATTAAGTCGCCCTTTGTTCATGTGATTACCTGTAAAGATGGGAAATGGTTGTGGTTCCGTGACTTTATGAATACCACTGTAGCTTACAAGGCGTTTACCAATAATGCTGCCTAGTCATCGTAGTTTTTACGCGTCGGATGTGGGTTTGTTTCTGCTGTTGGCAATACCATGCTTAAATGAATATGTAATTGGCTTGGTACTCTCCTTTGGTGATACAGACTTCTATGCTGGCTCGGCAAAGACTGCCTTGAATACTTTTGTCGGTATTGCTGGTGTGCTAGGGCTCGGATTTTCTTTACTAAGGCTGCGAATTAAAGATAGCAGAGATCTTGTTTTTATAAGTCTGCTGGTGAAATTGTTCGCTGGTAGCTGGTTGTTATTTGGCTATATGCAGGGCGTTTCTGCGGCACTGTTAATTCTTTCAATTGCCGACTTTGGCGCGGCGTTGGTTTTTATTGCTGCCTTTATAAAGAAGACATGAGTTTCAATTTTTAATCTGGAAGTGGTAGTTGCTAGCAGGCACCTAATAAGTCTGCGGTACTGTTAATAAAAATTAGATAAAAATGGTGTGTAAATAATGAATTACTTTTATCGAATGATGGCCTTGGCTATCGGTGGTAGTACAGCTATTTCGATTCCAATGACAGCGAATGCTGCTGGGCAAGGAAGCCGTTTGATCGAAGAGGTCATGGTGACTGCGCAAAAGCGTGAGGAGGACTCGCAAGATATCCCGATTATGATTAGCGCATTTAGTGGCGAAAAACTTGATGCAATGGGCGTTGACTCGACCGCAGATCTTCAAAAAATCACCCCTGGCTTAACTTTTACTTATGCTTATGGCTACACCGTGATTTATTTACGTGGTATTGGTACTGATGCATTTCTACCCAATGCTGACCCTAGTATTGCAACCTATATTGATGGCATAAACATCGGGCCTAGTCAGGGTAAGCAAGATACTCTAGGCGCTGTAAAGCGCGTGGAGGTTCTGAAGGGGCCACAGGGTACTTTGTTTGGTCGAAATGCCACAGGTGGTGCGATCAGTATTATCACTGAAGATCCACCAGAAGAATTCACTGGCTACCTGAAAACAGAAGTGGGTAATTACGACGCCAAAGCTAGCCAACTGTATTTAGGCCTGCCGGTTACAGATAGTCTAGGTTTAACCGTGTCGCTATTTAATAGTTCGCAAGGCCTATACGGTCGCAATGAAGTGAACGGCCAGCCTGGTCCAATGAAAGACGAGTTTGCCGAAGGCGCGCGGGTAAAAATGCGTTGGGATCCTTGGGACAGCTTTTCCATGACGTTGATTGCCTCTTACGGTAACCAATTTACTAGTAACTCTTTGTCACAAGAGAACACACGCCCCGCACCGGTATTGCTCGCAGGCGTCGAGGCAGACGAGCCGGATCGAGTTTGGCACAATAATGATCTTGGCGGTAACTCCACCATGAACGAGCTCTACGGTGGCATATTTGAATGGCATCCCGGCCCGGTTGATGTGAAATTTATTTATTCTGAGAACTACGCGATTGTTGATGAGGCGCATTACGACCTTGATTCAACTGAGCAAGCTGAAGCCTATTTCTATAGTGCCGACCAGTTTAATGATCAGAAAACCTATGAATTGCAGGTTTTGTCCAACGAAGATACCTGGCTGTCGGAAGACCTGCAGTGGGTTGCCGGTTTGTACCGTCTTGAAGGCGAGGGTGGCTTTGGTAGTTTATATTTAACACTCAATCCCGTCGGTTTAGCGGCTAACCTAGCGGGCTTGCCGAATCTTTTGAAGCCTATCTTAGGTCCAATACTCAATTCGACGCCCGACATTGTTCTCGGTAACGGCGGTATTCTTACCACCGAATCTAATTCTGCGTATGCGCAGGCCACCTGGTTTACTACTGATTGGTTTAACGTAACTGCAGGTGTTCGATACCAAGAAGAAGTGCGTGGTATTACCAATAGCTATTTAGATGTGGTTTTACCGACCGCTGGCGATCCGCCGAATGAGTACTATCGCTCCGGTGACCGCTCACAGAATATTCGTATCTCTGATTTTCAGGCGCCAGATCTTGAGGAAAAAACGGTTTCACCGCGGTTAGCAATACAGTTCTTTCCATCCGATAATCTGCAAATATTTGCGTCTGCGCAGCGTGGTTACAAGAGCCCAACCTATAATATTGTAAACTTCTTCACCAACCCCGACCCGGTTGATAAGGAAGAGGCTACTGCGTTTGAAATTGGTTTTAAATCAGATTTGTTTGACAGTACCTTGCGCTTAAATGGCGCTATTTTTAAGACTAAAATAGAAGGCTTGTTAACCGCCTTGGTTGCTATTCCCTCTGGAGGCATAGTGAGTTTTAAAAATGCGGGTACGGCTGAAATAGAAGGCGCTGAAATTGACTTTCAATGGCAGCCAATGGCAGACCTGAACCCCGGTTTAGTCTTTAGTGGTGGCGCAACATATTTGGATGCACTCTATACTGACTATAAAAACGGTGCAGGTTTTGATGATGACACTGGTTTGTACTTTGGAGACGACAGTTTAACCGGCGATCCAGCGCGCGACTTTAGCGGCAATCGCATTGTAAGAACGCCACGTTTTAGTTCAAGTGTTTCTGCTAACCAGTTCTTGAGTATGGGAGATTTCGGTAATCTGGAATTTGGTGTGGACTACTACTACAACAGTGGGTACAACACCACGCCGCAGGCATCTCCCTTTTTTATTCAAGACCAGTATGAAACTTGGGCCGGCCGTATCTCTTATTTCTATGATCCACTGGGCTTGCAGTTGACTGCCTTTGTGAATAACGCCAAAGACAAAGATTATACCCAGGCCATGGTGCAACAAGACTTTGGTCGCACAGTGACTTTAGCGCCACCGCGTACCTATGGTCTGAAGTTGAAATGGGATTTCGATACGTTGCTCTAAGTCGACCGATCGCTCTTGCGGAGGATATGTAACGGCGTGTCCTCCGCCTTTTTAATTATTGAGAATAAAAAGGAAGTAAGTATGAAGTTTAAAAACTATTTTTCTAAATCTATTGTTGGCGCTGCTTTACTTGCGGTCTCGTTGTCTGCAGTAAGTCGTGGCGCGTCTGCGCAGGCTGAGGTATTTAGTCTTTTATCGCTCACCGATGGTCCTTTGGCAACGCTGTATGCACCAATCGGTCAATTGGGTCTGTTGCCTGGGGCGCTTGAGAATGGCGGTGTATTTTTCATTGCCGGATCTGACATATTACTCGGAGGTGACAATCCTGTTGATACTTTAATTGGCTTGGGTGGTCCCTTAAAAGGCCAGCTAATACCAATATTTGACGTCTTGGTAGAAAATCCGTTGACCACGGTGGATTATATTTTGGGTGGTGGGACTATTATTTCGCCGGGTTTGACGATAGTTCCCCAGCTACCCCTGTTGAATTCACCGCTAATTGGTTTATAAGCTTTAGCGCAGTAATGGCCTTAGCATGTTCTCTAGGCCGTTTAGCTTTATTTCGTACATGAGTGCCAGTTGATCACCGAGTTTACCTGCCGGAAATCCCTGTTTGTGAAACCATACTAAATAGGGCTCCGGCAGTTCTAGCAATTTCCTACCTTGGTACTTTCCAAAGGGCATGATCTGATTCACGGCGTCGATTAATAATTGTGGATCTTGTTCAAGCGTCATTCTTGGGGCTCGTACTGTGCCAAGCATTTGCACCTAGGGCGATAAGCCGAAGCTGCTTCTCAGCTTTGAGGATTAACTCAGCATCATCCTCACCGCGTGGTCGGCCCATGAGCTGCTGAGTCACGATTTGAATCATCGAGCCAATCATCAAGCTAGCCAGCATTTGTAGGTCGTCTTCACTCCAATTATCGCTGCTCACTAATCTTGCTAAGTCGCTTGCGAGTTCTACTTCGAGTTGCTTGAACTCATCATTAATAGCGTTGCGGATAACTGCAACACCGCCATAGGCTTCTCGGCTAATGAATTGAAATTGGCGTCGATGAGCCCGTACATAGGTGACAAAGGTCTCTACGGAGCGGCGGATAATTAACTCTTCGGGAAGGGGGTTAGCGCGTACTGTGATTAGCATGGTGCGCAGTGTACTGAATGAAGAGGTGACCAGCTCCAAGCCTAGGCTGTCCATATCGGGGAAATGTCGGTAAAACGCGCCGGGTGTAATGCCAACTTCACGGGTAACTTCACGCAGGCTGATACCGTCGAAGCTCTTGTCGCGGTTTATCAGTTCTAAAACAGCTTCTAGTAATGCCTGTCGAGTATTAATTAGCGTATCGCCGTGGCTGCGATGGCGCTTTTGAGGACGACTCATAATGTTCTCGGGCTCTTGGTCGAGAAGGATGTGATTGCCGATCTAACGTATGCCCTAACAGCCTAGCTGTTGGCGTGGTATTTGCGATGATCAGTATTTAGAGGGTAAGTTTACAATCCTCCGCCGGATGTGACCAGCGGAGGATGTAGTGAAGGTGCATTTTGTTTATGCGGTAATTGCAGTTGACGTGTTGGACGTGGGTAAGGCGAATTTAAATATCTTAGCCCAAACAGAGGCGTATTGGCTCCAAAGTGGGCCGGTGTTGTAAGGAATATCGTATTTCTCACATACTTTGCGAACTTGTACTGAGAGTTCTGCATAGCGATGGGCTGGCACGTCTGGGAATAGGTGGTGCTCAATCTGATGAGACAAGTTACCGCTCATGATATGAAAAAGCTTGCCGCCTTCAATATTCGCTGAGCCAAGTAGCTGGCGGTAGTACCAGTGACCCTGTGTTTCATTTTCGCAAACATGTGCCGGAAATGTGTGGACCTCGGCAGGAAAGTGGCCGCAGAAGATGATGGTAAAACTCCAGATATTCCGAATAAGGTTGGCCACCGCATTTGCTGCCATAACAATGGGAAACAGTGGGCCAGCCAGCGCTGGGAACAGAATAAAATCTTTGCTAAATATTCGCGCAGTTTTACCCAGCGATTGTTTCAGTTTTGGCCAGGTTTCACGAAATGTCCGTTTGCCTGAGCGTAGGCTATCCATCTCGACATCGTGGAGTGCGACACCGGTATCAAAAAACAACATTAGTAGTGTGGCGTAAATAGGATTTGCCAAATAGGCCGGATGCCACTTTTGAGCGGGGTCCATGCGCAATATTCCGTAACCGATGTCTCTATCTTTACCGAGTACGTTCGTGAAGGTGTGGTGTTCATAATTATGTGAATGTGCCCATTGCTCACTAGGGCAATTGGTGTCCCAATCGTAGTGTTGAGAATGGAAGCGTGGATCGCCCATCCAATCGTATTGGCCGTGAATGATATTGTGGCCAATCTCCATATTGTCGAGGATTTTTGCGATACCTAAGCCGATGCTTCCCGCGCAAATCAGTATCCAGAAGAGGGGCCAGCTTGCGACAGATAAGCCTAGCGAAGGTAAAAATGGCAGTGCGGCATAAATACTGATTCTTGAACCGATAGCCAGCGCACGTTGAATCCATACAATCTGTTTTATGTATGTTGCGTCTCTTTGCCCGCGTTGCTTCAAAGCGCCTTGTTTTATGGCGTCTATCTCGCTGCCAAATGCAGCGAGTTGGTCAGCGTTGAGTTTGATGTTTGTCATGACGTTACCCCTTAATTTAGGTGGTAGGTGTAATAGTATTTGAGTTGTATTTACAGTGAGAGAGTGACGTCACCAAGCGCTTGAGACACACACAGTCTGATGTGTTCTTCGCCGTGGCTAATTTCACCGGTATTCATATTCCGTACCGAGCCGCTGGTTTTTAAGCAGCTACAGGTATGGCAAATTCCCATCCGGCATCCAGATTGCGGGTTTAGACCCGCATCTTCAGCTAGGTCTAGTAAGTTTCTGCCATCGTTGCTCGTGGCCTGTTTGCTGGTGCTAAATGCGATATTGCCGCTAGCATCGCCGAGATTTTGTGTAACACTTGGTGCTTTGAATCGTTCACTGAGTAATTTGTCGCTGTGTCCAAGTAATTTGAACTCGGCTGTGACCGTGTCTATTAATACTTCAGGGCCGCACACGTAGGTCAGTGGCAGTGTGATCGCAGCTGTTTCCCTTGAAAGCGCATTTTTTGAGCTCAGGGCTGTTAGTAAGTGATGTTGGTTGAAGCGGCCCGTTAATTCCTGAGTACTCGATGGGGAGCTAAATACCAAGATCAGTGAGAAATTGTCGTGCTTCTTCGCCAAATCCTCTAAGCGTCTGCGGAAGATGCAGGTTGACGTGTCGCGGCTGTAGTACAGCAACGTGACCGGATGACTATGTTTGCCTTCAAGCAAGGTTTCGAGCATCGCGATCATTGGCGTTATGCCACTGCCGGCGGCTATGAAAAGTAGTGCACTTGGGATTTGTGCTGGCAGTACAAATTCGCCGAGAGCGGGAGAGATACTGATGCGATCTCCTACCTTCAGCTGTGTGTTGATGTATTTAGATACGAATCCGTCGTCGTGGGCTTTAACGGTGATGCGCGGCTTTTTGCTAAAGGCGCTGTTGCTAATGGAGTAGCTTCTACTTTGTAGACGACCATCGATCTCGATAAACACCTGAATAAACTGACCCGGCTGAAAGTGCGTCCATTCACCATTGGGAGACAACTCAATACTCACAGCCTCGTCGGTTTCGGATGTGATGGCGCTAACTCGTGCCGGGATTCGATTCTTGTCCAGCGACCACATTGGATTAATCACCTCTAAGTAGCGACCAATGCCATGGGGGGCAGCAAGTGCATTAACTAATGGCGTATCAATAATACTGCGCCAGGTGCTGCGTGAAGTTGTTGTGGTGAGGTTCATACCCTCTCCTTTCGCTGGTCTGAATGATCGTTTTGTATGTGGTTTTCACTAAGACGTAAATGACTTTAGTGAACGTGTGTATACAATAGGTGTGAAAGATTTGTTTGTCAACATGTGTTTACTTTGTGTGATTTGCCGGAGACGGCTTCTGCTAGAGGTTGCGCTCATAAATTAAGTCGTTGAATTTAATGAGTTTATTTTTTTTAGGTCCGCTCTTGTCACGTATTAGTATTCGGCATTGCGAGAAGTGTGAATTTTGAATATGCCATTTTTTTATAGCTGTAGTTCGGATACCTCAGTTGAGTAGTGTTAAGCGCTGGGATTGCACTTAGCACTTCTGTTAAACTTCGCGGCCCAGTATCCGTACAAAGAGAAAGAGTTATGGCGGAACAAGCTTCAGCGCAACAGGTGGTTCGCGAACATTTAGCGCAGTTGCATGAACAGCCCAAGGTGTCTGCAGAAGAGCGGGCTGGCCTGCGTGAGAAAATTAAGCGTCTGCTAATTGAGCGTAATGCTGTGTTAGTGGCGCATTACTATACCGACCCTGAAATTCAGGCCCTTGCGGAAGAAACCGGCGGCTGCGTGTCTGACTCCTTGGAAATGGCGCGTTTCGGTCGCGATCACGATGCATCTACACTCGTGGTCGCCGGTGTTAAGTTCATGGGCGAGACCGCAAAGATCCTATCGCCAGAAAAGCGGGTGTTAATGCCTACCTTAGAGGCTACTTGTTCTTTGGATATTGGTTGCCCGATTGAAGAGTTTTCCGCGTTTTGTGACGCCAACCCCGACCGCACGGTGGTGGTATATGCCAATACCTCGGCGGCGGTAAAGGCCCGAGCCGATTGGGTGGTCACCTCTAGTATTGCCCTAAATGTCGTCGACTACCTTGATAGCGAGGGCGAAAAAATACTATGGGCGCCGGACAAACACTTGGGTGGCTACGTTCGTAGGGAAACCGGCGCAGATGTTTTGCTGTGGGATGGCGCGTGCATAGTGCATGAAGAATTTAAAGCACAGGGTATTCTCGATCTTAAGAACGTGTACCCAGACGCGGCAGTATTAGTTCACCCGGAATCGCCAGCCAGTGTGGTTGCCTTAGCTGATATGGTCGGCTCTACAACGCAGATTATTAACGCTGCCCGTGATTTGCCGAATAAGCAAATGATTGTCGCGACGGATCAGGGGATTTTTTACAAGCTTCAGCAGTTGGTGCCAGATAAAGAGTTTATTATCGCCCCCACCGCAGGCAGCGGTGCGACGTGCCGCAGTTGTGCTAATTGCCCTTGGATGGCCATGAACGCCTTGGATAATTTAGCCGCAGCGTTAGAGAATGGCTCTAATGAAGTGTTTGTTGATCCCGCGCTTGGGGTTCAGGCGATGAAGCCGTTAACGCGAATGTTAGATTTTGCAGCAGGTAAGCGTTAATTCATAACCGGCATGCTAGATAAAAAAACGCCGCTAATGATAGCGGCGTTTTTTTTGGGGCCGTATATTTTTTTGATTGTTACTATAGTTTTTTCAGTTTTTCCTCCAAATCAGCGATATCTTTCAATCGTTGTCTAATTCGGCTTTGTTCAATGTGATTGCTTCCGGTGCGCTCATAGGCGTAGCGTAATTGCTGCTTGGCGCGTTCGAACTGGGCGACAAGAATAAAATACTCGGCGCGTGCCAAGTGGACACCGAGTATATTGCCAGCCAAGCCGCGAACTTCAGCCAACTGATACCACAAGTTCGGATCCTCTGGTCTATTCTGAGATTGTTTACTCAGTAATTTGTCAGCGTCGTCGTAGCGATTAGCATCTTGCAGTGCATCGGCGAGTTCCATTGTGTACGGGTTGTTGCCTGGGGTGATTGCCAATTGCCGCGTTAGCAAGTTAATGGCTTTGTCGTAGTCTTTTTTACCAATGAGGATATCCGCTTCGGCTATGCGGTAGGCTATGCGATCACCATCGTCATTGAGAAGAGGGGCGAGTTTTTCTTGGGCCTCATCCCAGCGTTCTAGTTTGATCAGGGCTATGACGACGCCATAGCGATGTGCTTCACCGTTGATGCTGATGTCGCCAGACCAGTTTTCAAGTTGATCCTCAACATTGTTACTGTGGAATAGTGTGGCCCGCATTTTCATTAACTGGAAATTGATATTGTCTGTATAGACTTTGCGCGGATATTGGCGAGCGCGGTTTTTGCTATCGCTGATCCGGCTGTCGGTTAGCGGGTGAGTTAATAGAAATTCTGGTGGTTTTGAGCGGGCATAGCGAAGATTTTGACCCATATTTTCAAACATGGCAGGTATGGCATTAGGGTCCATGCCTGCCTTTGAAAGCGTTTCCATTCCCAAGCGATCAGCTTCTTGCTCATTCTGCCGACTAAAACGCAGCTGGCTATCTAATGCGGCGGCCTGCGTGGCTGTAATAGCCGCAATACCTGCATCGGCCCCTGCGGTTGCGGCAAGGACAACACCGGCGAGTAAGCCCGCTAAGGTGGGAATTGTACTTTGCGCAGATTGATCTAAAGAGCGAGTAAAGTGGCGTTGGCTTATGTGGGCGATTTCGTGAGCGAGCACGCCAGCGAACTGTGCCTCATTGTCAGTATTCAAAAATAAGCCGCTGTGTACGCCAATCACGCCGCCGGGAACTGCAAACGCGTTAATCGTGGGGTTATCGACGACGACAGTCTCCAGCCGTCGGTCTTTTAATTCGCTATTCGAGACCAGGCGATAAAGCAGGGACTCGATATAGTCCTGTATCAGAGGGTCATCAATTGTTTTTACACTATTGCGGAACATTTTCAGCCAGGTTCTGCCCAAATCATGCTCTTGCTGGGCTGAATAGCGTGATGCAGTGACATCCCCGAGGTCGGGGAGGTTATCGGTAGGGCTGTTGTCTGCAATTCCGATACTTGCCGTTACCAGTAAACTGATACCTAGCAGATGTTTAAACACAGTCAATCTTATAGTCCTTGCATCGCTGAAATATTGTGCGTCTTCTAATCATACTAGAGCGCTTAGCCTATGACCTTCTTATTTGAGAAAAGTGCGTAAGCAGACTGTGACTTGGGGCCGTTGACGTCGCAGGCTATACTGGCGGTTTACGTTGCAACGCATTGTGATTATGACTGAAATTGATATCTTTTTGGACGCCGCAGGCCTAGATTGCCCGCTGCCATTGTTAAAAGCAAAGCAGGCGCTTAATCGCATGGAAAGTGGCGAAGTGCTCGAGGTACTGGCGACGGATGCCGGTTCTGTGAGGGATTTCGACGTATTTGCCAAGCAAAGCGGCAATGCTTTGCTTCTTAGTGAAGACAACGCAGGCATCTATCGCTACCTCTTTCAAAAGAAGTAACGCTGCCCGTCGTACACCTCTAACCTTATAGGAATCTCAGTCATGCTGGGTATTGTTCGTTCATGGTTCGATCGTTTGTTTGCGGAAGAAGAAACCGTTGTTCTGCTGCTGTTGATCGTTGCCTGTTTGTTGCTAATGCTGACCTTGGGCAATGTGCTAGTGCCTATTGTTGCGAGCATTGTGCTGGCGTTTATGATGCAAGGAATTATTGCGCGCCTCAGCAGCATGGGGATGTCCCGTTGGCTGACGATTGCTATTTCTTACCTCGTCTTTGTGAGTATTTTCTTTGGTGTGCTGGTGGTTGTATTGCCACTGGTTTGGCAGCAGTTGACGAATTTGTTCCAAGAATTGCCAAGTATGCTGCGCAAGTTGCAGCATTTATTACTCATGTTGCCGCAACGTTCGGAAATGTTTACTGAGCAGCAGATTAGAGAGTGGATGGCCTTAGCGAGCAAAGAGCTGGGATCGGTAGGCCAATACTTGTTGTCGTTTTCGATTGCCCAGCTGCCTAATGTGGTCGGGTTGCTGATTAATATTATTCTTATCCCAATTTTGGTGTTTTTCTTTCTTAAAGATAAAGAAGCCATACTCTCTTGGCTGGCGAGCTTTCTACCGAATCAGCGCCCATTGTTAAGCGCTGTTTGGGCAGAAATGAACGTGCAGGTTGCCAACTATGTTCGTGGTAAGGCCGTTGAAATCGTTATTGTTGGTGTTGTTTCCTACATTGCCTTTGTATCTATTGGTCTCAACTATTCGGCATTGCTTGCATTGGCGGTGGGGCTTTCGGTCGTGATTCCTTATATCGGCGCGGCAGTAGTGACATTACCCGTTTTGCTGGTGGGGTTTATTCAGTGGGGCTGGGGTGGGGAGTTTTTTACGCTCTTTATTGTCTACAGCGTGATTCAGGCTCTGGATGGGAACGTCTTGGTTCCGCTGTTGTTCTCTGAAGCGGTAAATATGCACCCTGTGGCGATTATCGTTGCGGTATTAGTGTTTGGTGGTTTTTGGGGCATTTGGGGCGTGTTTTTTGCCATCCCATTGGCAACCCTAGTTAAGGCCATCTTGTACGCTTGGCCTAGGTCTAAATTGCCGGAGCGGAGCACAACCGATGTTCTGGTCGGCGAATAACTGTCAGTAAAAGTTCATACGTGGTGAAGGAAGGTTTGTGAGATATTTTAAATTACTTGGTTTGCTGGTCATTGCGTTTCAGTTATCTGCCTGTGGTTTGCTGGTCCCAAGTTGGGATGATGCCAGCGAAAAGGCTGCCGTTTCGGTGCTTAAGCCGGTTAGTGATCAGCGGCAGTATCGCTATACTGAACTCGGAAATGGCTTGAAGGTGGTTCTGATTTCCGATGCCGGGGCTGATAAAGCCGCTGCGTCACTGGATGTGAATGTGGGCAGTCGACAAGACCCTCAGAATTACCAAGGCTTGGCACATTTTCTGGAACACATGCTATTTCTAGGAACTGAAAAATACCCGGTAGCGGGTGCATATCAAGAATTTATTACTGCCCACGGTGGCAGTCACAACGCCTTTACCAGTTTTGAGCATACCAATTATTTCTTTGATATCAGTGCAGACTCACTTGAGCCTGCGCTTGATCAGTTTGCCCAGTTTTTTGTGGCGCCGCTGTTTAATGCTGAATACGTGCAGCGGGAAGTGAATGCGGTGAACTCTGAATATCGCGCTCGTATTCGCGATGATCAGCGCAGAGAGTTAGCGGTGTTCAAGGCGCAAGTGAACCAAGCGCACCCCTTCGCTAAATTTTCAGTGGGAAATTTAGATACTTTACACAGCACTGACGAAGTCGCCTTGCGTGAGCAATTATTGGCATTTTATCGTAAGAATTACTCATCTAATATCATGACGTTAACAGTTATTGGTAAAGAGTCGCTGGATGAACTCGAAGCATTAGTCGTGCCTAAATTTGCAGATGTCGTTAACCGTAGTCGTTATTTAGCACCGATTACCGTGCCCTTGTTCAACGCAGGTGATTTACCGCGTTGGGTGAATATTCAGCCTGTGCAAAATCGTCGTTCATTGTCTATTAACTTTCCTGTGCCAGACGCGGAGAAGTATTGGCATAGTAAACCGCTGAACTATATCGGTAATATTCTTGGTCATGAAGGTGCTGGTAGTTTGTTATCTGTGCTTAAGGCGCGGGGCTGGGCTGATAGCTTAAGTGCGGGGCAGAGCTTTGACTATCAGGGCGGTGCCTTGTTTGGTGTGGATGTGGCATTGACTGAGTCAGGTCTGAAGCACGTCGACGATATTGTTGGTTTGGTTTATCAAAGTATTGCCCAATTGCGCAGCAACGGTATAGACGCATGGCGCTTCGACGAGCAAGCGGGCTTGGCAAATCAGCAATTTATGTTTCGCGCCCAGCCCGCTGCGATAAACGAAGTTGTGCAATTATCGATGGGACTGCAGCGTTATCCGGCTCGGGAGTTGTTGCGCGGGCCGTATTTGATGGATCAGTACACGCCTGAGCTATTGGGTGAGTTTCTTGCCGCAATGACCCCCGAGAATAGTTTTATTAGTTTAGTTGCACCTGACGTGAAGGTAGATATTGAGATTCCGCGATATCAGGTTGCTTACGGTGAGCGCAAGGTGAGTGCCGAGCAATTAGCAGCGCTTGCGTCAGAGAATACCGCTGAGTTAACGCTACCAGTAAAAAATAATTTTATTGCCTCTGATTTTAGTCTTAAGAAAGGTGATGGCTCCGCAATCCCTAGGTTGATTTCCAGCTCACCGATCGAATTGTGGTTGAGCACAGATGACGTGTTTGAGTTGCCCAAGGGGCGCGTGTATTTGCTGTTGGAATCGGAAGACGTTGTTGCCGATGCTGATCGGCGAGCGGAAAGCGATTTGTGGTTGAGGATGGTCAAGGATCAGCTCAATGAACTGGCTTACCCAGCGCAGTTAGCGGGCTTAGATTTTGATGTGTCGGTGGGTTGGCGTGGTATTCAAATTAGCATTGGCGGCTACAATCAAAAGCAGGGTGAGTTGTTGCGCAAGCTGTTGACGGTGCTTAAAAATCCCGAATGGCAGGAAAGCCGGTTTGCGCGTCTGAAAGCGCAGCGTTTGCGTCAATTTGAAAACACGCGCAGACAGTCGCCCTATCAACAAGTTGTCGCTGAGTTACCGAGGTTGTTGAATAGGGAAAACCCTAGTTTAGATGCATATGAGGCCGCCACTAAGGCTGCTGATTTGGCCTCTGTGGCTGCGCATGTTGAAACGGTGATGAAAGATCTTCGTTTGCGCATGTTAGTAGATGGCAATTTTAGTGAAGATGATGCGAAATCCTTGGCGAATGTTGTTACGTCTACGCTGCCCTTGTCAGCAGAGTCCCGAACATCTGCGCAATTTATTACTCATCTTCCTACTGGCACTGCGCTGCGGAAAATTGCCGCCGAACACGATGACAGTGCAGTATTGTTGTACCTGCAAAGTGCAGCCAAAGGAATGCAGGCGAGGGTGGCGATGGGCTTAACCGCACAAATGTTAAGCGCCGATTTTTATCACAAATTGCGCACGGAGAAACAGTTGGGCTATGTGGTTAGTGCCAGTGTTTATCCGCAGCGCGAGGTTGCAGGTTTAATATTTTTGGTTCAGTCGCCGGTACTTGATCCCGCTTCTGTGCAAAGCGAGATTAATGGCTATATAGAGCAATGGTTAAAGACTGGCATAGACGAAGCCAGTTTTGAAAAGCACAAAGCAGGACTATTATTGCGTTTGGCGGAGCAGCCTGAAAACTTATGGGATGCGGCTGACCGCCACTGGCAGGACTTGCTGGACAATTATCCCAAGTTTGACAGCCGTGCGCGACTTGTTAGCGCCTTGCAAGCGTTGACCTACGCGGAATGGCTGACAGCGACACGGCGCGACCTTGGCGTTGAACAGCGCGCCTTGCTTGTATATAACTCAGGCAAATGGCCCCAGTCTGTACCCAAAGGTAAGCCTATCGGCGAGCCAGAGATTTATAAGGCAAACTTGCCAGCTTACCAATTTAAATGAAAAGGGCTTATGCAGTGGCTGCTCATAAGCCACTGTTTTTAATGCAGTCTATGATAGTGCTGCAATAATCTATTCATATAAAAAATAGTTACATTTAGTTGATTTATGGCAAGAAAGCTGTGAGAATTTCCATCGCACAAAGTCTGTAAACCATACTTTGTGCAAAGGTAATAACCCTGTATTCGGGTGCTCGTAGGCTCAAAAGGCCCACGTTTAGCCCACTAGGCCAGGTGATAACCGTCACTCACAGGCTGATTCCAAGCACCCGGAGCTGATCGCTCTCCGGTGAGTCAGTTGTATGCGGAACACATCCAAGCTCAATGCTTGCTGGTCTGGACAGCCCACTGTATTGGTTAAAGGACTGTGTATGTATCAAGACGATGACTTGCGCGAAGATCTAGATCCCCAAGAAACCCAAGAATGGCTTGAAGCCCTCGATGGCGTCCTAAAAAATGGCGGTCGCGCGCGCACTGCGTTTCTCATGAAAAGACTGGCCAAGCACGCAACACGTGCTGGTACCGAACTTCCTGCGGCAATTACCACTTCTTTTCGTAATACCATTGAACCGAATAATGAGCGCCGCATGCCGGGTGACTTATTTATGGAGCGTAAAATTCGCTCAATGATTCGCTGGAATGCCTTGGCGATGGTGATGCGCGCCAACGACAATAATGAGGGTTTGGGCGGACATATCTCGAGCTTTTCCTCGTCGGCAACCTTGTATGACGTCGGCTTTAACTATTTTTTCCGCGGCGGTGAAAAAGCCGATCTAATTTACTATCAAGGTCATAGCTCACCGGGTATGTACGCGCGTTCTTACCTTGAAGGGCGCATCGATGAGAGTCAGTTAGATAGCTTCCGTCGTGAGGTCGATGGCAATGGACTGTCGTCTTATCCCCATCCTTGGTTAATGCCAGATTACTGGCAGTTTCCCACCGTGAGTATGGGACTTGGTCCCATTCAGGCGATATACCAAGCACACGTGATGAAGTATCAGCAGAGCCGTGGATTGGTTGATCACGGTGATCGTAAAGTATGGTGCTTTATGGGTGATGGTGAGAGTGATGAGCCTGAGTCTTTAGGTTCTATCGCACTTGCAGGCCGTGAAAGCTTGGATAACCTTATTTTTGTTGTTAACTGTAATTTGCAGCGGCTTGATGGGCCGGTGCGGGGTAACGGCAAAATTATTCAAGAACTGGAAGGGGTTTTCCGCGGCGCCGGTTGGAATGTCGTTAAAGTTATTTGGGGGCGGCACTGGGATAAGCTATTAGAAAAAGATAAAACCGGACTCCTGCGCCGCCGCATGAATGAAGTGGTTGATGGCGAGCTGCAAAATTATAAAGCCAATGGTGGTGCCTACACCCGTAAGCACTTCTTTGGTAAATATCCAGAACTCTTGGAATTGGTCAAAGACCTGTCTGACGAAGATATTATGTATCTCAATCGTGGCGGTCACGATCCCTATAAAGTCTATGCTGCTTATGCGCAGGCTGTGGAATCGAAAGGTCGTCCTACTGTTGTATTGGCGATGACGGTAAAAGGTTATGGCTTGGGCGAGGGTGGCGAAGCGCAGAACGAAGCCCACTCGGTTAAAAAGCTAGATTTAGACGAGTTGAAAAAATTCCGAGATCGCTTTGGCGTGCCCATTAGCGACGACGATTTGAAATCTGTCCCCTATTATCGTCCGGCAGAAGATAGTCCTGAAATGGTCTATATGCGCAAACGTCGTGAAAAGTTGGGCGGGTTTTTACCCGCTCGTCAGCACGAGTTTGAGGCGGTGAAAACACCAAGTCTCGATACCTTTAGCGCCCAACTTAAGGCTACGGGAAAGCGTGAAATCTCCTCTACTATGGCCTTTGTGCGAATTTTGTCGAGTTTGGTCAAAGACAAGGAGGTGGGTTCCCGCATCGTGCCTATCGTGCCCGATGAAGCCCGTACTTTCGGTATGGAAGGCATGTTCCGTCAGCTTGGTATTTACTCGTCTCAGGGGCAGCGATATACCCCGCATGATTCCGATCAGATCATGTATTACAAAGAGGACAAGCAGGGCCAAATTTTGGAAGAGGGTATTACCGAGGCCGGTGCATTTTCTGCTTGGCTGGCGGCGGCGACGTCCTACTCTAATCATCACTACCCAATGATTCCGTTTTATATTTTTTATTCTATGTTCGGTTTTCAGAGGATTATGGACTTGGCATGGGCGGCGGGTGATTCGCAAGCGCGGGGCTTTTTGATCGGCGCAACAGCGGGTAGAACCACCTTAAATGGCGAGGGCTTGCAGCATCAGGATGGCCACAGTCATTTGATGGCGAATATGATTCCGAACTGCGTGTCTTATGACCCAACCTACTCCCATGAGCTTGCAGTGATTATTCAAGACGGTATGCGTCGTATGTATCAAGACAAGGAAAACGTCTACTACTACGTCACCGTCATGAACGAAAACTACGCCCATCCAGACATGCCTGAGGGGTGTGCAGAGGGGATTATTAAGGGGCTGTATTGCCTCGCTCCATCTGCAGTGAAAAAGCCAAAACTAAAAGTACAGTTGATGGGCTCGGGTACTATTTTGCGGGAAGTGGAAGCCGCCGCTCTAATTCTAAAGTCCGACTATAAAGTCGATGCAGATATTTGGAGCGCGACCAGTATTAACTTACTTCGTCGCGATGGCTTAGATTGCGAGCGCTGGAATATGATGCACCCAGAAAGAGACGCGCGGGTGCCCTACGTGACGGAACAGCTGCGTGGTAAGCAAGGGCCAGTAATCTGCGCCACGGACTATATTAAGTCCTATGGTGAGCAGCTGCGGCCTTATATTGAAGCGCGTTATGTGGTCTTGGGCACCGACGGCTATGGCCGCTCTGATACCCGCGCAAAACTGCGCGCTCACTTTGAAGTAGATCGTCAGTACATTGTGGTTGCAGCATTAAAGGCCTTAGCCGACGATGGTCAGCTTGCCTTAAGCGAAGTGTCGAAAGCGATTAAAGCTTTCGGTTTAGATGTGGATAAAACCAATCCGCTTTATCGCTAATCGTTTATAAGGATTTTTTTTGTGGCAAAAGATACGGTAAAAATTCCTGATGTGGGTGGCGGAGATGTCGACGTCATCGAGGTATGTGTAAAAGTCGGCGATGTAGTCGCGAAAGAAGACTCGTTGATTGTATTGGAGTCGGATAAAGCGTCGATGGAAATTCCTTCACCGAAAGCGGGTAAGGTCGTAAGCATTAGCCTTAAAGAAGGCAGTACGGTTAGTGAAGGCGACGTTATTTTGGAGCTGGAAGTAGAGGGTGAAACGGCGTCAGACGATGCTGAGACACCTCCGGACGCCGATGCAAAGCCTGAGGCGCCAGCAGAACCTGCTAAGAAGGATGCTCCCGCCGCGGCCCCTGCTAACACGGAGAAGCCTGCAGTGGGTGGCTTGACGCGTGAAGTGGTCAAAGTGCCCGATATTAGCAGTGACGACGGCATTGAGGTAATCGAAGTCTGCGTAGCCGAGGGTGACGAGGTTGGCGAAGGCGATTCGCTGATAGTACTGGAGTCAGACAAGGCTTCAATGGAAATCCCGTCTCCCCACGCGGGCAAAATAGTGTCTCTGCTTATTAAAGCTGGCGATAGTGCCAAGCAGGGCACTGCAATAGTGGAAATTGAGTATCAGTCTTCTGCCGAGCCATCTAAGCCCGACGAACCGGCAAAACCCCAAGAGACTGCGTCAGAAAAATCAGAGGAAACGGCTGAAGAATTATCATCAGTTTCTGAAGCGGCGTCGTCAGAACCTGCGGAACCCACGGTGGTTAGTCATGCCGATGTGTATGCTGGCCCCGCGGTGAGGAAGTTAGCACGAGAGTTTGGTTTAGAGCTAGAACAGGTGGCGGGAACTGGCCCGCGCGGGCGAATTCTTAAAGAAGATCTGCAGCTGTTTGTGAAAGCTCTTGCCAACGACAAAACCAAATCTGCGGAGGCAACGGCATCGGGTATTCCGACCATTCCTGACATCGACTTTAGCCAGTTTGGTGAGATTGATGTTCAGCCATTGAGTAAATTGCACAAGCTAACGGCGGCTAATATGCACCGCAGCTGGTTGAATCTGCCACACGTCACTCAATTTGATGATATTGATATCAGCGATTTGGAAGATTTTCGGGCCAGCGTGAAAAAAGAAAGTGAGCAGCGCGGCGTTAAGCTCACCCCACTGCCATTTTTGTTAAAGGCAGCTGCGTTGGCGCTGCGAACTTATCCTAAGTTTAATGCCTCGCTCAGCGCTGATGGCGAAAGCATGGTGTTCAAAAAATACGTCAATATCGGTATTGCCGTAGACACACCAGCGGGGCTGGTTGTGCCAGTCATTCGCGACGTGGATAAAAAGTCTTTATGGGATTTAGCAGCGGAATCCGCTGAGTTGGCGCAAAAAGCGAAGGATCGCAAACTTAAGCCTGCGGATATGCAGGGCGGATGTTTTACTATTTCCAGTCTTGGAAGCATTGGTGGTACTGGATTTACGCCGATTATAAATGCGCCTGAAGTGGCGATTATGGGTGTGTCGAAACTTGCCGTTAAGCCGCAGTGGAGTGGCAGTGAATTTGTTCCGCGCAAGATGTTGCCGGTGTCCCTATCTTACGATCATCGCGCCATAAATGGCGTCGATGCCGGGCAGTTCTTTACCTATATGGGTGAGTTGTTGGCGGATATACGGCGTTTGTTGTTGTAGAGGCTGGGTGATAAGAGCTTTCATTAAGAAAGTCCTTATCGTGAATATGGAGGGTTTTGCTCCATCATAATTGTCGGCCTGAGTGGTGTGCTTGGTAATGGATGACGAAATAGTACGATGAATTTTATTTGGCTTTCTGAAAGTTTATAAAAAGAGTTTGGGTAGGTGAATAACGCGGTCAAAAATGAATGTTGACTACTACGGCGAGCTTCATGCCAAAGGGATATAGTTATGATTGCTCAATATGTTTTAATAATGTATTCGGTCGCGTTACTGATCGCCTGTGTTAGCGGTACATCCAGTTTATCTTTGCCGGCGGTTCCTAAGTAAATCTCCCTTTATGAAAATGACGGGAGTTGGGTGGCGGGGCTTGAGCTGTCGCTTGTCCATGCAGAGGAGACAATTGTCAGATGTGGAAATGAATCTACAGAGTTTTTTGCTAAGCACTTTGGTACTGGTGAATAGTGAGGGCCAATTCAATTTTTGTAAGTTTGAAACGAATAATATGATTTCTTGTGAAGGCGGGGCTAAAATCGATCTAACGCCTTTTTTTGAATCTATACCACAAGTAGTTGATATGGTCATGTGTGTAAGTCGAAGAAATGGTGGATCTGGAAAGAAAGAGTCAAGTTCCTGTAAGGTCTATGTTACGGGGTGCAGTTAGGGCATTTTAGTCGTCAGACCTTATTCATTTCGATTAATTAACCCCAGCTCCATCGCCATTAACGTGGCTTCTGCTCGAGAATTTATCTGCAATTTACGGTAAATGTCCTTCACGTAGCTAGCCACAGTATGGTGACTAAGTGACAGTGATTCTGCTGTGCCGCGCACACTGTAGCCGTGGGCGATGAGGGTGAGCACTTCTTTTTCGCGGGGTGTAATTTCTGTTTCGGGTGCGGTCTTTTGTGGCTGAAAAAAGCTCAGCATTCGGCGTGCAATACTGGGTGATAGCGGTGGTTGGCCTTCTAGTATGCCCTTAAGTCGCGCTTTGAACACAGCTTCGGTTTCGTCTTTGAGCAAATAGCCCATTGCGCCGGCTTTGAGCGCGTCAAACAGGTGATTTGAGTCATCGAAGATGGTGGTAATGACGCATTGGCAGCTGGGGGTAACAGCAAAAATATCCTCCATAATACTTATGCCAGAACCATCTGGTAGGCCAATATCCAATAAGGCTAACTGCGGCACCCAGTCGTTAATTGAGGATTTGGCACTGCTAATAGAGTTTGCAGTGCGGATGTTGGCCCCTTCAAAACAGTCAGCACATACACGGTAGAGCCAGTCTGCTACGTCCGGTAGATCTTCAACGATTAGTATATTTTGATAGGGGGCCAATCCTGCCTCGCCGTCTTTTATCTGTAGGGATTATAAACAATAATAGTGCCTGAATATGTCTACTGCATACACCCCCTATTCGTGGGTGAGGCGGTAAAAACAAAAAGAGAAATCATGAATTTACAGCTTCGCCTCGGCCTTGTTTTAAGCCTGCTTGTACTGTTATTAAGCTCTGCATTCTATCTGAGTATAAATTTACCTGAGACCGACGGTTATTTTTACGCCGATGAAAATAGCCTCATTTATCAAGAACAAGGCCAAGACGCCATTGCGATCAGCCATTTTATAAGCAGCGCCGGCGACGTTGAGGCCGAACCCTTACTGCTGATTCCTGAGCCAGATATCATCGAAACCTTTACGGATTTTAACCGCTTGATGTACGCGCATAGCCTTTAGGGTAAAGAGGCGCAATCAGGGGTGTTACAGTTTATGGGGGCGGATGGTGAATTGAATACGGTGTTGATTCGCGACCGGCATATTGTAGATCTGTCTTGGGATTTCTGGTTTCAGTTATTGGTGGCGACAGGGATTTGCTTAATTGGTGGCGTGGTGTGGGCTGCGCAACCAAGCAAGGCTACGAGTTTATATGCTTTGACGGGGCTTTGTTTAACGATTGCTATCGTGGCCGCCGCTGTTTATAGCACCCGCAGTTTTTTAATTGACGGAAAGTTGTTTCGTTATTTGTCTAATATTAATAGCTCGAACGCAATTTTGTTTTCTTCAGCCTTAGCGTCCCTGCTATGGTACTACCCTCAGCGTTTAGGGCGCTTTCCCGCCGTTTATATAAGTTTTGCTGCGGGTTTTGTTGGTGTGATAACGGTGTTTTTTCAGATCGGGTCTGGGGCATCTGACTCATATATTTATACCTTGCTTATCTATATAGCGGCGATTGTATTTGCTGCTACCCAGTGGTTTTACACCCGCCACAAGCCGGTTGAGCGCGCTGCACTACTATGGTTTTTATTGGCAATATTTTTAGGCACGGGTCTCTTTGCTGGATTCCAGCTTATTCCGGCTGCATTGGGTATGGACTTGCTTATACCTCAGTCGGTTTTGTTTGCGGTCTTTTTGCTGATGTATGCGGGTATTGCTTTGGGGTTGTTGCGTTACCGGCTCTTTGATATTGATCGTTGGTGGTTCGAAATTTGGAGCTGGCTGCTCGGTGGTATCGCCGTCATCTTGGTTGACTTCGCCTTGGTGTCTATTCCTGCTCTAAGTAACACAGCAGCCTTGTCCTTGGCGTTAGCAGCAGTAGGCTGGATATATTTCCCCTTGAGGCAGTGGTTTTGGACACGCTTTGTCAGTGTGCCGACACGTGATTTGCAAAATATTTTACAAAGCAGTATTCCGATGTTTGTCGATATTCGCGAAGTGGGTGAGCTGCGTTTACTTTGGATTCGATTATTGGAAGACATATTTTCGCCCCTCAGTATTTCTCCGCAAAACAAGGCACTTGAGCAAAGTGAAATTAGAGATGGCGGACAGCTATTAGTGGTCAATGAGGTGTTTGATGAAAATCACTCCATAGAAATGGCGATGGCTGAGAAAGGGCGGCGTCTATTTAACCGTGGTGATATCGCTATTATTGAATTGTTACAGGCACAGTTTAAAGTGGCAATATCTGCAGTTGAGGCGAGGGAGGAGGGGCGCTTCGCTGAGCGGGATCGTATTCGTCGCGATATTCACGACGACTTAGGCGCAAGGTTGCTCACCTTGTTGCATAGAAGTGCCGACAGCGAGCGTCCGCTGGTTCGTGAGGCAATAAAGGACTTGCGCGCTTTACTAGAGGCGCTAGATATTCCCCCCCGCAGTCTTTCGCAAATGCTCACGGCATGGAAATTGGAGTTTGAGGAGCGCTGTCAAAGCGCTGATGTTGAGCTTAGATGGCAGCAAAGCGGTGAATATCCGCTTAGCTTGCTTACGCCTGAGTCACAGCACCAGTTGCAACGTATTGTAAGAGAGGCGGTATCTAATGCCTTACGCCATGCCTTGCCGACTTACGTGGCTATTACGGTTGGCTTGAAGGAAGACCGTTTGAGTATTTCCATCAAGAATGATGGTTCAGTGACGGAAGGCGATTCCAGTGGCCGCGGCTTGTCAATTATGCGCCAGCGGGTTGCAGGGTTGCAGGGTCAGCTTAATATTCAGATTGAAGATGACTGTTGGATACTTGATGTATCGGTGGATATGTCAGAAATTATTGGCTGACATATTAACCCGGCGGATTTTGGTATCTGTTATGCGGCATAACGAATTTTCTCGTGCTTAAAATATTTGCGGACACGATGTGGCTTCCGTTGCAGCATACGCATGTGCTTCGATACCTTCTGTTTGAGT
>NZ_JANZNQ010000012.1 GCF_027257955.1 Zhongshania aquatica | reverse complement strand
AAATCAATCGCAAGAGTGTCATCGTGTTAGCCGAAGACGGCACGAAGCAATATAAGATCTCGCCGGGTTTGCTGAGACCACTTCGGGACGTGGAGTAAGTCAACTACGTCTTGAAATGAACGCTTACCCTGCAGCGACCTAAAGCGGATTAAACTGGCAACCGCACTGGACTCATCCTGATCTAATATACCTTCACGAACAGCGACCTCAGCCAAGGCAACAAACTCCTCTCTGCTGATGGACTGTGAGCCGGCGCCCCGAGATAACAATCGGGTAATACCCTGCGCCATAAGCACCAATGGGTACATAGACCACATGACAAATTGCAATATCACAGCACAGATGGGTGCCAATTGGCGCCAGAACAAAGCGCCCAGGGTTTTCGGAATAATCTCTGAAACCACTAAAATTAATAGTGTGAGAAGTGCTGAAATGACGCCGAAATAGGCTTCTCCGAATACGGCAGTTGCCTGCGCTCCGGCCCCGGCCGCACCCACGGTATGGGCAATGGTATTGAGACTCAAAATGCCTGCCAAGGGCCTATCAATATCCGTTCTGTAGGCAGACCATAACTGTCCATTGCGATGGCCGCGCTCTTCTTCTGCGGCAATATAAGATGGCGTTACACTCAGTAATACAGCTTCTAATACCGAACATAAAAAAGAAACGCCCAAGGCAATAGCGACATAAATTATTAATAAAATCATAGGGACATCAGCATGATTGCGTAAGATCGATTTCCTCACCGTAAGACAGTAATGTCAAGCTTTGACAAATCCTGACAGCGAAAACCAAATCATCTTTAAAACGAATTGAATACATAATTAAATATTCCAGTTTTCAACGCCATCGCTTTCTTGCCCCGCCGTACTGGCGAGAATCTTCTGCACACCGTGATGATGGGAAAGAAATATTTCGCCACTTAAATGCGTGATAAAATCAGTTTTCTTTAGAACATCGCTAACCGGTCCTTTAACCTCGGATAAATATAACTTAATGCCGCTATCACTTAATCGATGGTTAATCGATTCGAGCGCTTCTAGGGCACTAAGATCAATTTCATTTACTGCTGTACACATTAAAATAACGTGGCGCACGGCAGGATTTTGTTCCAGTAATTCGTATATCCGATCTTCAATAAAACCCGCGTTGGCAAAATAGAGACTTTCATCAACGCGCAATGACAGTATTTCACTGTGGGTGATGACCTTGTGGCGATTCACATTGCGATAGTGCTCAGTGCCCGGCACTTCGCCAACAACCGCCATATGAGGCGTAGAGGTTTTGTATAGATGTAGCGCCAACGAGGCAAACACGCCGCAGGCAACGCCACTTTCGACACCGGCAACTAAGGTAATGAACAACGTGGTACTGACCGCAATAAAATCACTGCGAGCATATCCCCAGCTTCGTTTTAATATAGAAAAATCGACCAACGATAACACGGCGACAATAATCGTTGCTGCCAAGGTTGCCTTTGGTAAATAAGCCAAGTACGGGGTGAAAAACATAGCCGCGACGGCAATGCCGACTGCGGTAAACATACCCGCCGCTGGCGTCACGGCGCCCGCATCGAAATTCACCACTGAGCGGGCAAAACCACCCGTTACCGGATAACCACCGGAAAACGCCGCCGCCACATTGGCGGCGCCGAGACCAATTAGCTCCTGATTAGGTGTTATCTTTTGACGTCGCTTTGCCGCCAAGGTATGCCCCACCGACACAGATTCAACGAAGCCAATAACGGATATGAAAATGGCCGACACCAACAATTCACGCCACGCACTATTACTGAGGTTTGGCATTTGCAGGCTAGGTATGCCATTGGGTACATCGCCAACCAACTTGACGCCGTGGCTTCCTAAATCAAACACATAGGCCGCAACACTGGTGGCGATTATTCCTAAAACAGGGCCAGTTTTAGACAGCATACCCGCTGCCTTATCGCTTAAGCCTGCGCGCATTAAAAGCGGTTTTAAGCCACTTCTTACCCAGAACAAAAACGCCAATACCGGCAGCCCAACAGCAACCGTATACATATTGGTGTTGGCAACTTCACCAGCCAACGCTCGTAGTAAATGAAAAAGATTTTCGCCTGAAACGGTCACGCCCAAAATATGTTTAAGCTGACTAAAAGCGATGATAATCCCGGAAGCGGTGATAAAACCGGCGATCACAGGATGGGATAAAAAATTGGCTAAAAATCCCATCCGCAAGATACCCATGCCGAGTAAGAATAGCCCTGAAAACAACGCGAGTAATAACGCAGCCTCGATATAGCCAACGCTACCCGGTGCCGCGATATGACCAATGGCAGACGCCGTCATCAGCGAGACTACAGCAACTGGGCCAACGGACAGAGTGCGGCTGGTGCCGAAAATAGCGTAGGCAATCAAGGGCAGCATGCTGGCGTACAAACCCATTTCAGGCGGTAGGCCAGCGAGTAGCGCGTAGGCAAGCGACTGGGGGATCAGCATGATGGTCACAATCACCGCCGCCAACAAATCACTTATTAAGGTTTCACGTTGATACTCAGCACCCCAAGCCAGTATAGGGAGGTATTGCTTAAACACCGACTTTTTCAACAGGCCTATTCCTTACACTTCGTCTGTCATCGTGGGGCTAACCAACCATTCTTTTCCTTTAAGCATGCCTTGCCAGTATATGGGCGGCAGTAAGCGTTCTTTTAAAAACCACGCCGCTCGTGTGGGCTTGGTGCCGTCCAATAACCACGTCGGCAGGCTGGGCAGAAGTTTTCCGCCGTAACCAAATTCAGCAAGAACGATTTTGCCTCGCTCCACCGTTAAAGGACAGGAGCCGTAACCGTTATAATGGGCAACGCGATGGGTGCCCTTTATGTCTGCAATAATATTGCTTGCGACAACCGGTGCTTGTGCACGCGCTGCGGCGGCTGTTTTAGCGTTGGGAGAATTTGCTACGTCGCCTAATGACCAAATGTTGCTATAACGCTTGTGACGCAGCGTCGCTTGATCAACATCGACCCAGCCAGCTTCATCGACCAAGGGACTGTTACGAATAAAATCTGGTGCGGTTTGTGGTGGGCAAACGTGAATCATATCGAATTCACGACTGATGATGTCAACTTTACCGTCGACGGCGGTCGTTTCAAAATACGCGGTTTTTTTGTCGCCATCGATGCGGACAAGCTTATGATTAAAACGCAGTGCGGCGCTATATTTTTCAACATATTTCATTAGCGCTGGCACATAGGCGGCAACACCAAACAAGACTGCACCAGCATTATAAAATTCAATATCAATCTTATTTAAGACTCCGCTTCTAAACCAATGATCGCCGGATAAATACATAGCCTTTTGTGGTGCCCCTGCACATTTAATCGGCATCGGCGGCTGGGTAAACAAGGCGCGACCCTGCTTTAAATTTCTTACTAACTCCCACGTATAGGGCGCAAGATCATAGCGATAGTTTGACGTGACACCGTTGCGACCCAGTGTTTCGCTAAGTCCTTCTATACCATCCCAGTTAAGCTTTAAACCTGCGGCTACGACTAAACGGGTGTATTTAATTATGCGGCACCCTTCAAGCACAACGGTATTCGTTTCTGGATTAAACGCCGCAACTGCGGCTTTTATCCATTCGGCTTTCTCAGGAATTAACGATGCCATTTGTCTTTCGGTTTGCTGTGGCGTAAACACACCCGCGCCAACTAGCGTCCAGCCCGGTTGATAATAATGTTTTTCAGCCGGATCGATAATTGCGATAGACAGGGAATCGTCCCTCTCCAGTATGCTCGCCGCCGCAGAAATGCCCGCAGCGCCACCGCCAACCACAACAACATCGTAGCTGCGCTGAGCCTTTAATTCGCCACTAGCACCGGCTATTCTGGCAGCGACACTTGTCATATCGTAACCAGCCGCCTTGGCTGAATCGACAATATCTGCCATTGGCTGCTTACCAGCTTGGCCGAGCGCCCACAACGTGGTCGAGCGCATACCGCTGCGACAAAAAGCATGGATAGGCCCGTCGTTCTCTAGTAATTTTGCGAATTCAGCGGCGTCCTCGTCAGTCACTTTGCCTGTGGTTACCGGCAGGTAATAGCATTCAATACCGCTCTCTTCTGCCGCTTTTTTCACTTCAGAAAATGACGGCTGATCTGCCCCTTCACCATCGGGCCGATTACAAATGAGAGTGCGAATTCCACGCTTTGCCAGCTTATCTATATCACTCACTAACACTTGAGCTGATACGCTTAAGTTAGGGCTTAAATTCTTAATTTCCATGCTAACTCCACAAGTTCGACTATTGCGCTGATGAATGACTACAGCAAGTTCAGTGGTAATTTTAGATAAACGACGTCATTAGTATCTGCGGGAGGCAAGTGACCGGCCCGCATATTGACCTGTAGTGACGGCAAAATAAGCCGAGGCATACCTAGTGTCGCATCCCGCTTTTCACGCATAGCGACAAAATCGCTTTCGCTCACGCCCTGATGAACATGAATGTTGTGCTCGCGCTCCTGTTTGACGCTACTCTCATACTCAACGTTGCGACCATTTGGCATGTAGTCATGACACATAAATAAACGCAGCTCATCAGGTAAGGATAAAATACGCTGAATTGAATGATAGAGGATTCTTGCGTCGCCGCCGGGAAAGTCCGCACGGGCACTGCCACCATCTGGCATAAATAGGGTGTCCCCAACAAAGGCAGCATCGCCCATGATATGCGTCATGCAGGCAGGTGTATGGCCGGGCGTGTGCAAAGCATGACAGCGTAATTCGCCAACAAAATACTCGTCGCCATCCTCAAACAAACGATCAAACTGGGAACCGTCTCGACAGAACTCACTACCTTCATTAAATATTTTGCCGAAGGTATTTTGAACTGTCGTAATCTCTGCGCCGATACCAATTTTCCCGCCGAGTTTTTCCTGAATATACGGTGCCGCTGACAAATGGTCTGCGTGAACATGGGTCTCGATAATCCATTGCAGATCTAAATCTTGCGCCCGAATGTAGTCGATAATCCTGTCTGCGCCATGCAAACTTAAGCGACCGGCCGCGTAGTCAATTTCCATCACCGAATCAACAACCGCGCAAGCCTTCGAGCCCGGGTCCTTAATCACATAGGTGAACGTATTCGTCGGCTCATCAAAAAACGCCAAGACATCTGGTTTTACCGACAGATCGGCTTTAAAGGGTAAACCGTCGTTAAGTGATAATTTACTCATTGTGTTAACCTCCTAATTCAGATTATTCGTAAGACAACGCCGTCGCTTTGCCATGAAAAATTCGGTAAACAAAAAATGTGTAAATCAATATAACGGGTAGAGTGATCACGACGCCCACTAGGGTAAATTGCAATGATTTCACCGAGGATGCTGACTCCCAAATAGTGAGGTCGCCAATAATAATGTCGGGGAAAATACTGTAAGCCAAACCAAGACTTGCCATAAGACAAATCAACACCGTACTCGCATAAATAAGCCAGCTATAACCATTTATAAGTACCGAAGGCTTGTATAGCACCCTAACAATAGCCCCGAAACAAAGAACACATACAAGGGGAATGGGCATTAAATATAAGGCATTTGGAAAGGTGAACCATTTTTCTGCAATGCTGGCGCTAACTATTGGTGTAGCAATAGACACCATAAACAGACCAAGCCCCATCGGCCAAATTGCCTTACGCCCCCAGTTAATTGCCTTGTTGCGCAAGTCACCGTCGGTTTTCATGAGCAACCAACCGCAGCCTAAAATGAGATAGAGTGCAGGCAGGGTCAGGGCAATAAGCGCGGAAAACAGCAAGCTGGTTGTGGAGTCTTGCAGGCCGGTAATATAGGCGCCAAGCATCCAACCCTGGGCCAGTGATGCAATGAGCGAACCGGCGAAGAAAGCCTTATTCCATAAGCCACGACGGTGGTCGCCCGCTTTTACGCGTAAATCAAACGCCACACCTCGCAGGATTAAGCCCATCAACATAATAGTGACAGGCAAATATAAGCTTGTAAGAATAATGCCGTGTGCGATGGGAAAGGCAATGAGCAGAACCCCAACGCCAAGAACAATCCAGGTTTCATTCGCGTCCCAGAAAGGACCAATAGACGCGATCATCATGTCCTTTTCGTCTTCCTCGGCAAACGGCACCAACATGCCAACGCCAAGGTCGTAGCCGTCTAAAATAACGTAGATCAACAAGGCCAAGCCCATGATGCCCATATAAATAATTGGTAACCAATATTCCATTTCCTAGCCCTCCTTATTGATGGTGTTTGGCTTGCCTATCGCTGTGAGACTCAAGGACGCTGCTGGCTTTCCGGACAAATGACGAATAGCGCCGATGTACGAGGCCAGCAAGAATGCATACAGCAATATATAGCCGAACAAGGTCCCTGCCAGCGTCGCGCTGCTGTGATCAGCAACGACATCTTGCACTTTAAGAACACCACTAACGATCCAGGGCTGGCGACCAATTTCAGTCACATACCACCCTGCCAACACGGCAACCCAACCGGAAAAGGTCATGATCGATAATGCGTACAACAAAGGTTTTGTCGCGGTATTCTTACCACGCAATTGCCAGGCGGCCCACCAAGCAACTAAGACCATCAGGCCACCAACAGCCAACATGACGCGAAACGACCAAAATACAATAGCAACAGGAGGGTGGACTCCTTCAAATTCTTCCAGTCCTTTTACTTCACCATTTGGGTCGTGGGTAAGAATCAAACTTGCGGCGTAGGGTACTTCAATGGCGTAGCGATTCGTTTTCGTTTTTTCATCGGGGAGGGCGAATATCGTAAATGGAGCGCCTTTCTCGGTTTCCCATACCGCTTCCATAGCGGCAATTTTTGCCGGTTGATGCTCCAGAGTATTTATACCGTGAAGGTCGCCAACCAAAATCTGAACAGGCGCTAATACCGCCGCCATCATCACGCCAGTTTTCATTACTTTCCATGTGGCGGGGCCATCGACATTGCGCAAGGCGCGCCATGCGCTCACTCCGGCTACAACGAAGGCCGAGGTTAACATGCAGGCAATCAGCATATGGAAGAAGCGATAGGGGAAAGAGGGATTAAATATTACCTCCATCCAGCTATCTACCATTACCACGCCGTCTTCTAAATAATATCCAGTGGGCGTTTGCATCCAAGAATTGAGACTGAGAATCCAAAACGCCGATAGGGTTGTACCAAAGGCGACGAGAAAAGAACTGGTTAAGTGCATACGGTTAGAAACGCGATCTTTGCCGAATAGCATAATACCGAGGAAGGAGGCCTCTAGGAAAAACGCGCTCAGCACTTCATAACCGAGTAGCGGCCCAGCCACATTACCTGCCTTTTCCATGAAGCCTGGCCAATTAGTGCCAAACTGAAAGCTCATGGTAATACCTGACACCACGCCCATGGCGAAGGTAAGGGCGAAGATCTTCACCCAAAATTGATAGGCGTACTCCCATGCCTTGTCACCGGTCTGAGTGAATCGCATCCGGAAAAAAAGCAGTATCCAACCCAAGCCAACCGAGATGGCCGGAAACAAAATATGAAAGCTAATATTAGTCGCAAACTGAATGCGAGCCAGAACAAAGGGATCAAAGTCCATATCTATCTACCCATTTTGTGTTTCATTCTATTTATCGAATTTCGTGTAAAAGCACGTGGCACTTAGGTTAGTACACAGCGATGATCGTCGAATAATTTGGAAAACATACGACACTGGATCACCGACGTTGCCAATGCGTAACAAGGCAAATCTGTGTACTTGAGCAGGGTTAGAGCAAGGCATATGCCACACCAGACGCGCTCAGAATATATTAATTAAGCCTTTGTTTTTTATACATAAAACTAAAATATTTGTGCTCAGGGTAAGAATGACACTGGCAAAACCTTCAATAGCTTGCCATTATTGACAGCCACCAATGACAAAAATGACAAAGACATGCAGCTAATCGCCAAAGACTCAGATTCAGATGTCGCACACATGCTTGATGGCTTTGACTACCCGGCCATACTGGTATCCGCTGACTACAAAATATTAGCTACCAACGAGCTCTATAGTTCGGCCTTTGGCGACATTGAGATCGACAAGGGCGCACACTGCTACCAGGTCTCACACGGTTACCAAGTCCCCTGCGATCAAGCAGGCGAGAGCTGCCCGCTGGCTGCCTGCAAAAACTCCGGTGCTAAAGAACGCGTTCTACACGTTCACAGCACCCCACGAGGGAAAGAGCACGTCGACGTAGAAATGTTGCCGATTCGCGGAAGCGACGGAGAGCTCAAATACTTTGTCGAAATACTCAAGTCTGTACACATTGCTAGCGCCGAGTTAAGCACCCAAACCATGGTCGGGCGCAGCCCCGCCTTTAATACCCTCGTCGAGATGATCAACTTAGTGGCCGTGAGAGACACCTCGGTTTTACTGATGGGCGAGTCGGGCACAGGTAAAGAATTGGCCGCCAAAGCGATCCATGACGCAAGTCCCCGCTCAGGACGACCCATGGTGACCATTGAGTGTGCCGGCCTCACCGAAACACTGTTTGAAAGTGAATTATTTGGTCATGTTAAAGGGGCATTTACTGGCGCCATGTTTAATAAACACGGCCTATTAGATAGCGCTGCTGGCGGTACTTTATTTCTTGATGAAATTGGCGATGTTCCCATGGGGATGCAGGTCAAATTGTTACGCTTGATCGAGACAGGGACCTATCGTGCCGTGGGCAGTACCGAAGTAAAGCGTGCGCAGTTTCGCTTAATTTGTGCAACCCATAAGAATTTGTCGGAATGTGTTGCCAGCGGCGAGTTTCGCGAAGATCTTTATTATCGAATTAATGCATTTCCAATCGTCCTGCCGCCTTTGCGGGAGCGCGGCAACGATATCGCCCTTATTGCTAAATCCATTCTCGAAAAACTCAGTAATAAGGGCAGTTACCGTCTTACCGAGTCCGCCATCAAACTACTGGAGAAATGCCGTTTTGCCGGCAATGTTCGGGAATTACGGAATGTATTAGAGCGCGCTATTATTTTTGCGCCGTCCAACATCATTGACGTAAAGGTGGTGGAGCGATGCATGGGGGATATTCGCCCACAAAAAGCCGAGCCAAAAGAACACTGGGAGGATTTAAAGACACAGGAAAGTCGTTACTTAAATGAGCTTCTAGCCCACTGCAAAGGCGACAAGGCAAAAGCCGCGCATATAGCTGGCATCAGCCTTAGATCCCTGTACAGAAAACTTGGGGAAGTGAGTCAGTGATAACGGTTGTCCATGCTTGCAGCGAAGTCTATTAAAATAGCGAAGCACCTTCGACAAAATGCTTTATAACCGCTATCCACATTGACCATTCTAAAAGCGGATGACTATACTCAGGCTTCACTAATGAATAAGCGTATAAATATGGAAGAGAGAACAATAATACGCGCATATGGCATAAGCGATATTGGCCAAGTGCGCAGCCATAACGAAGACGCAATTCATGTGGCTGTTGACCAAGGCTATGTATTAGTTGCCGACGGCATGGGGGGGCACAATGCCGGTGAAGTGGCCAGCGCGCTTGCTATTGAAGGCTTTACTCAATTTTTAGCGGCAGATCAGGACAACGACGATACTGTGACTGAAATGTCAGAGTTCTCCCATCAAACCCTTGCGTTGAGAGACGCAATTTACGCTGCCAACACCGCCATCTTCGACAATGCGCAACGTAATTCTGCGCGACAAGGTATGGGCACGACCTTGGTGTCGGCTAGCTTTCACGGCAGCCGCATCGCCGTCGCTCATGTCGGTGATTCACGACTGTACCGCTTCCGCGAGGGATTTTTAGACCAGCTCACCACCGACCATACACTGGTTCAGGAGATGGTTGACCGGAATGAATACTCCCAAGAGGAGGCACGCAACTCTCGTAATAAAAACGTGATCACCCGAGCCTTAGGCCTTGCTGATATTGTTGAGGTGGATCTTTTAGAGGATCTATTGCGGGCCGGCGATTACTATTTACTGTGCTCAGATGGCCTAACCGGTATGGTGAGCGACGAGCAAATTGCTGATGTGCTAGCCACCTGTCAGGCGAACCCTGAGGTCGCCGCGAATCAATTACTTAAAATGGCGAATAATTCCGGTGGCAATGATAATATTTCGATTATTGTAGTGTGTGTAGATAAAGTAGTAGCTGGGCAGGAGAGCTCCTCCGAAGAAGAGCTGGACTGGTTTGATTAGAGGGTGACCCACACAGCCACTTATAAATAGAGGCGGCACACCCAGGGAATGCAAGTCAAATACGGATTGGATTATGGCTAAACTGGTTCTCAGTTTTCAGGGTAGAGTGCTTGAGGATTTCCCGCTAAACAAGGAGCGGGTATCTATCGGCAGAGCACCTGACAATGATATTTGCATCGAAAATCTGGCCGTAAGCGGCCGTCATGCCGCTATAGAAACAGTGCTCAAGGACAGTTTTTTAGTCGATCTTGGCAGCACAAATGGCACGTTTGTAAACGGCTCTGCCGTATCTCGTCATCAACTTCGCAACGGCGACTACATCACTATAGGAAAGCATTCACTCACCTATCACGGTGAAATGTATTCCAGCGGTGAAGCGGAAATCGAAAAAACTATCGCCATGCGGCCTAGCGCTAAACGTGTAGAGCCGGCCCCAGTGCCGATGATCGGCAAACTACAAGTACTCAATGGTGGTTCCGCTGGACGAGAAATGACGCTGAACAAACCCTTGGCAAAACTAGGTAAAGCGGGCCTCCAAGTGGCCGCCATTAGTCGTCGGCAACAGGATTACTACCTAGAACATGTAGAGGGCAAAGATGGTCGTACGCCCAAGCTGAACGGTGTAGAAATTGGACTACAGCCCCGCCAGCTAAACAGTGGTGATGTGGTTGAAATTGCCGGCACCCAGCTCAAATTTGCATTGATTCCCGCGCCGCCTGAAGCGATGTAAGCAGCGCTTTTTAAGGCGAACAGGGGCCGAGCGCGGGGTGACATATATGAACACTGATTTGTTTTTGTCGCTGCTCGTAGAGGTCTGCCATACACAAATGATATTGCATTGCGGCCATGCTGCCGCCCCACGTCACTAAGAGACGGCAGTGCTGTTCAGCGAAGCTTAACCAAGTATCTTGGGAGCGTTGAATGTCTTCGGGTTGCGGACCAAAGCCTTGATTCTTAGACTTTGCAATGGCCAACACCTCTGCCAACGCACTGTCTAGACCTTCTTTTTGCGCCTGATGTTTAAGCGCCGCACAGGCATTCATCTCACTTTGATTGCCTTCCATAGAGCAGAGCGCAGAAGCGTGAACCGATGCGGTACCAAATACTATCGCTAGATATATACAGAACTTGAGCATTGTGGCCTCTATTCAATATAACGCGCTTGCCGCTGTTAAAGGTCGCGTCGATAGGTCTTTGACCAGCGAGTCATCGCTTTGTTGTACAGCCAAAATCCATTTCCGCCACAAGTCGCTATTCAGATATAGCAAACAGGATAGCTCCCGATCATAAGATCAACGTCAATCTGAAGCCAATGACGTTTTTATAAATCGAGATTTCGGGTCAGCACTTCTGCAGATTTAATTATACGCTTTGTGCGGTATAGATCAGGATGCTTGTCATCCGCACTATAGCCAGCAGGCTCGCCCGTGCCATAGTTAACTAACCACGAGGTTTCAGGCCGCCGCGCACCTAACAGCTTCTTTAATTCCGGCCCAGTAACACCCAAGGCTTCAGCCGCGGCGCTATTACTGCAACGGGTTTTATTTTCGTTAAGGTATTCTAATATGGCGCTAATTTTATCCTGCATAATCAAATTATATCCTTGCAAAGTTGGCGCTGCCTCAGCGCGCGGGTATAAGCGCAGCGAATGGCGTTTAAATTGGTCGCGCTGGAGTTCTGAGACTTACAAATCTAAGCTCTTATCCAACGCCTTTTAATCACTACGTTTGTATGTCGATTGAAAACGAGGCGATACTGAATGCTGACACTGCGGAAAAAACACCCGCTAATCACCAAGCAGTTTTCGTAATATGAGGAATCCTGACAGGCATTGCTGTCATATTATGCCGCAAAGCACGGGACTTGTCTTTAATGCCGGATTTATCAGTCGAAAAGACGAGTTTTAGAGCGATAAAGGATACACACACGTCACGAATAAAAACGGGGCATTAAGACGTGATGTCGTTTTAACTAATCTAGCCAATAAGAGCAACACCCGCGACTTCAGTCACCGTTGCAGCATCTGCACGTTCAATAATTTTGACCAATGTCGATTGTATCGTTTCGTCTTCTCGGGCATCCGTTTGACAGACAAATTTTTGTAACTGCGGCTCTGCGCCCTCTTCAACGATAAACGAAATGACAACTTCCTTCGCCATGTCAGGGCTTTCACCAAAATAGGCTAATGACACCATTGGATAACCATTGAAGCCCTTTTTCACCTGCTTCGCGATACGCTTTTTGGCTTTGTCTAAATGCATAACCTTACCCCGAGAAAACTCAAATCAGAGAACGTATAAGCGGCATAGATGCTTTCTTTACCGTCCAATTTTTCAAAAATTAATTCTTCCACTATGCCGTCGCACTGGCGAAAATCAGCACTAAATTACGGCCTCATCTTTCAATATCCTCAGCTTTTCATCACTTATACCAAGTATTCCCTTGAGAATTTCATCGGTATGTTGACCAAGCTTTGGTCCCGCCCATTGGGTGGCGCCAGGAGTACCTGTAAGCTTAGGCGACATGCCGGGAATCGTTACGGTATTTGTGGCATCAATACTTACTTTTTCAAATAGACCACGAGCTTGAAAGTGCGGGTCATTGGCCATGTCTTCGGCATTATAAATTGGCCCGACCGGCACCCGAACCGCTTCGAGCTTTTCGATGACAGTTAATATATCGTGCTGGCGACACCAATCACCAATAGCTTCGTCAATTTTTTGTTGATGGACTACGCGGCCAGCGTTGTCAGTCATTGCCGGATCTGCCGCGAAATCCGCCCTGCCAATTTCTATCATTAAGCGTTTAAAAATTGAGTCGCCATTGCCGCCGATGATCACAAATTTATCATCTTTACAGCGATAGGTATTTGTTGGAACGATGCCGGTTAACGTCGTACCGGAGGCCTCGCGTATAACGCCTTCCTCAGCGTATTCTGGCACCACCGATTCCAGCATATTAAACATGGTTTCGTATAAAGCGACATCGACAACTTGGCCCTTGTGCACACCGCGATCGCGTGCGTTGAGCGCCATTAAAATACCAATAATGGCATGCAGTGATGCGATACTATCTCCGAGACTCAAATTGGGCCGCACAGGGGCTTCGCCGGGAAATCCATTGAGATGACGAAAGCCACTGATGCCCTCGCAGACCGAGGCAAAGCCGGGCTTTTCAGCATAAGGGCCCGTTTGGCCATAGCCAGAAATACGGGTATAAACCAACTCAGGATTCGCCACTTTCAAATCCTCCGGCCCCAATTTCCAGCCTTCCATCACGCCAGGACGAAAATTCTCTACCAACACATCGCACTGAGCGGCAAGTTCGCGAACCAAAGCCTGGCCGTCGGGATGACGAAGATCTACTGTCACTGATTTTTTATTTCGGCCTATGCTATACCACCACAGCGAGGTGTCACCTTTCATACTGCGCCAACGGCGGATAGGGTCACCAATACCTGGCGGCTCGATCTTAATCACTTCGGCACCAAAATACGCCAGCATAGTGGTGGTGAAGGGACCGGCAATGAGCTGCCCCAATTCTAAAACTCGAATGCCCTGAAGCGGGCCTTGGTGTGCACTTGTCATGAGGGAAGCGTCGTTTCTTTTACATTAATTTCGTTAAGGACGATTACGACCGAGCTGATCGTGACTAGATACCCATTCGTCGGCAACTATTGCGGCCGCCAAGGATAAATCTCCGGCGAGTACCGTGGCGCCAATTATCTCGGCAAGTTTTCGCGCCTTTCCCTGCCCGTAACAATCCATCATTTCAAGGCATTCACGCTGAGTGGCCAAGCCTGTGCCGCCCCCATAGCTTGCACAAATAATCGACGGAAGGGTGACGGAATAATACAAATCACCCGCTGGGGTAAGATCCATAAACGCTATTCCCGTATGTGACTCAACCACATTGGCTTCATCTTGGCCTGTGGCGATAAACATTGACGCAATGCCATTGGCAGAATGCGGGCCATTGTAGGCTGAACCCGCGAGCAAGCTGCCAAGCATGGTGCGTTGGCGAAGCCGAAACATGCGCTCAGGATCTGCACGCATAAGATCTTTGAGCACGTCTTTGCTTATTGTCGCCTCGGCAACGACCTTCTTACCACGGCTGTGCAGAAGGTTCATATGTGAGTGTTTTTTATCAGTTTCTATACCACTTGAAAGCGAGAAATTAACGACACCGGGATAGTTAGCTAAAATCCACTGGCAGGCTTTGTGGGTAGCTTTGCCGGTCATATTCTGACCCGCAGCGTCGCCAGTTGTGTAGTTAAAGCGGGTAAATATTTTATTGGCGATCACCCATTTCTGAATATGCTGTAGCTTGCCGACAGAGGTCGTACTTTCCGCCTGCTGACGAATGACCTGTAGCTGCAAATCCAACCAGTTAGAAAAATCTCTGGCCTCGCGAGCACTAGAAAATTCAAACAGCGGTGCGCGCTGCATAAATTCTTCGATAACGGTAACGGTAGCGCCACCCGATTCTGAAATTACCCGCATACCACGGCTATATGACGCAATTAGCGTTCCTTCGGTGGTTGCCATGGGAACATAAAATACACCCTGCGCATGTTCGCCATTAATGAGGTAGGGCCCAGCAACCCCGACCGGCATTTGCACAACACCAATAAAATTTTCAGCGTTGCCTTCAACACTATTGGGATCTATCGAATAGTGCGCGGTATGTTTAAGCTTTACCCCTGTTTGCTCTTCAATAAAATTACGACGTAAAGCCGCCGCGTCTTCAGAATAATTATCCCCTTTTACCCGAGGAATCGGCTTACGTTCGCTCATGAAAGTCCTATTTATTGTTATGGAATTTCGCCCTTAAGGCATCAATCACTTTTGATTCGCAGCAATTAAGGTCTCCTCGCCTTCGCTGCGGGCAATGACAACAGCGGCACAGGAATCACTAAACACATTCACTGCGGTACGTATCATATCGAGGATACGGTCGGTGACCAGCAACAAACCAATGCCCTCTAAAGGCAGGCCGATTGCGCCGAGAATGACAGAAATTGCGACAAGACTTGCCGCTGGAATACCAGCCACACCAATGGAGGTGAGCAGCGCAATCATCACAATCGTAAACTGTTCTACAAGCCCCAACTCTAGGCCATAGACCTGCGCAATAAACATCGCCGCAACGCATTCATAAAGCGCCGTGCCATCCATATTGACCGTTGCACCTAGTGGCAGCACAAAACCGCTGACCTGCTTGGATACCCCAGACTTCTCCTGAATACTCTCTAAAGTAAGTGGTAACGTCGCGGAACTGGAGGCTGTTGAAAAGGCTGTCAGAAGAGCGGGCGTCATTGCCGCGTAATGCTTTTTGGGGCTAACTCCCCCGATATACCGAAGTATTAGTGGCAATGCGACAAAAGCGTGAATCATGAGCGCAATTAAGGCCGTAAAGAAAAACAGCAGCATGGGCTTAAACGCAGCAAAGCCGGTAATGGCCACCGTTTTAGCCACTAACCCAAATACGCCGATGGGTGCAAATTTCATCACCCACATGGTTATATCAGTCATGATATCCATGACACCCTGCCAAAAATGTCTGAGGGTGGTGGCGTGCTCTGATTTGCCCCGCGCTAGGAAGAAACCAAATAACAAACTAAAAAATATCAGTCCCAGCATTTCACCGTTGGCCGCCGCACTGACAATATTGGTGGGCACCATGCGCACAAACACTTGCACAATATCGCCAACGCCCCGACCTTCCACCTTAGATAAGGTCTCACTAAGTTCAGGATCACTACTGCTAATAGTTGCTGCCAAAGCCTGATTATCGCCGCCGCCAGGCGCGACAACGTTCACAACAACAAGGCCGATTAAAATGGCGATGAGACTACTAGACGCGTAAAACAGCAGGGTTTTTCCACCCAGCTTTTCTAGCTTATCGCTGCCCACACCGGCCATCCCGCTAATAATAGATGACATCACCAAGGGCACAATTAGCATTTTTAAGGCATTGAGAAACATCGTGCCTAAAAACGCGTAGACCGAAATAAAACTCACACTGCCGATACCCGCATCGGCGCCACCCAAAATACCCGCTGCGACGGCTAATAAAATGGCAGCGACAATTTGCCAATGCAGGGGAATATTTCGCATAGTGGAATTAACTCGTTAGCTAAGGTAGTGGGACCGACAACATTACAAACTAGAGTACAACATTTAGATTTCTGGCTTTACTCTAGCGCGCTACAACAATAATGGCCAGCCGGAAAATGAGGCGGAAATGTGTACCTTTAGCCTTTAGGCGGGGTAATTCCATGTCTTCTGAATGTTGAGCTGCGATTCTCTATTAACCAATACGTCGCTATGCCGCCGATAAATACGATGATCTCTTACCCTAATTTATAGTAATGCCACGGGCTTGAGGGAATATTCTGAAATATTGGCAAAGCCCGAAACGAGCCAAGTGATGAGGCTTTAACAAGGTTCTGCGCAGCTAGTATTAACCACTTTTTGGTCTTTAGGTTAAAACCGCTCACTATTCCCACTTCATGATATTAGTTGTGCTCGGCCTTTCTTTGCGATTTATCTTATTGCGTGGCAAGCTGCAGACAACATCATTTTCTGTGACAGCTGCCATGTCTATGTTTTTTAAGAGACCAACGTTCACAATTGCCGCCGCTTTTTTGGTTTCATCGATCAGTTACGCCAGTGACCCTGTCATTATTCCGGAGGCCGCTAGTGGTTTTACCGAGTCCACCACCGTTAGCGCAGAATCAGCGATGGCAGTTACCGCTAATCCTTATGCCACCTACGCTGCGGAAAAAATATTACGCGCGGGAGGCTCAGCTATCGATGCGGGCATAGCCGCACAACTGGTGCTTGGTCTCGTAGAACCGCAGTCCTCTGGCATTGGTGGCGGCGCCTTTATGCTGTATTGGGATGCAACGAGTAAGCAGCTCAGCAGCTGGGATGGCCGGGAAACTGCGCCGCAGTTAGTCGATGAACATCACTTCCTAACTCCCGATGGTCAGCCTATGGGATTCTTTGATGCGGTTATCGGCGGCTATTCTGTTGGCGTTCCCGGTGTATTAGCCATGCTTGAAGCCTCACACAAAAGGTTCGGTAAGCTACCGTGGAAAACCTTGTTTGCTCCCGCAATTTCACTAGCCAATGATGGCTTCGTTGTCTCACCGCGTTTACATACTTTACTACTTGAAATGCCGAAGGTTGCTGTTAACCCAGCGATTACGGCTTATTTCTTTAGCGATGAGAAAACACCAAAACCCGTCGGCACTATCCTTAAAAACCCTGCCTACGCGGCAGCTTTATCGAAGATCGCCACAAAAGGTAGTGTTGCTTTTTATAAGGGTGATATCGCGAAGGATATCGTCAACGCGGTTAAGTCTGATCAACATCGCGCGGGTTTATTACGTAAAACAGACTTAGAAAATTACAAAGCCAAAGAAAGGACGCCGATCTGCGCTAGCTTTCGGTCTTATAAGGTCTGCGGCGCACCACCACCCTCGTCGGGTGGTACAACCGTACTGGCAATCTTAAAAATGATTGAGGCTACCGGCGACGCTAATTCCACTTTCACCGAAGCGGACTTTCTTCACACATTTATCGAGGCGTCTCGCCTCGCCTTTGCAGATCGGAATACGTATGTAGCCGATCCTGACTTCGTTGAAGTGCCGACAGCTGGACTAGTAGATTCAGCTTATTTAAAACGAAGAGCAGCGTTAATAGACCTAAAAAAACGTACCCAAGAGGTGTTTGCCGGTCAGCCTCCCGCCTCGCCAACTCGAATCACTAGCACGTCGCCTGAACTTCCATCCACCAGTCACTTTAGTATTGTGGACGCGAGCGGTAATGTTTTAAGTATGACGACCAGTATAGAAACCGCCTTTGGCTCACGTATTTTTGTTGATGGATTTCTACTTAATAATCAGCTCACCGACTTTTCATTCAGCCCAGACAATTCTGATGGCGGCAAAATAGCGAATCGCATAGAGGCCGGAAAACGTCCGCGCTCATCAATGTCACCGATGATTATTTTTAAAGACGACAAACCAGTACTTGCTATTGGCTCGCCAGGTGGCGCTCGTATTATTGATTATGTTGCCGGCAGCATTTATCGAATTCTCGCTGAAGGCGAAGACATTGCCGACGCGATAAGCGCTGGTCACATCATCGCGATGGGCGATACTACCGAATTAGAAACCGGACGATTTTCTGATGAAGTGAAAAAAAATCTACAACAACGCGGCCACCAATTTACCGAGCGCGATCAAACCAGTGGTTTACACGGGATTATGATTGAAGACACCGGCTTAAAAGGCGCTGCCGATCCTCGCAGAGAGGGGCAAGTACTGGGGTTTTGACGCTTTGCTTCTTAGGATAAAGGCATTCGCTTACCCTCATATGGATACCCGATCGGGGTCGAGTAAGGCCACGTAGATAACCGCAGTGTGAGTTATGACAATCAAACACCTCCCCCTTCTCATCCCCAGCTTGATCGGGGATCAATAGGCTTCGGACTTTTGGCCGCGAACAGGCACGCAGAACCTAGGACTTATATTCCTTATTCAGACGGACCATGTATTTAGATATCTACCGTTGGCATGTTGTGCAAAACACAGTTGTACGCTGCGACATTCGAATTTCGTGAAGAACTCGTTTGCAGTTATTGCAGGCCTTACCCCCGCGACCATAAACTTGCAGCTCTTGTTTGAAGTAGCCTGGCTTTCCGTCGCCACCGACAAAGTCCTTTAGTGTGGTGCCACCTTGTGCGATCGCCTTTTCAAGCACTGACTTTACTGCTGTAACCAATCGTGTATACCGCGCAAGGCTGATTTTCCCAGCCTCCTGCGTCGGTAAGATCCCCGCCATAAAAAGCGCTTCGTTGGCATAAATGTTCCCGACGCCCACAACGACAGTGGCAGACATTAAATAGCTTTTTATTGGGACTTTACGACGCCTAGAATGTTTAAACAGATATTCAGCATCGAAAACTTCAGATAATGGTTCAGGACCAAGCGACGAGAACAATTTATGTATTGAAACATCATCACCAGAAATCCACAGTACTGCGCCAAAACGCCTTGGGTCTGTGTAGCGCAGTAATTGACCGTCGCTGAGTAGCCAATCCACGTGGTCATGTTTGGCTGGAGGAGTGTCAGCACTGACAAAGTACAGTCGCCCCGACATGCCAAGATGTATTACTAAGTATCCGGTAGCCAAACGCACTAAGACATATTTCGCACGCCGCTCAACACTTAAGATCTCGTGACCCAGCAAATGGTCCGCTAAATTAGGATCAACCGGCCAGCGAAGTCTATGATCTCGAACGATGACTTTTTCAAAACGTCGCGACACGAGATGCGGTTCAATACCACGCTTTACGGTTTCTACTTCGGGTAATTCGGGCACGACATTCTCAATCAGGATTATTTGTGGATACAGATTGTATCTCAGCTTGATGGCCGCCGTAATGAGTGGGCTTAGATGGCTTGTTATCTTTAGCCTAGGCTATCGCTGTAAATACTTCGGGGGTTCACAGGGTGCCACCAATAGCCAGAGACCTATAGATCCTCAATCAAGTCCGATACGACGAGGTGTTGAGATGCAGATTTAGCACTCTCATTTCCGTCCGATCCACCATCATCCCCGACTCCGATCGGGCATCCATGTGGGCGTAGCGAATGCGTCGCGTCAAGCAATGACAAAGTCCCGCTGACTAGCGACAATAGCGTACCGTCTTCGTTTGAGTTTGTTATGTCTAATCTTGCCCCACTTGCTTACCTAGGTGTCGATACCGGCGGCACGTTTACTGATTTTGTCTTATTTCAGGACAATCAAATTCACTGTTATAAATGCCCGTCTACGCCAGCGCAGCCCGAAGTCGCCATTTTAAACGGTATTCGCCAGCTCGGTTTGATGGATCTAGTTGACGCTGGTCGCTTGGTGGTTGTTCACGGCTCCACGGTAGCGACTAACGCAGCACTGGAGGGCAAGGGGGCTAAAACAGTATTTATCACCAACCGCGGCTTTGCCGATATGCTTACGATTGGCCGTCAAACCCGCGACAAATTGTATGATCTCAAGCCCAAGCCAAAAGTGGTTCCCGTGCCCGCCTCACTCTGTTTGGAAACTGGCGGACGAGTGGGCGCCGACGGCGTGATAGTCGAAGCGCTCTCAGAGCATGACTTAGACAGACTAATAGCTGAAATAAAACGTATTCAGCCAGATGCTGTGGCGATCAACCTACTATTTTCGTTCATCGACAGCCAATTTGAAAAAGCCATTGCAGAACACATTCCCGAGGGGATATTCATTTCCCGCTCATCCGAGGTTTTACCCGAATATAAAGAATATGAACGGGGCATGGCGACGTGGTTGAACGCCTGGCTTGGGCCTAAAGTCGCAAGCTATTTAGGGAATTTACGGGCGTCCTTAAAGCGCACGCCAATTTCGGTAATGCAATCCTCCGGTGGCACAACCGACGCCGCCAATGCCGCGCAGCGAGCAGTCAATCTATTGCTGTCTGGTCCCGCTGGAGGACTAGCCGCAGCTAAATACTTAGGCCAATCCCTGCAACGACCTAAATTAATGAGCTTCGATATGGGGGGCACATCCAGTGACGTCGCCTTAATTAATGGCGAGATAAAACTGACCAATGAAGGTCGCATTGGCCCCTACCCCGTCGCTGTCCCCATGGTCGATATGCATACCATCGGTGCGGGGGGTGGCTCGATAGCCTATCTCGATGAGGGCGGAATGTTGCGAGTAGGCCCGGAATCGGCGGGGGCCGAACCAGGCCCAGCCTGCTACAACAAAGGCGGTCTGAAGCCCACTGTCACCGACGCCAACGTTGTGCTTGGCCGACTCCCCGCCAACGCGCAACTCGGCGGCGATATGCCAATTAACTACGAGGCAGCAAGGGCCGCGATTAACGGGCTAGCAAACTCACTTGGCCTCAGTATTGAAAACGCAGCTGCTGGCATTGTCGACATCGCCAACGAACATATGGTCCGCGCGCTGCGGGTCATCTCTGTGCAGCGAGGACATGATCCCGCAGATTTTAGTCTCTGCTGCTTTGGCGGTGCGGGCGGCTTGCATATTTGTGCATTAGCCGACGCATTAGCTTGCCACGAAATCATTGTGCCAAATTATGCTGGAGTATTTTCTGCGCTCGGCATGTTACTCGCGCCGAGAGAGCGACAACTCTCTCGTACCATTAACACCGGCTTAGCAGAAACCAATATCGCCGCGTTAGAACAAGCACTACTAGAACTAGCCGATACTGGCCGCGAACAATTAATCGTGGAAGGCATAGATGCTGCGCAAATTGTCACGAATGCGAGTGTTGACCTTTGTTATGTCGGGCAGTCCTATACACTCAATTTAGCGTGGCAAAACGATACAGCAAACCTACAAAGTGCATTTCATAAAGCACACCGGGATCACTACGGACACGAACTAGATCTCCCCATTCAACTGATAAATATTCGTCAAGCGCTGCGAGCCGACACTCTTGAATTATCACTCCCAGACGTCCTTACCGGGCCGCCTGCACATGAGGTCGACTTCCACACAATCACGCTAGACGACGCTGAGCACATGACCAGCGTGCCACGCTATGAAAGGCAGCAATTGCGCGCGCATCAAGTCATTACTGGCCCAGCGCTCATTAGCGATACCGTAGCCACTGTTTGGATCGCGCGTCATTGGCAAGCGCAGGCAGATCCCAAAGGCCATTTAATACTGAATAAACACAGCCAATAACACCGGTACGGAAACAATACCGCACATGACAAGACACTGTAATTGCCGGTACAGTGCTTACAGATTTACATCGGATGCACTATATGGCGGACACGTCTATTCACACTCACAACCCCCTGTTCGATCGCGGCATTACCCACGAAGGACTTGCGGAGATTCGTGATCGTTTTTTAAGACTAAACCACGAACGCCTGCTTCGCACTCGCACCGCGCTGCTACCCCGACAACAAATCTTTCTCGATTTACTGCCACTGCTAATCCATATAAATCACCCTATTTTACCCGGTTACAACAGCCTAAGTGCACCCTGTGGTATAGATGGCTACCAACCCGACTCTGTCACGCTAGACAGGCTGCGCAACAACATTGCGCGCAGTGTTAACTACCGCCCCGAAGATCAAGCCGCCCCAAGAATCCACAGTATCTTTTTGATGGGTTCCTGCGGCACGGTAGCGCAAGCAGAAAATTCTGACTTAGACGTATGGCTTTGTCACCACGCAGACCTTGATGAATCTGATATTGAGAAGCTCTATCGCAAAGCCGGCGCTATTTCGGAATGGGCAAAAAACTTGGGGCTGGAAATCCATTTCTTCTTAATGAATAACGATCAGTTTCGTCGTGGCCAACGAGACAGAATCAGCGCGGAATCTGCAGGCACTAGCCAGCATTTCTTACTCTTAGATGAATTCTATCGCAGCGCTCTTTTGGTCGCTGGACGATACCCTATCTGGTGGTTAGTGCCGCCAGAGGAAGAGGTGAATTACCAGGAATATACTGCCCTACTCCACTCCCAAGGTTTCGTCGGTCCGAATGAGTCCATCGATTTCGGTGGCGTATCAGATATTCCCGCCGGTGAGTTTATTGGCGCAGGGGTCTGGCAATTATATAAAGCGATTAGCTCGCCCTATAAAGCGGTTTTAAAGTTGCTGCTGACCGAAGCCTACGCGCGCGACTTTCCCAAAGTGCTGCCAATTTGCGTCAGCCTTAAAGACGCCATTTATAGAGGCACTACCGACGCAGACACACTAGACCCATACGTTATGGTCTATCAACGACTCGCTAGTTATCTCAGCGCACGTAGTGAGCTCGACCGCTTGGAACTGACTCGCCGCGCCTTCTATTTCAAAGTCGGCATACGTCTGTCACAACCAAGCCAATCAGGTACAACGTGGCGGCGCCAATTACTCGAAAAACTAATTCAAGAATGGAAATGGCCGCCGGAACAAATGCTCAACCTCGATACTCGCAACCGCTGGAAATTGCGGCGTGTGCGTGAAGAGCATCGTTTTTTGGTCGCCGAGCTAACCAATAGTTACCGATTTTTACAGGACTTTGCCAAGCGCAGTAAACGACCGGCATTAATCAAATCACAAGAGATGACTTTACTTGGTCGCAAGTTATACGCCGCCTTTGAGCGTAAGCGAAATAAAGTGGAATGGTTAAATCCCGGCATTGCACCTGATCTATCTGAAGAGCAACTTTTTTTCCATTCATCTGGATTTGGCGAACAGCGCCGCTGGGCTGTCAGCACTAGCGCACACCATGACTTCGAAACGGATGCCATACTACAAGAGCACGACCACCTTAGCGGTTTGCTATGCTGGTGTTACTGCAATGGCCTAATTAATGACTACAGTCGCCTACGGATCAATGGCCGGCAAAACGGCATAACAGAAAATGAGTTACGGCGACTAGCGCAACATCTATGCAAATATCTACCGCGTAATGCCTACGCCGCTGACCCAGATAAACATGAGGCCTTTAATCGCCCCAAAGTGCCGGAAACGCTATTGCTCTACCTCAATCTTGGCCAACACGCACTTAGCGCACTGGGCACGGCGCGCGTAGCAAGTGAGAGCTACCATTATCCAATCGATCAATTAGAAATGGTCACTATTAATAGCTGGGGCGAAGTATCTTCGATCGCCTTTAGCGGCACTGAAACGGTACTTAACACATTTAGAAGTTACCAGCAGCTTATGGTACAGGTCAGTCGCGGCAGCCATCAGCTTGGTATTCACGCACTCTCCTTTAACGATCCAGACAATAAATTACTGAACCGCACCAAGCACTTACCCGAGCTGCTACGTCGCGCTTTTTACAAAAAGTCGGCAAATAACCGGCTAATTATTACCCTGAGCAACGGGTTTTATATTCTCCAATCTAAAAACGACGACTTACAAAGTATTTACGCAGCGAGTTACTCAGAACTCATTCAATGCCTTGGTCGCGGGCAAGCAGAATATAGTCCGATGATTATCGATAAGTATTGCTCTCCTCATTCTGCACTGGCGAGTATTGTTCACACTGCCAACTCACCCAATTGCTATGTGTTTTTTCACCAACGAGAAAATACTGCGGATTTATTTTTACGCGATGAACGCGGTTCACTTCACTACAGTACCGCCGCCTTTACCAGCGCTGAAGATCTAATACTCCCACTTTTGAGCTTTTTGACGGAGTGCAAAAAAGAACAACAGAGTCATCACGACATTCTCGTCTACGAATTACGTCAAAAAGATGACAAGTGGATTAGTGAAGCGAATACCGAATTAACTCAGCTGCCAATTGCTTCAAGTGATGGGGATCAGCCCTATCTCGAAGCCATCGCACAAACTCAGTCCGCCGGACGGCTGGTATTTGATATGCGGTGTAACGACCAACTTTTTCGCTATGCGCAAGCAGGCCAGCAACTGTTCGATGAACTCGCCAAGCAATTGCAGCTACTTAGCGCTACGCCGCAACATTATTATCTCAGCAAGATAAACCTTGGGATTATGCCGCCGCAGCAAACCTGCGTGTATATGCGCTACAAACAACATATAGAGGAAATATTGAATACCTCCGTGTTAGCGCGCTGAGGGCATTATTAAGCGGCCAACTTTATTTCACGCTTTCGCTCTGTTCACACGAATCCCCGATCAGGGTCGGATATGATTGGAGTCGTTAAAAAGCCCCGTGTAAAACTCGTTTGACGTCCGAACTCAGCGGTTTTTTACGATCCACAGGATACGGCAGAAGCAGGTCATCGTTACTCGCCACTCAAATGTATCCAAGGCCGATCAATTGATTACTAGCGCCTCACCAATTTGTTCGCGGCCAATTTCATCCAGCATTTCCGCCAGTGTTTGCTCGGTACGCGCACAGTACCATTCATCGTTTTGCCAACTATAATGAAAGCCCCCGGAACGTGCGGCCAACCACAGTTCCTTGCTAGCGGACTGGCGGCTAAATATTAATGCACTGCCATCAGGGCATTTTAGCGTTAACACGCCGCCGCTAATTTCGCAGTCTACGTCCGCATCAAGATCGTCAATTGCATCTTCGATGGTGGTAAACAACTCATCAATATTGTCGTTGAATGTGACTTCGTTCATAGTTAGTTTCCGCTTAAAGCTCTGTGCGCGGCAGTATACTAAGCCTGCCTCCAATCTGCAGTACGATAACAGCCATTGGGCTTGCAGCGCGAGCTAGGTATAATGCGCGCCTTAGCTATTTTCAGGGTCTTTGTTATGGTCAGCTTTCGGGTTTTTGCACTTTGCAGCGTCGTTTTATTGGGCGCCTGCGGCCAAACCGGGCCTCTCGTCCTTCCCAGCGAGGATGGCGACATCAAGCCCGCATCCACAAGCGCAGCTGACACATCTGCTGAAAGCCTGAAAATCACTACCGATACGGCTACGCCGTCTGCCGAAGAGTAAGCCAATATGACCCCTTTCCATTACGTAAATGGCGAACTTCACGCCGAGTCTGTCCCGCTGACGAAAATCGCCGCTGAATTCGGCAGCCCTTGCTACGTGTATTCTCGCGCCTACCTAGAACAACGCTTTACCGAGTACACCGAGGCCTTGACCGGTCAGGATCATTTAGTTTGCTACGCGGTAAAAGCAAACTCGAATATTGCGGTGTTAAATGTATTAGCTAAGCTTGGCGCAGGTTTTGACATTGTTTCTGCTGGCGAATTAGAGCGAGTGCTTGCTGCCGGCGGCAAACCTGAGCGGATTGTCTTTTCCGGTGTGGGGAAAACCGCAGCAGAAATGCAGCGGGCATTAGAAGTGGGTATTCACTGCTTTAATGTTGAGTCAGAAGCAGAGCTGGAGCGTTTGAATACCGTCGCGGCGACAATGAATGTTGTTGCACCAATTTCTGTGCGAGTTAATCCCGACGTAGACGCAAAAACCCATCCCTATATTTCGACCGGCTTGCGCGACAATAAGTTTGGCATCGATATCGACCGCGCGCCCGAGGTATATCGTCGCGCCTCGTCACTCGCAAATATTCACATCAAGGGAATCGATTGCCATATAGGCTCACAACTTATCGACACCAGCCCATTTTTAGACGCCCTTGAACGGGTTTTAAAACTTGTTGATGTACTGGCCGAGATGGATATCACCATCTCTCATCTCGATCTCGGCGGTGGTTTAGGTGTGCGCTATCGCGATGAAACCGCCCCCGTTACCGGAGATTATATTCGCGCCATCCGCGAAAAATTAGGTGGTCGTAAAGTTACCCTAATGTTTGAACCCGGCCGCTCAATTGTCGCCAATGCCGGAATATTGCTAACTCGTGTGGAATATTTAAAGCTCAACGACCACAAAAATTTCGCGATTATCGACGCTGCAATGAACGATATGATCAGACCCGCTTTGTACTCGGCATGGATGGACTTATTGGCCGTACAGCCCCGCCAAGACGGCGTTATCCGCCATTACGATTTTGTTGGCCCGGTGTGCGAAACCGGTGACTTTTTGGCCAAGGATCGCGAACTTTGCATAGAAGAAGGGGATTTACTGGCCCTTGCATCAAGCGGTGCCTATGGATTTACCATGAGTTCCAATTACAATAGCCGAGGACGTGCGGCGGAAATCATGGTGGACGGCGACAACTACCACCTCATCCGCGCACGCGAAACTGTCACCGACTTGATGCGTGGCGAAACTGTGTTGCCCTGAGGCGCACGTAGATTCTAAAGCGTTTTAGGATTTACGCCTAAGCGCTCTTTTATAAAGGCTTCGCGCCCGCATCGTTAATCAGCGCCTTCGGTGAGGCGCAACACAGGGTTTTACGATGCAGCTTCGCTTTACCAAAATGCATGGCCTGGGCAATGATTTTGTTGTTATTGATCTCATTACCCAGCGCTTCAAGCTTAAACCGCACCATATCCGCAAAATTGCCGATCGGCATTTTGGCATTGGTTGTGATCAGGTTCTTACGGTTGAAATTCCTAGCCAACCCGATGTCGACTTCTGCTACCGTATTTACAACGCGGAAGGCAGCGAAGTTGAGCAATGTGGGAATGGCGCGCGTTGTTTTGCGCGTTTTATCCGCGACAAACGCTTAACGGGCAAACAAAAAATCAAAGTGGAAACCCTTGCCGGTATTATTGAACTCGAGCTTACCGAAAATCGGCAGGTTCGCGTTGATATGGGCGAACCCATACTCGACCCCAAACGCATTCCCTTTACCGCCGAGCAGCAAGCCACAGAGTACGCACTCGATGTAAACGGCAGTACATGGCGGGTTGGTGCGGTGTCTATGGGTAACCCCCATGTCATTCTTCCCATTGACGACGTAGACACGGCGCCTGTTGAGTCTATTGGCCCAATAACAGAAAACCATTCGCGATTCCCCCAGCGCGTGAATGTTGGTTTTATGCAAATAATCGATCGAGACACCATCAAGTTGAGGGTATTCGAACGCGGCGTTGGCGAAACCTTAGCCTGCGGGACAGGTGCCTGTGCTGCCGTGGTAAGCGGTATCGTGCAAGGCAAACTCAACGCCACCGTGACAGTGCATTTGCCCGGTGGCAGCCTAAGTATTCACTGGCAAGGCCCGGGGCAGCCCGTTATTATGACTGGGCCCGCAACGACGGTTTTTGAAGGCCAGATACAAATATAGGATTAACTGTGGACAGTGCAAGCCCGAAAAAAGACGGACTACCCAGCGAAACCGAAGTAGCGCGCTATCTTCGTAATCATCCCGGTTTCTTTCTGAATAACGAAGATCTATTGACCGAGCTTAAGATTACTCACAAAACGGGTAAAGCGGTCAGTCTGCTGGAGCGGCAAGTAGAAGTATTGCGCGAGCGCAATATGGATATGCGCAATCGCATCAGCAGTATGCTCGATAATGCACAACGCAATGACATGTTATTCGAGCGCAGCAAGACGCTGATTTTATCGTTGATTGAAGCGAAACGTGCTGAGGAGCTAAGCAATTCGCTGTGCCGTCACTTGGTCAATGATTTTGACGACATCGACTATGCCAGCCTCATTCTATTTGCCGACCCCAATCGGGTTGGCGGCAATGCCCTGCGCGTTGTCAGCCCTGAACAAGCACAAAGCCAAATAGGCAATTTACTCCGTGGTAAAAAATCGGTGTGTGGTGTATTACGCGGAGAGGAATTGAGCTTTCTATTTGGCAAGCATGCCGATCACATTGGCTCGGCAGCGCTTATGCCGATTCAGTCCGGCAATATCGACGGCGTTATCGCAATCGCGAGCAAAGATCCGCAACACTTTAAGTCCAGCATGGGCACTATGTTCTTGGAATATATCGCCGACGTGGTAAATCGCACCTTACCAAAACTAATGAAAGGGCCGTTTCTGTAAGCAAACGACCCTGCCGTATATCACTGCACGCCCCTTGCCAAGTAGCATTAATTGTATGTCTCGCCTTGGCAATGACTATCCATAAAGTGACGCATTAATTTCAAATATTCGTGTTGCCCCAAGTGAAGAATGTGATTGCCGGGAAACCAGTGCAAATGCGACTCAGGCCAATGCGCATGCAGTAAGCGAACAAAACGCGGCGGTGTAAATCTATCCCCTGCACCACCTATAACCATCACCCGATCAGGATCGAGCTTTGGCTGATAGCTTAGCGGGCTATGAATAGCCAATCCTCGTCTAAGATCCAGCGGCGTCAATCCGGTTCGCTTACCGATTAACTCCATTACTGGGCCTGTCGGCACCCAACTTCTCATGGTATCTACCGGCGAGACCAAGGGCGAGTTTGGAATACAAAAGGCTAACCGTGGTTCCACCACCGCCATCACCGAACTCAAATAGCCACCCAAACTCAAGCCACTTATTCCCACATGGGGAGCACCGCGGTCGAACAAATAATCCACTACTACCCGCAAATCAGATACGGCTTGCAGCATCCCCTCGTTTAATTGAGAAAATCCGCCGGCGAAAAGGCCATAGCCACTAAAGGGATGACAACGTTCGGCCCGATCACCATGAAATGGCTGCGTCATCATGACAATATCGTAGCCGTTCTCGTAAAACCATCTAAGCGAAAAGAACAGACTATTAAATCCATACCAGCTTTCAACCACGCCATGCACAAAAATCAAGGTAGGACGCGGGCCGTCGGGGTGCTGCCAATACTGCGCCCTTGCTGTTCGGTTACGGGTATAGCTTAAATAGCTGTCGGTAAGCTCAGGATTCAAGGGCGTAAAGGGGCTTTCAAAGCGCAGCTCAACCGCCGGAATACCTTTGGGCTTATACGCCAACTTACCAATTTTATACTCTGTAATAGGTACCTTAGGTGGCGCAGCAAATACCTGATCAACATCTCTTTGCTCAGCGAACTTTGCGTAAAAATCCATCCATTCGCGCTCGCGCGCTAAACCACCACCTTTTAACAGCTGTGGCAGTAAGGTACCCGAAATTATCAAAGACAGCCCAGTCCGCATCACCCTGTCCATTACGGCGGTGCCATAGACCTTTAGCGGATATTCACTATCGAGCTCAGTGCCGTCTGACTGGCAGTAAAAGTCATCTGGTAAAGTGCGCCACCAAGGCGGTGATGTCTTTACCGGTTGTAAGGTGGTTTTTGCCATGGATAACTCTCTGCCTTTTAGTTTATATCGATATTGACGCATAAACGCCTAGAAAACCTATATTATCAACTAAGAAAATAGAAAGAATGAATAAACCCTTATGAAGCGAATAAAATTGCTGTGTTTCGACCTAGATGACACGCTATGGCTTAGTAAACCTGTCATCCTGCGCGCGGAAGAGATCTTTTATACATATTTGGCAGACAACGCTCCGGCACTGACAGAACAATTCAGCCCTGAGTCGCTACGAGCCCACCGCTTAGCCTTCTTGGCACGTTACCCTCACTTTAAACACCAAATTTCTCAGTGGCGTATTCACAGTCTCACCGAAGCCTTGGAATTGAGTGGTTATCAGGATCAAAGTGCAAACATTGCAAAGCGGGCCTTTGACGTTTTTTTGGCCGCACGACAGCAGATTTCGCTTTTCCCATACACTGAAGACGTCATTAGCACATTGAGCGAAAATTACACGCTAATCAGTCTTACCAACGGTAATGCTGATCTTCAACAACACTCCATAGGCCGATACTTTAGTGCCAGCTATCAGGCGGAAGACGTAAATGCGGCAAAACCAGATGCTGCGCTTTTTTTAAAAGCACTAGAACACAGCGGTTGTAAACCGGAAGAAGCGATACACATAGGCGATCACGCCATTGACGATATCAGCGGCGCAAAAGCGCTAGGATTTCTTGCGATACAAGCATGCCTAACCCCCGATTCACCAGAGCCAGCCACCCTTGCCGATGATCACTTTCGTGACTGGCGGGAATTACCAGATAAGATCAGGCAGCTCAGCTCTCGCTAGCTGCCGACCTTTATCGAGACAGAAACCAAGCCTACTAGAAGTTATCTGACTCTGTATCTATATCGTTTAAATTACTGCGCATATGCGGATCTAAATGCTTTATTTCTCCACCGTGAGAGAGAAAAGCCTCTACATCCTTCGCCAATTGTTCCCGCATACGATCATGCATCGTCGGCGGCGATATATACTGCGATATGTTAGAAGTTTCATTATTTGTACTACGATTACGCGACCCCATACGACGTCCTCCCGGAAATAAGAATCCCGCGTTTACGAGGCGATTTATACTTGTATATAAGGCTAATTGACAAGTGAATGATTAGGCTTTTTTGTTATTACAATAAAATTCATCATTGCTTTTCGAGCTATATGTATTAATACCTGCCATAAAAAAGGCGGCCATTGGCCGCCTTTTTTATGCATCCAACAACATGTTAAATGGCATCTTCGCCGGTTTCACCAGTCCGAATGCGAATGACCTGCTCAAGCGAGGTCACAAAAATCTTACCATCGCCAATCTTACCGGTATTAGCTGATTTGGTAATTGTATCGATGACTTTTTCAAGCAGACTGTCCGCCACCGCAATTTCTAATTTGACTTTAGGCAAAAAGTCTACGACGTACTCGGCACCACGATAAAGCTCAGTATGCCCTTTTTGACGTCCAAAGCCCTTAACCTCGGTCACTGTCACACCCTGCACACCAATCTCTGACAATGCGGCACGGACATCATCTAATTTAAACGGTTTGATTACCGCACTGACTAATTTCATCGCCGATTATTCCTCTTACTTTTATGATAAGAATTACTCACTGCCATTAAGTTATCTCAGGCAGCAATGACTTGGCAAGGTTATCAAGGTTTTAGTATGAAATAAGCGCCAAAAGCGCCCCTTAAAACAAAAAAGGGCGCTCCTATGAGCGCCCTAAACAATCACCAAACGGGGGAGACTTACTTGTTGGTGAATTCCGGGTAGGCTTCCATACCGCATTCAGAGAGGTCGACACCTTCGTACTCTTCCTCTTCAGTAACACGTATGCCCATGACTGCTTTCAAGATACCCCAGATCACTATGCTGGCCACGAAGGTCCAAGCGAAGATCACGAAAGCACCGTATAACTGATTACCGAAAGTTGCGTCGCCGTTGTTGAATGGCACGGCCATTACACCCCAGAAACCTACAACACCGTGGACAGAGATTGCGCCCACTGGATCATCAATTTTGAGTTTATCCAAGGCAAGGATCGCAAACACAACCAGCACACCACCTACGGCACCGATCAGTGTAGAAACCACAGGATCAGGAGACAGAGGATCAGCAGTAATTGCAACCAGACCTGCGAGAGCGCCGTTTAACACCATGGTTAAGTCAGCTTTGCCGAACAGTAAGCGTGCAACGATCATCGCCGCAATCAAACCGCCACTCGCAGCAGCATTGGTGTTCACAAACACTTGTGCAGTTGCGTTAGCTTCTTCGATGTTAGACACCATCAGCTCAGAACCACCGTTGAACCCGAACCAACCCATCCACAGGATGAAGGTACCCAATGTCGCCATTGGTAGGTTTGCACCTGGAATCGCGTTAACTTGGCCATTCTCACCGTACTTGCCTTTACGAGCGCCCAGTAGCAGTACACCAGCCAGTGCTGCAGAAGCACCACACATATGCACGATACCTGAACCCGCGAAGTCAGAAAAACCAGCTTCAGACAAGAAACCACCGCCCCAGCTCCAAGAACCTTGAAGAGGGTAAATAACGCCTGTCATCACGATAGCGAAAGCAAGGAATGCCCACAACTTCATGCGCTCTGCCACTGCACCCGAAACAATAGACATAGCTGTTGCTACGAATACTACTTGGAAGAAAAAGTCAGATGAACCTGAGTAGTAAGTGTCGCCGTTTGATGCCAGCACTTCTTCAACAGTCGCATCAGCGATTGAGTTGCCAAACCATGCATCTGGTAACATACCGCCTTCTGAACCGCCATACATAATTGTGTAGCCACACAACAAGTACATAGTACAAGCCACCGCAAACAGCGCGATGTTTTTAGTTAAGATTTCTGTGGTGTTTTTTGCACGAACCAAACCGGCTTCGAGCATGGCAAAACCTGCTGCCATCCACATTACGAACGCGCCCATAACTAGGAAGTAAAATGTGTCCAGGGCGTACTTGACCTGTATGATGTCTTCCATCACATGCCCTCCAAAGGGAAAGAGTTAAATCTTTTAATTAATTTAGTTAACACAAACCGCGACCGTAGAATTAAATGGCTTCTTCGCCAGTTTCACCGGTACGGATACGAATAACCTGCTCAAGTGCCGTGACGAAAATCTTGCCATCGCCAATTTTGCCCGTGTTTGCTGACTTAGTAATTGCTTCGATAGTGGGTTCAACTGAATCATCTGCGACAGCAACTTCAATCTTCACCTTAGGCAGAAAATCGACGACATACTCGGCACCACGATATAACTCGGTGTGACCTTTCTGACGACCAAAACCTTTAACTTCGGTGACAGTTATGCCCTGTACGCCGATGTCAGATAGCGCTTCGCGCACATCATCAAGTTTGAATGGCTTAATAACAGCCGTAATCAATTTCATCGGATATCTCCCGTCAATGTGTGTTAGCCACACATTAGGATTAAGTTAAGAAATAGCCGGCGACAAAAATGCCGCCGGCTGGGGTATTACATAGAAATAGGTAGGCTGTAAGAAACTACGAATTTCAGGTCGTCTTCGCCACCAGCAAAAGCATTAACATTATCTTCGCCGTCAACAAACTGGCTCAAAGTAAACGATAAGTTATCGTTGTAAGAATAAGTCACGTTGATATGCGACTCGGTTTCACCGTCCAAAGTTTTACCATTTACCACAGTGCCATCAGTAAGACCATCATGCATACCGTACAAGAATGAGAACTGGCCGATGTCATAGCTCAACGTAAAGTACATGTAATCTTCGTTAACACCAGCAATCTGCTTGTAGATGCTTGCGCCAAATGAACCCACACCAACTGAGAAAATTACTTCAGAGAAGTCACCGAAATCTGCTTCGCCGTCTAACGTCGCAGCACCAGTGCCTGGGTAAACGTAGTTTGTGAAATTTAAATCAAAACTCACGCCTCCAACTTCCATACCATAACCTGCGAACAAGTCATATTCGGTACCGAAAGACGTGTCACCACTCGATGCCCACACACCAGCGTAGAAACCGCTCATGCTGTATGAAATGTCACCGTAAACGGCAGGAGTACCGCCCGAACCAGACAAATCATATCCGCGCCACAAGTATGAACTTGCGACACCAGCACTTGCGCTTAACTCAGCCGAAGCTGGAGCGGCAATCATAGTCATTGAAGCAGCTGCAACACTTGCAGCGATTAAGGTTTTCATTGTTTTCATGTCTTTAGTCTCCACTAAGGTATAAGAAAGTGATCAAGCACAATCCTGCTCAAGCTTTAGCACTTTCAATGCCAACTTCATTTTTTATTATTAAAAACAACAACCTAGAACAACCTTACTCGCAAGTTATAACGTTGCTAGTTACTGGCGCATTACAAGACCTCCCTTCCTCCTATGGTTACGCTCAAATATAGAGCACTTTCCAAAATGTGCTTCATTGAACGCCTCAATAAAATGCACAAGTTAAGAGCTATGTAGCATTAGCATTTTAAAAAAGCCTTTTCGAAATGAAGAAAATTCCTTTAAAAACATTTAGATAGATAAAAAATAAATATTCTCCCGATATAGCTAGGCGATGCACCGAAGGCTTTCGCACCAAAATAATGCGCACGCACTAATTTTTAGCTAAACCCGACTTTTTTACTCTCCAGAATGCAAAAAGGGATGCCACAGGACATCCCTTTTAAACAAAACTCTCATAACATCATTGCCGAGTGGCATTAGCCTCTAACTTCTCAACACGAACACGCAAACGCTCAATCTGTCTCTGTAACTCCAAAATAGTTGTTGTCGATGATCTCACCTCGATAGGCTGCGTTGACGATAATATTAATTGATCCACTAATATTCGCCCAGGATTGCCCGCCGATCCAGCCGAACCTGGGTTACCCGCTAGTCCGCCATCGCCGCCCTCAACCCACTTTCGGTTACCTGTCAGCGTTTTCTTGTTAACGTAGTAGCCGCCAGCGCCCGCACCACCAGAACCCGCATCCCCCCCGTTTCCACCGGAACCGCCTTCACTACGAATCGCTATTCGCTTAAGTAGATCATCGCCAGCAACGGATTTGCCAAGAACCTGATAAAGAATAGTGACATCACCGCCTCGGCCGCCCTCTCCGCCATCACCGCCACTTCCACCTTCGCCACCGGCAGCGAGATCACAATTTTCACTCACGTCAGCGCCATCGCCGCCAGCGCCACCAACACCACCGTTCCCACCGTTCCCACCGTTAGACATCACCTGGATATCGCCTAAGGATTCAATACCAAGCTGCAAGCGGATTTCTACGCCATCACTGCCGTCGCCGCCATTTCCACCCGCACCGCCATCTGCGCATACCGATATGGCTTCTGCTGAATCACCTGCCGTACCGGCACTGCCATTGCCGTCAACCACTACACCGCTACCAATATAGGCATGCCGTGCTTGAACACGCCAACCCACCACCGCAGAAGAAAATGTAATTTTAGCGCCATCGCCAATACGTAGGTTTTCGAGCACTAACTCCTGTTGATCAATACCAACAACATAGGTTTTCCCAGCAGGGATTGTAAGGTCGGCAGCCAGCCCCGCCAGCGGTGCCATCGCAAGCGTTAAAATGGCAAGGTGTTTCATGAGTTAATTTTCCTTAAACGATTAAAGCGAAGGGATCTAAAAAGAATCTTTGCCGACTAGTATAAACCCTGCGCCTATACCGTCATATGCCGGCGCACATCTTCTTCGATCATTTCGTCACCGCGCCCCGACATAATGACTTCACCACGATCCATTACCGCGTAGTTGTCAGCTAAAGCCCGAGCAAAATCAAAATATTGCTCAACTAACACAATGGCCATTTCGCCCTGCTGACGCAGTATAGAAATTACGTTTTGAATATCTTTAATAATCGACGGCTGAATGCCTTCGGTCGGCTCATCCAGCACCAACAACCTTGGTCGGGTAATTAAAGCCCGCGCTATAGCGAGTTGCTGCTGTTGGCCACCGGACAAATCACCACCCCGCCGTCGCAACATACTTTTTAACACGGGAAATAAATCGAATATCTCTGGGCTAATGCTGCGCTGACTGCGTTTAAGCGGTGCGTAGCCGGTATATAGATTCTCCTGCACGGTCAGCTGAGAAAACACTTCCCGCCCCTGCGGTACGTAAGCAATACCCGCGCGCGCGCGATCCGCTGGGCCCATCGCACTGATATCTTTGTTCTCCCATATAATGCTGCCACCACGAATCGGGTGGCGACCGGTAACGGCCCGTGCCAAGCTCGATTTTCCGACACCATTGCGACCAAGAATACAGGTGACTTGGCCTTTTTCAGCAACCACATCAACTTTTCTCAGCGCCTGACTGGCGCCGTAGTAAAGATCAATTTCATTAACTACCAACATATCAGCGCCCCAAGTACACTTCGATAACTCGGGGATTAGCAGACACGACTTCTAACCTCCCCTCAGCTAAAACACTGCCCTCGTGTAAGACGGTAACCTTGCTATCCAGCGCCTTAATAAAATCCATATCGTGCTCAACTACCACAACGGTATGATCCTTATTAATTTCTTTTAGCAGCGCAGCGGTTTCCATGGTTTCATGATCAGTCATTCCCGCAGCAGGTTCGTCGACCAGCAATAACTCCGGCCCCTGCACAATCAACATGCCTATTTCTAACCATTGCTTCTGGCCATGTGACAGGCTACCTGCTAGGTCGCCGGTTTTCGCCTTCAAACCTACCAACTGAATAACGTCGGTAATTTTGTCTGCCTGCTCGGCACTCAACTTATGAAACAAGGCACGCATAACACTGCGTGTGCCCGCCAGGGCCAGCTCGACGTTCTCCCATACCGTTAGCGTTTCTACCACTGTTGGTTTCTGAAACTTACGACCAATACCAAGATTAGCAATATCCGCTTCGTCATATTGAGTGAGATCAATACTGTCTTGAAATCTAACTTGCCCGGTGTCGGGCCGCGTCTTACCTGTAATGATATCCATCATGGTACTTTTACCCGCCCCATTCGGACCAATAATCGCTCGCAACTCACCGGGCGCAATATCCAGCGATAAATTATTAATCGCCTTAAAGCCATCAAAGCTTTTCGTCACACCGCTTAGGTACAACATGCTCTGAATTTCGTCACTATGAAAACCAGGGCTCTTTACGACTGCGCTCATGACTCTGCCCCCTGTTCTGGCGTTGAGGTCGCATTCCGTTCTGCACGTCGCTCACGCATTTGGGTCACCACACCAACGATTCCTTTCGGCAAATACAAAGTGCTGATCACAAACAAAGTGCCAAGCATAAATAGCCAGACCTCTGGGAAGGCACCGGTGAAATAAGTTTTCGCATAGTTCACCGCCACTGCGCCAATAACTGCACCGAACAACGTTCCGCGACCGCCAATAGCCACCCAAATAACAATTTCTATTGAGTTAATCGGACCGAACTCACCGGGGTTAATAATGCCCACCTGAGGCACGTACAAGGCACCAGCAATACCTGCCAGAATAGCCGACACCACAAACACAAATAACTTAAAGTGCTCGACGCGATAACCCATGAACCGAGTACGACTTTCTGCATCCCGAATTGCCACCAACACCCGCCCATACTTACTGCTTACTATGGCGCGGCAAAGAACGTAAGCCAGTACGACGCTCAATGCGGATAGCGCAAACAGCACACAGCGAGTCACATCAGACTGCAAACTAAAACCGAGAATATCTTTAAAATCAGTTAGACCATTATTACCGCCAAAACCCATGTCATTTCGGAAAAAAGCCAGCAACAAGGCATAGGTCATCGCCTGAGTAATAATCGATAAATAAACGCCAGTTACCCGCGACCGAAACGCCAACCAACCAAACACAAAGGCCAGCACCGCAGGAACCAAGGCGACCATGAACATGGAGAAGAAGAAGTTATCAAATCCATACCAATACCACGGCAACTCGGTCCAATTTAAAAACACCATAAAATCAGGTAATTCAGCGTTACCGTAGACACCGCGCTCACCAATTTGGCGCATCAGGTGCATACCCATGGCATAACCACCCAAGGCAAAAAATGCACCGTGGCCAAGACTAAGAATGCCGCAGTAACCCCATATTAAATCCAGCGCCAAGGCCAATAAGGCGTAGCAAAGATACTTACCTAACAACACTACAACATAGGTGGGTACATAGAGAAAGCTGCCCTCCGGCATAATTAAATTGCACAGCGGTACTAACACCATTGCTGCTAGTAAAACTGCAATTAAATAGCGGCCCGCTTTGTCAGCCAGCAATAAGCGACCAATTGCGCTGTGTTCAAATATTTTGGTATTTATCATGACTGATTAATCCTCTACCGAGCGGCCTTTGAGGGCAAATAATCCCCTCGGACGCCACTGAATGAATAGAATGATGAAAACCAGTACAAATATTTTCGCTAGTACCGCACCTGCAAAGGGTTCTAAAAATTTATTCGCAACACCAAGGCTCATGGCCGCAAAGAAGGTACCGAATAGATTGCCCACCCCCCCAAATACCACCACCATGAAAGAATCAATGATGTATGACTGACCTAAGTTGGGGCCCACATTGGTTAACTGACTAAGTGCGACACCGGCAATACCCGCAATACCCGAACCTAATCCGAAGGTAAGCGCATCAACCCATCCGGTACGAATACCCATTGAATTGGCCATCGCACGATTCTGCGTAACCGCTCGCATTTGCAGACCAACAAATGTTTTCTTTAGCAAGAAAACCAGCATGAGCAAAACGACTAAACTAAAAATAATAATGTAGAGACGATTATAGGTTAGCGATAAGGCGCCGTTTATTTCCCAGGATCCGCTCAACCAACTTGGCGCGCTGACGGATTTATTTAGTGGCGAGAAAATACTTCTCACCGCTTGCTGCAGTATCAAACTCACACCAAAGGTTGCCAGTAATGTCTCGAGCGGGCGGCCGTAAAGATGTCGAATAATACCTCGCTCAATCACAATACCCACCAAACCCGAGACCAAAAATGCCGCGGGAATTGCAACGATAATTGAGTAATCAATATAGTTTGGCATCAACAATTGAATAACGTAGGTGGTGTACGCGCCAAGCATCATCATTTCGCCATGGGCCATATTAATAACGCCCATAACACCGAAGGTAATAGCTAACCCCACTGCGGTAAGCAACAAGACCGAGCCGAGGCTTAAACCAAAGAATGTATTCTCTATTACTTTATAAATTTCAGCCTTGCTGCGCATTTCAGTTAATACGGCAGCGGCGGACTCTCTCACCAAGTCATCTTTCTCAGTGTAATTACCATCGCTATCTTTTAATTGCATACCTGCCAGTATCGACATAGCATCGGTATCCAATGTGCCACGAAAAGATTCAATTGCATCCAATCTTAATAATTGCTGATCAGAATTTAAATTAACCATCGCGGCGGCAATATTTAAGGACTCTAAAACTCGCGCGCTGGTTTCTACCGCCTTTGCCCGCTCAATGGCGGGCAGAAATTCAGCCGCCGGGCTACGAATCAAATCCTTGGCGGCTTTTAGGCGCTCAGCAACATCGTCACTACGCAAAGATAATTCCGCTAAAACCCCGCGCAGCACGGCACGCAATTCATTATTAATACTAATCTTTCTAACTTTACGATTTCCGATTACACCCAGATCTTCGCCGCTAATGACAGACGTAATTTGATAACCATCGGGGTGCGTTATTGCATAAACCAGTTTCTCGTCGCTTTTTGTGTAGTACAGTTGGCCATCTTGCAATGCGTTGAGCACCGCTGATCGCTGCGACAAATTCGAGCTAGCAATAAGGTTAATAAGATTAATTTTGTCTGATGTGGAGCTTGCCGAAATTAGCTGATTCAACAGCAGCGCGCTATCGGCCTCACTCTCTAATACAACTTGTTCTGCTTGAACTCCCTGAAGAGAAAATAATAGGGAAAGCGTCAAAACAAGCATGCGAAAAACATGACTGTGCTTCATGGAAACATCCATTTACGATCAAGGCCCCGGCACCTTGCAGTGACGGGGCAACGTTGATGAAAGCCTTACTAAGAAGGGCTTTTTATTGGACTAGTAGTTTTGACCTGAACACTTTTTAGTTTCAGTATTGTAGTTACCACACATGATTTTCGGATCTTGCCAATCCGCCGTCAGTTTGGCACTTTCTGGAAGGAAGTCAGTCCATGCATCACCAGGAACAGCACCTTTAGTTTGCCACACAATATCAAACTGACCGTTTTCCTGAATCTCACCGATAAGCACTGGCTTAGTTAAATGGTGATTAGGTAGCATCGTTGCAACGCCACCGGTCAAGTTAGGTACGCTAATACCAATAATGGCAGCAGACACTTTATCAACATCGGTAGTACCGGCTTTCTCAACCGCTTTTACCCACATATTAAAGCCAATGTAAGTTGCTTCCATTGGATCATTGGTAACACGCTTGTCATCGCCAATATAGGCAATCCACTTATCAATAAACTCATCGTTGGCTTCTGCATCAGCGCTCATGAAGTAGTTCCACGCCGCTAGATGGCCAACTAGTGGCCCGGTGTCAAAACCGCTAAGCTCTTCTTCACCAACGGAGAAGGCCACAACCGGAATATCTTCAGCAGACATACCCTGGTTCGCCAGCTCTTTATAAAAAGGCACGTTAGCATCACCGTTGATGGTAGAAACCACCGCCGTTTTCTTGCCTTGCGAACCGAATTTTTTAATATCAGAAACAATGGTTTGCCAATCCGAATGACCAAATGGCGTGTAGTTGATCATAATATCTTCTTCAGCAACACCTTTGCTCTTTAAGTACGCTTCAAGAATCTTGTTGGTAGTACGTGGATAAACATAATCCGTACCGGCCAGCACCCAGCGCTTAACTGAACCACCCGCATCACTCATTAAATAATCAACCGCAGGAATCGCTTGCTGATTGGGAGCGGCGCCTGTGTAAAAAACATTTTTAGACGATTCTTCACCTTCATATTGAACCGGGTAAAACAGTAGTCCGTTTAATTCTTCGATAACTGGCAAAACTGATTTACGAGAAACCGACGTCCAGCAACCAAAAATGACATCAACCTTGTCTTTGTCTAATAATTCTTTTGCTTTTTCTGCGAACAAAGGCCAGTTCGACGCGGGATCGACAACAACCGCTTCCAACTTCTTACCTAAAATGCCACCTTTTTTGTTCTGATCTTCAATTAGCATTAACACGGTATCTTTCAGTGTTGTTTCACTGATTGCCATCGTGCCGGAAAGGGAATGCAACACACCAACTTTAATAGTGTCTGCGGCTTGTGCAATCGAGGCGCTTAACGACAGCGTCGCGGCGGCCAACACAATACTGCTGTGCTTAGCCAAAGCCTTAAAGGAATTACGACTTTTCATGTTTAGCTCCGTACTCTTTTTTTTGTATATATCGCTAATCTGTATAAATACGATTAGTGAACCCTGGCAAATCTCCCACGTGTAGTAGCAGAATTAGTGCCAATCATTAAAGGAGCGTTAAAGCACTATCTAGGTGCGACGTGCTAAAGAGCGTAGAACCGGAGCTAGAATGACGTTAAAGGGAAAATGTAAACTTAAATGTGACATAGGCGCGAGCGCACTATTTTTATTCCGTGCAGCATAGCGCACCAATATTGCGCGGCCGCACCAAGAAATCTCCGACAGGACTTAATTCGACAACAAAAGAAATACACCAAAACCAGTAGCAAAAACACCAAGCCCAGACTGCAAAGATAATTGCAAGGCGTGATGATAACGTCCAGCCGCACTCATACCGCTGCGTAATGCGGCGCCGACACCTGCCATCGCCATAATTAAACCGACATTAAATAACAGAATATGCAGCATGCCGAGCGCCGGACTTGCCATGCCCGCAGCAGGAATGACCGCCAGCAGCGGCGCCGAACCTGCACTACCATGGACCAAACCAACTAGCGCAGCGTTATAGCTATTGGGTCGGGCATGTCCTCGTCGATGATGTTGTCGCCACAAGTGCATAAACGTCGATATACCAATGGCAATTAACATCCACGCAACTGCCGCCTCAGCATAGGCACTAAATCGAGTTGGTATCGCGGTACCCGCCACCAGAACGCAGGTAGCTATAATAATAACCGCCAGTCCATGACCAAAACCCCAGTGCAAAGCAAATCGAAAACTATGGCGACCGCCATCGCGACCACTAATACCACTCACAGCGGCAATATGATCGGCGTCAAAGGCGTGAATCACACCCGCCGCAAAACCCAGCAGTAAAATACTCAATAAAGGTGCCATATCAGCCATCACTCATTGCTCCCTAGCTGTTAATGCTCACGCCCTAACATACCCTGCTCGATAATAAAGCTCACAATCTCCGCCACACCGCTGCCGTCTTTTAGGTTGCTAAAAATAAACGGTTTATCGCCGCGCATTTTCTTCGCGTCTCTATCCATCACGCCGAGGTCGGCGCCAACCAGCGGCGCTAAGTCGGTTTTGTTGATAATGAGTAAATCTGAGCGGGTTATGCCGGGACCACCTTTGCGGGGAATTTTGTCACCGGCTGAAACGTCAATCACATAAATGGTGAGATCAGATAATTCAGGGCTAAAGGTCGCCGCTAAATTATCTCCACCGCTTTCAATCATAATTAATTCTAGATCGGGGAATCGGCCACTTAACTCAGCCACCGCAGACAGGTTCATCGACGCATCTTCTCGGATTGCCGTATGTGGACAACCACCCGTTTCGACACCGAGTATACGATCCTGCGACAGCACTTCGTGGCGCAACAAAAACTCTGCATCTTCGCGGGTGTAAATATCATTGGTTATGACCGCAATATCAAAGCGCTCTCGCAACTCCGCGCAAAGAGTTTTGACCAGCGCAGTTTTCCCCGACCCCACAGGGCCACCAATACCAAGCCGTAAGGCAGGCTTTTTCATAATTCCAACTCCATATTTTTTAATATATTTACGGACATGTATTTGCGCTCAATTAAGAACGGAATAATCGTGAATATTGCGTTTCATGTTGCATAGATGCCATTGCCAAACCCGGCAAGCCTGCACCTATATCTTCATCCGCTCGCAAATAAGCCTTTGCCACACTTTCCTCTAAACACGGCATTAAGGCCATCAACAATCGCTGACCGTCAGTCTGGCCCAAGGGCACCAATTTAATCGCTGCTGCCGCCTGATTTTCTAGCCAGCTCCACGCAAAGCCACTAAGAACGTCATCATGGTCTATTTCAAAATGCTGGGCAGCCATAGCAAATCCGGTGGCAAAACTTATCGCTTCGCCCTTAGGCCAGCGCAACGCCGAAGGTAATTCGAATGACACGAGCAAACGCAAAAGCGCTTCACCCATTTGCACATCTTCTAATAGTAATTCGCGGGACTCCCGCGCAGCCTGTAGAGTTTGATTCCAATACACCACGGCGTCTATATCATCACTCTGCCAGGCTTTTAATAATCGCAACAAGACCGGCAAATCCAAACCACCAACGCTGTGATTTAATACCTCGCCAATCCAATCGACTGCACCATCCATATCGCGAACCCAAGCGCGCTCAACCGCATACTCCAAACCCTGCGAGTAGGCGTAAGCACCCACCGGCAAGGCGGGACTAACCATCTGCATGAGGTGCAATAAGGGCCTAGCCATGATGATGCTCATGGGTGGTATCAGCATGACTATGGGAATGATCGTGGTCGTGGGAATGGCCGCTGTGGTGAGCACCGCTATTGTGGTAAGCCCCATTTTCCGGGTGGAAGGATTTATCCGTCACCAGCACCGTAAGCCCAAGTCCACGCAACATATCGTCGAGCACATGGTCGTGCTGATAACGCAATTCGCCAGTTTCAATTTGCAAAGGAACGTGGCGATTACCAAGGTGATAGGCAGCCTTTGCCAATAACAGAGGATCGTCACTTCGTACTTCGGAAACGGTTTCTTCCGCCGCCACTACCAGTATTTTTTCGCCAGTTGTCGCGACCAGAACTTCTCCATCGGCGAGCACATTACCGCGCTCGACAAACCAGGCAACCTCTACGCCGCATAAAGTTTTTGCGCGATAGCGACTACGCTGCCGCTCCTGATAATTTAGGACCAAGCGAATATCACTGGTGCCACTGCCCAGCTCATAACATTCCAACATTTTAATTCCTTATTCTCGGCAACACCGCTGTCATTAAAACAAGCAGTACAACTGTGTCAGTGGTAGCTCGGTCGCAGGCTCACAAATCAGCAGCTGTCCGTCGGCACGCACTTCATACGTGTCGGGATCGACGTCCATAACCGGCTGATAATTATTCAACACCATGTCTGCCTTGGTGACGTTGCGGCAATTTTTGACGGCGACCAATGGCCGCTCTAAACCTAAGCCCGAAGCGATATCCGCATCTATTGCCGGCTGGCTCACAAAGCTGACCGAAGTCTGTACGCAGGCCTTGCCAAAGGCACCAAACATCATTCGATAATGCACTGGCTGTGGTGTAGGAATAGATGCATTTGGATCACCCATTGGCGCAGCAGCAATGGCGCCGCCTTTAATAATCATCGACGGTTTAATACCGAAAAATGCGGGCTTCCATAACACTAAATCCGCTAATTTACCGACTTCAATGGAGCCTACCTCATGGGAAATTCCATGGGCGATGGCGGGATTGATGGTGTACTTAGAAATATATCGACGGGCGCGGAAGTTATCGCTGCCCTCTGAATCTTCGGCGAGTGGGCCGCGCTGCACTTTCATTTTATGCGCGGTTTGCCAAGTTCTGCATACCACTTCGCCCACACGCCCCATGGCTTGGGAGTCCGACGAGATCATCGAAAACGCACCTAAATCGTGAAGAATATCTTCCGCAGCAATCGTCTCTTTACGAATCCGCGAATCAGCAAAGGCCACATCTTCTGGAATATTCGGATCAAGGTGATGGCAGACCATCAACATATCCAAATGCTCATCTACCGTGTTAACTGTGTAGGGACGGGTTGGATTGGTAGAGGACGGCAAGACATTCGGTGAGCCACAGGCTTTGATAATATCTGGCGCGTGGCCACCGCCCGCACCCTCGGTGTGGTAGGTGTGGATCGTCCTCCCCTTAAATGCAGCGATGGTATCCTCTACAAAGCCCGATTCATTCAAAGTATCGGTATGGATCGCTACCTGCACATCGTATTTTTCGGCAACGCTCAAACAGCAATCTATCGATGCCGGCGTGGTCCCCCAATCCTCATGAAGTTTTAAACCCATTGCGCCAGCCTGCAACTGCTCTTCTAAAGCACCGGGTAAACTGGCGTTACCCTTACCGAGAAATCCTAAATTCATTGGAAAACTTTCTGCCGCTTGCAGCATTTTGCCGATATGCCAAGCGCCCGGTGTACAGGTCGTGGCGTTGGTTCCCGTTGCCGGGCCCGTGCCGCCACCTAACATAGTGGTCACACCACTCATCAGCGCCTCTTCAATTTGCTGAGGACAAATAAAATGGATGTGAGCATCAATGGCACCAGCCGTTAAGATTTGGCCTTCGCCAGCAATCACTTCTGTACACGGCCCAATTATAATATCGATATCTGGCTGAATATCCGGGTTGCCCGCCTTACCAATTGCAGTAATACGACCAGCCTTAATGGCTACATCGGCTTTCACCACACCCCAATGATCGAGGATCAGCGCATTAGTAATAACCGTATCGGGAGTAAACTCCCTACCTAACTGGCTCTGCCCCATGCCGTCGCGGATAACCTTACCGCCGCCAAATTTTACTTCTTCGCCGTAAGTGGTGAAATCTTTTTCCACCTCTATCCACAGTTCAGTATCAGCAAGACGAACTCGATCACCCACCGTTGGGCCATACATATCCGCGTAGGCGCGGCCATCAATACTTGTCATGACTTTGCTCCTGTATTTGCAGTGCCATCTAAAGCACCCATGACAGCACCGCGAAAGCCATAGACTTCGCGTTTGCCCGACAAGGCAACCAATTCAACTTCTCGACTTTGTCCTGGCTCAAAGCGCACCGCCGTACCCGCCGCAATATTCAAACGAAAGCCACGACTCGCTTCGCGGTCAAACACCAGCGCTAGATTCGTTTCAAAAAAATGATAGTGGGAGCCGACTTGAATGGGTCGGTCACCACTGTTGGCAACATCTATTGTGCAGGTTTCTCGTCCCGCATTTAAAACGATATCGCCCTGCGCTATCTGCATTTCACCTGGAATCATAGAGCCTCCATTCTTGCAACCAAGGGCTGCACAATTTCTTAGACAATTGGGTTGTGCACGGTGACCAGTTTGGTGCCATCTGGGAAGGTGGCCTCCACCTGCACCTCGTGAATCATCTCCGCGACGCCGTCCATCACATCATCACGACTCAATACTTCACGACCTGCGCTCATCATCTCGGCAACACTGCGACCTTCACGCGCGCCCTCCATTACCTCGGCGGAAATAAGTGCTATCGCCTCTGGATAATTCAATTTGAGGCCCTTGGCCTTACGACGCTCTGCGAGCAGCGCAGCGGTAAAAATTAATAATTTATCTTTATCTCTAGGACTCAGTTCCATCGCCGTTACTTCCCGTATTCAATCAATATTTCAATCGCCAATGAGCGAGCTAGGTATTCCAAATTCGCGGCGGACAAGCCGCCCGCCCATTTAACTTAGGCCGCAGTTGCGACCACAACCACATAAAACCCTTGCGGCAATGCTCGGGTGAATTACCCAAATAGCGCGCCAAAAAAATCTCACGTTTTTGCGACAAACCCCACTCTGCAGGCAACCAGCCTCGGCCGGCAACAAGTTCAGCCAAACCCTCTCGCAGTGTGTCCATCATCTGTTGATCACACTGCAGGGTAGCAAATAGAGTGCCGCTCACCGACATTCCACCCATACCCCAAGGCGCATCCAGCATTCGGCTACCGCCAAGCCATTCAGTGCGCTCTTTCAACAGGAGTTTGCCATCTCGGCTTATTTCAATTTTCTGGGTGCAGTGGCCGTTTTTAAAACCTTCACCGCTGGCGCGACGACCCAAAACCACAATATCCCAGGCGCATAACGCAGCGTCGCCCTGCAGGGCAAAGTTGTTATTCAACTCCGCCTCTGCGCCTTCAAAAACAATGGTTTCCTGCGGCAGCCATTCAAGACAAGCAGCGCTGGCAATCTGAGCTGAAATACCCTGTGACTGCACTGTTTTTGCAGCATCACTGCGATACACCTTGCCCGCAGACGGCGTGGTCAGCAGTGCGTTTGCACCAACATCAAGATTTAAACCAACCCTCAATGCGTCGCCCGGCACCATGCCACCGGGGGGATGTAGCAAGTAGACATGGCAGCAGTCGTCTTCCGGATAGAAAGGGCTCTGCACTCGTAGCGGCCCCTTATGCAAAGAACGCACTAAATCGGTGCGATTTTTACCGGCGCGAAAGCCAAGCTCAATGGACGCCTGCCAAGACTTTATTGGCACATACTCAGCGCCAGTGGCTTTGTCCGGCACTGCCATTGGTTTAGTTACTTCCTGTGTGGGGGCTCGCGCCGTCAACGGCCAATCCTTCTTTCAGTGTATTTCCCATTTAAAATGCCATCACATCTCGGCATCAGTATCGGACTGCAACAGCAATATTTGTACCATCACTGTGCACATTTTTACTTAGCTGCGCCAAATCAGTTCTTGGATTCATAATATATGCACTAATGTAATGCGCGAAACGCGTGCCGCAGTACATAGCCGCTCGGCTTATTCACGCGATAGACGTCTAGCTTCATACCAATGGCATTTTTAAGATACACTTAAACCCATTACAGAGGTGGACACCCCATGGCCAAACCAGATTTTATTTCTCAGCTAGCGCAACAAGCTGGTCGATTAATTAATAACGGTCCTGACATTCAGCAGGACATAGAAGAAAAAGTGCAGGTGTTACTGCAGGGCGGTTTTAGCCGTTTGAATATGGTCTCTCGTGACGAATTCGACGCACAAGTTGCCGTACTAAATCGCACCCGTGGCAAACTGGAAGCCTTGGAAAAACAACTTGCTGAACTCACCGAGCTACTTGAGAATCAAGCAAACAGCAAAGACTGATTTTTACTATGTCGTAATGCGGCCTTCAAGGATGAAGACATGCCACTCGCCACCGTTTACAGCCGCGCCAAGCTGGGCGTAAATGCCCCACTGGTCACCGTTGAAGTACATTTATCTGGCGGACTTCCCGCCTTTAATATTGTCGGCTTACCGGAAGCCACGGTGCGAGAAAGTCGCGACCGAGTGCGCTCCGCGCTAATTAATTCGCGCTTCGAATTTCCGGTCAGTCGTATCACCGTCAATCTTGCACCCGCAGATTTACCAAAGGAAGGGGGCCGTTTCGACCTTCCAATTGCTATCGGTATTTTACTCGCATCTGGGCAAGTGCCTGCCGCGCCATTAGAAAAACTAGAACTCATTGGCGAACTCGGCTTAAGCGGCGAACTTCGTGCCGTTGATGCCGCTTTACCCGCCGCCATCCAAGCAAATTTGGCAGGCCATATTCTCATCTTACCCGCTGCAAATACCGGACTGGCCAGTATCGTTAACGACACCGGCCTGCGCGAAGCGGACTCCTTGCTCGCCGTCGCCGCCCACCTGCACGGCCAAAACACACTACCCTTTGCAGGCGCCAGTATTGAACCCATCGACACAACCAACTATCCCGATCTCAGCGACGTTAAAGGTCAAGCTGGCGCCAAACGTGCGCTGGAAATTGCCGCAGCTGGTGGTCATAGTTTATTGCTAAGTGGGCCACCCGGCACCGGTAAAACGCTATTGGCGAATCGGCTACCCGGAATTTTACCGCCCCTAACTGAGGCCGAGCGCTTAGATATTGCCACGGTCCAGTCCGTCGCCAGTCAGCCTCTGCGATTGCATCGCCCCTTCAGATCACCCCATCACACCGCCTCTGCGGCAGCTTTAGTGGGTGGAGGAAGTTATCCTCGACCGGGCGAAATATCATTAGCTCACAACGGGGTTTTGTTCTTAGATGAACTACCGGAATATCCGCGCAAAGTACTGGAAGTGCTGCGCGAGCCGATGGAATCGGGGGAAGTCATTATCTCACGAGCGGCACAGCAATTAACTTTTCCGGCAAAATTTCAATTGATCGGAGCGATGAATCCATGCCCCTGTGGTTATGACGGCGACGAAAACAAAGACTGCCGCTGCACTCCAGACCAAATTCAACGTTACCGCAGTAAACTATCCGGCCCACTACTCGACCGCATCGACTTACGTATCACCGTGCCTCGACTACCGCCGGGAGTGCTGCAAGACTCAAGTAAGGCAGAGAGCAGCGCGATGGTTCGCGAACGCGTGTGTGCAGCCCGGGACCGCCAGCATGAGCGCAGCTCTAATATCAATGCAAGACTTAGTGCCGAGGAAGTGGCGAGGTTCTGCGCGTTAGATGACCCCAGCAAACAATTCATGCTCCGCGCAGAACAAAAACTGGGGCTTAGCGCCCGTGCCCACCACCGCCTAATTAAAATCGCCCGCACGATAGCTGACCTTGCGGATGAAAAGGACATCAGCCTCGCGCATTTACAAGAGGCCATGATTTATCGAGGTGATCAATAAGCTCATGCGCGAATGCATAGGCAACATTACTGATCCCCCTCCCAAGGAGCGAATTGTAGACTGCTGTTTATAAACAGATGATAAGGCTCTATTCGCAATGCCAAGCGTCTTGGTCGTAGAAGATAACGCAGCGCTAGCAAGTATGGCGAAAGCAATCTTGGAAGATATTCTTGGCTTCACAGCTTATGTCGCCCGCAATGGTGCCGAGGCCAAGTCCCTACTGAAAGATAAGCCCGAGCACTTTACTGTCGCACTGGTGGATCTGAATCTTCCCGACGCACCGAACGGCGAAATAGTTCCTGTAGTTCAGTCATACGATATTCCAGTCATTGTTCTCACCGGTTATTTCGGCGACGAATTACGCAATAAAATGATTGAACTTGGCGTAGTAGATTACGTTCTAAAGAAAAATATTAGCGCCTACGAATACGCTTGCCACCTCGCCCAGCGTGTACATCGGAATTACTCAACCAAAGTCCTTATCGTCGACGATTCTAAATCTGCATTGTTAATGCTTAAACGTCACTTGGATATTCAGCGCCTGCAAGTTATCACCGCCGAAAACGGAAAAGATGCCTTGCTAAAAATGATGGAACATCCCGATATCAAGCTCGTGATCACAGACTACAATATGCCAGAAATGGATGGCTTCGAACTTATTCAACAACTTAGAACACGCCACCCGAAAGACCAACTGGCTATTATTGGACTATCAAGTTCTGGGGAGGCGCGACTGTCCGCGCAACTCCTCAAGAGCGGCGCCAATGACTTTATTGGCAAGCCTTTTAGTTATGAAGAATTACTCTGCCGCGTGAATCAGAATCTCGATTACCTCGATCATATTCAAGATATTCGTGACGCTGCCAACCGCGACTACTTAACCAAGCTCTACAATCGTCGCTATTTCTTTAACGAAGGGAAGCTACTGCACCAAAAAGCGTTATTTCAAGAAACACCACTATCGCTAGCGATGATTGACATTGACCACTTTAAAAAAATTAACGACCGCTATGGCCACGAAGCCGGCGATACCGCATTGAAGCATATGGCGGATCTACTGCGTGGTGAGTTTCCAAATGATCTCGTTGCGCGTTTTGGCGGCGAAGAGTTTTGTATTCTAAGCACCAGCGATAGTGAGAGTACTTTTAATCGCTTTGACGAATTTAGACGCAAAGTTGCAGACAGCCGAGTAGATGAAAACAACTACCAATTTGGATTTTCTATCAGCATTGGTATTTCCAGCGTGCACAATGAAAAGCTAGACGCCAACATCCACGCTGCCGACCTCAACCTTTATCGAGCAAAAGAACAAGGAAGAAATCAGGTCGTTACTAGTTGCCAGCCTTAGCGCTAGCGGCAAGTTCACCGCGACCTCTGTTGCTCGACCAAAAATAACGCTGCCGCAGTAAATTATCTGGCCGGCTTTTACACAGCATGAATCTGTGTACCACCACGCCAAGGCTTCCGCTCGATGCTCTGCGAAATTCGAGCAAACAAAGAAATAAAACAACTTACGCGCCTTAGTTAAATGTAAGGCGACGATTCATCTGGATTTGGACGGGTTTTAAAACGCTGATGAACCCAAAGGTATTGCTCTGGCACCTCTTTAACTTCTTTTTCCAACAGCTCATTAAAGACTCTGGCAACCTCTACGGGGTCACCAGCGGCCTCATCCAGTGGAGGAAGTACGCGCAAGAGATAGCGACCCTCTTCTTCACGTCGAAAAAAGAACGGCACCAATGCTGCACCAGTACTGCGAGCCAATCTGCCGGGAACGGTAACCGTGGCTGCATCTATACCAAAGAACGGCAGGAACACGCTGTGCTCCATACCATACTCACCGAAATCCTGATCCGGCGGATACCAAACAATTTTTCCCTGGCGCAGATATTTGAGTGCCTTACGCATATCGTCGCTGGGAATCATATCGGCAAAACGGGCCAGTCGCGCCTTCAACACAGTAGCCTCCTGAACCGGATCAGGATGACGGCGATACACCCCGTGTACTTGGTATTTAAAACTAATCATACGCACACCCAACTCTTGGGTAGTAAAGTGCGCACCCAGCAGCAACACACCTTTGCCACGCGCCAGTGCCTCGTCTAAATAGTCAGCGCCTTCAATGCGAAATTCATCTTTCAAAATAGCGTCTGCGCTAAACCAACTCGCCACTGAATCAAAGATGCCCATACCCAAGGCCTGAACATGGCGACGCAAAAGTGCGTCGCGCTCGGCGTCATCTAACCCAGGAAAGCACAGCGCTAAATTGGTTCGTGCAACGTGCATACGCTGGCCAAGCAAGGGCCACAGGATCACCGCCAAGCCTCGACCAAGCGCAAGTTGTCTATGTAAGGGTAATTTCGCGCAAAGCTTAAAGACGCCATAACTGAAACGAAGAATCAGTCGGCGCGCACGTGAAGCCGACGGTACTTCAGCATTTTCTTTATATGCCTCGGTTTTCGTCATGCTACACCTGTGCTAAGAGCGGGATCTGAAAGCGCTCGCAATAATCGCCAAAGGTGTGATCAACACCCTCAGCAGTCAGGCCAAAGTCACTTAACTGATACTGATGACTACCGTGTTTATGCTGGGGATTAGCCGCTAAATAGTCTGCAATTTTGCCCGCCATAACATCGGAATACGGATACCCAAAATGATCATAAATGCGACGAACTACCGCCTCTGGATCGCTCAGTAAATCCGCATATTGCACATCAAAAACCTGATCCTTAGGATGGCGAAGGCGAGCCTCCATACCCCGCTTCAGCGAAGTGGCAAGCTGACTACTTAAGTGCCGGCCCACCTCCGCGCAATCAACCTGACCACATGCGGCTTTCTGCATGACCGCATCTAAGCTGCAGATTGAGGGTAAAACTTGTTTTGGATCGCGGTGGGTCTGCACCACACAGGCATCTGGGAAGGTGGTTAACAAGGCATCTAGCCAATTCAGGTGCAAGGGGCTTTTTAGCACCCAATGGCCGCCACCGCGCTGCCACTGCAGTATTTGTAATTGCACCTTGTATTCTTCATAGGCAGCGCAAACCTGTCCTCTACTTAGACCCTGAATCCATTGCCGGTAATTGACATCGTCCTCTTCGAAGATAGGCATAATGTAGGCATTGGCTAACAAGCCTGCACATTCCTCAGGACCGCGCGGATCAATATCGTGAATCTTGCGGAGCGCTGGCAACATACGCCGCAAATTTCCGACAATTCCATCAGCCTGAGCTATTCGTGGATCATCTTCACCGGCGACATGATTTTCATCAGGCGTTGGCTGCATTGCCTCCCAGAATAGAAGCGGGCGTGAGTTGGGATCTAGCGCCAAAAGTTGGCTAAGTAAGGTGGTACCCGTGCGCGGAAAAGCAGCGACAAATAAGGGCCGCTCGATACGCTGCTCGCGAATTTCAGGATGGCGCTTTAACAGATCGTTAATCCGCAAACGATTCACCAAAGGCTTAAGCAGTACCTGCCACGCAACCACTCGGCCGATTGGACTTAAGCGCTTATTATGTTTCAGATAATTAAGTCGCAAACGCAGGGGTACTAAGAAGCGTTCATCGCCAAAATCATGCAGCCCCGTCTTTTTACAAGCCGCCGCCATTAATTTCTGCTCGGAGAAATTAGGATAATTCAGTCCAATGGCCTGAGCTTTGCCCAAGCACCACGCCAAGGCCCGAACAACAAGACCTAAACTTATACCCTCCTGCCATGGCTTTTTTTCGGCAATCTCAGTATGACTCATCTACTTAACTCTCAAGTTCGAAGATCGACGCAGCCATGCAACGCAACCTGTTGGAAACAAAATAAAAATCGAACTAGGAATATATCAGAACGCCCACCAACAAATACACAAGCCAAAGGCATTGGGCACTACGACCAGTTCACAACCACAGACATTTTGTTTGTGGCACCGCGGTTTTCACTTAAAAGGGAGATCGACATTGGAGGTAATTAAGCTGCTCACTGCTATCTCACGCTATCGCAGCAACAGATAATTATTGAATTAGGATTGCAGCCATCATCACCACACAAACCAGCTACCTGCATAATTAAACTACAATACAGCGGTTCTTCCCCCACTCCGCCCCTGCTACAATGTTCGGCCCTCCAGATGTGATTTCGGAAGCCCTTCAGGTGTGAGCAAACTCAACGACAGACAACGCGAAGCGGTGCTTTACATCGATGGCCCCATTTTGGTGTTAGCGGGTGCGGGCAGTGGTAAAACCAGTGTGATCACTCGCAAAATGGCGTATTTGATTGAGAAGTGCGGCATGCCCGCACGCCACATTGCAGCGGTAACCTTCACGAACAAGGCTGCCCGCGAGATGAAAGAACGGGTGTCTCAGCTTGTGAAGGGCAAAGAAGCCCGCGGCTTAACGGTATCCACCTTTCACAATTTGGGTTTGACGATACTGCGTAGCGAATACAAGGCGCTACAATATAAATCAGGCTTTTCCATTTTTGACGGCCAAGACGCGCAAACTCTGATCCGCGATTTACTGATGCAGGATCACGGTGCAGAGAGCGACAATGCCGATCGCATTCAACATCGAATCTCGCAGTGGAAGAACGAATTTATTACTCCGCAGCAAGCAATTGCCAGCGCCGAAGGCCCAGCCGACATCCTGTGCTCACAAGCCTATTTGCGTTATCAGAATGCTTTAAAAGCCTATAACGCCCTCGATTTCGACGACTTAATCATGTTGCCTGCACTGCTATTTGAGCAGCAGCCTGCGATTCTGGAAAAGTGGCAACAGAAAATTCGCTATATGCTGGTGGACGAGTATCAAGATACTAACGGCGCGCAATATCACTTAGTCAAACAGCTGGTCGGCGATCGCGGCGGCCTGACCGTGGTCGGCGACGACGACCAATCAATTTATGCCTGGCGCGGTGCAAAGCCCGAAAACCTGTCTTTGCTCGGCAAAGATTACCCGCATTTAAAAGTTGTTAAGTTGGAGCAAAATTACCGCTCCACCGCTCGTATTCTCAAAGCGGCCAATACCGTTATCGCCAACAATCCCCATGAACACAATAAGGCGCTGTGGTCTGAGCTCGGTCACGGTGAACATATTCGTATTATTCGATGCCGCAACGACGATGCCGAATGCGAGCGCGTGGTAACCGAAATTTTAGACCACAAGCTGCGTACGCAGGGACGATTTGGTAATTACGCCGTGCTGTATCGCGGCAACCATCAGTCACGCTTATTAGAATTAAAGCTACAAGTGCATCAAATTCCCTACAAGCTCAGTGGCGGCACGTCGTTTTTTGCCCGCAATGAAATTAAAGACATCATGGCCTATCTCCGGCTGATTATTAATCCCGGTGACGACAATGCCTTCTTGCGAATTGTGAATGTGCCGCGCCGAAAGATTGGCACCTCTACCCTTGAAAGCCTCGGCCTCTATGCCACTGACCGTGAAATCAGCATGTACGATGCCTGCAATGAAATGGGCCTGAGCCAACACCTGCCGGAAGCGGCAGTGTCGCGTCTGCGGGAATTCACGGGCTGGCTGAATAACTTGCGCCGGAAATGTTACGAGGATGAGCCCGTCGCCAATGTTCGGCAGTTGGTCAGCGACATCGACTACCTCGACTGGTTAATTCAAAACAGCTCATCGGTAGCTATTGCCGAGCGACGCATGGCTAACGTGCATATCCTGATCAATTCTCTGGAAAAGTCGATAAAAGACGATGACAGCGAAAATGCCATCGAGGGCGCAATAAGCCGTTTAGTACTGCGGGATTTAATGGAGCGCCAAGAAGACGAGAAAGAAAGCGATGATCAAGTTCAGCTTATGACACTTCACGCCGCCAAGGGCTTGGAGTTTCCCCACGTCTTTATGATTGGCTTGGAGGAAGGCATTTTACCCCACCAAAACAGCATAGATGACGGCATGATCGAAGAAGAGCGCCGCCTTTGTTATGTGGGCATCACCCGCGCCCAGCGCACCCTTACCATGAGTTACTGCGCCAAGCGTAAAAGTTTTGGTGAGTTTAGCAGCTGCGATCCGAGTCGCTTTTTAGCTGAATTACCCCAAGAAGATTTAGAATGGGAAGGTCGCGGCGACAATGATCCCGCGCAAAACCAAAAGCGCGGCGGCGAAACCCTCGCCAGCCTGAGGGATATCCTCGGCTAAGTCCCTAGAAATTGCCCGCCGGATAGAAATCCGGCCACACCAACAATTTGGTGTCGGCATTGATAAATCCGGCATCTATCGCATATTTCAAGGCCCGATCAACATTGGCGACGCCGTTTCTTACATTTAACACGGTAGGCCCGCCCAAACCCACTGACAACACACTGGTCACCGCCAGGGCCTGCCCGTCGGGGCCAAAAATGGGGCCACCACTGTCACCTGGAATACTGGCTTTGTCCGTGCGTATTTCATAAGCCCAGCCATCCCCCAATACCGCTGTAATTGAGCCAGTTTTAGCCTCTAAATTACGCAAACCAAAATGAAAGGGGGAACGGCCATAGGCAAACACATTGTCGCCCACCGAGGCTAAACCCGTGAACAATGACACCGGCCCACCAAAGGCAAACGACGCGGGATGAATATTCGCTAGATCGTCAGCATGTACTTTGACCAAGGCAAAATCGTTGTAAACACAGACGTCAGAGCCCGGTGTTTCGCCCTGCTCCTGCATGGCGCGCCAACTGGAATACACCAGCTCGCCAGGCTGAGTCGCATTTTCAATAATGACTTGGTTAAAACCAATGGGTAAATTATTGGTTTCACAGGGATCAATCCCGTCGTTGGTATCAATACTGAAGCAGTGAGCCGCCACCCCGATATACACCGTCTGTGCATTGGGCGAGAACAAGAAATTACCTGTGCAACCGCTGCCGTCAGCGCTTATTTCCATTCCCGGCCGGATCTGGCTACTGGCCGGAGTCCCAAAGCTCACCGGAGTTTCAGGACTGCCGCCGCCATTATTCCCCTGAGGAGGATTATCTGTGCCTGCTGTACTGCCATTGTTTGAGGGCGCTGAATTAGACGAGTTTGACGAACCGCCACAGGCCGATAGAAGCGCCACAAATACAAAAACCAGCCATCGAGTCATCACCGTCATATCCATTCATCTTATTTATTATTAACAGAATAGCGCAGAACGTAGGTCATTTACGGTATTGATGCCCAATATCGACACCAAACGCACGCCACATGAATCCTAACGATACGCCGATTCCCCTGTCGCAGATTTATTTTGGACAAAAAAAAGCCGCGCAATGCGCGGCCTTTCGTGCTTTAAAGCAATTACTTACTGTTTTCCAGCATGTAATCAACCGCAGCCATCACTTCTTCATCTGAACAGCTCATGCACAAACCTTTCGGCGGCATCATACCGATGTTATTGAAACCTTCGATAGCGTGTTTATGCAGAGTATCAACGCCCTGTTCAGCACGTTTACCCCAATCAGCTACATCACCAACTTTAGGCGCACCGCCGGCACCAGAAGCATGGCAGCCCTGGCAGCTACCTTTGTAAACGTCTTCACCCGACTTAGGCGCGCCGCCTACCGATGCAACCGCCGCTCCGCAGGTATTATCACCTTGTAAACACACTTTACCGGCAGGCTGAATGCGGCTTTCTACTTCAGCCATTTGCTTGTCAGTCAAAGCCCACGCCGATACACACACCATCACCAAACCAAAGGCGGCGGCTAATTTCTTTAACATTGCACTATTCACCGTTAACGTCCTCTTTGCTTACAAGACCCAACGGCCCCGTATTATAATCTGGCGCGCATTATAACGGCATGGTCGCGATTACTCCAATAGCGCGAAGCGCTTATGGTCTAAGGTATTAAAAATAAGCCTTCTAACCACGACTTTTAGACAGGAAATACGCCGATAGACTTAAACTAAAATACAAATCTACTTTCATAAACGCAGATAACGCAGTCTAATCAATACTGAATGATCGGCGCTTTATGAAGCCATGTATCATCCTGCAACATATTCAGCATAGCATGGGCGCAATCTGCAAAGCTTATAGCCGAAAATCCGTTAAATGGATCAAAACCGAGTCGATATTGCCCTTTCAACTCACCTTTACGCATTTGCAGAGGGCGCACGCCAAACCAAGACACATCAGAATACTGCTTTATCAACTGATACTGATGCTCTTTATCTTCGTGTCGCAAACTCATAAAAAGCTGCGCAAATTTTCTTACGAAACGGGCGCCAATGGTAATTCGATCTTCGTCGACGAAGGTACTTCCTCCCCCACACCAAATAAAGCGGACACCTGACTCGGCCCGCAAGGCATCAAGAATATGACGACTCGCGACTGTACATAGATCTGCTGCCGATTGCTTATCTACCCCAATCGCAAAGAGCACGGCCTCTGTGTCGCCAGTAATTACCCGCCAAACATCCTCGGCACAGAGTGCATCACCTTCGACAACACAAATACGGTCACGTACATCTTTAGGCAACTTAGCTGCCGAACGCACCAACACCGTCACGTCATGCCCCGCATCAACGGCCTGACGTAAACACTCACCGCCCAATGCGCCAGTGGCGCCAAACAGAGTTATTTTCATCACGACTCATCCTATTTTTATTATATGACCCAAAATATAAAGTCTGATGCATAAAAAAGAGCGAGGGTTAATCACTTAACACCTCGCCCTTTTTGTCATTCTTTAACTCTAACCAAGCTGATGTAAAGCACAAATCTTATTGCCTGCAGGATCACGCAAATAGGCAAGGTACAATTTACCCAAACCACTTTCACGAACCCCTGGCGCGTCTTCACAACTCACGCCACCGTTTGCGACACCGGCTGCATGCCATGCATCCGCCTGAGCAGGATCTTTTGCCGCAAAACCTACGGTGCAACCATTACCATGGGTAGCAGGATTGCCATCTATCGGCGGAGTAATCGCGAAAATGCCACTCGCTGTAAAGTAGAAGCAACGACCTTTCTCATCGATAACACCGGGCTCGTATCCCATTGCGCCTAAAATTGCATCATAGAATTTCTTTGATGCGTTCATGTCATTTGCACCGACCATAATATGGCTAAACATTTATTATTCTCCTCAGATTAATGTAATCCCAAACAGGATCACTGGTACGTGAAAAACTATGGACTTGTTCACTTCAGTATTAAAAGCCCTACACAAAACCTTATCTTCGATATTTGAAAAACGTCACGAATACAATCACAGCAACACTTCAGCCTCATCACCACTGGCTTCAAGCCATGTTTTACGGTCTGGTGCGCGTTTCTTTGACAGCAACATATCCATTAAGCCATCGGTTTCATCACCGTCCTCAATAGACAAACGCACTAAGCGGCGGGTATTGGGATCCATAACCGTTTCGCGCAGTTGCAACGGGTTCATCTCACCCAAACCCTTAAAGCGGGTGACCGAAATTTTGCCGCGCTTATTCTCCGCTTCAAGCCTGTCCATAATGCCCTCCTTTTCACCGTTATCTAAGGCGTAATGAACCTCTTTACCGATATCGATACGATACAAAGGCGGCATCGCAATATACACATGACCTTGCTGCACTAAAGGTCGGAAATGCCTTAGGAATAGAGCGCACAAGAGGGTCGCGATATGCAGACCGTCGGAGTCCGCATCAGCCAGCACGCAGATTTTACCGTAGCGTAAGCCGCTTAAATCCTCGGAGTCTGGATCCATTCCTATCGCCACCGAAATATCGTGCACCTCCTGCGAGGCCAATATTTGTTGGGCGTCGACTTCCCAGGTGTTCAGAATCTTTCCGCGCAGCGGCAGTATTGCCTGAAACTGCCGGTCGCGGGCCTGTTTTGCTGAACCGCCCGCCGAATCGCCCTCTACTAAAAATAGCTCCGAACGCTCCGTATCTACACCAGAACAGTCGGCTAGCTTGCCAGGCAGTGCCGGACCAGCAGACACCTTTTTACGCACGACTTTTTTCGCTTTGCGCATCCGGGTTTGGGCATTGTTTATACACAGCTCGGCGAGCTTTTCGGCGTCTTCGGTGTGTTGATTCAACCACAAACTAAAGGCGTCTTTAGCAACGCCGGCAACAAAAGCTGAGGCTTCACGGGAGCTAAGACGTTCCTTGGTTTGACCGGAGAATTGCGGGTCGGCTAACTTAGACGACAGCACATAGCTGCATTTATCCCAGATATCATCCGGGACCAACTTAACCCCGCGTGGAATCAAGCTGCGAAATTCGCAGAACTCGCGCATCGCGTCGAGCAAGCCACTCCGCAGCCCGTTAACGTGGGTGCCGCCCTGTGCGGTGGGAATCAAGTTGACATAGGATTCTGCCAAGGGCTCGCCACCCTCGGGCAGCCACTGTACCGCCCAATCAACCGCCTCGCTGCGACCGCTGAAATGACCAATAAAGGGTTCTGCTGGAAGAGTGTCGTATTCACGGGTGTGGCTGGCTAAGTAATCGCGCAAGCCATCTTCGTAATACCACTCTTCACTCTCGGTGCCAGTTTCATCAATAAAGCTAACACGCAGACCGGGACATAATACCGCCTTGGCGCGCAGTACATGCTTTAAACGACGTACCGAAAATTTTGCCGAATCAAAGTATTTTGGATTGGGCGTAAAACGAATATAGGTACCGGTGTTGCGCTTACCGCAGCTATCTATCACCGCTAATTCCGATGCCTTGTCGCCATCGGCGAAAAACATCTGGTGAACTTGCCCGTCACGCTTGATCACTATTTCCAGCGAACTGGACAGGGCATTGACCACCGACACACCCACGCCGTGCAAACCACCGGAGAACTGATAATTGTCGTTAGAGAATTTGCCACCGGCATGCAAGGTGCACAGAATCACCTCGACACCCGGCAAACCTTGCTCCGGGTGAATATCTACCGGCATACCGCGACCATCGTCCGAACAGGACAGCGAGCCATCGGCAAATAAGGTGACAATAATTTCACTGGCGTGCCCAGCTAAGGCTTCATCGACGCTGTTATCGATCACTTCTTGGGCTAAATGGTTGGGGCGAGTGGTGTCTGTATACATGCCAGGGCGCTTACGCACCGGCTCTAAACCAGTAAGAACTTCAATAGATTGCGAGGTATATTGTGACATCTAAAACCATTGTTAGCGGCTGCACCGCATGACTAATTGAGCTAAAAATCCAACCTAGTTAGGAAGGGATCAGTATTATTTGTTGTTAACGGAGTTTACTCCGCACATGGCGATAATTGTAAGAACGCCACAATAGCAGCTAAATGACGATCAAAGTGCTGAAAGCTATGATCGCCCCCCTCTTCTACCGTCATTTTAACACCGCTATAAAACCGCACTGCGTCGCGATAATCCAAGGTCTCATCTTGCTCTTGAACCATGACCCAGTAACGGCCAGTATCAGGTTTTACCACCAAGGATTGTAGAACATCAATATCCGTCTGCTCTATACAAAAATCCACCCCAGTATAGGGATTATGATGCGCACCAATAAAATGTTCGGCAAACGTGTGAGGCTCAACCGCCGGATTCACCAGCACCGCAGGTAGGCGGTAACGCTCAGCCAGCGCAGAGGCAAAAAAACCACCCATTGAGCTGCCCACCAAACCCAGAGAACCTGTCTTTTTTTGGAGGAAATCTTGTACTAACTTATCTAATTCAGCAAAGGCGTCTGCTGGCTTATTCGGCAGCGACGGCACCATATAATGAATATCGGAGTGATGTTCTGCAACATAACACCCCAATTGCTGCGCTTTCAAAGACTGAGAAGAAGAGATAAATCCGTGAATATAAATAAGTCCTGCTGTCATTCGTAACCGCTTGCCAGATTGTCGACCGCAAATGTTACACCTTTTACCCGCGACACTCTTGTCTGAAATTGACCGTTTTGGGCCAAGTAAAATACCCGATAGCCCGGGTTGCAATCGTCAAGCGCAAAATGATCACTATTGGGCGCAAATTGGATGCAGGTTGACGGCGTAGTCAACAAACCAAGATTTTGAAATAACATTTCAGATTGTTGATGCACATGCCCAGAGACAAAGGCCTTTATATGGTTTTTACCTTCAACAAGGGCAAAAACCTGATCTGCATTCTGCACCCGCTGCTCATCTAACCAGCGGCAATCCAATGCTTTTAAATGGTGGTGCAAAAACACCAATGTCGGCCTATCGCTGTCAGCGATACTCGACAGAGCGGATAATTGATCATCGGCTAGCAAACCGCCTACCTCGCCACTCACCGCAGAATTTAAGAAGCCCAAGCGCCAAGCGCCCAGATCGACAACCGTTGGCATCATTTGATCGCCAACCACACTGCGCATTAAGCTCGCATCGTCATGATTACCGGGAAGCCAAACAACTTGTGCCGCGAGTCCGTCTAATCGAGCAAATAAGCGACGATAGGATTCCACAGCCCCATCAGCGGCAATATCTCCAGACACCACCAGCAAGTCGATACACGGACATTCCTCAGCTACCGTCGCCAAAACCGCGTCCAAGCTATTGTCGGTATCCATACCTAGCAGAGTGTCGCCATGCTCGGCGCCGAGATGACAATCGCTAATTTGCACCACTGTCAGTGGTGTCATGTCTTTTTGAGCAGGCAGATTCACCGAAAAACCCCATTATGACTTGCTTGTTTTATACGGGATGCTCTGTCTGTCCGCCAGTAAATTTAGCGAACCGCGTCATATTTCCAGAATATTCAATGGATTATCCAAAGAATGGCCAAGACTAAGACACAAACTTAGCCATTCGCCAAGATAACGATTTTGCTGAGCTTTTTCGTCACGCTGATACATGCTCACATTGGGATATTGGTAACGGGGCTTAACCGGACGTAAACCACTGGCCCCCATCACTTCCGCAAGGCTCGCATCGTGATAGATACGCACCTGCAAGGTCGGTGCGGGCAATTCCTCAAAAAGCGGCTTCGCCAGGCGCAGCTCAATCATCGTGGTATACGGCGCACGCTCTTTAATCAGCAGCTCAACAGCGTTCGTGGCCACACCAAAGCGCAAACAGTCGCCCGCCGCCACGTCTTCTGGTAGCAGCTTCTTCAAACGGCGAAAATTCATTTCGCAGTCGGCAAGGTGGCCATTTAGGTCTATACGATATTGATGCTTATCCACATCACTCCCAATGAAATGCCAAGACATTCCATAACTTTAGTTAATTTTCATTCTCAAGAGGCTTTAGTTTGATACACTTTAGCGCTTTTCCACCTCCCCCTCTTTGGAGACAGGTTACCTCTATGATTGCCAAACGTCATCTTCTCAGTATTTCTATGACTGCGCTCTTGAGCAGCCACCTTGTCCAAGCTGACACATTACTTGATATATACGAACTTGCGGTAAAAAATGATCCGCAACTACAAGCCGCCGAAGCAACTTACCGCGCCAATATAGAAACTAAGAATTTAAGCCGCGCGGCGCTGCTGCCGCAGGTTACCGCGCAGGCCTATTATCAGGATGCCGAAAGTGACACAGAAAGAGAGGGCATAACCAGCTCGACAGTAGGCGGTTCTTCAACTATTCAACAAAACATCAATACCGACACCGAATCCGAAAACTATTCAGTATCACTGAGTCAGGCACTTTTTGACTTACCTGCGTGGTTTAACTTTCAAGCCGGCAAAAAGATTTCTGAACAAGCCGAGGCCCAGCTGGCTTACGAACAGCAACAATTAATCGTACGCACTGCCGAAGCTTATTTTAACGTGCTGCGCGGCCGTGAAAATCTAGACGCATCTAAAGCGGAAGAGCGCGCCGCAAAACGGCAGCTTGAACAAACCCAACAGCGCTTTGACGTCGGCTTAATTGCTATTACCGACGTGCACGAAGCCCGCGCTGTATTTGATAGTACCGTTGCACAACGTTATGGCTTTGAAGGCACACTGGCAATCGCCAGAGAAAACCTAAGTAGCTTAACAGGCCAGGACCACAATAATTTGTGGTCGCTAAAAACGGATTTCCCCATCACCATGCCCGAACCCGCGAACCGTGCAGAATGGGTAGACTTTGCGCTAGCAAACAACAAGTTGCTTCAGGTTACGAACGCCGGTGCTAGTTCGGCCTATGAAACCGCACAGTCCAAAAAAATGGAGCACTTGCCGAAAGTGGTCGGAAGTTTCACCACAAGCAAAGACGATGTTGACGGCACATCCCGCTACATGCCAACAAATAACTTCGCAACGCAACCAGACTCTTACACTGAAAACGACGCTATACGCATTACACTTACCATGCCACTGTTTGCAGGCGGCGCCATTAGTGCTGGGCGGCGCCAAGCTTACGAACAGTACAATGCGGCTAACTACAATGCGCAAGCTACTCAGCGCCAAATTATTACCAGCACCCGAGCGCAACATATTGCGGTCTATACCGATGTGCAGACCGTGAATGCGCGTAAGCAAAACATCATTTCAACCCGCAGCGCGCTAGACGCCACCGAGGCTGGTTATGAGGTGGGAACGCGGAATATAGTCGATGTATTAGACGCCCAACGTCGCCTTTACGGCGCAATGCGTGACTATACAAACGCTCGTTATGACTATGTTATCGACGTGCTGAAATTGAAATTGAATGCTGGCACGCTGAGCCCGGCCGACATTATCGCCCTAAATAAATGGCTGCAGCTACCAGAACCGGTCACACTGAAAAACAAAAGCTAAGGCTTCCTCACCGAAATTATAGGCGTGAGCACAATCAAGATTTAAGAGATTTATGCTCACGCAACGCTTGCTCAATAACCGCGAGCAAGCGTTGCAAGGCACCTCGATTAGCATCAACCACCTGTTTCGCCATCGCACCCTGATTCTCTGCTCGCTCAGGATCATCCAGTAAAGCGCCCAATTCACGGGCTAATGCGTCACTATCGGCAACCTTGATCAGGCCACCCGAAGCCTCTAACAGCGAGCTTATTTCTGCAAAGTTAAAATCACTCGGGCCAGTTAGCACGGGCAAACCCCACGCCGCAGGCTCAAGCGTATTGTGCCCGCCATGTTCAATAAGACTGCCACCCACAAAGGCAATATCCGCACAACCCAAAAGTAACAATAGCTCTCCCATTGTATCGCCCAGTATTACTTGAGCACCCTCGGCACTGCACTCATTCTGATATTCACTACGGCGCAAATAACGAAACCCGCTGGCGGCGACCAATTCAGCTACCTTCAAGAATCGCTCTGGATGTCTGGGTACAAGTATCAACACCGCATCTGGCTGTTCATTCAGCAGCTGGCGATGGGCAGCGAGTAAAATCTCATCTTCACCCGCGTGGGTGCTGGCTGCTATCCACACGGGCCGAGAGCCAAAGCAGGCCTCATGCAAGGCGCTAGCCTGGTCGCGCAGCGCGGCGGGGATGGCTAAATCGAATTTAATACTCCCTGAAACGGTCATATTTTCCTCAGGTACACCCAGCATCACGAAGCGCGCGCCATCATCGGGGGACTGGGCTACCACCTTCGAGAATCGTGAAAACACAGACTGGGTCAATGCCGACAATCGGCCATAGCCGCGCGCAGATCGGGCGGATAGACGCGCATTCGCTAATATCACGGGAATACCCATTGCCGCAGTTTGGCAGACCATATTCGGCCAAATCTCGGTTTCCATAATGACCGCAACGCTCGGCTTTATGCGCTTAAGAAATCTCGCTACGGCGTCAGGTAAATCGTAGGGGGCATAAACATGAAACACCCTGTCGCCGAACATCGCCGTGACACGCTCTGAGCCTGTGGGAGTCATGGTGGTAACAACAACCGGCAAATGCGGATAAGCCGCTAAAAAGTGCTCAATGACCGGCGCTGCAGCAATACTTTCGCCAACTGAAACCGCGTGAATCCACACGCCGTTTTGACGCTGTGGCGCCTCGAAAAAACCAAAACGCTGCCCAATACGATCCCGATATGCCGGCGCGCGCCAGCCCCGCCAAAGTAAGCGGAGCAAAACGAGTGGCAAAATTAGATAAAAAAAGGCGCTATATAAAAATCGGGGCATGTCGCGAATGCGTTCCCATAGAGTAGCGAAAGCGGCAAGCATAACGGCCGGCGCTCAATCAGGCCAGCCGCAAACCCCGCGTCTTGGCCCTAGGCCATATTAAGAACTTCTCGCACACAGCGATTTATTCCCTTGGCGGCCTCAGCAATACTGCCCGCCAACATATAAGCGGGCGTTGTCACCAGCTTCATCGCCTCGTCGACGCACACCTCATCCACAGCGCAATCTTGGTGAATGCCTCCCATGGTGTTAATGGCCCCGGCAACTTCCGCGTCGTTGCCCACCGTGCAGTGCACACCTTCACCAAAAATACGTGCCGCCATCGTCGGCGCAATACAAATTAGCCCCGTGGGTTTGCCTGCTTTGTTCATGGCCTGAACAAATGCCAAAACATCTTTTTGAACACTCATCTCGGCGCCATTGACCGCAAAATCTGAGAGATTCTTCGCTGCGCCAAAACCGCCCGGCACAATGACTGCATCAAAATCGGCCGCGTTTGCATCGGCCAGGTCTTTCACCTCGCCCCGCGCTAGACGCGCCGCTTCTACCAAGACATTGCGGCTCTCGCCTTCAGCCACTTCACCTTTCAAATGATTGATAACATGAAGTTGATCGATATTGGGCGCAAAACACTGGTAACTGGCGCCGTGATTCTCCAATGACAACATCGTCAGTACTGATTCATAAATCTCCGAACCATCGTAAACACCACAACCTGATAAGATCAGTGCGACTTTTTTCATTGTTGCTGTCCTCCTTGCTGGAACATCACTCCGCTATTTGCGAAGCAATTTTCAATAATACCTTCACGCAAACCGTGTTGCGAAAGCGCCATAGTATCAATATTTAAAACCTCAAACAGTGCCAACACAATGGCGATACCGGAGGCAAAAACAGACTGCCTGTCTTCAGACAGGCCCTGATAGCGAACCTCTCCGATTGTTGTAAACGTCTGCAGGTTTTCAGCTAGCAAGCGCAAATCGTTCACGTGTATGCCAGTGCTCGCTTTTCCAGCACCTCCTGCCTTTGCGATAAGAACTTGCTCTACTGCCAACAAGGTACCAGAACAGCCAATAACAACTGGTGGCGACTCACGAAACGATGTCGGGAACGTTTTTAGCGCGTCTTCGAACATCTCTGCGGCGGCATCACGGGCCGCCGTAAAATAAGCTGGGAGTAATTCACCTCCGGGGAAGTATCGCAGATAGCGCAAGCAGCCAACGTCAACACTGATTCCACTGTGCATTTGCTCTGCAAGACCCCACGCAAGCTCAGTACTACCGCCGCCGACATCTACAACCAAGTATGTTTTTTGAACATGCTCTTCAGCTGCAGGTAAGCAGCCTTTGGTCACGCCAAGGTAAACTAACTCTGCTTCACGCTCGCCACTAATAATGCGTGGACATACACCCATCAACGCTTCTACGGCCAATAAAAAAGGAGCTGCATTGTTTACACCACGTAATGACGCTGTCGCCACCACGTGCAACCCTGTTATTCGATAGCGGGCTAATACACTTTTATACTCACTCAAACACGCCAACGCGCGCTGCTGGGCATCGTGTTGTAAATCACCCATTTCACTGCCGGCTGCCAACTGAACCTTACGCTCTTCAGTATGGATAGTTTGCCAGCCACCTATCTGCACCTGCGCTATTAACAAATGAAAGCTATTCGAACCCATGTCGATAGCCGCCATGTAGTCACCTAGGGGTAAAATCACCGCTTCCCACCTTTTCACATCCGCTTAATTCATGTGCTATCATCGCACATCCTATATTTTGTGATGTTTACTCGGAGAACTACCATGAGCGACAACATCGTTCACGTCACCGACAGCAGCTTTGAAGAAGACGTGCTGAAGTCTGATTTACCTGTATTGGTCGATTTTTGGGCAGAGTGGTGTGGCCCATGTAAAATGATTGCACCGATTCTGGATGAAATTTCTGGTGAATTCGATGGCAAATTGAAAATTTGCAAAATCGATGTTGATGCAAATAGCGACACGCCAGCTAAGTTCAGCGTACGCGGCATTCCAACACTGATGATTTTCAAAGGCGGTAACGCAGAAGCCACTAAGGTTGGCGCGCTGTCTAAAACACAGTTGTTGGATTTCGTTAACTCCGCACTGTAATGCCGTTGTAACCCGTTCAGCCTAGCTGAGCGGGTTTTCGCGAAAAGCTAGACGCCTAGACTTTTCAATGATAGAGTGCGCAAGATCCTTCAAACAACACCCAATAAATAACCTTAATTTCGCTTCTGCTTAACACGTCGAGTTCGTTCCGGCTTACTGTTTTTCTGCCGTTCCCACGTCTCGCTTATATCCTGTCTAATTGATACCACTAAACCCATATACCTATGAATCTAACCGATCTAAAAACAAAATCTGCTCAAGAATTACTCGACATTGCCAAAGAAAGCGGCCTCGACAACATCGCCCGCTCACGCAAACAAGACATCATCTTCTCGATACTCAAGCGCCACGCCAAAAGTGGTGAAGATATTCACGGCGATGGTGTATTAGAAATACTACAAGACGGCTTCGGCTTCTTGCGTTCCGCCGACTGCTCCTACCTTGCCGGCCCCGACGATATTTATGTGTCTCCCAGTCAGATCAGACGCTTTAATCTGCGCACCGGCGACAGCATTGCTGGCAAGATCCGACCACCCAAAGAAGGCGAGCGCTACTTTGCGCTATTGAAAGTCGACGAAGTTAACTTCACCCGCCCCGAACAATCTAAGAACAAGGTCCTATTTGAAAACCTCACCCCCCTGTTCCCCAATGAGCGTTTAACCCTAGAGTTGGGTACCGGCTCGACTGAGGATTTAACTGGCCGCATCATCGACTTGGCCGCGCCTATTGGCAAAGGTCAACGCGGCCTGATCGTCGCGCCGCCGAAAGCGGGTAAAACCTTAATGTTGCAGAATATTGCCTCGAGCATTATCCGCAACAACCCAGAATGTTATGTCATCGTATTATTGATCGACGAACGCCCAGAAGAAGTAACTGAAATGCAACGCTCGGTGGGTGTGCGCGGTGCCGAGGTTGTAGCATCAACCTTTGATGAACCACCAGCACGTCACGTTCAAGTTGCCGAAATGGTTATAGAGAAGGCCAAGCGCTTAGTCGAACACAAGCGCGACGTTGTTATCTTACTCGACTCCATCACCCGTTTAGCTCGCGCCTATAACACCATCGTCCCTAGCTCAGGCAAGGTACTAACAGGTGGTGTTGACGCTCACGCACTTGAGCGCCCTAAACGTTTCTTCGGTGCGGCACGTAATATTGAAGAAGGCGGCAGCTTATCCATTATTGCAACGGCATTGATTGATACCGGTTCGAAAATGGACGAGGTTATCTACGAAGAGTTCAAAGGTACGGGTAACAATGAACTGCATCTCGACCGTAAAATTGCCGAGAAACGCGTTTACCCCGCCATCAATATTCGCCGCTCCGGCACCCGTCGCGAAGAATTGCTGACCGGTGAAGAAGAACTGGCCAGAATGTGGATTCTGCGTAAATTACTACACGGCATGGAAGACACCGCAGCGATTGAATTCTTAATCGACAAGCTCAAAGATACCAAGACCAATGCCGATTTCTTTGACTCGATGAAGCGTAAGTAACGCGGAATGCTTGACGGGAGACGGGAGATGCTAAAAAGCAAAACTCTCAGCTCTCGTCAATGTGTTGGGCGCTGCACCATCCGCGCCCACTATTATTTTACTTTTCGTCTCCCGTCTCCCATCCAGCGTAACGCCTGCCATGTATAAAGACCTCAGAGAATTCATCCGGCATTTAGAAAAACAAGGTGAGCTAAAACGTATTAGCCATCCCGTTGATCCCAATCTGGAAATGACTGAGATTTGCGACCGCGTCTTGCGCGCTGGCGGCCCCGCCCTATTGTTTGAAAATCCCATTGGTTACGATATTCCGGTACTGGCGAATTTATTCGGCACCGAAAAGCGTGTCGCAATGGGTATGGGCAAAGACGATATAAAGGCCCTTCACGAAGTCGGCGAATTACTCGCTTTTTTACGCCAACCTGATCCACCAAAAGGTCTACGCGACGCGTGGAGCAAACTACCGGTATTCAAACAAGTTTTGAATATGGGGCCTAAAATGGTGAGCAATGCGCCCTGCCAGGAATGCGTGATTGAAGGCGACGCGGTAGATTTACGCACACTGCCCATTCAAACCTGCTGGCCCGACGACGCCGCACCACTGATCACTTGGCCACTAGTTATTACCCGTGGCCCGAATAAAGAACGCCAAAACCTCGGCATTTACCGCATGCAGCTTATCGGCAAGAACAAGCTGATAATGCGCTGGTTATCTCACCGTGGTGGCGCCTTAGATTTTCAAGAATTTAAAGCCAGCAATCCCGGCGAGAAGTTTCCCGTATCGGTTGCCCTTGGCGCCGATCCAGCTACGACCCTAGGCGCGGTAACACCCGTACCCGACTCGCTGAGCGAATACGCATTTGCCGGATTGCTGCGCGGCAGCAAGACCGAACTCACCAAAAGCCTAAGCAATGATTTACAAGTACCCGCGACCGCAGAATTTATTCTTGAGGGTTATATTGACCCCGAAGAAATGGCCGACGAAGGCCCCTACGGCGACCACACCGGCTACTACAATGAGGTAGACAGCTTTCCGGTTTTCACCGTTACCCATATTAGTCACCGCAAAAAACCGATCTATCACAGCACCTATACCGGTCGTCCACCGGACGAGCCTGCCGTACTCGGCGTCGCCTTGAATGAGGTGTTAGTCCCACTACTGCAAAGGCAATTCCCAGAAATAGTCGATTTCTATCTGCCACCGGAAGGCTGCTCCTATCGCATGGCCGTGGTGACGATTAAAAAACAATATCCAGGTCACGCCAAACGCGTCATGTTTGGGGTTTGGTCATTTTTACGACAATTTATGTACACCAAGTTTGTAATTGTTTGCGACGACGACGTCAACGCCCGCGACTGGAATGATGTTATCTGGGCGATTACCACTCGTATGGACCCGGCTCGCGATACCGTGCTGGTTGAAAATACACCCATCGATTATCTTGATTTTGCCTCACCGGTTTCGGGCCTCGGCTCGAAGATGGGAATGGACGCCACCAATAAAATGGGCGGTGAAACCACCCGAGAATGGGGTCGTCCCATTGTGAAAGATCCTGCTGTTATCCAGAAGATAGATGATATTTGGGATCAGTTGGGGTTGAGCTGAGGCTCAGCAGACTCGCTAATCTGATATAAACTTTTCGCTGGAATGGCTTGTTTATTTTTTGTGGATATCGAGAGGTAGAAAACTGATTTCTGATAGTGCTCGCAAGCTTATAGGGCTTGACTACAATTCATAATACATACGCTTTGAGCCTAAATATAAAGTCCAAGAAGTAATTTTTAAACTGAAAATCATTCTGAGTAATATTACTACGCTCTGCTAGCGATTTTTTCGCCCTCGCTGGGCGACTTACTTCTTTTTGCGAAAAAAGAAGTAAGCAAGAAATTCGCCCGCTATCACTCACCCTTCGGGTACTCTGTGCTTCTCAAAACTCAATGGGATCGCTGCGGAACTCGCCTTGGGCTCAGACAGTCCTCACTAAAAAAATCCCATTGAGTTTCTGCGATGCTCGGTGAGTTCAAAAGCGGGACTAAGGGCGGCACTTCGCTGTAACATTAGACAAAAAACTTTGTCTTTCCCACACAACACCTGCAGCTTACACGAATCCCCTTCAGCACCGCCGAGCACTGAAGCAAGTAACGGGTTAAGCGGGGAACTGCTTGAGCCGAAGGCGAGTTTTCCCGGCGGCACGCTCGCTGCCCGTGCCGTTATTTGCGAAGCACCCAACAAAAATAGGGCATTCGCCATCAGTAGATTATTCAGTTTAGGGTTGATAAAGTTATCATAAGAAAACGGTTATATCGCGCCTAACTTAATTTAGCGGGGGGGTACGCGATAGCTGTTGGGTCTTTTCAATGGAACTTCGACGATTAACGTCGCAAATGGAATTGTATAATGTATTTTAACCAGTTGAATTCTCTCCTATTTAAACAACTTCTTCGCAAATCGCTAGGCTATATCGTGGTGATTTCGACCATATTACTAGGTGCCTGTGGTGGCGGAGGCGGCGGAGGTGGAAGTAGTGCAAATCAGGTCTGCGATAGGCTGACTCTTCTGACAACGGACACCATACTGCCCGGCGATCCGATAGAGTTCAAAACAAACGAAACCCTCGACGCCGTCTATATTGTTCTGTCAGACAGCGAAGTCCCGCTGAGCAGTATTACTAGCGACATGGGGTACATCGTCAATGCGCCCATAACACCGGACCTAGCGGCAAACGGTGGCGAAATTACGCTAGTTGCCGAAATGGGCGGCGCACGCTGCAACATCCCAGCTATCACGGTTGATGCCCTCCCACCGGCTAGCGATACCGATAATTACGCCGATGTACTGGATACCCTTGAGCAGGCGCTTATCAAGTTTGAAGAGGCCTTTGGTTACGATCCGGAGACAGTATCAGACGAAGATATCCAAAATGACCCCTATCTTTTGGCGGCCCACTACATCCACGAGTTATTCAACGATCCCGCCAGCGAAATTAGCTTGGCTTATCAGCGCAACGTGTTCGCTACGATGTCCGCAAATGATAAGGCCTACATCGCGCAAGTAATGGAAAAACTGGATCTCAAAACTTTACTAGAGAATTTTGCGAGCCGTTTTGATGGGCCGATCTTTACGACAACCCCAGACTCAGGCGAAATAGCCAATGTTGCCGCAGCGGAACCGATGGTACGCCGCGCCCAATGCACGGGCAGCTATGCAGATAATACTAAACACAAAGTAGCGATAAATAATGGCGAGACATTGTCTCGCGGCATGAAGTTATCTTACGAGGCGCAAACTAAGCAAAGAAACGCCCAAAGTGCCGCCGCAAGTCAGGCGGCAAAGAGCTCTGCACTAAACACGTTATTTACCGTAGGTGGCCAATTAGGCAAAGGGGCAGCTGCAACACCCTTAGCAGTATTGACGACCGCGATGGCGATTAGCAGTATTACCAACAATATGGAAATTGACATGGTTGCAGCGCTGCTGCCATCTGAAATCACGGAAGCCAAACTGACAATTATTCCGAAGCCACGCCTCGAAGAAGATTACACCGAAAAATTTTCAGAACCGAGTTGGCTTTTCCGCGTCGATGCGCGAAGCAAAGAATATGACTTTTCTAAATTGGTTGTAGACACCGGTTTTGCCGCTTTGGGTGCCCCAAAGAGTCCAGTTGATCCCAATTTAATGTTCGGGGCAAGTGAAGTCGCCAACCGGGTCACTTCTAAAGCGGGGGCTCAGGATTGCGAGTTAATTGTGCCTTCTATCAGCTGGAATAACATCCAGATTGGCAGTGACTATGCTGAGCCAAAGTTTATTTCAGGCACTGCATTTTCTTTAAACACCGGACAAGATCGTAAAATCACGCCACAGGAAGTTGGTCAATCTGAACTCGAGGTGAAACTGAAGTCAGGGAAGTTCCCCTCATATACCAACACGCTCGCGATGGAGCAAGACACCATCGTGATGGAAAACCTCGCGAAATCATTTTTGTTTTCTTCTAGCCCAATTGTTGTCAACACCCCAGGAGAAGTCATTGATGTCAATGTGAGCATTCTCAATTCAGTGCTTCCCGAAAAACATGAGATGCAGACCTCCAGTAATCTTAGCGTGTCCAAGACACGAAGTGGTGACTCATTACAATTAAGGATAGCAACCCCCTCGGATCCAGAGGGCTACCCTCAGTACATTACATTAACCTCTACATCCAAAACCCTCGTGCCAACAGAGCCTCGCAGGACAACCGCAGAAGTCAAACTGGCAGACTTAAAGATAAGTATTGAGGAAACACTAGCCGGTAGTTGCGACGAAACCGTCTACACCGAAGAAAATCGCGCCATCATCACCGGGTTTAGCAATGATGACTCTGTAACTTGGACTTCCAATGGCGGCACGCTGACAGAGCTCGCCAATAATACGGTGCGATTCAGTACGGAGGACGTAGGCACGTTTGTACTCACCGCCACCAGTAATGAAGACAGCAACATAAAGGCCAATGTGACAATCAATACACTAGATTGCGCGGGCAATGTCTATATGAATGCAAACGTGGTAACGAATGCCAGCTCACCAAGAGAAGATTGCACCAACAGTAATCCCGAGGACGTCGAAGTAGAAACCATCTTTGGTGTGGTAAACCCCGATTACCAGGGTCTATCACCGGCGAATATCCGTCAAAAAATGGGCTCACTGTCTGAGGGCCGCCCATTTAATTTTGATCAGTCGGATTCAGACAATTTGGTGTTTTCTGAAGAGCGCGGCGATCAATGCCTAACTACGAGCGTAGCGTTGATTGCAGACAGCGCCGGCACTATAGAGAATATGGGCGACAACACCATCGGCTTTGGTACCTCAAGCGAAACGCAGGGGCGGTGTATCGAAGTTGAATATTCGGAGGGTGAAAAAGGTACCGATTGCATTACCTCTGGCGCATTGGGCAGTTACATTATGGCCTGGGTCTTCGATCACGAAGCCGAAGCCGATTACGAATTGAAAATAGATCTTGCCTGCTCTGCTAAACCCGTTGAAGGCCTTCAATCGGGTAATAATATCATTTTCGTTATACATACCTACGATGAAAATGGCCAAGAAGTAAATGTGCTTCCTTTGACAAATCCACCAGGCGGCGGGACGACCTGTTTAGACGGTGTGTTGCCTTCGGGTAAACGCTGGACGATACCTGCGATGGCTAGTGGATCTCAAGTAATGATTTATGCCAGCTTCTTTGATTCTGTATTGGCCTCGCCCCCGGCAACGCAACAGGACCCGGGTGAACAAGTACTGAAAAATAGCGGCGATGTGTCCGGCACCATTCAAGTTATTGTGGAATAGCACAAAGCAAATATACGAGCTTAAATCGCCCGTTTCGTTTACCTCGAACTGGCGATTTAAGCTTAAGCCCACCTCCAACACCACGTGATTTTTGACCTTTGTATAAAAAATTATCCTGAGTAATCCCCTTTCACCGTTCTGTAAGTTTTCGCCCCACTGGACGACCCGTAGTGCAGAATAACTAAGTCGCCCAGCAAGAGGGAAATTAGAGCTGGCAGAAACCCTACATAACCGCTTTTTGACCCAATATCTGAACAAAGGCATTCGCTTTGCTCACATGGATACCCGATCAAGCTTGGGTATGGCGTGAAACAAAAAGTACTAAAGCTATTCACGGCAATACCGTCGGCACGGCAAATGACCCCTTTGCGTCTTGCCAGGCAGGAACTAATATCTCTTACTATGATCAACTAGAACGCAAGCGCAAATACCAAGCGCCTTTTTGGGGGTGGATGGAAAGGTGTTCATGTCAAAAACCTTAAGTTACAGGATCGACCTAGTAGAGCGACCTCGTGAACGTGTCGCGAGAGACAATGGTGCTTTAATTATTATTACAATGTTTGCGTTGTTGCTCTCCTTAGCAGGTTGCTCTTCTACACAGTTTCATGAGAATAGTGGCGAGGGAAGCGTTGCCATCATTGAGTCAGGTATGGCGTCTTACTATGGCGATAAATACCACAATAAAAAAACCGCGAGCGGCGAGCGATATAGGCATGAGCTAAATACAGCTGCCCATCGAACACTGCCATTCGGCACTCACGTAAAAGTAACAAACCAAAAGACAGGCCAAAGTGTGTTGGTAAAAATAAACGACCGCGGACCTTTTGTAAGGGGCCGGATTATTGATCTTTCAAAGTCGGCCTTTACAACCATTGGTGATACCTCCTCAGGTTTAATTCGCGTGGACGTTCAAGTAGTTGAGTAATTCAAAATTATATTTAACAAGCTCGGCGCGTATTGGAGATTGCTTTCTGACAAGAATGAAAATTAAAAACAGCGTCGATGAATAGTGCTAAACTTGCTGTCCGCAGCAAATCAGCACAAGTAAAATCGGCTATGACTAATCCCATATCATCCATCTTCAACGCCGAACAACTCCTACTAAAGCCGGTGCCCTTATCGCTCTACATCCACATTCCGTGGTGCGTGCGCAAATGCCCCTACTGTGATTTTAATTCACACGAGCAAAAGGGCGAGTTACCAGAGCAGGCCTATATCAATGCGATGCTTGAGGACCTTGATCAGGATTTAGGGTTTATTCAAGATCGAGAACTACAGAGTATTTTTATCGGCGGCGGCACACCGAGTTTATTTAGCCCACAAGCTTATAAAACTCTATTTAGGGAATTACGCACGCGGCTGAAATTTACCGACGATATTGAAATTACCCTAGAGGCAAATCCCGGCACCGTTGAGCAAGCCCGCTTTGATGGTTACCGGCAGGTGGGGATCAACCGCTTATCGATTGGCGTGCAAAGTTTTAATCCGTCACAACTTAAAAAACTCGGCAGAATACACAATAACGATGACGCGCTTCGAGCAATTGCCTGTGCGCAAAACGCGGGCTTCGATAATTTTAATGTCGATCTGATGCACGGCCTGAACAATCAAAGCCAAGAAGATGCCTTGTGTGACCTCAAGTTAGCTATTGATGCTGGCACGCCACATATCAGCTGGTATCAACTTACCATTGAGCCGAATACCGAGTTTTTTAAGCGACCGCCGAGCTTGCCAATAGAAACCGAAATGCACCGTATTCAAAGCGCGGGCTTTAACAAATTATCTGCAGCGGGCTTTGGGCGGTATGAGGTGTCAGCGTTTGCAATGCCGGGACGCCAATCCAGTCATAACCTTAACTATTGGCAATTTGGGGACTATCTCGCCATCGGTGCCGGCGCCCACGGTAAAATCACCCAGGCCAATGGCGATATTATTCGCTATCAAAAAACCCGCAAGCCCGAAGACTACCTTCTCCGAAGTCCTTCACGCAGCAGCAAAACTGAGATTATCAGCCCCGCTGATTTACCCTTAGAATTTATGATGAATGCGCTACGCCTGCAGCAAGGATTTACCGCGGCGCTCTTTGAGCGGCGCACAGGTTTAGCCTGGTCTGCGATTAGCACTACGATGAATAATTTTATCTGTCGTGGTTTGTTGCAAAAGCACGGTGACAAATACTCGCCAACACCGCGTGGCTACGACATGCTTGATAGCGTGTTGGCCGAGTTTTTACCGGACTAGCTTTTCTATTCCAATGTATCAAACGTAAGATACGGCACCGCCATCAATGCGGATATTTTGACCATTAATAAAACCTGCAAGATCACTACAAATAAAGGCAACGAGATCTGCCACTTCCTGCCGCTCGGCAATTCGACCGCTGGGATTCGGGTATTCTGTTTCGACGATTTTTTTCACAATATCATTCCAGTCTTCGCCCCATCCTTTTTTAGCGGCGCGCCGTCGAAAACCCGCCTCTAACTCAGCCGTGCGAATATACCCCGGCGCGATGGTATTGACGGTAATACCAGTATGGGAAAGCTCCTTTGCGAGACTCACTCCCATCGTGGCAACCGCCCCTTTTGATGCGTAATAGTGTGGCATAATACTATTCGGCTGGTGGCTACCAATTGTGCCTAATTGCACAATCCGACCCCAACCTTTATTTCGCATTGCTGGACTGAAGCCCTTAATCAAGCGCACTGCGGACAGCACATTTTTTTGATACATATCCAACCAATCTTCCGAGTCGCTCTGTAACCACTTACCGGCGGTCGCGGTGCCGTAATTGTTTACCAGAATATCGATATCACCAACTGCCTTTCTGGTTTGGCTTAGCACTTGGTCGCAACCCGCATCCGTAGAAATATCTCCCCATACCGCGTGCGCGGATGCAGTCGCGTCAGCTACCTCTACAGCGCTGCCCTCTTCATTACCATGAAAGACAACAATCGCGCCTTCCCGCGCCAGCGTTTGGGCAATCGCTTCACCGGTGCCTCGGTTACTACCGGTAACCAGCGCAATTTTATTTTGCAGTTTCAGATCCATAACGACACACCATTTTGTTCGATCAAGAGAAATACCTTAGCGCCAAACATGGTCGCACATAGCCAGTCTGTGGCAAAATCTTAAAATTAAGCCATCTACCCGACAATAACGACGAGACGAGACTATGAAATTCTGCCCACAATGCGCCAGCCCCATAGCTGAAATTTTAATTGATAGTGAAATTCGCAAGGGCTGCCCCGATACCAGCTGTGGTTTCGTGCTGTGGAATAATCCCGTGCCTGTGGTGGCGATGATCGTTGAGGTGGAAGGCGGCGTAGTAATGGCCCACAACGTAAGCTGGCCAAAAACCTTTTATTCTATTATCACCGGCTTTTTAGAAGCCGGCGAAGATCCCGAGGAATGCGCTCGCCGCGAAACCATGGAAGAACTTAATCTCCACGCACTGGAAACCTCACTCGTTGGTGTTTATCCCTTTGCACAACAAAACCAAGTCATCATCGCCTACCATGTAAAAGCCGCCGGTGAGGTGAAGCTAAACCACGAATTGGACGATTACAAAATTGTACCTGTAGCCGATATTAAACCTTGGCCGATGGGAACAGGGTTGGCATTAACGGATTGGATAAAAACGCAATTGGGCAAATAGCATTGAATCCTTTGCTGCAATTACTCAGAGCGCCTCACCCACTGACGCTCTGAGTGTCCTTCTAATTCAGCGAAGATAAACCCATCAGCTTGCTAGCGAAACGTGGTAGACGACGCCATATTTATACTTCCATCTTCTTCTAAAATTCCCATTCTCTCGCCAACAGAATCAATCACCACCACAATACGCTCTTGGAATAACGGCCGTCTTATAAAATGGAGTCGCCAGCCGAAACCCTCCATCTGACGCAACGCCAAAACCTGCAATTCATTAAGCATGTCCATCGCATTTTGCGGTATCGCGTCACCGCCCTTGCGTTTGTCTTGATCCATAGCATGCACCTTCTTCACCGGTTCATTCAAAAAATGACCAAATAGTTTTTTATTATCACGCATTTCGACCTATGAGGATCAATTTACTCGGCTTAACGTCATCCGCTATTTCGCCGTATCCTTTCCCTCGTCACTATCCGCCTTACCATTCCGATCTCGAGCAGACTCTTCCTTGGCATTTTCTCGCGCCGTCTCAAGCTCTTCCGTTAGTTTAGCTAACTCTGCTTTTATTGCCTCTCTATCAATATCCTCTTCGCCCTCTTCCGCTTCTGTTTTCAACTTTTCTTTGAGTTTTTTAATCTTGCCCTCAATATTTTCGACGGCGCTGGCCACTTCAGCTTTACTAAACAAAATCTCCTCGGCATGTCCGTTTTTATCTTCTTCCGGCTGACTCGCTTTTTTCCGTTTGGGAATAAATTTCAGCTCTGGCGGTAAGGGCCGCTGATTCATAAAGCTGGGGGATACGATTTCAATACCAGCGTCGTGCAGCGCATCTAACATTTTGCCGCGCAACCGAGAACGTGCGCTAACTAACAGGCCCGCCTCATTCAACCAACCACTAGCGCGATAATTCACCGAGAAGTCGCCAAGATTACGAATTTGTACAAATCCATCGCCCAACTCGGCGGCTTCAATTGCGGAGAGCAGCGCCTTTTCAATATCACGTCGATCAACGTCATACCCTAGCGACACCTCGGCCGACACCACCGTGCCAGAGGCCCGCACGACATTGTAAGGTTCCTGCACTAACAGTAAATTCGGTACGGTTACCAGCTCACTGGTTTCATTTTGAAACTCCACATGCAACAAGCCCCGCTGAGAGACACGACCTAGCTCATTGCGAAATTCGATATAGTCACCCGCACGGAAGCTATTCACTGTACGCAACATAAACCCTGCCATGAGATTGCCCATGACCGAGGTAGAAGACAGTGCTATCGCCGCACTGAGCAACAAGCCGACTAGGCTCAGTAATTGCCCGCGCAATTCGCTTTCCATCGGAAAAGTAGTAATGCCCAGCAGCAAACCGCTTAAGCGAAAAACCAGCTTGGTGCCCTGTTCCCGATAACGAATGTCGGCACCGTGATCTTTTTGGACAGAAAATATCTTGCGGGTAAAAAGCCATACGCCCACTAAAAACAGCATGACCACCGCAAAGGGACCCCAGTCACCCAACCATTCGGGTGCCACATTGCCTACTGCACCCAATGCCTCATCCATCCTCGAACTCCCTTTGTGGCTTATTGATCAATAGCAATTGCTGGCTTGGAAACAAAATTTGATTACTTTGCTTTCAAAGTAGATCATCTTGCCAATGTACGCAGACAAATGCACATCGGACGTATGAGTATGGCCGAATCGCCCATGCGACGACACTGGGCTGTGTGTTAAACTACGCCACTTTACACTATACGTGCGACATGGCTCGGCGACTGCCAAAGAGGAATTTATGCCTGTATATCGTTCTAAAACCACAACTTCCGGCCGCAATATGGCGGGTGCACGCGCACTATGGCGCGCCACTGGTATGAAAGACGGTGATTTCGAAAAGCCGATCATTGCTGTGGTGAACTCCTTTACCCAATTTGTACCCGGTCACGTCCACCTTAAAGACATGGGTCAACTCGTCGCCAGAGAAATTGAAGAGGCCGGCGGTGTCGCTAAAGAATTCAACACCATCGCGGTCGACGACGGTATCGCCATGGGTCACGACGGTATGCTGTACAGCCTGCCCAGCCGCGACATTATTGCCGACTCGGTAGAGTACATGGTCAACGCCCACTGCGCCGATGCCATGGTGTGTATCTCTAACTGCGACAAAATCACCCCCGGCATGTTGATGGCAGCCTTACGCTTAAACATTCCGGTGGTATTTGTGTCTGGCGGGCCGATGGAAGCCGGTAAAACCAAGTTGTCTGAGCACAAACTCGACTTGGTCGACGCCATGGTCATTGCCGTTGATGATTCAGCATCCGACGAGAAAGTCGCCGAGTATGAACGCTCTGCTTGCCCTACCTGTGGCTCGTGCTCGGGTATGTTCACCGCCAACTCGATGAACTGCCTGACTGAAGCCCTCGGCTTGTCTCTACCCGGCAATGGCTCGATGCTAGCAACACATGCTGATCGTAAGAAACTATTCTTAGAAGCTGGCCGCCGTATTGTCGAGATCGCCAAACGTTATTACGAAGAAGATGACGAAAGCGTGTTGCCACGCAGCATCGCCTCGTATAACGCCTTTAAAAATGCGATGGCCTTAGATATTGCCATGGGCGGCTCAACCAATACTATTCTGCATTTATTAGCCGCTGCGCAGGAAGCCGAGCTAGATTTCACGCTGAAAGATATCGATAAACTGTCCCGTGAAGTGCCGCAACTGTGTAAGGTTGCGCCGAATACCCCGCTCTATCACATGGAAGACGTGCACAGAGCAGGCGGTGTTTTTGCTATTCTTGGGGAGCTTAATCGCGCCGGCTTGCTCGAAACCGACCTACCCACCGTACACGCCAGTACCATGGGAGCAGCGGTGGCCCAGTGGGACATCATGACCACTGACAACGATGCGGTGAAGAACTTCTTCAAAGCTGGCCCTGCCGGGATTCCAACCCAAACCGCCTTTAGCCAAGACACGCGATGGACTTCACTCGATGCCGACCGCGAGAATGGCTGTATCCGTAATCTGGAACACGCTTTTTCCAGCGAGGGCGGCCTTGCAGTGCTGTATGGCAATATCGCTGAAGACGGCTGTGTGGTAAAAACCTCTGGTGTTGACGAAAGTATTCTGGTGTTTGAAGGACCCGCTCATATCTGCGAGAGCCAAGAAGGCGCTGTAGACGACATTCTCTACGACCGCGTTAAAGCTGGCGATGTAGTGATTGTGCGTTACGAAGGCCCCAAAGGTGGCCCGGGTATGCAGGAAATGCTGTACCCAACTAGCTACATCAAGTCTAAGGGCTTGGGTAAGGTCTGTGCATTACTTACTGATGGTCGCTTTTCGGGTGGCACATCCGGTCTGTCTATTGGTCATGCTTCGCCAGAGGCTGCGGCAGGTGGCGCAATTGGACTTGTAGAACAGGGCGATATCATCCGTATCGACATCCCCAATCGCGGTATTAACGTGCTGATCGACGAAGGCGAGCTCAATAAACGCCGCAAGGCAATGGATGCCAGGGGAGCCGATGGCTGGAAACCAGTCAATGAGCGTCCACGGAAAGTCTCTGCGGCCTTAAAAGCCTATGCGAAGATGGTCACCAGTGCGGATAAAGGCGCTGTGCGTGATATAAGCCAGCTTTAATAACTGGTTTTTGAAGCATAAAAAAAGGGGCCAAATGGCCCCTTTTAAATTGGCAGAATCTTCACGCAACAGAAGAAAAAACCCGTCCCAATATCTTTTCACGAATCGTCTCAATGAAAAGACATGTACTTCGAATATACCCGATACGTCATCGTTTTTTGATAAGCAATTACCCTTAACAAAGAATTGGTAATAGGTGCCCGTCAAAATTCACTAGCGCGCCAGTTTTGGTGCCGTATCACCACAGTGCCAGCAATAATCAAAATTACCTGGGCTTTCCTCGTCACAACGAGAGCAATGCCACGCCAATTCAGACTTTTCACTTATCTGTTGCAGCAATTCTTTTGCCCTAATCACTTGCCGCCCATCGATCCAAAGCTCTGGCCAAACCTCGGTAAACGCCAAACTACCGGACGCGCCACTCGCATAGGTATTTCTTAGTTCGCCAACAATTCCCTCTGCCGATAACAGGTTTTGCACATTTGCTACTAACATTAGGTTTTGATCTGTAAATATTTTTTCCACTTACCACTCCACGATCTATGGCCTAACGGGTCGCACGTCCACATCATTTAAATTGGCATCGAAGGCATCGGTAAGCAAACAGTCGTAGCGGCGCTCGTCATACTCGCCCAAACGTGCTGCCTGCTCTTCTGTGAACAAACCCATACTTATCGCCGACTGCAGTTTTTCGGTCATCGTATCACCCTGTAAACGATCGTGATGTTCGTTTTCAAGAAATAGGTCGTAGTCCTTGTCTATCTCCGTGAGTAACTCAAAAGCACAGTGGATACGCCCCTGAGCGTCTTGGTCATCATCGCTAACATGAACTGCCCCCGCCAATAGTGTTCGCACGGGGTTGGGCTTCATAATCATTTCGCCCAAGGCGCGAATGTCATCGTCTGACACCTCGTAGTTGGGCATTCCCCAGGGAAAGAAAACACCCTTCAATGCGCAGCCTATCCACTGCTGCGGCATATTTTGATAAAAATTTCGCAGGGCCTGATTCATAGAATTGAAGCTGCGTTTTAAGGCAAACTCAGCGTGTAAGGTATTTGCCTCGCTCTCCGGTTGGTGGTCATGAAACTTTAAAATAGCGCAAGCAATAACGAGCTGACTGTGCACATCACCTAAGCGCGCGGACAGTAATTCGCGACGCTTAAGATCACCGCCAAGAAGTAACAAGGCAAAGTCTGCGGTAGCGGCAAACACCGCGCTATAACGATCAATGCGGGGATACCAGCGCGCAGAGAGCTCACTGTGCCCGCACTTAGGTTTAGCTAATTTAGCTGCCGTTAACCCCAGCAAAAGTCCTCGGCTAAAGACCCCAGCGGTATGTGCTAAATGACCACTCAGCAATTCATCAAAACGCGCTACTGCACCCTCACTTTCGTCTGATAAGGCTTGCAGTTCATCGGCTAAGTACGGGTGGCAACGCATTGCGCCCTGACCAAATATAATCATCGAGCGGGTGAGAATATTCGCGCCTTCAACGGTGATCGCAATCGGAATGGTCTGGTAGACTAGCGCCATAAAATTGCGCGGCCCCATCTGGATACCCCGACCACCAAGAATATCCATGCTGTTATTCACTAAGCCCCGCATGGTTTCCGTAGCATGATACTTGGCCATTGCCGTTAATACGGACGGCGCACCATCTGCCAAGGCCCGAGTGACGAGAGCACGATAGGCCTCAAGCATATAAGCGCCAGAAGCGATCTCTGCACTGGCCTCTTGGACACCTTCAAACTTACCGACCGAAATACCAAACTGACGACGGATGCGCGCAAACGCACCCACCATGAGGTAACTCATTTCACCGCTTGCGGTCGACAGTGCTGGCAGCGAAATACCGCGACCAGCGCCAAGACATTCCACCAACATCATCCAGCCTTTGCCGATGTAGTCCTGCCCACCAATGAGCATAGACATGGGAATAAAAACGTCCTCACCGGTTATCGGCCCATTCATGAATGCCGAACCTGGGTAGTGACGACGACCAATCTCCACCCCCGCCAGATCCGCCGGGACTAAGGCGCAGGTAATACCGCGCTCGACTTCGTCGCCGATTAAGCCATCCGGATCGCTCAGCCGGAACGCTAAGCCCACCACCGTGGCAACGGGCGCTAGCGTGATCCAGCGTTTCGAGAAATTAAGTTTTACACCTAATACTTTCTCGCCTTTAAACTCCTGCTCACATACCACGCCAGTATCTGGAATTGCACCGGCATCAGAACCAGCCTCAGGACTGGTTAAACCAAAGCAAGGTAATTCTTCACCCTTTGCTAAACGCGCAAGCCAAAAATTCTTTTGCTCTTCGGTGCCGTATTTCATCAGCAACTCGCCCGGCCCCAAGGAGTTAGGCACCATCACGCTGACCGCCGCCACCGTTGAACGACTAGCAATTTTGCTTACCACCCGGCTCTGCGCATAGGGTGTAAAGGCGAGACCGCCATATTCACGAGGAATAATCAGACCGAGAAAGCCTTTATCTTTGATGAACTGCCACACCTCTGGGGTGAGGTCTTTATCGTGATGATGGATTTTCCATTCGTCGAGCATGTCGCATAATTCTGCGGTTTCATTGTCTAGAAACGCTTGCTCGTCATCATTCAAGCTTGAGAGTTGGATTTGATCGAACTTCGCCCAATCGGGCTGACCAGAAAATAAATCCTTTTCCCACCACGTCGTACCCGCATCTAAAGCTTCTCGCTCCGTGCTACTCATTGCCGGCATCATTTTTTTCAACGCCGCCATAGCCGGTGCACTAACAAAGCGAACGCGCAATGAATCGACGACGATTACCGCCAAGACAAATAATAAAACTAACAACGCCAGTGGGTGGAGAAAGAAGTCGCTGCAAAAACCTGCAACAATCCACGCCGCAAAAAAGGCAGCGCAGCCGTTACGACGGGATAAGCGATAATAGAAAATTAGTGCGGTAACGAGAACAAGTGCAAGTATGGAAAATAGGCCAGTCATAATACCCTCTCTGAGTCTTCGTAGTTTGCGTGGCAAACACCGTGGATCAGTGAATGTGATTACCATGCTACGCGGTCACAGCGACTTTTGCATTAATGCTTCAAACCAACATCCAAGGCATGCATGCTTAAGCTGGTAGAGACACGCTATTGTCTTAAACAATGAATTCCGCGGTTTGTTTCCGGTATTTTGACCATCACGTAGCTTTTGTTATTTCAAAATATGGACTGCATCGACGATGTCGGCCACACTCTCTCCTATTACATAACTTGAATTAATATCGGGACTACTTACATGAACTCCTCAGTCGTTATTAGCGGGGTGGGCCTATGGACTCCAGCAAATAGCATTAGCAACGAAGAATTGGTAATAAGTTACAACGCGTGGGCAGAACATTTTAATGGCGAAAACCAAGCCGCCATTGAAGCCGGAGAACTAGACGCTAAGCCGCTTTCCAGCCCAGAGTTTATTGAAAAAGCTTCGGGTATAAAAAGCCGTTTCGTCTACTCAAAAGAAGGCATTTTAGATATAAATCGAATGCGCCCACTTCTTGAAGTACGCAGCGACGATGACGTCTCACATCAAGCTGAGATGGCCATTGCTGCAGCGAAAAAAGCCCTTATTGCCGCCAACAAAACAGCTGCTGATATTGATATGGTAATTGTGTCCTGTGCCTATACCCAGCGCTCTTACCCCGCAATCGCCATTGAAGTTCAAGCGGCCTTAGGCATCGACGGCTTCGGCTTTGACATGTTAGTGGCTTGTTCCGCAGCAACCTTTGGCTTAGCAAGGGCAGTTGACGCGATCAAATGCGGCTCGTCAAAAGGTGTATTAGTTATAAATCCTGAACTTACCTCTCCTCAAGTCAATTTCATGGATCGGGATTCTCATTTTATCTTTGGTGATGTCGCAACAGCCGTGGTAGTTGAGAGCAGTGAATCCTGCACATCTGCACACGCCTTTGACGTTGTGAGCAGCAAATGCGTAACCTCATACTCCAATAATATTCGCTCAAACTTTGGCTACACTACGCGCGCGACTGACGAAGACCCCTATGCCGCAGACAAACTATTTCATCAAAATGGTCGCAAGGTGTTTAAAGAAGTGTGCCCAATGGCAGCTGATCACATTGAAGGCCATTTGCGCAGTGAAGGGATTCAAGTTGCAGACTTAAAACGTTGGTGGCTACATCAAGCCAATATCAATATGAACCTTCTGATCAGCAGACGATTATTAGGGCGTGACGCGACACTTGAAGAAGCGCCAATCGTTCTCGACGAATATGCCAATACTGCCTCAGCGGGTTCTATTATTGCTTTCGCTAAACATCATGAAGATCTAGCCGTCGGCGATATTGGCGTAATTTGCTCATTCGGCGCAGGTTACTCTATCGGCAGTTTGATACTTCGTAAACGATAAGCACCCTCTCTAAGCCAACCGTCTTCGGCGATGTTGGCTTAGGCATATGCCCTTATGTTTGGTCGGCCCCCGGCAATAGAATCGGCCTTTGCCTCAGGACCGATATTATTTTTAATATCGGTCTTCGCGTACAAAACCCCGTCTTATTTAGGGCTGCCAAGAAAGGCTGATCCCATAAGTTACTGGCATTCCCGTGTACCGACCAATAGTGTCGAGCTGATTAGTCACATTATTATAGTAATACTCATCACCGAGGTTCCGGCTCCACAGCATCAACTCCCAGGGCCCCACACTTGGTGCAAAAGCGAGACGCGCATTGATCACGCCATAATCGTCAATAAAGAAGCGCTCATCCTGTTCCAGCGACGCATTGGTTTCACCGCTATAGCTATAGTCGATACCCACTGATAACTCATAGCGCTCAAATACCGGCAGCACATAATCAAGTAGTAAAGTGTATTCCCATCGCGGACTATAGTTAAACGGCTTGCCGGCAAAATCGAACTCATCGCCATTGCTATCACCGCTGACAAGTTCTTCAACTTCGGTATCTAAATATGCCGCCGCCACTGACAGATACAAGCCTTCGACCGGCGTGTATTTTATGTCTAGCTCCGCGCCACGCACCGTAGACTTAGGCGCATTGCGCAAAATTGGTAACGCGCCAAATATCGGGTCACGGAAATTAGTGACGAGCTGCTTGTCTTTATAGCGATAATCAAACACTGAGGCATTGAGCTGCATGGCTTTATTTAGCAGGGTGAATTTACCGCCAATCTCCACGGCATCAAGCTGCTCTTGTGTCACGGGTTCAAACTGCACCGAATCGGAAATATTAATCACCGGGAAACTGCCTGACTTAAAACCGCGACTCAGTGCAATATACCCCAGCATATCTTCAGCAAAGCGCCAATCAAGCGCTAGGCGACCCGATACGTTGTCTTCTTGCAATTCGCCAAAATAGCGACCAGGACGACGGGTTTCATTATCCAAAGTAAAGCAGCCACCCTGCGCTGCCGTGCCGGGGAGATAACCTGCCAGCGGCGATTGCAGCAAACTTAGGGCGCTAAAGGCAGTCGCTAAACCCACGCCCTCGTCCTGCGCTCCCGCTGAGTCTTGATCAGCACCCGGCTCATCGGCAACGTTAACGTCTTGACCACAGCCATTAAACTTACGTGATTCGTCGGTGTAACGCGCACCGCCACTTAAGGTCAGGTTGTCAGTAAATTCCCATTCGCTATGAACAAACACGGCGGCGACTTTGGCCAGCTGATTGCCACCAAAACCCGAGCGATTATCCAACCCGGCCACACCGTCACCATTCGGCGCATCGACCGGAAAAATGATGCTCACCGTCTCATGGTGCAAACGCTGGAATTCGGCGACATCGTCTTCACTGTAATTGACACCAAATTGCCAGAACACATCATCGTCGTAATTACCCGATAAACGCCACTCCAAATTATAGTAGTCGGTGGTCGCAAACACGTTGCGCTCGGTATTCACGGTATCAACGCCGGATTGGGGGATAAAGCTGCCATCTGACTCAAAACGACCTAGCGACGCTAAAAATACCGCATCCACATTGTCTGACACGGCCCAGCCGACTCGCACACCGCTAGAATAGAAGCTATCGTTTAAACGAAACTCCATACCGTTATTCGGCCAGTCAGCAGCGCGATTGTCTTGGGTGTTCTTGTCGTTAACGGGGTAATCTGCCACTTCAGGATGCAAGCCAGCGGCACCCAAAATTGCGTTCTGTGATTCAATGGCAATAACCTGCAGTGCTTGAGGCTCAGAGCGATCACGCCAGCCATCGAGGTGATAGCTAACATCAATATTGTCAGCAAGCTGCCAACTCAATGAAAACCGGCCACTCTGCTTGTCGACTTCACCCAAGGTATCATAGCCAAATTGTTGGTACTCACCGCCGAGATTGCGGCCCGTATTGCCGTTGTAAGCTTCGCTGCTCGGATGGCGGGTACGACTACGTTGCCATCCCTCGCGACTATTGATAGTACGCAGCGCAAGCCGTGCACTCACGTTCTCTGTTAGCGGCCCACTAATAAATCCATTCGCTTCACTGGTTTGGTAACTGCTATAGCCTAGGCTGCCACCGTAGGTCAGGCTGTCACTGGGCTTGTTGGCAATATAGTTTATGGCGCCGCCGGTGGTGTTACGGCCGTAAAGTGTGCCCTGAGGGCCTTTTAATACTTCCACCCGAGCAAGGTCTAAATTGCTGCCCTTAGTCATAATTGGGAAGGGCAAATTAAATTCGTCTATATACACACCAACCGTGGCACTGGCGGTTTGACTATTTTCATTAAAACCCACGCCCCGCAGGGTGTAGATTGGCGTGTTAAAGCCACCATCCGCGTAGGTAAAGCCTGGAAGTAACTTACCGAGATCACGAGTATCACTCACACCCAGGGCAAATAGGTCTTCGCCAGTATAGGTGGAAATCGCAAGGGGGATATCGTTAGCACCCTCTTCACGTTTTTGTGCGGTAACCAAGACCTCTTCAATACTTAAGCCGCGCCGAGTTTGACTACCTTCTTGCGCGCTGGCACCCAGGGAATGAACCACACTCAGTAGTGTCAATGTTATTTTTGTTGCAGTGTTCACCCAGACTTTCTCCCAGCACGATAGCAGCAGCGCATGCTAGGGATTCAGCCTTGGTATTTCAAGCAATCAAGGCTTTGTTGCTTTAAATATTCTAAGCTTAGATCAATAAGTTATTAGACTGTATTTTCAAGCACTTAGCTTACAGCGAGGTCGCCCGCCACGCCGCTAGCATCGTATCACGCTGGTCTTCGCTGACGGCCGCACGCCCCAACCATACGCTCAGAATCAATGCCGCCGACTCTGGCGACGCAATCATGCCTAATTGCTTATCATTTAAATAAAGCCCTAAACCTTGCTCAGGCAACCACGTTAAGCGGTATTGATCGCCTTTCTCCACGCCTAAATACCAGCTACAGAAGCGGTTAATATCATCAGCGGCCCGTGACAACTCCTGTTCGTTATATGCACCATCCAATGCCTTCAACGTCATTTTCCGAAATCGATCCGCCGACACACCTAATTTATATTCGATAATTATTTGTTTAGCATAGCTGATATCGAGAATATCGAAGTTCGCTGGCTTTGCTTGCTCAGGATCAACCTGCAGCTCGGTGTAGGTAAGATCTTTCCACAACAAGGTATACGTCTCACCGCTGACTGTTTGCCAGTTTGCGGCGAACACTAAAGGGTGAATCGACAGTAAAACCGTGACTAAAAATCCTTGCCAAATCGTCCGCATCATCTTCAATTTAGTTACCCTGTTCATAGACCTGCCTCCCGCCAACCCATGCCACCGGCAAACGCCCCAGCATAAAATACACCACCAATTTCAATACCACCGGAGCCACAACATATACTGCGGTAATTGCCCATACTGGCGGTACTAATAATTCTGCTTGGCTACCAAGCCATAAATACGACACGCCGACGGCTAAACCCATGGCCGCTTTACTCAACATACTCCAAAGCGCAAACATCCTCGCACCTATTGCCGCACCGCCATGTTCTTTGGACAGCGCTTGCGCTAAACCCGTTTGCATTGCTGAGGGCAGCGCCTGATCTGCTCCCAAGGCAAGGCCAGTACCGACACTAATCGCAATAAACCAATACACATCGCCCTCGCCGAGAAACGCGGCAAAGCTAAAAAGGACTGCTGAACTGCACAGGCCAATTCGCCATGATGTTAAATCACCTATTTTTCTCGCCAAGAAATACCAGAACGGCACACCGATCAGTCCCGCCAAAAAATAACTCAGGAGCGCTAGTGGAACCATATCCTCGGCGCCTAAGACCTCGCGCATAAACAACAGCAATACGGTTCCAGGAATTGCATTGGCGAGCATATTTACAAACCACGGTAGTGCGAGGCTTCGAACCCGACTATCGCCCAGTAATACCTTGAAACTTAAGGTGGGGTTGCTCTCTTCCAAGGGATTTTGGCTACCCTGCAGATAGACCGCCAAAAGCAGAACGCCTAACAGTATCGCTAAAGCCGACGGCAGTGCCGAGGGCGCTAGCAATACGGGAGCCAACATCGCCAACAAGGTTCCGAATAACAATATGCCCTCGCGACTACTGTTATAACGCAAACGATCAATATTGTGCTCTGAGAGGTTCACAGGTAAGGCCAACCAAGGTACAGTAAGACCCGTCCAGCCCAACATGAGTAATACGAGAAAAAGGCCCAGCATCAACGGCGGCCAAGGGTGGGGAATAAGTGCCAATGCCAACGCGCTAGCGGCAATAAGTACCCAAGAACCGAGCCACAATAAGCGATGACTTCCACGACGATCAACCCACGCGCCAACGGGTAGATCACTCACGACGTCACTGAAACGCGCAATAAAAAACACCGCACCGACTAAGGTATAACCATAACCACCTTGCTCAGCCAACCAAAGAGGAGCATAAATGTAGAAAGGCAGCCCTAATGCAGCTAATGGCAAACCGGGCAATGCATAGCGAATAAAACGCCAATATTGGAAAGGACTCCGCATACACACTCCGTGGCGGCCATGAAGCGGCCCAGAACAGACCCGCATAGTGATCTGACTAAGGCCTGTATACGTATTAAAAAGACTGTGAGATCACTGAAACTCTTATGCAAACTTCACCACAAAAAAACGCTCTCAATATCGCCGTCATCGGTTCCGGAATCTCTGGCCTGAGCAGTGCGTGGCTACTCGCCAAGAACCACAAAGTAACTCTATTCGAGCAAGACGCTCGTTTGGGCGGGCATACCAATACCGTCGATGTAAAAACCAGCGCTGGCACCATCGCCGTAGACACCGGTTTTATCGTGTTCAATGAGCGCTGCTACCCCAACTTGGTGGCCTTATTCAATGAACTCGGTATTAAGTATCAAGGTACGGACATGTCTTTCGGCGTGTCTCTAGACAAAGGCCGGCTTGAGTACAGTGGTTCTGACTCAATATCTACCCTGTTCGCACAAAAACGTAATCTGTTTAGGCCCCGCTTTTGGGGCATGATTCGCGACCTATTGCGATTCTACAAACAGAGTGCCGAATGGATGGATACTTTGCCCGACGACCTCTCACTGGGCGATCTGCTTAAGCGTGAAAAGTTTGGGCCAGGATTTTGTGAAGACCATCTGCTGCCTATGGGCGCGGCAATTTGGTCAACGCCAGTTGAGAAGTTCTTAGCCTACCCGGCCAAAACTTTTTTGCGATTCTGCGATAATCACGGGCTTTTGCAGGTCAATGAACGTCCGCAATGGCAAACCGTGATTGGCGGTTCACGAGAATATGTAAAAAAAATCAACAGCACATTTAACGGTGATATTCGGCTGAATTGCGGCATAACGAAGATCCGCCGCTTTGCTGATCACGTCATACTCACCGACATCAATGGCGAAGATCACCGCTTTGACCACGTTGTTATGGCAAGTCACGCCGATCAATCATTGGCAATGCTTACCGATGCTAGCGCGGATGAAAAAAGACTGCTTGGGGCCTTTGCGTACGAGCAGAATGACGCCTATCTTCACCGCGACGAAAAACTCATGCCTGTGCGAGGCGAAGTATGGTCGAGCTGGAACTACCTTGCCGACAGTTCGCAGCAAAACACTAAGGTGTCGGTTAGCTACTGGATGAACTCGCTTCAGCATCTGCCCTGCCAAGAGCAGTTAATAGTCACCCTCAACCCGCTGCAAGCGCCACGCAAGCACCTGCTATACAAACACTTTAGCTACCAGCACCCAGTATTTGACGAAGCAGCATTAAATGCACAAAAACACCTTTGGAGCCTGCAGGGTGCCCAACGAACGTGGTTCTGCGGTAGCTATTTTGGTTATGGTTTTCATGAAGACGGTATTCAATCCGGACTCGCTGTAGCAGAACAACTCGGCGGCGCACTGCGCCCGTGGACGGCAGAAAATGCCAGCGGTCGCATTTGTTTACCGGACAACCCTCTTGTCGCAGCTGCATGAGTACCGGCGATCGCACCGCGATTTACAACGGAGAAGTGATGCACCATCGCTTTTACCCGCGCAAGCATCGCTTTGTGTATCGCATGAGCAGTTTTCTCTTTGATTTAGACAAGCTAAGTGAAACTGCAAAGCGCTGCAAATTGTTCTCGGTCAACACGTTTAATGTTTTCAGCTTCTATCACCGCGATATTGGCAACGGCAGCGGAGAGTCACCCCGACAGTATCTGGAACGAACACTGCTAGAGCACGGTATCACCGACAATCTCAACTCAGCAGCTCTTCTATGCTACCCCCGCGTTCTCGGTTACACCTTTAATCCGCTAAGCGTCTACTACTGCTACAACGCCAAAAATGAGGCCTTTGCGATACTGTACGAAGTTAGCAATACCTTTAATCAACGTCATAGCTATTTACTGCCGATTTCATCCTCAGACAGGCAAAAAGGCATTATCCGCCAGCAATGTGATAAGGCATTTTACGTCTCACCCTTTATTCCCATGGACATGCGCTACCACTTCCGCATGCACTTACCCAATGACAGAATCTCGATGGCAATACGGGAAACCGAAAACAACCAAGCCCTGCTCCACGCGGTATTTCGCGGCACTCATCGACCATTTACCGACACTGAGCTGCTCAAGAATTTTTTCAGTCTTCCACTCATGACAATGAAGGCGGTTGCAGGTATCCACTGGGAAGCACTGAAGCTATTTATAAAAGGGGTAAAATTAGTCCCTCGCCCACCTGAACCAAAATCTTCAATCTCACGTATTGACCAATAATCATTAGAAAATCGCAAAGGGTCGACTATGAAGTCAGCAACTGCTGCTCTAGAAAGTAATATGGGTTCTGGCTGGTGGGCAAAGCGCCAGCAACAGATGGTGTCGAAGGTACTTGCACCGTTGTCCAACGCTGCGCGCGGCGTACTTCGTCTTACCTTACCCAACGGAAATAGTGTGCAGTTTGGAGAACATCCCTGCGACCACTTTAATCCTGTTATCGTACTCCACAACTGGAAGGCCGTACGCAAAGCGTTTACTGGTGGCTCTGTAGGTTGGAGCGAGGCCTATATGGATGGCGATTGGGACAGCCCAGACCTCGCCATGTTAGTAGAGTGGATAGTGATTAACGAAGATCACTTTGGTGACATGCTCGACAGCGGCAAAATAGAGGGCGCTTTCCAAAAATGGCGCCACCAGCGCAACGCCAACAGTAAGCGCGGTAGTCGTCGTAATATTTCTTATCACTATGATTTAGGCAATGAGTTTTATCAACATTGGCTAGATCCAAGCATGACCTACTCGGCGGCCTACTACACCAGCGAGCAACAAACGCTTGCCGACGCTCAGTACGCGAAATATCAGCGCATCATTGATTTGCTCGATATTAAAGATGGCGACAGCATTCTTGAAATTGGCTGCGGCTGGGGCGGCTTTGCGGAACAAGTCTGTGCACAAAGAGCGGTTAAACTCCATGGTATAACCCTATCTGAACGTCAGTTAGAGTTCGCTCAAAAACGCTTGGCAAACGCGAACACCCTTGGCGAAGCAGAATTTACTCTCACAGACTACCGAGACACTGTCGGAGAATACGATCACATTGTGTCGATTGAAATGTTGGAAGCGGTTGGTGAAAAATACTGGCCAACCTATTTCGAGACCGTTCGCAAACGTCTAAAGTCAGGTGGCAAAGCCTCAATTCAAATTATTACCATTGAGGACAAACGATTCGAGATATATCGCAGTAGCCCCGACTTTATACAAGCCTATATCTTTCCTGGCGGTATGCTGCCCACACCCGACATCTTTAAAGAAAAAGCGATCGAAGCTGGTCTTAACGTCGCTGATGAAGAGGCCTTTGGGCTCGGCTATGCTCGTACACTGCAGGAGTGGGGCAAAACCTTCCATCAGCGTTGGGACGAGATAGCACCACTTGGTTTTGATAAGCGCTTCCAGAGAATGTGGCATTACTACTTGACCTACTGCGAGGGTGGCTTCCGCGGCAATTCGATCGACGTATATCAATTCGTGTTAGAAAAACCTGTCTCCTAAGCAATAAGGCAGTACATTAAAATGGCCGCAGTCTGCGGCCATTTTGCGTTCTTCCAAGCCTTAAATTATTTCCCTTTTTTGGCAAGCGCCGCCTCACAGCCTCTGATCCACGGCATCAAAATATCTAAGGCCGTTTTATCACTTGGCGGCAATTCTTCACCGCACTCCGAAAGAGGAGTCACCCGAGAACCCCATTTAATAACTGCCGCTCCCCATGTTAAGCCCGCGCCAAACGCCGCCGTTAAGATCTTATCGCCGGGTTTAATACGCCCTGTCTCCAGCGCCTCGCACAGCGCAATAGGCACGGTGGCCGCAGAGGTATTACCGTATTTCTCAATATTAACAATCACTTTTTCTGGTGGCGCTTTTAGGCGCTTAGCCAAGGTTTCTATAATGCGAATATTTGCTTGATGCGGTATCAATAAGTCGATCTGCTCTGGCTCCAAGGCCAGTTTTTCTAAGACCGATGTTACCGCCTGCCCCATTCCGCGAACTGCACGTTTGAAGATTTCTGGGCCCTCAAAGTTCACATCAAAAAACCCATCAATTCCGGTGAAACGCTCTCGAATCGTGCCTGAATCCCGCGCCGCCAAAATACCTCGGCCCTCACCATCACAGCCCAGCTTTTCTGCAATCAGACCGCATTCTTCATCGCAAGCTTCTAAGACAACAGCACCCGCGCCCTCACCAAACAAAACTGACACATCACGCTGGGTATAGTCTAAAAAATAAGGAATACGGTCTGCACCAACCACCAACACCTTTTTCATTGCGCCACTTCGAATCATGGCGGTGCCAATACTCAAACCGTAGACAAAACCCGTACAGGCAGCGTTCAAATCGAAAACCGCAGCATTGATGGCGCCGATATCGGCCTGCACCGCTGACGCAGCATTTGGAATCAAGGTATCTGGACAGGCCGTGCCCAATATCACCATATCAAGTTCCGCCGCATCTAAACCCGCGGCAGCTAAGGCTCGCTTGCCAGCTAAACTCGCTAATGTTGCGGTTGATACATGAGAAATACGACGCTCTTTAATGCCTGTGCGAGTAGAAATCCACTCATCGGATGTATCTAAAAATGTCGCCAAATCCTCGTTACTAAGCACCGCCGGCGGCAAGCATTTTCCCCAACCAGTAATATTAGCGTACCGCATGACCACCCCTGAATCCTGTTTTAGGCTCAGTATTATGCGCAGCAATGTTAACACTGTCACCCGAGTCACCCATGAGAATTGGGCAAAAATCACACACTAACTACGTACAATCCCCTATGAAATCTACCCTTTTAGGAGGCAAACACAAGATTACAACATGCTAAGATGGTGACAATGCTAATACGTAGGATGCACTAGGATGAAAACAAACAAGCGATGGGGAAACGGGGCGAGGGTTGACGATCTTGATACCGGTAAAAAAATCCTCCTGAAATCCGCCGTAGATTGCTTCATTACTAAAGGCATCAAATCAACTACCATCGAAGACGTCGCCAAAGTAGCTAACGTTACTCGGCGAACTGTGTATCGGTATTTTAATGGCAAATCTGACATCATTGCCGCACTGATCGACATCGAGCGCGAGCGGATGTTTATCAAAGTACAAGATATTGCCAAGCTGTACGACAATAACTTCCCACTTATGCTGGAAGAATGTATCTGGTTCGCTGCCAGCTATAAGCCGCCAGAAGCTGGTAAACTGGATCTAGTATCTGGTGCCAACGCCTCGGAGGCGGCACCGCATATCGACACAGATGAATCCGATGAACATTGGCGCGAGCTGTTAAAAGAGCCGCTTGATGCTTATAACGCGCGTAATAATCGCAATGTTGATCTGGATGATCTGATCAGAATTGTGGGCCGCCTAGTGCTCTCTTATCGGCAATTACCTTCGACTAAAGAACATTTCAAAGCTAGCCTACGCGCGCTAGCACTATAAACCACGCGGGCGTTAAGCCCGCGCTGGCCCCATCCGGTATTCGCTTGGTCAGTTTTGCCATTGTGCCTAAGTAGGTGCACAACTAAGCTTCTATGCAACGTCATTCCGCGCTATATCACGGGGAGATGCACAGGAGCTACATCATGAATTTTGACTTTTCTGAAGACCAGAAAAACATCCAAGAACAAGCCCGTGGCATGCTGGCAAAAGAATGCAGCAGCGCAACCGTGCGCAGGGTTATCGACAAAGGCGAGTATTACGACAATGCGCTATGGCGGCAGATTGTCCAGTTGGGCTGGCCCGCGACGACCATCGCAGAAGAACACGGTGGCCTAGGTTTAAGTTATTTAGAGCTGTGTGTCATTGCCACCGAACTCGGGCGTTCATTGGCACCAACGCCTTTTATTGCCTCGGTCTATCTCAGCACTGAATTAATTAAAACCGCCGCATCAAGCCAGCAGCAAGCCGAGTGGCTGCCCTCACTGGCGTGCGGAGATGTAATCAGCACCGTTGCAGTAAACGGCAGCCCCCGGGACTGCCTTGTAAAGAACATGCAAATATCCGGCAACAAGTCTGCCGTATTGCACGGCATGATCGCCAACCAAGTTATTGTCTCCGCTACAAATGAGCGCGATGAGCTAGGCCTCTATTTAGTCAATCTTGGCGATAGCGGCGTTAGCCGCAAAGTACAGAATAGCCTCGACCCCAGCCTCCCCCGCGCTGAGCTTTCATTTTCTAACGCCAACGTCGTGGCGCTGGGCGGAGACATCTCCGCAGAAAAAGCCTTGTCAGTGGTATTTGATCGCGCCGCTGTATTGCTGGCATTTGAGCAAGTCGGCGGCTGTGAAGCGACTATCGAGATGGCCAAAGCCTATACCAGTGATCGCTATGCGTTTGGCCGCCAAGTGGCGTCATTTCAGGCAATAAAGCACAAGCTAGCAGATATGTTTGTGGCAAAAGAGCTGGCCAAATCCAACGCCTATTACGGTGCTTGGGCCTTGTCGGCAGACGCGCCAGAACTTGCGCTAGCCGCCGCGACCGCTCGCGTCAGCGCCATAGATGCTTATTATCTGTGTAGTAAAGAAAATATTCAGGCACACGGCGGTATGGGATTTACGTGGGAATTCGACTGCCATCTTTACTATCGCCGAGCACAAGCGCTCTCTACTCTGTTAGGCGGCAATCCTTATTGGAAAAGCCTGCTTGTAGATCGACTACTCGCGGCCTAAGCCCACACTGAATTGTTGAGGAATAATCATGGATTTTAAAGACTCGCCCGAGCAAGCCGAATTTCGCGCCGAAATACGTTGCTGGTTGCAAAGCAATGCGCGAGCAAAATCCGCATCTGGCGGACGCAAAGATCAATCAGAAGCCTATGAAGATGCCAAAGCGTGGTATAAAAAAGTCGCCGACGCTGGCTACGCTTGTCTAAACTGGCCCAAACAATACGGCGGTGCCGGACTCACCGATATTCACAAGGTCATCTGGTCACAGGAAGTCAGCAACTACGACGAACCCGATGCCTATTTTGTGATTGGCATCGGCAACTGTGGCCCAGCCCTAATGCATTTCGCCACCGAAGAACAAAAACAACACCTGCTGCCACCTATGGCGAGCGCGGAAACGGTGTGGTGCCAAATGTTCTCGGAACCGAGCGCCGGCTCCGATGTTGCCGGCCTGCGTACCACTGCAGTTGCCGATGGCGACAAATGGCTTATCAATGGCCAAAAGATTTGGACATCGGGCGCGCAGCACTCCGATTATGGCGTGATCTTGTGCCGCACCGACCCCACCATTTCTAAATACCGCGGCATGACCATGTTCTTTATCGACATGAGGCAAGCCGGTGTTGAAGTTAAACCCATCAAACAAATGGACGGAGGCTCGCACTTTAACGAGGTGTTTTTCAATAATGCCGTCATCCCCGATGCCTATCGACTTGGTGACGTTGGTGGTGGCTGGGGCGCCGCACTCCTTGTACTTATGAACGAACGACTTGCTATCGCCGGCGTTCAACCAGATGGCTTCCCTGAATTTTTGAGTCTGGTTAAAACCTTACACATCGATGGCGAGCCAATCAGCGCCAACCCCGCTGTGAGAGAACACCTTGCCGAGTGGTATTACAAACACGCGGGTATCAAAGCCTCGACTAACCGGATGCTAACCGCGGTTGCCAAAGGTGGCATGCCCGGTGCAGAAGCGGCCCTGGGGAAGCTGGTAGGCGCAGTGATGAACCAAGATATCGCCAATTACGCCATTCAGCTCATGGGAGACACAGGAAGTATCAGTGAGCCCGAATTCGCCCAACAGCAGGCGCATTTCCAAAAGACCGTGTTGTTTTCACCGGGAATCAGATTGGCAGGGGGCACCGACGAAGTCATGCGCAATGTCATTGCCGAACAGGTACTTGGGCTGCCCCAGGAACCCCGTGCAGACAAGGGCTTGGCCTTCAACGAAATACCCAGCGGAAATCAAAGCCGCTAATGCCGACGCGGTGGCGGGCAATTCTGCTTACAAATGCCAAATTGGCTGCCACTGCGACACAGCAAAACCTGACTCGGATCACAGTTTCATCACATAGGTTCACTCAGTAAGGGCTTTTCCCTATACTGCATTGCAGCCACTCTCAGTACCTTGAATACACGGTTAACGAAACAACCGAATCAACTGTGCAGAGGGCAACAACAATGAATAGTGCTAGCAATCAAGACGGTTCAATTTTCCATGAGATGCGTCGTAATTTAAACGCTATCAGCCAATTTGGTAGTAATCGCGCTGAATGGTGGTTAAATGTTAACTACGCTGAAGTTATTGAAATGCGTGATGCCGTTAGCACCAAATTTAAACAGGTACGGGCCGCCAACTAAACCCTGTGCCACACACCATGGCACCCTATGATTGATTGGCAAGATATAGACACCGTTCTGCTAGATATGGACGGCACCCTGCTAGACCTGCACTACGATAATTTTTTCTGGACACAGCATTTACCCCGCCGCTACCTCGATATTCATGGCGGCGACCCAGACCTTGTAACTGAGCACCTTATGAGCCGCATTGTGGCGGAGAAGGGATCGCTAAACTGGTATTGTCTAGATTACTGGTCAGAGCAACTCAAGGTCGATATTGTTGCACTTAAGCGCGAAGTTGCCCATCTCATCGCACCTCACCCTAGTACCAAAGATTTTCTCAATGCGCTGAACGCCAGTCACTGTGAAACATGGTTAGTCACCAATGCCCATCACGGCAGTTTAAATCTCAAGCTCGAGCACACTGACCTTGGCCAACACATCCCCAAAATTATTAGCTCTCACGAGATTGGCATCCCCAAAGAAGACCCCGAATTTTGGCGACAACTCCAGCAACACTGGCATTTCGATCCCGATCGCAGTTTACTGGTAGACGACACCGCTAGCGTTTTAGACGCCGCCGCGATATTTGGAATCCGCCACTTATTAACGCTGCGCCAACCAGATAGCAAACAGGCCATCCGTGAGGCGCTAAGCTATCCTGCAGTGTTAAGCTTTGATGAAATTTTACCGATCACACCACCTACTCGATAAAGCCAAACATTTATATGACTCAATCATCCCAAAGTGGCATTCGCCTCGATAAATGGTTATGGGCTGCCCGCTTCTACAAAACGCGCAGCTTGGCAAAGCAGGCCATTGAAGGAGGCAAGGTTCAGTACAACGGTGATCGCTGTAAAGTCAGCAAAGAAGTCCAAGTTGGCGCCCAACTTAGCATCCGAGTCGGATTCGATACTAAAGTCGTCGACATTGTCGCCCTATCTGACCAGCGCCGCGGTGCACCAGAAGCAGCACTGCTTTACGCGGAAACCGCCGACAGTATTAGCGCACGGGAACAGCAGGCCGCAGATCGCAAAGCGCTTGGCAGTGCTTTCGCCCAATCCGAACGCCCCAATAAAAAACAACGTCGGCAAATTCATCGCTTTCAACGCACAACAGATTAACACCCAAGACAGATTAATATCGTCGAACCCGTTATAATTCCACTTCAATTCAGATATGGAATACCCACTCCCATGAGCGACACGATAAGCCGCTTTATTTTCGATAATACCGACGTGCGCGGTGAACATGTCCGCTTAGAAAAGAGCTATCAGGACATTCTCAATATTCATCACTATCCACCCGGCGTGGCCAATTTACTGGGGGAATTCCTCGCCGCCGCCAGTCTACTTAGCGCCACAATCAAATTCGAAGGTTCGCTCATTCTTCAGGTCCGTGGTGACGGAGAAGTGCCACTCATAATGGCCGAGGCCAATTCAGAGCGAGAACTGCGCGCCATTGCACGCGATGCGAACGAAGCCATGAGCCTTGATTTCAAAACCCTCGTTGGCAATGGCCAACTTGCAATGACCATCGACCCTAAACACGGCAAACGCTACCAAGGCATCGTGAGCTTGGATGGCGACAGCTTGGCACATTGCCTAGAAGCCTATTTTCAGCAAAGCGAGCAACTGTCTACTCGAATTTGGCTATGCGCCGATGCCACACACGCCACCGGACTCATGCTCCAAGAACTTCCTAGCAAGACTCCCGATAAAGACCGCTGGCAGCATTTGACCACCATCGCAGATACTGTGCGGGATGAAGAGCTACTCACACTGAGCGCGGAAGATTTGCTCTACCGCTTATACCACCAAGACGCGGTAAGATTATTTGAAGCCAAACCCCTGATCGCCCGCTGCCAATGCAGTCGCCAGCGGGTTGAAAAAGCACTGATATCGATAGGCCAAGAGGAGTTAAACGACATTATTCGCGAGCAGGGGCAAATCGAGACCAACTGCGAATTTTGCAACCGTTTATATCATTTTAGCCCGACTGACATTGCGGCAATGTTCGACCAAAACACCACCATTACGCGGCATTAATTCAGTAAAAATACCCAAAAGCATATTTATGTCTGCAAAGGTTAGCGCTGCTATGGGTTTTTTGTAATAATGGCGCCCCAAATTACCAGCCATCACGGGGGTTTTCATTGCTCTCCGACCCCACTGCTAGACCTAGGCTGCTCTCAGGATTACGTGACAGGAAAACAGAGAATGAGTGCTGAAACGACGATATACAAGGATTTAACCCCCGCGCAATTGATTGAGCAAGCCCTAAGCCGTGGCGAAGGACGACTCGCAGACACCGGCGCACTGGTAGTCACTACCGGCAAGCGCACCGGCCGTTCACCCGGCGACCGTTATATCGTGCAAGAGCCCTCAACCTCAGATTCGATCGATTGGACCAGTGTAAACCGCCCCTTCGACAGCGCTAAATTCGACGCCCTATGGGATCGTGTCCAAGACTACCTAGCAGATCACGACAGTTTCGTTTCTCAACTTCATGTCGGCGCCCACGAAGACCATTACATTCCTGTTGTTGTTAACACACAAACCGCGTGGCAAGGTCTGTTTGGTCGTAATATGTTCGTACGCCCAACCAAGTTCAACCCCAAGGGCAAGGAAGAGTGGACGATCATCAACTGCGCTGGCTTTGTTTGCGACCCTGAGCGTGACGGCACAAACTCTGATGGCTGCGTTATCATTAACTTTGCACAGCGCAAAGTACTGTTAGCCGGTATGCGTTACGCTGGTGAAATGAAAAAAGCGATGTTCTCTGTTCAGAACTTCCTGCTGCCAGAAAAAGACGTTATGCCAATGCACTGCTCGGCCAACGTTGATGAAGAAGGCAAAACCACTTTATTCTTTGGTTTGTCTGGCACGGGTAAAACCACCCTGTCAGCAGATCCAAGCTGCTACTTGATTGGCGATGACGAACACGGCTGGGCAAAAGGCTCAGTTTTCAATATCGAAGGCGGCTGCTACGCAAAAACCATCAACCTAAGCCAAAAAAACGAACCCATTATCTGGGACGCAATTCGCTTTGGCTCAATTGTCGAAAACGTGGTCATTGACGAGCACACCCGCACGGCAGACTACGACGACACCAGCCTGACCGAGAACGGTCGTTGCTGCTACCCACTCGAAAACGTTGAAAAGCGCGTTATCGAAAACGCCGCTGGCGAACCGAAAACTGTTATCTTCCTGACCTGCGACGTTTCTGGTGTTATCCCACCAATTTCGATTCTGTCTAAAGAGGCGGCGGCATTCCACTTCCTAAGCGGTTATACCGCACGTGTTGGCTCAACCGAACTAGGCGCAGAAGCGGGCATTCACCCCACCTTCTCTACCTGCTTTGGCGCACCGTTTATGCCGCGTGCCGCTGGCGAATACGCAGAACTGTTAATGAAGCGCATCGAAGACTTCGACTCGCAGGTTTACCTGATTAACACCGGCTGGACGGGTGGCTCAGGTGCCGCAGGCGGAACGGGCTCACGCTTCCCAATTCCAGTAACCCGCGCTGTGGTAGCCGCAGCACAAAACGGTGTTCTGATTGGTGCAGAGACAGAGACCCTAGAGGCGCTGAATCTAACCATTCCTAAGTCTATTCCTGGCGTTGATGATAAATACATTAACCCACGTAAGGCGTGGGGCGATACTGACGCTTACGACACCGAAGCTAGTAAGCTGGCTAAGTTGTTCCAAGAAAACATTAAGAAATTTGATGTATCAGATGCCATCATCGCTGCTGGCCCAAAAGGCTAAGCGCAATACGATAGTAAGAAAGGGCAGCTCAGCTGCCCTTTTTTTCGCCTGAACAAAACATACGCTCCTTGCTCTATACTAGCCGCATTAAACGGGCTCACCGCCTTGCAAACCAAATACTTAGGTAAATCATGTCGGCTACCAATACGCCAGAAGAAGTCCTGTACTTTCTAGACCAACTCCAGCAGGCCTTCAACAATGGCGCACTGCAACGTTTAGTACTGTCAAAATACCAAGGCAGGGATGCCGGACTAAACCGCGTAACCATACGGCCTGTCCTATTAAAAAACAGTCTTGTTCTGTCTTTTTTATACGAATACCAAACGCAGCATATAACCAAGAATATCCCTATTGAAGAATCACTCACCTTATTGGCAAACTATTTAGGCGAGGAATTTAAAAACGCCCACCTGTTTAGTCAATCTGCAGAAATTCAACTGCGGTTCAGTAAAAAGGGTAAAGCGCTGCTAAGTGAACATCGTATAAAAGACATTAAAACTGAGACCAATGTCGATATATCCCATAACCGAGACAAGAATCGCTTTGTCAAACAAGACCGCCCCTACCTTCAAGCCTTGGGCGTCACCGACAGCAAAGGGCACGTTATTCCTGCGATGTCACGCAAGTGGAAACAAATTAATAAGTTTATTGAAGTATTATCAGCCGCGATTGATAAAACCGAACTCACCAAACAGCGAGAAATTCATATAGCTGACTTCGGCTCTGGCAAGGCTTATTTGACCTTCGCCGTTCATGACTACCTAAGCGACACCCTCGCCATATCGCCACGGGTTACCGGCGTAGAGCTACGCCAAGGCTTGGTTGATTTGTGCAATCAAACCGCGACCAAACTCGACCTTGGCGGTATTAAATTTGAGCAGGGCGACGTACAGCATTTCGCAGCCCAAAACATTAATATCATGATCGCACTGCACGCCTGCGACACCGCCACAGATTATGCAATCAATATGGGAATTCGCAGCAACGCCGATATCATCATGTGCTCACCGTGTTGCCACAAACAGATTCGACCCCAGTTAAAAACCCCACCGATACTAGCGCCGCTGTTACAACATGGCATCCATCTTGGACAAGAGGCGGAAATGATCACCGACGGTTTGCGGGCACTGCTACTAGAGGCAAATGGCTACGACACCCAAGTATTTGAATTTATTTCCTTAGAACACACCAACAAAAATAAAATGATATTAGCGCTAAAACGCAAAACTCAGCGAGATAATAGTCAAACACTAGATCAAATCGCCGAGTTAAAGCGCTTTTATGGTATTGAGGAACACTGTTTGGAACAGTTATTACAGCAGGCGAATTAACTATAGGCCGCTAAACGGCCTAATGATTAGACCGCCAGTGATGGCGTTCGACCAAACACTCGACCACGAATCCCACTTAAATCAAACGGGCGCCACTGCCCCTCTCGTTGAACTAAGCGATCTGCAATCGCGTACATCACCGCTAGATTATGAGTTAATCCAACATGACTGCCGGGTACCCGCAGATTCTCCGAGTGTGCTCCCAACATTTTATCAACGCATAAATTCCAATCTACAATGCCGTCGCCCTCACTATAAATCGCAGTAGACGGTACTTTTGGCATGTCACGCCAGCAATCTCCCCACTCCAACATTGGATCAGTCATCGCACCAGGATTCAGCATTTCATACAGCTTTAAGACAGGCCCAGTTACGCCGCTCATATCGGGAATATGAATTGGCGAGCCCAAGGTAATTACTTGGCGAACAATATCCGGGTTCTTATTTGCTAATGTCCGCGCATAAACCCCCCCCAAACTCCATCCGACTACGCTTACCTTCTTAAAATGACGGGCGGCCAAATCCTTAACGTGACTCTCGAAATTAAGATAAACCTGCTCTCTTAGGCCGGTATTACGTCCCTGTTCCCAGCCGTAAGCTGCGAACCCAGAACGCCGTAAAAATGTTCGCAATGCCGCAGTGCCGCCATCGCCGGTCATAAAAGATGGCGCAATCACCACCGGATGACCGTCACCTCGCTTCAAAGTATCTAGGCGTGATCGGAACGATGCCATTGCCAGCATCTCAAAAATAACGCGCAATTCCTTAGCAGTATTAAAAAACGTCGGCGCCGTAATTTTAGCGACAACGTCATTTATATTCTTATTATCCATTGTGTCCCCTCACGCTATCTACACTTCGTATTTTTACTAAGGTGATGCCGACCCACTTAGTCGAATTCGCCCCAAAGAGTAACAGTTATATAACCGCAATATCGTCCTTGACGCAATCTACGTTTTATCGAGAGGTAACACTAACGAACAATAACTATGAAGCAAAATAGGGGAAATCACTGAGCTATTTTTTTTATTAGTATGCGGTTTCTAATTTTTATCCGTAAGCTTGGTCTCAATCAGCGAGTTTATGTAGATCTGGCTTGGGCCACATACCTCATAAACACCTTAATTTTACACGAGGACATCAGTATGACCGAAGCAAGCAAAATTGAAAAAGCAAATGCGTTAGCAAAAGACGTATTTCTAGCCAATCTTGGTCTGGCCGGCAAAGTTTTTGAGCAAAGCCAAGAGCTACTGAAGCAAACTGAAGCCAAGCTGAAAGAAACCGAAAGCAAATGCAAAGACGCTTACAGCAAGCGCAACGAATTTTTCGATAGCTTAGTCGCTCGCGGTGAGAAAGTACAAAGCGACACTATCTCTATGGTTAAAGACAGCAAAACACAGTTCACCAGCAAAATTGAAAGCAGCAAGTCACAAGCCGTTATTAAGTTCAAAGACACCAAGGCACAGGCACTTGCTAAGTTCGAAGAACTGAAAAGCGAAAGTAACGCTGCTGTTGAAGGTCAAATGAAAACTCTGCGCGAAAGCTTTGGTAAAGTAAAAAGCAAAGTTTCTAGCAGTGCCGATGACGCAGCCGAAGTCGTAAGCGCATCGTAAGCATTCGGTGCCTGTTTCAAGGTACCAAATCCTAGGTCTGTATCTCACCTATGCTTTTGCACGATGCGCCGATTGGCCATCGTGCTTTTTTCATACCCGAGCGCAGAACAAATTTCTTTGGTGTATTGGCGTGTTTATATACCAATCTATTCAGTGAACCGTTTGCAATGGAGAAAACCATGAGCAAAGACAGTAAAAAAAGCCTGCAAGATCTTAAAGACGTAACGAATCAGGCTAGCGAATTAGCCAAAAGCATATGGCTTGCCGGCCTTGGCGCCTACGGCAGAGCTTATGATGAAGCTCACGACCGCTACGAAAAGGCTAGCAAGGAAACTCCACGCTTGTTTACAGACTTGGTTGATAAAGGTTCACGCCTTGAAAGCCAAGCTCGTGAAAAGCTAGGCGAAGTTACCAGCATTGGCAAAACAACCTCCATCGAAGAGCGCATCAGTAAAATGCGTGCTAGCCTTGGCTTCGGTCACACCGCCAGCGCAGATGACCTTCAGCGTTTAGAGAAAAAACTCGATGCGCTGAGCAAGAAAGTTGATTCACTGGCAAAAGCGACCAAGCCAGCTGCAGCAGCAAAAGCGCCTGCTGCCAAAGCCGCTACCGCTGCTGCACCTAAAGCAAAAGCTGCTCGTAAAGCGCCGGCTAAAAAAGCAGCCACTAAAGCGGAATAAAACGTTTGAACTTGCGTTTTTTTAAGCGAAGAAAGTTAAAACAAGCTCCCGTCGGATTGACAGGAGCTTGTTTTATTTTAGCCTCTCAATTCTCTCCAATACGCCACTCGTAAAACCACACAACTAGACACCACCGTCGCTTCGTGGCACCTTGTCGCCTCGCCTATAAGAGTTTAGTTACACGCATGAAAACCCGCGACAAAATTTTATTAAGTAGCCTGCGATTATTTAATGCTGAAGGTGAGCCAAATGTCACGACGGTTGATATCGCCAACGAACTGAATATTAGCCCAGGTAATCTCTACTACCATTTCCATGGCAAAGAAGAGATTATTCAAGAATTATTTGCCGCCTTTGACATTGAATTAATAGACATACTAAGCGCCCCTATAGAAAAGACACTGGGCGCAAAAGACGCGTGGTTTTACTTATACATTGTTTTTGAGCACATATTTAATCATCGCTATCTCTATAGAAATCTCAACGACATTTTGCAGCGCTACCCTCAAATCAGTAAAAAATTCTCTAAATTACTCGAGTTAAAAGTACAGGCGGTTCGAGCGGTTGCGACGGAATTGCGAGCGCAAAATTTTATTGACCTAGATGACATGCTCCTCGAACGGCTCTGCGACAATGTAGCCATGTCACTTACCTTTTGGCTCAACTACAACCAGCTTCGCGAACGCAACACCAGTGATGAAATTATGATCCACCAAGGTGTTTTTCAGGTAATGTCGCTGGTATCACAACATTTGCGTCCTGAGTATCGCTATTTCTACGACGAATGCTGCGCCCTCTTCGAAGCCTTGGCGATCAACGAACAATAGATGAAAATGAGCGCTGTCAAGGCTCGCACCAGCTCCATAGTTTTTGCATAATGTCCGGCTTCTTAAACCGGACAATAAAGCCTTATGAATTCCATCCCCAGCCGTATAGCCCAAGAACTGGGCGTCAAAGAAGCCCAAGTTAGCGCAGCCATAGCCTTACTAGATGAAGGTGCGACTGTTCCATTCATCTCCCGCTATCGGAAAGAAGTCACCGGCGGCCTAGATGATACTCAAATGCGCGACTTGGAATCTCGACTAGGCTACCTGCGGGAATTGGAAGATCGCCGGCAAAGTATACTCAACAGCATTCGCGAGCAGGAAAAGCTCACGCCAGAGTTAGAAAGGGACATTCTAGCCGCAGACACTAAAAACCGCCTAGAAGACCTCTACCTTCCCTACAAACAAAAGCGCCGCACGAAAGGCCAAATAGCGATAGAAGCCGGCTTACAGCCACTGGCAGACACCCTGTTTGACGATCCTAGCCAAGACCCGGTAGTACTGGCCCTAGAGTATCTCAATGCCGACCTCGGTGTTGCCGACGTGAAAGCGGCACTGGACGGCGCGAAATACATTCTTATGGAGCGCCTAAGCGAAAACGCAGACTTACTCGCCAAGCTGCGTAATTTCCTATGGGAAGAAGGCCTGCTGTGTAGCACCGTCATGACCGGCAAGGAAACCGAAGGCGAAAAATTCCGCGACTATTTTGCCCACAGCGAAGCCTTAAAAACGACGCCATCGCACCGTGCGCTGGCGATGTTCCGCGGCCGCAATGAAAGCGTGCTGAGCTTGGCAATTAAATTCAACGAAGAAGAAGGCAGTGTCCACCCCTGCGAAATCATGGTGGCTAAGCACTGGAATGTGGTTGATGAAGGCCGCCCTGCTGACGGCTGGCTGAAGGAGGTTATTCGCTGGACCTGGCGTATAAAGCTCTACACACACTTAGAAACTGACTTACTGGGCCAATTACGCGAGCTAGCAGATACCGCTGCCATTGATGTGTTTGCCCAAAACTTGAAAGACCTATTATTGGCCGCCCCTGCTGGTCAACGCGCCACTATTGGACTCGACCCTGGCATGCGTACCGGTGTCAAAGTCGCCGCTATCGACGCCACCGGCAAAGTACTGGATCACTGTGCGATTTACCCAACCCCGCCACAAAACAAAATTGCAGAATCCGCCGCCATCCTCTTGGCCATGATCAAAAAGCACAATGTAGAGCTGATCGCGATTGGCAACGGCACCGCCAGCCGCGAGACCGAGCGCTTTGTTAAAGACTTACTGGCGGCGCGACCAGAGCTTGGCTGCACCAGTGTGATGGTGAATGAATCAGGCGCGTCAATTTACTCGGCGTCTGAATACGCGGCACGGGAGTTTCCGAATCTCGACGTCACCATTCGGGGTGCGATTTCCATCGCTCGTCGCCTGCAAGACCCACTGGCGGAACTGGTTAAAATCGACCCAAAATCTATCGGCGTAGGCCAGTATCAGCACGATGTTTCACAAACCGCCCTATCTCGCACTCTAGACACCGTAGTTGAAGACTGTGTAAACGCTGTCGGGGTGGACGTAAATACCGCCTCCCCCGCCTTATTAGCGCGCGTATCTGGCCTCAATCAAAGCATCTCTGCCAATATTGTTGAATACCGTGATCAACACGGCGCCTTTAAAAATCGGGCGCAATTGATGGAAGTGAGTCGCTTCGGCGCCAAAACCTTCGAGCAAGCGGCAGGATTCTTACGCGTCATGGGCGGCGACAACCCGCTGGATAGCTCGGCAGTACATCCCGAGTCATACAGTGTGGTAGAGAAAATCGTCAATCGCTGTGGTCGTGCGGTAAATGACGTGATCGGCGACAGTAACTTTCTCAAAACCATCAAGCCTAGCGAGTACGCCGACGAGCGCTTTGGTATACCCACTATTACCGATATTGTTGCCGAGCTAGACAAACCGGGCCGCGACCCTCGTCCTGACTTTAAAACAGCGAGTTTCAAAGACGGTATCGAGAAAATCTCTGACCTCGAACCCGATATGATTTTGGAGGGTGTAGTCACCAACGTCACCAACTTTGGTGCCTTTGTAGACATCGGGGTGCATCAAGATGGCCTAGTGCATATCTCTGCGCTAGCGAATCAGTTTGTTAAAGACCCGCGCACCGTCGTTAAAGCTGGTGACATTGTTAAAGTTAAGGTTATGGAGGTAGATGCTCAACGCAAGCGTATTGCTCTCTCCATGCGCTTAGAAGACAAAGCCAGCGAGCAGGATTCGAGCAATAACGGTGGGGATCGTCGCGGCAGTCGCAGAGCACCCGCTGTACCAAAGCAAGCGCCACAAAAAGAAGTAAATTCAACGATGGCCGCGCTATTTGCCCAAGCTAAGCAGAATCAAAAAGGGCGCTTGTAAACAACTAGGGTTCGGCATTGCCGAGCCCTAGTTTCGATATGCAATTGGCTATTTTTAACCCGTGCGTATCGAACTATTTGTTTAAATAAGCCTTATTTTTAAGGCTTATTCCATTCGCCATCAAACTCACACTGCTCCGATTGCTTGTCTCCTCCAGAGCGAATCTCATCAAGGCTCTGCTGATACGGCGCCTTATCTTCGGCCAACTCGATCGCTGTTGTGATCGCGGACAAGGCCTCGCCTCGGCAATGTTGCGCTAGCAGTGCGAAGGCATAATTATTCCAGAGCGCAGGGTCGTCTGGATTTGTTTGTAATAGGCGACCAAATAATTCAAGCGCACGAGGAGTATCGCCCTGTGTGAGAGCGACGTTCGCTAAGGCGGTTAATACCGGCTTCGAATTTGGCCATTGCTCAGCAGCTAAGGAATAAAACGCTGTTGCGAGTTCGGCATCCCCTACTTGTTCAAATTCATAAGCGGTCGAGATGTACTGAGCCGGTTTCGCTGTGGCAGGCAGACGACTGCTATCTGTTAATACTCGCGCCCAGTAATTAGTTCGCGACCATGTGCTCATAAATGTTCTAAACGACAGCCGGTAATTTTCATGGCTGCCAGAGTGCAAAATGAGTTCTTCCATCTCTAGGTCGTAACCAACAACAACGGCGTAATGCCACTGCGGCCACCAATAAAAAGCAAGATTTTGAAATACCAACACGGGGTTGCCAGCATCTATTTCGCTGAGAACTGCCGATAGATTCTTGGCTAGCGGATAGGGAAGTAAGCCTAAACGCCGTGAGGTCGCCTGCATTTCAATTGCGAGCGAACCCTCTTTATCCGGAATAAATAATTGTTTTGCTAATGATTGTTGATCGGCCTCTAAACCCCAAAACCGCGCAATTTCTGTAAGCGCTGCTGGGCCACAATAATGGGATTGCTGTTCGACAAAAGGCACGACCAGTTGCCGCTGCCTTGGCAGGGATGCAACAGATTCATTCAAAGGTATAGAGGAACATGCCTGCAAAAGCAGGCATGTGATGAGAATACTAGTTAGCCGCATTCACAAAGGGGAATATATCAGTGATACCAAGAATATCAGTAATAAAGAAGATCAATACCAGTAACGCTAGTAAACCAACTGCACCGGCACCGGCAGGTAGTTGATCCATTTTTTCCTGCAACATAGCTAACTCTGCGGGTGTTAATGCATCGATACGCGCCTCTACATCCGCTGGCGATACACCTAACTCTACTAGGCGCTCACGAACATTGTCTTGCGACAGAGCCGCCTTCATTTCAGCGCGATGCTCTTTAACTGCGTACTCAGCCACCATGTGATCCGTGCCAATAACGCTGGCAGACGCCGTTGTGGCCATCACGCCAGTCCATACCATGAAACCGCTCATCACAATCGCCGTGGTGCTACGTTTTAATGTTGTCCTAGCCATAATTTACTTCCTTTATCCACAATGGTTAACTTGATGACCAAAATTATCAGCCATACACTTTTGAAAACGCCTAGAGCCTATAGCTCTTGGGTCTCCGTTTTGTTTAGCACCAACTGACCATCTTGAACGGGTATAGTGTTCCCCGGTTTATGATCCATGACAACGGTGCCAGTTTCGCCATCTAATTTATAGGTTACACTGTAACCAGTAACCCGCTGTTGAGGGTCTTGCACAGTATTACAGCGACGCTCAGTGGTGGTATATACGTCTTTTTGCTGCATATTGCCCTGAACTTTATTACCGGCATAACCACCGGCAGCCGCACCTGCTACCGTTGCGAGTTTTTTACCATTGCCACCGCCAACTTGTTTACCGATAACACCGCCAATTACCGCACCTAAGATTGTACCGGTAATTTTGTTCTCGTCTTTAACCTCAGCCTGATGCTGCACAACCTCGTCATAACACTCTTCGCGGTTGGTAAAGTAGGTTTCAGTTACCGGCTTCGTCTCAAGAACCTCAGCAAAAAGTGGTTTCTTGTTTTCTACATAATTGTTGTAGCCCGCGTAACTGCCCACTGCAGTTACCGCGACTGCACCAAATATTCCGCCAACTAATAAACTTGTATTCATGTCTGTATCCTCTTTTCCTGTGTCTCAGACTTCATATCCTTGTAACACTACGACCTACTATGTACCTAAGAGTGCCGACAACCCTCTATGAAAGGTAGTGCAGTATTCACACTTTCGATTTTTGAACTCATAGTAAAAACGCTAAATACACCATGATCTCTGCTATTTGCTGGCCAGCGCCGAGCGCGTCGCCGGTATATCCGCCGATACGGCGCCGCAAATAGGCGGCATAAAAGAAACGAAAAACAAGCAGTGTCGCCAATAATGGAATAAACGGCGGCAACTCTGCCCACAAGAATAGCGCTATCAGAGGTAATCCAGAGAGTAGCCAGTCTTTCATCTTCATGGCGGTCGCTAGCGGCTTAGATTTCCCCTCACCGCGGACATACTGCAAATCGACCAGATAAGACGTCGATAGCCAGCGACTAAGCACATGCGCCCAAAACAAGGCGCCAACTAATTCTGAGGTCGATGGCATGGCAGTCAGTGCCGCCGCTTTAAGCCCTAGCACCAATACTAAGGCCACAGCACCGTAGGTGCCGATACGCGAATCCTTCATAATTCGCAGCACGTCTTCTGACCGCCATGCGCCGCCAAAGCCATCGCAACTGTCTGCAAAGCCATCCTCGTGGAAGGCCCCCGTTAACAATATTGATGCGACCATTGATAGCAGCACGGCAATCAACGTATTGGTAAAAAGAGCGGCGACGGCAACAAATACCAGCGCAGAAACGCCAGCGACGATTAATCCCACCAAGGGAAAGTAGCGCGATGCCCCGTTTAGTTTTTCTTCGCTAAAATCTGGGTCAGCGGGGACCGGTATCCGCGTTAAAAATCCCACGGCAAGTAGAAATACCTGCCATTCTCGCTGCAATTGTTGACGAGTTATCACCTACATACTCCATAAACAGGGCTTTCCGAGCTTGCACCAAGCACCAGTTCAAAAACATTATCCCGAAATTACGAACCATTGTACGCTAAGTCGTCTAAGTGACTGCGGCAATCTAGATCAGATATTTTTACTGCATTACCACAGCAACTCCGCTCTGCTAAACTAACAACTTCACACTCGCTAGACATAAATAAGGGTTCTACTATGAGCATTCAGACAGGCGATAAAATCCCAGCAGTTACACTCAAAGTTATGGGCGAAAAAGGCCCGCAGGACATTAGCAGCGAAGAAATTTTTTCTGGCAAGAAAGTTGTATTGTTCGCCGTGCCCGGCGCATTTACCCCAGGCTGCACTCTGACCCACTTGCCTGGCTATGTTGTAAACGCCGACAAAATCAAAGCAAAAGGCGTGGACACCATCGCCTGCATATCTGTAAATGACGCCTTTGTAATGGATGCATGGGGCAAAAGCCAGAATGCTGAAGAATTACTGATGTTGGCCGACGGCAACTGCGAACTGACCGAAGCACTTGGCTTAGTCATGGATGGTTCAGGCTTTGGTCTTGGCAATCGCTCGCGCCGCTACGCAATGATTGTCGACAACGGCACCGTCAGTCATTTAGCACTCGAACCTACCGGTGCAGTTGATGTAAGCGCGGCAGAAAAAATTCTCGCCCTGCTGTGATCCCCAACATGCACGCACCACGCGTGTTAGTGTTTGATTCCGGCGTCGGCTCATTGAGCATCGGCGCCGCGATTCATCAGCTTATTCCCCAAGCCAATCTTCTCTACGCCATGGATCACGGTGGCTTTCCCTATGGAGAGTGGCAGGAGGAAGAGCTGGTCACACATATTTGTCAGGCGGTGACTGCTGTCTTACAGCGACACGCCGCCGACATCTTAGTAATGGCCTGCAACTCTGCTAGCACCGCGGTATTACCGGCGCTTCGCAGCATTCTAAGTATTCCCGTCATTGGTGTCGTCCCAGCCATAAAACCCGCAGCGCAGCGCAGTGTAAGCGGCGTGATTGGATTACTCGCCACCCCGGGCACCGTGGCCCGCGCCTACACCGCGCAATTAATCAATGATTTTGCCTCGCATTGCTGTGTAATACCGGTGGGAAGCCGAATTTTGGCCCCCGCAATTGAATCTCTATTTTGGCACGACAGTAATATTGACGAGGTTCTACAACAGATCAAAGCTGCGCTTAGCGAGCACCCTCGCGCTGCTGAAATGGATACCGTGGTTTTAGCCTGCACTCATTTTCCGCTGATGCAAAAACCACTTTCAGAGTTGCTACCCAATCTGCAGTGGATTGATTCCGGCGAAGCAATAGCACGGCGTGTTGCACATGTGATCAACGAACTCAATCTACCCCTCGATAGTGCAGGAGAGCATGGTCTACAGGAGGTACTAATTCTAGGGAAGGAGGAAGCAACACCCATCTTAAAACGTCGCCTAGAAGACTCTAGGCTTTGCCTTATCGATTATTAAACTTACGCACACTCTCTTCGTATTCACGGATGACCAGCGCAGTATTTTCCATAGCCGCATTGTAATTATTGATGCGGCGTCGGCGACGCTCTTCATTATCTCGGCCAGTGCCAATGGCCGTTTTGTCCATCGTATCTAAACACTTTATAAAACGCTGACTATTATCGAGGTAGCGCTCAATTCGACGTTTTGCGAAATCCATGGCCTCTGCATCCGCTACAGAACCGTTAGGGAAATGCTGCGGTGGCAAGGGAATAACGCAAGATGCATGAACTAAGGGTGCGCACAGTGTAAAAATAAAAACAGAGGGAACAAAAAAACGCATTACACTTTCCGGCAAGTTTACTGATTGCCAAAGTATACAGAAAATCCGGCGGGACGCAGCCCCACCGGATGACCAACACTAAAAACAACGCGAAATAAAACTATAGTGCGCGGGGATCAAATCCTTCCGCATAAAATTGGCTATACCATTTACGGAATTTAGCAATTGGCCCATCGCCGTCGCACAGAATTGGCAGCGGACGGTAAATTTTATGCTCCCAAATAGGCTTGTCTTCTTCGAGCTGACCAACAATATTAGCAATAATCGCTGCGTTGACCCCCCCCTTCTTCACTTCTCCATTTACCTTGGGCTGAATGAATGCAAAGCGTACCTGCACCTTGTGCTCATCGATAGGTGTTGTTAGGCCAAGTAAAAACGTATCGGCAATACCTTCGAACTTGGTAAAGCCCTGCCCTGGACCTGCACTGCCCGTGCGAATTGAGCCTTTTACCTCGCCACGTGGCGTTGGCATATTTGCCACCTGTAGCCCCCGAACAAAGTAACCGTCGTAGGTGGTCTCCCATTCAGGGAAAGATGCGGTGCCATGCACGTATTTGAAATGCGCGGGGTCAGCGGCATTTTCTGCCATCTCTTGCGGATGTGTATTAATAATCCACTCGTAGCGATCCTGCGGAGACCAATCATCGCTATTGGCCTCATCGTGACTAATCACTTCCCACAATGGGGCAACACCGTCGGGATGATACCAAGCCCAAACGACCTGATTTGTTTCACGGATGGGAAAACTTTTAAGGCACTTCTTACCGGCAACTTTCGGCGGCATATTCTTGGCGTACGGTACTTCTACACACTCACCTTCGGGGCTAAATTTCCATGAATGGAAGGGGCAGACAATATTATTGCCTTCAATACGGCCGCCACCGGTGCCGGAGCGTTCGTGAATGCCGTGACCCAAATGCGCACCCAAATGCGGGCAATAGGCCTCCATCAATACCGCCTTACCAGCCTCGGTACGAAATAACACCAATTCTTGTCCGAAGTAATGCACGGCCCGTGACTGGCTTGGCGCCAATTCATCAGAATAAGAAACCGCAAACCAACCAAATGGCATGGGCATTGGATAACGCTTTATCGTATTAGTATCGCTCATCATGATCTCGTCCTTGGCTGAACCGGTCTGGCGCTATTGCTAAAAAGTCAGACCTCAGTACGGTGTAGCAGATCCTGCGAACAGAACCCCAGAATTGCCCCACACTTTACTCTTTGAAACTGCAGAGACAATGACAAAATGAGACAGGAAACTGGCAAAAAACGCCAAATTTAGTGGTACGACTTATTGTTATATAGGTGTGGCGATCCGAGAGATCGCCACACAAGGGGCATTACTTCCAGCTTTTATACCGTTCCATCATCACATCCGCGCCCATACGAATTAGTGATTCGTTAGCCGATCCTGGCTGCACACCAGTACGAAGAATAGCTTGCTGCACAGCAATCTCTTTTGCCACCTCCTCCATTGTCGGGCCATCAACTTCATCCCCCGCCTCGGTTTCAGTTTCACCACCTGCGGCGGCACGAATGATCGCTTCACGCTCAGAACCCGGCTCGGCACCACTGCGACGTACAACCTCCTCAACCGCCAGCTCCTCTGCCGCCTGTTTACTACTAATACGGTTTCCTTGGGCGTCGTAGATGCCGTCAAAGGGTTCGTAGGCGGTTTCTGGAGACTGCCCAGCGCTGATACGAATCATCGCGGCTTCGGTAGAATCTGGCGCGACACCCGCTTTTTTGACCGCAGCTTCAGCGGCACGGGCTTTTCCGACTTCCATTGCTGTCACTGGCCGACCGTGACGGTCATAAATGCCGCCTGACTGCACCCCCGCACTAGTATTGGTTTTTGCCTGAGCCTGATTTTGCGGCGCCTGTGCTGAATTATTAGCATTTGCTGCACTACCCGCCGCATACACCGGCAGCGCGGCACAGACTGAAATTAACGCTAAAGTATTGAAAAGTTTCATTTGTCGCCCCTGAGACTAAATTAAAAATCCGTTATTGTAATGTTACAGCCCGTTGTAACCGTAAAACAAACACTTAGCACCGCAGCCTGACTTCATCACATGTGATAACATCCAAGCCATGATAAACACCGACACGCCACTACAAGACCGCTTTGGTCGCGGGGTTGAATACCTGCGACTATCGGTCACCGACCGCTGCGACTTCCGCTGCGTGTATTGCATGTCGGAAGATATGACCTTTTTGCCCCGCGCGCAAATTCTCACTTTAGAGCAGTTGTACGACATCGCTAGTAGTTTCGTGCACTTGGGGGTAAAAAAAATTCGCCTGACCGGCGGAGAGCCCTTGGTCCGCAAAAATGTGATGGCATTGGTCGAGCGCCTAGGCCAACTAGAGCAGCTAGAACAACTGCACCTCACCACTAATGGCGCGCAACTCGACAAGTTCGCCGCACCGCTAAAAGCCGCCGGCCTAACTGGCATCAACATCAGCCTAGACAGCCTACAGCCAGATCGCTTTAAAGAATTAACCCGATTTGGTGAACTAAAAAAAGTATTAACCGGTATCGACGCCGCTCGTGACGCCGGATTTCAACGCCTAAAGCTTAACGCTGTGATCCTAAAAGGACGGAACGACGACGAAATTTTAGATTTAATCGATTATGTCCGCGATAAGCATATCGACATTAGTTTTATAGAAGAAATGCCACTAGGCAATATTAGCGAACACGATCGAGCACTGAGTTTTATCAGCAGCGAGCAAATTCGCAGCAAAATAGAATCTCGCTACGCCCTTACCCCGACTACCGAAAATACCGGTGGGCCGTCGCGCTACTATCGCATGAGTGATAGCACCTCGCGGATCGGATTTATTTCGCCCCATAGCAACAACTTCTGCCATTTATGCAATCGAGTGCGCCTAACTGTAGAAGGTCGTCTGCTGCTCTGTCTTGGCAATGAACACTCGGTCAGCTTGAAAGAGATCGTAGACCGCTATCCCGGAGATGATCAAAAATTACGTGAGGCCATCATCAAGGCCATGGACCTCAAACCTGAGCGTCATCATTTTTCACTGGATGACGAACCACAGATCGTCCGGTTTATGAACACCACCGGCGGCTAACACAACACGCCATGTCTAACGCGAAGATCACCAGCAGCGATGAACTAATCAAGCGGCTCAATCTAGAGCCCCATCTTGAAGGTGGCTACTTTTGTAGAACCTTCACCTCATCCCATAAAAGCAACACGCGTGCGGCAATGTCGTCAATTTTCTACCTTCTTAATAAAGAAAGCCCCGTCGGCCATCTGCACCGAAACCGTTCTGATATTCTGCATTTTTGGCAGCACGGCAGCCCAGTTCATTACACACTGCTATCACCTGCTGGAAATCTAGAACGCGTGGTAATGGGCCCGGATTTAGCCGCCGGACAACAGCTTCAAATGCTAGTGCCGGGCGGCTACTGGAAAGCTTCTGAGCTATTACATGGCAATCATAGCTTAATCTCTGAAGCCGTTTGCCCAGGTTTTGATTTTGATGACCACGAACTCGCCGACGCCAGCCATATTCAGCAACACTATTTACAGCACTGGCCGGCGCTAAAGCATCTTATATCTCGCTAATTTACTGATTTTTCGGACTACTTATGACTGATGCCAGCAACGACATAGCCCAGCTAATCGATAGGCTCGCCGAACAGGGATACATCGCGAGCTCAGCTATTGCGACGACACTTTATATTGCACAACAATTAGAGCGCCCCATTCTTATTGAAGGGCCGCCGGGCGTTGGTAAAACCGAACTCGCCAATGCGACAGCTGCAATGTTAGCGAAACCTCTTTTCCGTCTGCAATGTTATGAAGGTCTGGACGAAAGCAAAGCACTCTACGACTGGAAATACAGCAAACAGCTCCTTTATGTGCAAGTATTAAAAGAACAGCTCCACAACATCCTCGATGGTACCGAGGGCTTAGCGAATGCGGTGGAGCGACTTCATAATTTTGACGACATCTTTTACTCAGAGCGATTTTTAGAACCCCGCCCCTTGTTAAAAGCGCTGCAAAGTAACGACGGTGCCGTATTACTCATCGACGAAATAGACAAAGCCGACTACGAGTTCGAATCGCTTCTGTTAGAAATTCTTGCCGACTTTAGTGTCACTCTGCCAGAAATTGGCACACTAAGAGCAACCCACAAACCCTTGGTGATATTAACCAGTAACAACACCCGGGACCTGAGCGATGCCCTTAAACGCCGCTGTCTGCATTTGTACATTCCCTTCCCGGAAGCAAAATTAGAAAGCAAAATTGTACAAAGCAGAGTGCCTGCAGTACCAGACGAGTTACGTCGGCAGCTAGTAAATTTTGTGCATGCCGTTCGCGACCTGGATTTAAAAAAACAACCCGCAATAAGCGAAACCATTGATTGGGCGCGCAGTCTGCTGCTCCTGCACTGCAACAGTCTGTCGCGGGAATTGGTTGAAAGCACCCTCAATGTACTGCTCAAGTACGAAGAAGACATCGCAATGGTCAGCCCTGAACTACACGGCCTTATCAAGCGCGCGAATAGTGATCACTAATCGCCGTGGATGAAACGCTACTGCAATTTATTCGCCATCTGCGGAACAACGGCTTAGCAATATCCACCGCGGAAACCCTAGACGCCATGCGCGTCGTGGCGACATTGGGCTATAGCGAACCCCGACTTTTACAAGACGGACTGGCAAGCTGCCTCGCTAAAACAGTAGACGACCACGAGCGCTTTGTAGACTGTTTCGATCGTTTCTTCCGGGTTCAGGCGAGCGCAAACGTTCAACAAGAGTTAGCTCCGCAAAATGCAGGAGCCGACGCTAGCGATGAATCACCGGCGGATTCTGACGAGGGGCCGGGACAAGGCGACGCTGGGGGCTACGGGCAAGGCTCAGGTGGTGGCGGCAATGGCGGACAGCGGGATAACACCTTCAGCGACGTCATGCAGGCGGCAGCCGAGGTTGGCCTAGAAAATATACAATTTCGAACACAGCGTGGCGTCTATCGGCGCAAGATGTTAAATGCGCTGAATGACGAGCAGGCACTCAGTGAAATCCAACAACGTCAGGATGCCGGTGACAATGAGCAAGCCCACCTTTTAACGCAATTGCGTGATAGTCGAATTGCAGCGATCAAAGAAATCATCGACCGACAACTGCTGTTAAATAACGATGCCGCCATTAACAGTCTTCGTGAAACAAACCTAAAAGACAGTTCGCTGTCGGCAATGGAACACTACCACCGCGAACGTCTGCCGCCGCTTATTCGCAAACTCGCTAAAAAGCTTGCCTCTCGGCATCGCCAGCGCCATAAACGCGCCAATCGCGGCAAGCTTGATTTGGGTAAAACCCTGCGCCGCAACATTGCCTATGGCGGTATTCCCTTTCACCGCTTTTGGAAAACCACCCGCAAAGACAAAAGTGAAATTTTTGTACTTTGCGACATTAGCGGTTCGGTCAGCGCTTGGTCACGAGTGCTACTCCTTTTTGTACAAGCGCTGAGCGATGTCTTGCCAAACACCCGCAGCTTTGTATTTTGCGGAGAAAGTATTGAAGTTACCGATCTCTTTAAACAGTATTCCGCCGATGACGCCATGGCCATCATCCAGCAGCGCCACGGCATGGGTGGCAGCGACTACGGCGCGGCGCTCACTAGCTTTAAAGACCTTGTCGAAGACAAACTCAATCGACGCAGTTGCGTCATTATTCTTGGCGACGGCCGCGGCAATGGCGGCAACACCGGAATAGATGCACTGCGCAGTATTTATCACCGCGCAAGATTAGTGCTTTGGTTTAATCCAGAATCGCACTACAGCTGGAATACTGGCGACTCAGAAATTCGTCGCTATCAAAGCGCCTGCCACTATGTGGCAGAATGCGGCTCACTGCGAAAACTAGAACGGCTACTCGATCAACTCCTAAGCCTACTGCGTTAGAGGACGCATATAAATTCATACGAATTACAGTATCCTTATCACTCAAACTCGTTACTATAGCGGCAAACCATGATTAGCTCGGATCATCATGAAAAAACTTAAGCATTTTATTAGTCAGTCCTTTATTGGTGGCGTTCTCGTTATTGCACCGATCATCATTTTATTGCTCGGCCTCCGCTGGGCCGTCAACAGTGTGCAATCGCTAATCGCGCCCTTAACTGGACCACTGGTGAGACTAACAGGTGCACCGCCGCTCGCTATAGACGTGCTAGTTATCGCACTTATTCTTTTTTCATGCTTTATGGTTGGCACTATCGTTGCGACAAGCGCCGGTCGCTGGATACAGAACTTTATCGATGCCCACTTGGCGCGTTTCGCGCCGGGTTATCGATTAATTCGCGACATCATTCAACAAATGTTTGGAGCGAATAGCAACTCCCCCTTTACCAAAGGCGAGGCCGCAGTAGTGCAGCTGTATGGCACGCAAAGCCCCGCTAGGGCGACCGCCATTATCACAAGTCGTCACAGCAATGGTTGGTTTACGGTATTTGTGCCCACCGGACCAAACCCCACCTCTGGATTTGTGTATCATCTGCCGCCGGAATGCGTTGAGCCGCGCCCCGACATAAAACTCGATGCCGCCTTTAAATCAATTATTTCCTGTGGAGCTGGCTCAGCCGAACTCGGTATTATCACGCCGTCGGCAAAGTGAAGTCTGCCGGGTAAATCAGAACCTCATATTCAAGATAGCGACTAAACAAATGACCCAGTTCACCCTCATCAAACCGGTTCTAAAAGTTTGCAGTTTAATACTGCTGGTTTTTGGCCTAATGATGACAGTGCCATTACTCATGGCAGTCATTTATCACACCGGCAATACCGCCGCTTTTAGCAATTCAATTGCGCTAACGGTTGGACTGGCTGCTGGGGGATGGCTATTGTCGCGGTCACATCGCATTAATATGCTTACCCCACGACAAATGTTTTTAATCACTACAACTTCGTGGGTATTAATTTCCTTAACAGGCGCACTACCTTTTTTATTAATCCCCGGATTTTGCGGCTTTACCGACGCTGTTTTTGAATCTGTGTCTGGCCTTACCACCACCGGCTCAACTGTACTTACCGGCCTAGATACCATGGCGCATGACGTTTTGGTATGGCGCTCTATGCTGCAATGGATCGGTGGCCTCGGCGTTATCGGTATGGCCGTCGCGATTCTGCCCTTTCTTAAAGTCGGTGGTATGCGCCTATTCCAAACCGAATCATCAGATTGGTCAGACAAAGCCATGCCCCGCTCGCGCACCATGGTCACAATGATTATTTACGTGTATATCATTCTTACTTTTCTGTGTACCGTCGCGTTTATGTTAACGGGTATGGATAGCTTCCACGCGGTGAATCACGCCATGACCACTATATCCACAGGCGGCTATTCAACCTCAGACAGTTCCTTTGCGCAATTCGCCGATCTCGGCAGCCACTGGGTAGCGATCACCTTTATGATTTTCGGTGCAATGCCCTTTGCAATCTACGTTCACGTCCTAATCAAGCGCAATGTACTTGCATTTAGAGACCAGCAAATCCGCGGCTTCCTGCTGACTATACTTGTTATAAGTATCATCATTACCTTGCACCTAATGTCGGAAACCGGCATCGACTTTATTCACGCCTTAACGTATGCCACCTTCAACTTAGTCTCGGTAATAACGACTACAGGCTACGCAAGTGGGGACTATTCTCAATGGGGAAATCTTGCGGTTGCCGCGTTTTTCTTTGCCATGTTTATTGGCGGATGCTCAGGCTCTACCAGTGGTGGCATTAAAATTTTCCGCTTTCAATTATTATTTATGATGATGCAGGAAAGTATCGTTCGCGCCGTGCATCCCCGCGCCATGATCCGTCGCTACTACAACGGTCGAGCGGTAGACGATAGCATTGTATTATCTGCGGTGACCTTCGTGTTCATCATGCTGCTATCATTGGTAGTTATCACTTTAATGCTGGCATTTAGCGGACTTGATTTAGTCACTAGCCTAACCGGCGCATCTACTGCGCTCATGAATGTCGGCCCAGGTCTGGGCGATATCATCGGCCCCGCCGGTAACTTCGCTACCTTGCCCGATAGCAGTAAGTGGATTCTAAGCGTGGGAATGTTGCTGGGTAGATTGGAATTTATGACCATCATCTTAGTGATGACACCCACCTATTGGAAAAGCTAAGCTAGCTTATTTCTGAACATCTAGATCGACAAAACGAATCACATCTGGCTCGTAGAGTTCGCTGTGCGCTGACGGCGCGCATGCTGTGCAGCTTTTACAACTACCGCAGTTAACGCTGACTCGCGTTTTATCCTGCTCAAGTCGCTTTATCAGCCATGCCATACCACGAATATGTCGATGGCGAAGACAAGCTCTGCGTAAATTCTCTAAAAGGGAATCGCAGGCCTCGGGGAAATAATTGCGCAGTGTAATCCACAGACTCAGCAAAACTAAAGCGGTAATAATCAGAAATTGAACTGTGGCAAATATCATCAAGCCTCCCTAGTTCAACACGGCGGTAGCAATTTGATAGGTCGCCAAAGACGCCAAATACGCCAAGGCAAAGAGATAAAACACCGCAAACCCCATAACACGCCACGAGTTGGTCTCGCGACGGATAACAGCGAGGGTCGAAATGCATTGGGGCGCAAATACAAACCACGCCAACAGCGAAAGTGCGGTAGGCAAAGCCCATTGTTGCGCAATCAGTTGGCCTAGCTGCTCGGTAATCGCCTCCTCACTGCCCGACATTGCATAGACGGTTCCCAACGCAGATACCGCCACTTCTCTTGCCGCCATACCGACAATAAGCGCGACCGAAATTTGCCAATTAAATCCAATGGGTTCAAAAACCACAGCGAGTAGATGACCAAGACGACCTGCAATACTGAAATCAATTGCCGCGCCAGTAAAACCTTCTGGCGGGGACGGAAAAGTACAAAGTAGCCACAGGAGCACAGTCAACGCAAAGATAATCCCGCCAACACGGCGCAGAAAAATCTTGGCCCGTTGCAGAAGACCCAAGGCGATATCTCTAGCGTGAGGTAAACGATAGGCAGGCAACTCCATTAACAGGGCGTGATCACTTTTGTTTCTACGCAGCGCTTTCATCACAAAAGCGACCAGCAGCGCGCTGATAATGCCGGAGAAATATAAAGCAAATAGCACGAGTCCCTGCAAATTAAACAACCCCGCCACCTCACGCTGGGGAATGAACGCGGCGATAAGCAATGTATAAACCGGAAGCCGAGCAGAGCAAGTCATCAAAGGGGCCACTAAAATGGTGGTCAATCTATCCCGTGGATCCTGAATACTGCGAGTCGCCATAATGCCGGGAATAGCACAGGCGAAACTCGATAGCAGCGGAATAAAGGCGCGACCAGACAAGCCAGCACTGAACATTAATTTGTCGAGCAGATACGCCGCTCGGGGAAGGTAGCCGGACTCTTCTAAAATAAGAATAAACAAAAACAAAATCATTATCTGCGGCAAGAACACCAGCACATTGCCGAGTCCGGCAATAACACCGTCATTAACTAAACTGTACAGCGCGGAATCCGTCGGCATTGGCGCCGTGATAAGCGCACCGGCCGAATTTACTATGGAGGTAATACCAACCATCAGCGGTTCCGCCCAGGAGAAAACTGCCTGGAACATGAAAAACAACATAGCCGCTAAAATGACCATTCCGGCAAATGGATGTAGAAGTACCGCATCTAAACGATCATCCATGTTTTGGGGCTGTTCAGTCTGGGAAACGCAGCACTCAATAATGTCTTGAACCCGCCGAAATCGTGCTTCCAAACCTTGATCTTCACACGGAACAGGCACGGCCGAAAAATTTTGTTGTTGTAACAAAGCCAACAAGGTATTTGCGCCGTGGCGCTGCACGGCAATAGTTTCTACCACCGGGACACCTAACTTTTCCGCTAAGCGGGCGGTGTCGACCTGAATGCCCTGGCGTTGCGCTGAGTCCATCATATTGACGGCGACAATCATTGGTCGACCTAGGGCAATCAGCTCCAGCGCAAAACGCAAATGAAGTCGCAAATTAGTGGCGTCTACCACGCAAACAATCAGCTCTGGCTGGGCTTCCCCTTTGTATTGGCCACAAAGTACATCACGGGTAACTGCCTCGTCCGGGCTTGTTGCGTCCAAACTATAGGCGCCGGGTAAGTCCAAAATCTGCAGACTCACTTCATCCGAAATACGGCATAAACCTTCTTTACGCTCAACCGTGACGCCCGCGTAGTTGGCAACCTTCTGAGTACTTCCGGTAAGTAGATTAAATAGCGCTGTTTTACCGCAATTGGGATTCCCAACCAGAGCAATTCGGTGCAGTTGTTCGGCGGAAGCGGTCATTGCTGATCCTCAATAAGAATCCGTTGCGCTTCCTTTTTTCGCAGGGCGAAGCGAGTATTACCAACTCGCACAACAAGGGGGTTGCCTCCCCAAAAGCCCTTTGCAACGACTTCTACGGTGGCACCTGCTACAAAGCCTAATTCACGAATACGGCGGGCGATGGGATCAAGCTCACAAGCATCACTCACATTCAGCACCGTGGCCCGTCCGCCTTTTACTAACTCGGATAAATTCACTAGGAGATACCACAACAGCGCTAATAATAATGAGTCTCATTATACTTCTAAGAAAGGGATATATTCAAAGGGGAATGATGAAACAAGGATCTTATTGCCTTAAATGTTACGCAATCACCACAGGCTACTTGAAATACTGTGTGTAAATGCCAAGGCATCTCTGCACCATCGCGATGCTACGACTACGGCAAGAAAGCTGCTTGTGCGTTCAATGCTATTGTTCTTTTTTTGCTTGTATCGCAACCCAGTCTTCGAGCAAAGACGCATTACGTAAATTTTTGCGAAACGCGACATCTGCTATATCACCAATCACTGGCACACTACCAAGTAAAAAATCTAAACCGATATTACCCATCATCCTAAACTTCAATAATCTCGGTGCATTTAGTTTGTGTGCGTGCCAAACAATACCTAAACCGAGTAAGGCACTCACGAGATCTCCGGCGAAAGGAAGTAAACCGAGTACAGCGTCAATACCAAAACGCCAGCGCGTGTTGGGGATTCCCCACGCGCCGTCTAATAACGTAGCGAGTTTGCGACTGCGCTGCAATCGCCGTTCTGTCTCTCGCGATCTCATTTCTTAGCGATGATATAAACCGCATGGATAATGCCTGGAAAGTATCCGCAGAGTGTAAGAATAATATTTATCCAAAAATGCTTACCTAAACCGACTTGTAAAAACACGCCCAATGGCGGTAATAAGATCGCAAAGATGATACGAATGATATCCATAGTATTTGTCTCGCTCTGTTTGCTGAATTGAAATATGCCACCCGTAAAGTAACATATATTACCGTTTTCAAATTATCTATACATAATACGCTCGGTTAATCCAAACTTGATTGCGGATTGCTAAATTGGCGTCGCTGTCCGAAGTGGGCCAATCGCCAACCTGAATTCTATTAAATTTACTAGGAGCACCCTATAGTGAAAGCTGCCACCACCACAGGTTTTGGCCCTAGAGCAAGGTTAATAATTAAAGACGTAAACAAGCCCAGAATTGGCGCCGATGATGTATTAGTTGAAGTGCATGCATCATCGGTGAATCCCAAAGACTGGAAGCTGAATTACAATATTTCCAGCTTGGTCCCTAAAGTCGGCTGCTTATCTAGCTTCCATATTATTGGTGACGACTTAGCGGGTGTCATCGTTGAGCGGGGCAGTAATGTCAGCAACTTTAAGGTCGGCGACAAAGTATATGGTATGGATATGCGATTGCGCACAGCGGCTTGTAGCGAATACGCCTGCATTGCCACCAAGCGGATTGCGCACATGCCTAATAATATATCTTTTAACGAGGCCGCAGCCGTTCCGCTTGCTGCGCTAACAGCCTTGCAAGCTTTTCAAATGGGCAGCGTCAGCAATGGCAGCAAAGTCCTCGTTATCGGCGCGTCAGGGGGAGTCGGCACATTCGCAATACAAATCGCTAAAGCGATGAGCGCCGAGGTAACTGGGGTATGTAGCGGAAAAAATATCGAGCTAGTGACAAGCCTTGGTGCAGATAAGGTCATTGACTATACACAGGGGGATTTTAAATCAGAGAAAAATAATTTTGATTTAGTATTCGATGCAACCGCCTACGAAAGCCTGACAACATGCGCATCATTAATGGCTGACGACGGCCTATTTGTGTCTACCGCAGGCCACGGAAAAGCACTTTTTAACGCCTACCGCCCCCATCTCTTTATGGGTGATAAATCGGCTAAGCCAGTATGGGTTGAGTCCTATACTAGCGACTTAGAGATATTAAAGGACTTTATTGAAAGCGGTGCCGTTACCCCGGTAATCGATAGCGTTCACCAACTAGCTAATATTGAAGATGCTTATATTAGAAGTAAAACCGGTAGAAGCCGAGGTAAAGTCGTCATACAAATAGTGTAGGGATACGCGCTTAAGCGGCAGGATGCAGAAGAAACCGCGTTGGCCCCTCTGACACCCAAGTTAAGAGCTCTGCGGACTGGCTGTCGCACAGCTTGTGACACTTTACTGCTCCCTGCATTACACCACTTTGACGCAAACATATACCGAATGAGTAAATTCACCATCTTGAAAAGGATTATAAAAAGGTACAATTAATTTTCAGACTCGAAATAAGCTGTCATCGATTGATCTAATCACCTTTGTTGCATAAGCTCTATGCCCCTCCCAAATTGTAACGAGTAAGACAAGTAATGCTCGCCATAAATAGCCGATATATTCCTAACGCCGCTGAAATGCTGCAATTCGAAACAATAGGTGAAGACCGTTTTCGAGCTAGCCATAACCTCGACAATATGGCCGGAGTGACCTTTGGTGGGCAGGCGCTAGGGCAATCGCTCGCCGCCGCAACGCTCACGGTTGATGGCTGGCAGTGCCACAGTCTTAGCGGTGTTTTTATGCGGGGCGGCATAATCGACGAACCCATCGATTATGTTGTTGCACGCCTGAGCGATAGCCGCAACTTTGCAACCCGTCGCGTCACCGCTGAGCAGCGCGGGCGAGTGATATTCGAGCTGCTCTGTTCCTTCCACAAAGGCGAGGAAGGACTATGCCACCAGTTTGCAGATTTGGGTAATCCAGCGGACCCAGAATCTTTGTTAAGTCTTGATCAGTTTGCGAAGCAAAATGCCCATCGCTTACCGGAACACATCGTCGCCGTGCTCACGAAACCCTATATTATTGAGCTTAGAATGCTCAAACCTGAACACTATTTTGACAGCCCAGATACCGCATTTCGTGACTACTGGATTCGCCTACCTTCCGCCAGTGTCGTCAGCGATGAACGCGACCATCATTCTTTGCTAGCGCTTTTATCGGATTACTGGTTACCCGGCACAATAGCTGTTCCACATGGTCGTGATTCTGGCGTTAGTTTTTTGGCATCATTGAATCATTCTATGTGGATACACGCACCAGTAAAGGTAGATCAATGGTTGCTGTATCGCACAGAAAGTCACTGGGCGGCGAATGGCAGAGGACTTGCCACAGGCAAAATATTTACACAAACAGGCCAACTAATAGCGACTGTCACACAAGAGGCGGTATTGCGTTAAACCTCATCCCCAAAAAAAAGCCCCAGCAATTGCTGGGGCAAAATAATATACGTCAGGGAGACTGAGTAAATTACTGTTGAGCGGGCTCTATTTTACGGCGGAAGGTACCGGATACACGAACTGTATTGTCGCCACCGGGCATAATTTGCTCGCCCCCCACTACAACCGCGGTTGCGGTGTAAGTACCGTTCACGAAGCCATCATCATCACTGACAATTTCAATCTGACACGCTGCGCCTGGCGTCAAGATCGTTTTTCTCAAGACGCTATCATAGGTTGTGGTTTCGTACTTCACACCGACAGCATTAACCGCAACGTTCACAATGCGACTATTGTCTGGGTTAATACTGGCGCAATCATATACGCCCACCGCACGTGGCGCATTAAGCACTTCTACACCGTATTTCATGACACGCTCACCGCGATCTATTGAGATACCATAGCTCGTGTCAAAAACTGAGATGCGGTCGAACTGATCCTCAAGGAATTTGAAGCGATCACCAGTCTGCCAATCTGGACTGCCATCTTCAATTTGCAGAGTCGCGCCGACTTCTTCTGAGCTCAGTGCGCCTTCATCATCCACGCCACCTTCTGGCCGATTTAGCCGAACCGCGTAATTGCGGAATTCTCCCGTCACTGGCAAAGTACGTAGCGACTCTTCCAGTGAGGTGTCATTTGATATAAGCGTTGCAGTGTAAGACGCATCATAATACCTGCCTCCACGCCCGACCGTTACGATCTGGCAATTGGCGGCCACATTATTCGCAGAGCTATATCTGGTCTCTAACAGATAAGTACCTACCTTTATAGCTAGCTCTAAACCACCAGCACGTGAGCGATATTCTGTTCCGCAGTTGTAGGTTGTGTCTCCTGCAAAGCCAGAGCTAGGATGGCCCTTAGTTACGAGACTGATTACATCTGATGCATTACCGGTGAATGCTGGTGAGCCATCATCAGGGCTCGTTCCGCCAAGACCAACGCGGTTTTCAAGTAAGAAATATTGATTATCCCCCAGCTCGAACGTGCCGCCATCACCAATTTCGATTGAACCAAACTTATCTAATGGCAAATCGCCAGAAAGTGCGCCGGCCGTACCGACATGGTGATAAATACGGAATGGCGTGTTTATTAATTCAAAGGTCGGACTAGTATCTGACGTTGTGACCAGTGTAGCCGATAAAATTACTCCCTGAAGACCGCCAATATCGCTGGCATAATCAAGACGCATTTTACATGCGCTAGCAGAATAGCGTCCGGAATTTGTGCCACCTGCCATATTCAAGCGAATTTTTAGCTCATCGCCACAATCCTGTTCGCCCAGTACTGGGTTAGTGATATCGACCTCTAAATAACTTGGATAAGCTTCTTGGAATAAGGTCGTATTCACGTCCCTTGTGCGATCAACATAGAAATCGAGTCCGCGCAAGCCAAAACCACTACCGACGTCGGCAACTCCTAGGTTGTAAGATTCTGCACTGCCAACGAAGCTAACTGTAGCGCCATTGCGGCCGTTCAAAGAATCGTAAACTGCATTATTCAGATCACCGCTCACTCCGCCATCCGTGCCGCCGCCGGTATTACCACCACCGCCGCCAGTGTCTACAACCTCTGAGGTAGCATAGAAGTAACCGTTTGTTACCGGCTTCAGCGGGGTCCCTACTGCGCCATAGAGGTTCCCTATAAAGTATCCTTCGTAAACCGAACCAACTTGCAAGACCTTAACTATACAGTCGCCATCATTTGAGCCAGCACCGGAATTAACCGCTAACCCGCCTTGATTGAGATGCTGCAGAACCGTGTCATCGCCGGAGTCATCGCAGTTATATGTACCGACTGCATTCGGAATAACTACCCGCCATTTACTCAAGGCGGAGGCATCACGACCTTCAATGTAAAACTGAGTCTTGTCAGTGTTATTAGGTAATACATTAACTGAATCGGTGTAGGTGTATGTCACGCCATTAACGTCACCAGTAAAGCCATCGCCGGTGAAGCGCCCTTTACCTTCATTGTTAAGTGCAGGGTCTGTATTGCCACCCGTTCCGCCGGTACCTGATCCACCGGTACCACCCGTTCCGCCTGTACCTGATCCACCGGTACCACCCGTTCCACCTGTACCCGATCCACCGGTACCACCCGTTCCGCCTGTACCCGATCCACCGGTACCACCCGTTCCACCTGTACCTGATCCACCGGTACCACCCGTTCCGCCTGTACCTGATCCACCGGTACCACCCGTTCCGCCTGTACCCGATCCACCGGTACCACCCGTTCCACCTGTACCTGACCCACCGGTACCACCTGTGCCAGATCCACCCGTATCACCTTCTTCAACAGTGGCACTACTAGGTTTTTGATCTGCAGCCGATGCCTTCAACGCAGCATTGCCATAGGTATTTGCTTGACGCGACAATGCCGCTGCCATGTCGGCGATAAAATCGCCATAAGGTACAGTTATTGAAGAACCATCCACCAAGCCATCTAAAGAGCCGTCTGCACCATCAGTTGCCATCGCGAGTAATGTATTTAAGGCAGGACTGGCGTTACCAGAAGACAGGTCAGCCAAAGCTGCTAACACTAGTGCGTGTTTACCCGCATCTGTATCACCCAACTTAGCGCCTGTAGCACTGCTTAGTAACTCTGGTACCGCCAAAATGCTGCTAATGCCTGGCGCTAAACTAAGGCGTACCTGTTCATTAATATTGGCTACGTCGGCAGCTGTAAGCGTCGCGCTGCTGCGCGCTTTAGCAATTTCATACGCCAAGTTTGTTAGTGGTGTTACGGCGAGATTTTGTGCAGGTAATACCGCGATAGCACGAACAGTCGCAGACGCAGGAAGCGCAGCAAACTGCTTTAAAGACTCATCATAATAAATAGCGCTGCCACCACCAAGCACTTCTATAACAACCGGACCAGTGTAATTAAGATAGCTAACGTCAACGGTACCGTCATCAGCACTCGTTCCTTCGCCGAGTAAGGTCGTACCATCTGCCTGAAATATTTTTATCCGTGCGTTACGGATCAGGCCTAATGACGGCGCGACCACCACAGATTGCTGTTCAGCGCTAGCGCCGGAAGAGCTCTTATTATCGTCATTACACGCCGCTAATGAGACCGCGACGGCAAGTAACGGCAAATGCAGACATTTTATGCGAGACATACACTTCTCCAGAGTTAATTATTCTGCTCAGTGTTTCCGCGCAAAAAATCAACGCGACACTGTTAGCTAACTCGGGAGAATATTTTGTTACGCCAAGAATCACTACCCCATAAACAAGGGGGTAATGGTTAGTAACTACAAGATTTAATGTGCGAATTTACGGTTATGGGTTAGGTAAATTACTTGGCTTATCTCTGTATCTATTAAGCTCTGCTCTAACATAAAAGAATCGATAAATCCCAAAGATGAGCACGACTAAGCCGACAACAACGAGCACCCAAGCTATCGCAATATAGGCATGTAGAGATGAGAAAAACTGGAACAGCACTATCGCGCCAGCGATCAAAGATAATGCCGTGCGGATGTAGGCAAGAAAGGTCCGCTCATTGGCTAAATGCGTACGCTCTAAGGCAAGCATATCGCGCGTTTCGGAATCAGCCCCCATTACCACACCTTTTCTAAGCTTATAAAGGACAATAGCATGACAAAAAATTTGAACAGTGTCGCGCTATTAAACGAATATTTTCATCATCGTTTTTAGTATTTTACCTCAGGAATTTTTACATTGAATTCCGTGTTTGATTGGCGACTGAGCCATTACTAATCAAACACGGATGTGCTTTACCTTTTCATATAAAGGCAACAAAATTTCGCAGACTATTTTTTACCTTCTTCTTTACCTGCGTCTACTTTTACAGATGTACTATCGCCTTCAGCATCACTTTCAAATGAAAACGATCCGCTATTAACCCGGCGGATTTTGGTATCTGTTATGCGGCATAACGAATTTTCTCGTGCTTAAAATATTTGCGGACACGATGTGGCTTCCGTTGCAGCATACGCATGTGCTTCGATACCTTCTGTTTGA
>NZ_JANZNQ010000011.1 GCF_027257955.1 Zhongshania aquatica | reverse complement strand
CTAGACCCGCAGGCTTACCTGAAAGACGTGATGGAGAAACTGCCGACACATCGCGCCTCAAACATTGGTGAGCTACTGCCGCACAATTGGCAGCCTTGATGTAAGGTGAGTTCGCCGGACGGTTACAGTTCGCCGTATTTCTAATACATTGCAAATTATTCGACAAACCAACAATTACAATAAGCACCTTCAGTATAAGCAAAACGACGATTTGGGGACGCTGGTCAACGAATGTAACGAACTACTTAAACACGTATCGGAACATACAGAGAGACTGTCGACCTATTCTTATAAAGACGCGCTAACTGGAATTGGCAATCGTCGCTATTTTCAGGAACAGCTAAACTTCCATCAGCGAGTCGCAAAACGTAAAAACATGACGCTCTGTGTACTTGTTTTTGACCTCGATTATTTCAAACAGTATAACGACACCTATGGTCACGATGGCGGCGACAAGGTATTACAGCGTTTCGCTAAGATATTAGAAAACACCTTTACTCGCGAAATAGATGTGGTAGCGCGCACCGGCGGTGAAGAATTTATCGTCTTACTATTGGATAGCCAACAAGCCTTGGCAGCAGGGCTGGCAAACCGCGTCATAGACAAATTATATCAACAGAACATTCCGCATTCAGGTAGCGCAATTTCTGATAGAGTCACTGTCAGTGCGGGAGTCGCAACCTCAGAAATCACCGACACACTTAGTGCAGAATCGCTCATCATACATGCGGACAATGCCTTGTATCGCGCAAAACACGAGGGTAGAAATCGAGTTGCGCAGTCCACAACTCCACTCCGCCCAATGCCTACCCAATTATAAATTGGCGCACTAGAAAGTCCTCCGCGACACCTCATTGAAAGGTGTAGGGATACCGGTAGAAATAGAAGTCCGGAGCAAATAGTAATGCGCTACATTATTCACTTCACTATGCATTGGTATTTTTAATAGGTACGACGTTTACATCGTCACCCGCCAACAGCCCCGAAGCTTTTTTACTTGCTACAGATTTCGGTGCCCGGGTACTTTTAGCCTTACGAGCTACCGGTTTTTCGACAGGAGTAGTGACAGAAGTTTTACTCTTCGCTTGAGCTGCCACCTTGGGAGCTGCTGATTTACTTGTTGCGCTGGAGGTATTTTTCGACGCACTGCGCTTCACGGAAACTTTCGATGTTGATGTCTCACTTTTACTTCGCTCACCCTTAACTTCGGCCAATAGCTCGGCGAAGGCTTTCTCTATGCATTCGCGGTAAAACGCAGGATCTGGCATTGCTTCTCTATCACCCAAAATCGACATTGTCATAATGCCATTCGAACTAAAAATCAGATGAAAGAGACCGACTCCGGGCGTCAACAAACCTAAACCATAGTAGCGCACCATTTGCGCACCAGCGGAATACAGTGGGAAATTGGGGCCAGCCACATTCGACACAACTGAGCTAATACCAAGCGGCAGATGCCGTGTCCATTGGTTATTTGAATAGCTGTTTACTAGGGACTTTGTAATCGCCGGCGACATCACGCCAGCTAACTTCAGCACATCAACCAAAGGCGAGTTTTCACCATAAATTTTTGCTTCTTGTGAGCTCTTATAAATCGCCTTAAGACGATCTAAGGGGTCTGCCAAATTAGTATGCAACTCAACGAAAACCGAACCCACTTGATTGTTTTCATCGGTCATACCACGACGGGTGCGCATATCTAGGGGAATCGACACAGACAAGCTTTCATCAGGCAGTTCATTGTGATGATTTAAATAGTGGCGCAGACCACCGGCGACAATGCACAGAACGACATCATTTATTTTAACCTGCGCCGCATCCTTGACATATTTAACATCGTCTAGCTTAAATTCAGCAGCTTCAAAAACTCGATATGGCCCAACAGGGGTATTGAACCGTGTCTTCGGTGATTTAATCGATGGTATAGGAATTTTCTTTTGCGCCATTCCCACGGCCATTTTGCCAAGGTCACGCAATACGCCGACGCCGCCGGTAAAGAGTTTGACGCTGTTTTTAACATTGTTTAGCGCAGACGAGGTTGCCAAGTACAGCGAGCTAGGAGATACGTCAGCCGTCACAACAGCTACTCCCTGAGGTACAGCAGCGGGATCTGGCTCAAGATCATGAATCACTGACATAATCGACGAACCACCTGCGCCATCCACTAATGAATGATGCATTTTGGTATAGATAGCGAATCCGCCTTTAGGCACGCCAGGAATATTGTCTAAGCCTTCGATAATATAGGCCTCCCAGAGTGGGCGATTCATATCCAATGGGCGAGCATGAAGACGAGCGACTAATATACAGAGCTGACGCCAGTCACCGGGCTGAGGTAAGGCGATATGGCGAATATGGAATTCAACATCAAAATTGGCATCTTCCACCCAATACGGCCGATCGACATTGCCGGGAACCTTAAGTAATCGCGACCTAAAAATAGTGTGTTTAGAGAGGCGACGCTCGAAGTTAGCAATAACCCCCTTGAATCGCACAAAACCGCCGGGCGCGGTTGAAGGGTCATAAATACCAAGCCCGCCAACATGCTGGGGAGTGTTGGGATGCTCAAGGTTAATAAATGCGGAATCCAGAACGCCTAACTGCTTCATGCAATAAATCCTCTTATTGTAGTCATCCGGCTCATTACAAGTAGCCAAGCTCCCTTGCTCATTTGAGCATACTACATCAATTTTATGAGGATCAAAGTAATTCAAATGCGTTATCGCATTTAACCCGGTAATTTATCCCTAACCCCCACCCACAGGCCACTGCGTCCGACATCGCCGAAAATAATCAAATGCCTATTTTCAACTCCATTTGCATCTAGATTCACCAAATCTTGCATTAGCGTGACTGCAGACTCATCGCCTAAATAGGTAAAAAACGACTATTAATTACGTTCACGTGATTTACGTTGACGTGCTGGCGGCGGAGCACCAACATGCTCTTCATTACGTAAACGAGCCAATTCAACCTGTTTCTGTCGATCACGAAAACGCTTTTTCTGGTCTTCTGTCACAAGCTCAAAACACGCTGGGCATGTCACCCCTTCTTCATAAAACTCACTCTGTTTGTCTACGTCTTTAATGGGCCGTCGGCAACCATGGCAAAGATCATGTTGACCAGTCGCTAATCCATGGGTAACAGAAACGCGATTATCAAATACAAAGCATTCGCCCTCCCATAAACTTTCTTCTTCAGCGACTTCTTCTAAATACTTTAAAATGCCACCCTCTAAGTGATACACCTCTTCAAAGCCTTCATTTTTCATGAAGGCTGAGGCTTTTTCGCAGCGAATACCACCGGTGCAAAACATGGCGACTTTCTTGTGCTTTTGGGGATCGTAATGCTCGCGCACGTAGTCCGGAAACTCTCTAAAACTGCTCGTCTTGGGATCCAGCGCACCGCGAAAACTACCAATTTCAACTTCGTAATCATTGCGGGTATCGATCAACAATACATCTGGGTCAGAGATTAGCGCATTCCAGTCCGTCGGTTTAACATAACTGCCAACCACTTCATTGGGATCAATGCCATCAATGCCCATAGTCACAATTTCTTTTTTAAGTTTTACCTTCATGCGATAAAACGGCTGCGCCGAGTCAAAGGATTCTTTATGCGCTAAATCCGCTAAACGCGGATCGGCGCGCAAATACCCGAGTACTGCATCTACTCCCAAACGAGAGCCCGCGATGGTGCCGTTCAAACCTTCCGCAGCCAGCAGCAAGGTGCCCTTCACGCCCGCGTTAAGGCACACCTCTAACAATGGCTCACGCATTTCGTGATAATCAGGAAGGCCAACAAATTTATACAATGCCGCTACAACAAACTGGTCCATATGCTGATTAACCCTGATCCTTTTTACTGCCACCAAGACAATTCGGCGAATCTGGCGCCGGTGCAGCCCGATTTGCCCACTCTTCTGGACTATAGGTATGCATCGCCAATGCATGCACTGGCCCGGCCAGCTCCTCTGCCAACAGCTGATATACACTCTGCTGGCGCGCCACCTTGCGCTTAGTACTAAAAACGTCGGCCACAATCACTAATTTGAAATGGGTTTCTGAGTTTGGAGGCACACTATGCATATGGCTTTCATTAATCACTTCAAGATGCTGCGGACTTAATGCCGCCGCTAGTTTGCTGGTAATACTGTCTTGAATCACTGTCATAATTTCAACTCCGCCACTGCAAATCGGTGAGCATTATACACTGCTGCGCGGTTTCTTCGTCTTTTCAGCAGCGCAGCGCATCGCCGCTGCATACGCGCGGTTAGCCCACGTGATGAGCATCTCCGAATCATCGAGCGCTTCTTCTGGGGTCTGAAAATAAGACAGTGCAACGTCCTTTGCGCCGCGGGAATATATAAACGGCGGCAAGCCAAGGGATACAAAGTCACTTTTACTGTCTTCATCGACTTTTAGGTACAGGGTATTGTCAAAAACAATACCAAACATCAAACCCTCTAAAAAAATGCCATAGCCGCCAAACATTCTACGCCCACTAATCGGGCCAACCCATTGAAGTTGTTCCATCAGGTAGCCGATAAACGCAGACTCAGACGCCATTCCCTTCCCCGCTACGCAGCCAATGCAGAAATATTTAATTTTCCGAGACGCTCAGCCAGCTCATCAATATTCGCCGCCAAGCCCCAGCGCATGTAAGCGACTTCGCCGCAGCGATACACTCGCACTGACAAACCCAACTGGTAACACGCCGTTTGAAGCAACTCGGCACGAACCAAGGGCATAATAAGGGTGATAAACAATGCTGAATGCACACAACGCACGCCGTAAGCCGCAAAGGTCGACGTCAGCAACGCTGCTTGTTGCTCAGATTCTCGTTTCAATTTCAGCCGCATTTCCCGCTGCCAGCCAGCATCAGCCAAGGCGCGCTCGCCAATCCACTGCGCTGCGCCGCTGACCGCCCAAGGGCCCAAGTCTTTATTTAAGATCGCTAACAATGACGGCTCTGTTATCACAAAGCCTAGGCGAAGTCCCGGCAAGCCAAAAAACTTACCCACGGACCGCAATAAGACAACCCCTCTCTCACCTGCCATTGCCGATACATCACTCTCTGGATTGGCATCAGCAAAGGCTTGATCGACAACCAATAAGCCATCTTCAGGGAGTAAAGAATGCCAGAATCGCAGCTTAGCGATGCCGACTTGATCCGCGCTGGGGTTGTTCGGACTGATAAGCACCAAATGCTTAATACCATCGGTCACTATTTGGCGTGCGACACGGTCTCGATCATAGTCATCGAACAGTGAAATATCGTGACCGGCCAAATGCCAGCGATAGCGATGCTCTTCATAGCCAACCGACGGCAGTAATACCCGACCGCGAGGCGCCATAAAAGGCAGTTGCTGAATAACTGGCTGACTTCCCGCTGTTGCCAATAGGTTCTCTGCTGCCACACCATAATACTGCGCCGCCGCCTGTTGAAGCCCATCGCTAAAGTAGGGCAACTTTGTGTAACACTCCATTGGCGGCACTGGCACTGGCCAGGCCGAAGGATTAACTCCGGTTGCCAGATCAAGCATCTCTAAGTCAGGCGGACTAGCCGGCATGTGGCGGGGGTCGCCACCATGACGGGGAGCCAAATACGTGTCTTCATTCATACCATAAGCCCTAACATCACCGCGCCGACCACCCACAATAGCAACAGACGGTTGATCAACCGAATACTTCGCTCCAAATCTATGGCACGTGGCTTGTGCCCACAACCTAAATGAGGACGGACCACCGTTTCGCCATGATAGGTCGCGGCGCCACCCAAAACTATATTCAGAGCCGCCGCACCACTCGCCATTACCGACCCCGCATTGATACTTTTCCAGCGCCAACCCTGCTCAAACCAACAACGAAATCCTCGGCCCGACAGGGCTAATACACTGAAACCAAATGAGGTAAGTTGCGCAGGAAAAAAATTGAACACATCATCACTTCGGGCGGCACACCAACCAAAATAGCGATAGCGAGCGCTTTTGTATCCCCACATAGCATCCAATGTATTCGATAATCGATGTAGCACCACACCAGCGGGGCCAGCCAAAGCATACCAAAACAAAGAAGCAAAAAGCGCATCACTGCTATTTTCTAATGTGGTCTCTAGGCCCGCCGACAAAATCTGTTCATCATTTAACGAGGCGGTATCTCGACTGACGATATAACTTATTTTCAATCGCGCCTCGTCTATATTTCCCGCCGACAACGCATGGCCGACAGGACGAATGTGCTCGCACAAACTACGCCAACCTATAGCCCAGTAGAGCACAAGACAGTCAAACATGAGCGCTGATAATGGAGACAGTTGATCAATATAGTCGCGTAATACCCATATTAATAATACCGGCGGACACACCAATAATGACCACCCAACGACACCATAGAAACGTGTAGTTATTGGTCGCGCGCCAATATTTAAGCGCGACTCGATATGCTTCGCCACATTTCCAAAACCGACCAGAGGATGCCAGCGAGTTGGCTCGCCCAAAACTCGATCTAATAACAGTGCGCAACCCCATACCATCGCAACAAGCCCCGCGCCCATGATCATCGCCGTCGAGTATCCAAAGGTTCAAGCACTGGGACTAAACACCACATAAGCAAATCAATCAGAAAAGCTACCATAAAAGGGACATTACATAGTCAAACGGGGAAATCATCCATCACCATCAAAAGCGGTTACCAAACAAGCTACGCTGAATCTGAAATCAACACCGTAATAATAACACCTTGGAGATATAGCTGATGGTGGTGGGAAAGGTATTAGCGCAAGTAATTTAGCCGAGGCACTTTAAAGAACCAGACTAGTCGGGTCAACACGATAAACAGACGTCTAAACGCCTAGACGATAAAAGGCCGAGGCATTATCCCACAGTACTTTCTTGGTTGCCTCGTCGCCAAGCGCGTTGCCAATTATTTCTATATCGACCGGATTAAACGCGCGAGGCGAACGTGTGGAAGGAAGATCAGTACCGAACATTAAAGCATCTGGATTAATGTCAAATAGCCGCTTTATCGCTTGGCTAACCGCAAAATCTACCCGCCCAAATCCCGTTGCTTTAACCCGAGCGCCGCTTTCCGCCAATCTATACAAAAGTGGCAAACCTTCTTTTGATAATCCCAAATGATCAATACTAATTGCCGGAAGCTGACACAATTTATCGGCGAAGTCAGTTAGGGTTTTGCAGTCGGCGTAGATTTCTATGTGCCAGCCTAGTAGATCATATACCCGATGAGCAAAGTCGCAGAGATACTCGCTTCCCTCAGAGCCGCCGCGCCGTAAGTTAAATCGCACTGCGCGCACACCGTGACCAGCAAGTAAAAATAAATCTTCATCGCTAACGGTATAAGGGAGCTGAGTTACACCGACGAAAGTCGGGCCCAAGGCAGCAAGTGCGGCAATTAAATAGCTTTGGTCAAAGCTCTGAAATGAACCCGAAACAACGGCGCCGCCACCGACACCTAATGCCGCGGTTTGACCTACGTAATCGTCAACGGTGAATGCCTCTGGCAAAAAACCATCATTACTGACCAACGGAAAAGCAGGATCAATAATGTGCAAGTGAGCATCAAAAATCATGTGTTGCATATAGCAATGACCTCCGCCAGCCCGCTTACAAAGCCCGCGTATCAGCAACTTTTATTATTAATTTTTTGGGTGTTTTGTGAAGCCTGTCAACATTCGCAGATTTAAGCCTTAAAAGCAATGCTCAGGAATCATCCTTACTTCGCTCAGCCAAACGCCCCTTCAGCTCTATCCATTGGGACATATATTGATGACTCTTAAGAGAGTGATGACGCAGCATCAAACCGGTAAAGTGACATTGCCTGTGGGTTTGGAGTGAATTTAAAAGTTTCTCTACCCGCTGTTCAAATAGCGGCAAATACACATTCCTTTGAAAGCGTGACGCGATCAAACTCTCCCCCCTTTCCTGAGCTAACAACCAATCATTCTCTGTCTGATAAAGTGATATGACCGCAGCAGCAAATTCGTCGGAAAACACCGCAGAGTCGGGAATGACCACACCACTCCATGGCATTTCCCCGTGCATGCTTTCGGCACCCACTTCACTGGTCACTGACGGAGTACCGCATTCCATCGCCTCTAACAACTTCCCTTTTTGACCGGCGCCAAAACGCAGTGGGGCCAAACAAAGCCGCGCGTGTTCAACCACATCAACAGCATCTTTAGCCCAACCCTTTACCAAAAAACCCAGCTTTTCATTGTGAAGCTGAAGCGCTTTGGGTGGCGGATACGCGCCGTAAATATGGCATTCAACAGTAGGAAGTTTCTTACGAATTTTTGGCCAAATCTCAGACCGTAAATAGTGCACCGCATCCCAATTCGGCGCGTGGCGAAAATTCCCCATCACCACGCAATGCTTGCGTTCCTCAAAGGATTTCCATTTCAGCGTAGCTCCGTCATCATGATTAGACAAAAGTGGCAAGTAATGGAGCAGTTCTGGCGCTACTCCGTAAAACCCGACCAACAGCTCCATCTCATAATCCGAAATAATCAGGCTCATATCACAGCGCCATATAGCGGCTACTTCACGTTGCGCTAATTCACTAAATAAGTCGCCACGCTCAACCGGCCTCCCCTGCTTTAACGCCTGATGACGGCCGTGACGCAAGCAATGTAAATCTTCGGTATCTAAAATACGCAGTGCCGATTGGCAACTACGCTCAACACGCCAACCAAATTGCTCCTCGGTGAAAAAGCGGTCAAACACGACGACATCCGGTTTCAACTTTTCAACAAAAGCGTCAAAGGTCGAGCAATTAAGGGTAATATCGGCCGTTGCTACTCCCATTTCATCTAAATTAACGCTGTGTTCGCTGCGCTGCGCTGCGCTCGCGAAGGTCATGTTTGCACTTCGGCGCAGAAATACCGAGATTAAATCCATCATCCGTCGACCCGCCGCCGAAGAATTTGGCTCAGGCCACACATAGCCAATGATTAGAACGTTCAAACAAGTTTTCAAAAATCCGCCTGTAAAATATACGGTAGATTAGTAGTACCGTGGATTATTTATCTGGGGCACAAAAGTTGGCGAAACCCTCATTTTCCAGAGTAAAGCTCTCTTGCTCTGAAAGCTCCCAAGGACGTTCACATTTCTCAGTACGCTCGCACCACGAATAACCGGCAGATCCAATACACCCCTTCGCGTTATGATCGCCGCCAACAACGACAGGCCCGGATTCTCGACCAGATTGCTGTGACGCCGATTGATTAGCGCAAGAAATCAACAGAATAGCAAAGACAACAAGAACTAGTTTGCGACTCATTTTTAAGCACTCTGACTTATATAAACAAACTATATTCAAATATGTGAGGGACAAGATCGCCACGTAATTATTTGCATTAATGAAAACCTTGCTTGGTATTTCTTAAGCTAGTCAAACTCACCATAGGGTATTGGCGGTTCAGGTGGTGTCCATATTGGCTGCCATCGATCAGTAAAGGTATATTTTGCATATATCACTACATGGTTTGGCTCGTAAAAATCTGCCCGCTGGATATCTGCTGACAAGCCAACATACCAACGTTTACTTACGCGCTTTTCAAGTGCAGCTTCTAGCGCATAGCCAAAGCCTCCCCCCGAAGTACTCCCACTACCGAGTAAATACGGCGCATCTTCCGTAGACCATGAGTTAGACACTGAGGCAGCCAATAAATAGGACCATTTAGGCCCATGTCGACCAAAATACCTAACTGGTAAAGAGACTGATACGTAATTTTGTGGACTAAAATAGGAGCCGTGTTGCAAAGTAACTTCGCTTAAATTTTTGTCGTATTGGAAGTGTAATACGTTTAATCCCACCCGGAATTTCCGATCTTCATCGTCTATGAGTCTGTGATACACGCCCCCAAGAAACCCAAATCTCGTATTGTCTGCAACACGCTCGCCGGTCATTTGATGATATTGCAAACTCGCCCAATATCCATTGGCGCCGCCAAGATCGTAGCTCAGCCCTAATTTGGCACCGCTACTGATAACACCGCCCCACTCCGCACCTACGGTCTGAGCACCGTTGGGCACTTCCATACCGGCGTATGATAGCGTGGTACTAACCTCGGGCCGCTGAGACAGTACCGCATTCCAACCAAACTCGCCCACATCGCCTTTAATACCCACGCCGCCAACTAAACTGGACTCTCTAAAACCAATGGGAGTAGTTCCAATATCGGCGTGCCATTTTTCAGCCTCCCAACCAACGCCAACAGCAATGCCTCTCGCCGATTCAGCAAAGGGGACTCTGGTAATGGTGGTTGGCGGTAGCGCATCGGGATCCAAATAATCAACAGTGCCAGATTTAACGGTTACGTAATCTACTCTAAATAATAAATGGCCATCTAATGAGGGCACCGGCCATCGCACTTCTACCGGCAGCTGCGAGGTGGTGTCTTTGCCGCTACGAAAGCTATGATCCAAACCAAATTTTATATAACCGTCGCGCCGCTCACGCAACTCGCTGATAGTAGATTTAACACTACTGGTTAACCAGTAATTTTCATCCGCTGTCTGATACAAGGTTTTTTTACTAGGTACTGGCCCATCGGCGCTATAGCCTTCCTCCATCCTTGCCGTTTTAAGCGCCGAATACGCAAAGGATTCACTGGCATCCCAGTCACGCCTCTCTTTTTCTAATAACATCGCTTCTCTAAGCTGCTGCGCACTGGCATCTTTTCGATTTGCAAAAACCTGCATAAAGCGATTTCGTTCTTCTATTAGTTCCTCGCCTTGTAATACACGCACGATGTCCAATATCTGGCTAGGGTTCAGCTGACTGTTATCTTCTAGCAAGACGTCACTTTGTTTACTCAACTCGGCTTTATTATTTAATTGCGCGGTAATTTTCAGCAAACTAATACGGGCCGCTAGTTGACCTGCGCCGGGATTTTCAGCAGCACGCTGATACATCGAATAGGCAATGATCGTATCGCCACGCTCCGCATAGTACTGCGCTCTGGCAAGGTCGTACTCTAGGGCCAACTCATCCAACTGTGCTTGTTCTGCAGGTGAATATTGCCCGCTAGCCCAGCGCTGCTGCCCCTGTGAAAAGCGGTCGAATTGATTCAGTTTAAGTAGCAGGCGGCCAAAATCTAAACGGGACTGCATTGTCCAAGTATCATCTGGACTCAAGCCATTCGCTATTCCTATCGCCCGCTGCCGCTCATCCAAATCCAAGCATATTTCTGCCAAGCGCAAAAGTGCTCTCGGCTGCCCCACATACTGCTGCGCCATTTTATCTAACTGATCACGCTGCACAGTCCTATCATCCGCGTCGGGCCGTTTAATTGCCGCCAATTCATTATCTAGCTGTAGGCGCATGACATTCTTTTGCATCGCTTCACTGCGCTTTGCTTCCGGAATGGCGGTCATTACGGTAATTGCTCGCGCAGAGTCGCCTCTCGCCGACAAATAAAGACCATAGGCAAATGCCATCTCAGGACTTTTATCCTGAGCCGACGAATCAGCCATATAGTTATCTGCGCGGATCTCTTCTCCTACGTTAAGTAATGCCGTTGCAATATCTGCGCGTTGCCAAGGAGATACCGGATTTAATTCGATGGCACTATTAATCGCAGCGATATAGCTGTCTCGGCCCTGTTGTGGATCCAGTCGTTTAAGCATATCCATTTGCTCATCGACGCGAAGAGTATTTAACTCCGCTGCGATACGCTGCCGCTGCGCGCCCGAATATTCTGCATCCGCCAGCGCCAATGCCGCGCGACGACCACTTAATCTTTCTCGTACATTCACACGGCCTAATAGTGCTGAACGCGAGTTAGGGTCTCGTCGTAAGGCCTCTAAATAGAACACGTCGGCGGTCAATGGTTTGCCTCGCGCGAGAGCAAGTTCTGCCATCGCAATAAATGTCGCTGCATTCGAAGGATCAAGTTCACGAGCCCGCTTCAACTGTGCATCGGCCTCATCAAATCGGCCTTTCTTCGTTAAAGATTCGCCACGACGCAAGGCTGACCAATATCGACTAGTGTCGATTAAGCCCGCCCATTTACTTGCCATATCTGGGTCTTGGTTATATTGCGCGGCTTTGTTGAAATAAAGAATGGCGCTGTCATGATCACCACGACGCAAATAGAGAATGCCTAAACCACCCAGAACATCGGCATCTTCAGGACGGCCTCGCAGGGAGTATCGAAGTTGCTTTTCTGCTTCATTCAATCGATTCACATCGAGTAAGGCCAAACCCTGCTTTTTCGCACGGTAATATGGATCTTTGAGGCGTTCCTGCTCAGCAGCAAGCTCGTTAAGAACGTTGCGATACGCATTTTGAATATCCAAGTCTCCAGGATACCGCTGCGCTAACAATGCGTAGTCATCCAACACCGACGCCGTGTTTGGCAGACGACCTAAAGCGCGAATCCATGAGTCGGCGGCACGCCGACCAAAGCCGTCTCCCTGCGCCAATCGTCGATAGATAGCCAATGCCACAGGATCGTGCGGATTACGTTGACTTCGGAAATCAGCAAGGGTCAATTCCAACAGCGCAACGTCCGGGTATTGCCGATTTATTTCCAGCAATCTGTGCAGTACAAAGGCATCATTACCTTTTATATGAGAGAGCACATCGAGATATTCCAGCTCCAATTTTAAGGTCGGCATACCGTCTGGAAACAATTTTTTATAGATCAAGAGTGCTTCGTCATACCGCGCAGCACGACGAAAAATACGCGCTTGCTGCAAGGTATTACGTTGACTTGTCATCGCCTTGATATAAGAAGCAAGCTGCCGAGTAGTAAGGGCATCTGGGGCGCTATTTTCTTGCGCCAGTAAAATAGCGTCTGCGCCTATGGCATCGCCGTTCTCAATTGCCATGTAGGCTTTAAAAAAAGCCGCGGCGGGCTTATTGGGATCTAATAATAGCAATCTATCTAAAGCGCTAACTAATAATTCTCTTCGATCAAGCGCATCAGCTAGCTGCATCTGATCGACTAATTCGTCGACGATACGTAGATTCGACTCATCGGGATTAACCGTCGAAGTACCAGTCTGAACAACGCTTTCAAAACCAAATTCTTCAGGCGTTTGGGCATCTGAGTTGGTTTCACCACTAAAAAACCACTGGTAAAACAAACCGCAAAACAGCACAAAAACACAGAAGTAAATCCATCGCCAAAGCTTCAAGGTTGACACCCTGACTGCCATGCGGTGAGCAGCGCGCCATTTTCAGAAAACTGAAAATAGCCCTGATCCCAACCCATTCCGAATAAACCTAATACGCTGTTGTAATAACGTGAACCCGCACTTGCACCATCCCAACCTTTGTTCGCTCGTTGACGCTGCTGATCTAGCGCGTCGGTCATATTGTACTGCGCTAGAAAGGGTAACAAGGCGGCGGAAAACCCAAACGGCCCGGTACCGGAATAACTCCCCGTCACGGTATCGATTTTCTCCGGCGGGAAAGTATTACGTTCAACGGCTAATGCCATCGGCGTCATCGCGGCGACAATACGCGATTTATTTGGGTTGGTATCCGCAAGCATTCCTGCCCACAAATAACTGCGTATCGCATCGTAACTTCCAACGCCTAAAACCCAGTTTTCAAGACCTCGGCCTGGTTTAACGTCGACCCAATCAGGAGAATATCCCTTGGGCATAGTTTGTAGGATTAACTGAAGGGAAGCAGCGGAAATCTTTTGCCAATCTTGCCTGGGATACAGTTCTGCAAAACGATCTAAAATTTGCAGTGGCACATAGCTCGGGTTTAAGCGAACGTTTCCCCCACCGCTATCAAAGCCTCTAGGTGCTGGTAAAACACTTAAACCCAAACCGGGTACATCGAGTACTTCATAGCGACGAATTTGCGCTAATAATAAATAGCCAAGCGATGTGTAGTAATAGTGATTCCAAAGACGACCGGCTTCAATCAGGCTGTAGGCTATCCACAAATCCGAGTCTGAGGCTGAGTTATCATCAATCACACCCATCGGATAATTCGCCCGTGACGTGGGGGTTTGATTCAGTCGCCCCCATAACCAAGCAGGTAGATACGCACCTAGATCACCCGCAGCGAGTTCAGTCTGGGTCCACTGCAACAACCGCTCAAAGCTTGCACGGTCATTCGCGACCAGCGCGAAAAACATTCCGTACGCCTGCCCCTCAGACGTCGTTATTTGTCGCGTATCACTGCGGTCTATGACGCGTCCATCTTCAATGTACGCCTTTTTAAATGATTCCCAATGCGGCCAAAGACAGGCATCGTCAGCGAATGACGACAGTGGAAGCAGTAAAAGGAACAAAAGTGCCGCCAACTTCACTATTCATCCTCACCCGCACGTAAACGCATAGCCGCAATTTGGTTAAGAATCCGCCAGAACACCACCACCAACATCGCTATCAGCGCTAGAGCGCACAATAAAATAACAAAGGGATGCTCAGAAAAGTGGTACCAAATTAGCTGCCAAATCGGCAGCTTTCCAACATAGTAGCGGTCGCCGACCAAATAACTGCTTACAGCATCCTCTCGAAACACAGCTACCGAGCCGAACATCGCAGCGATTTTGCCACTGTCATTAAAGGCTGCACCAACCTTAGCAAGGTCTTCAGTACTTGCCGCCATCACAGCGATAACACTTCGACCAGCGCTAAAGGGCGATTCAGCACCGACCACAGCCGCCAATCCCCCTGTCGCACTCACATTCACATTTTCAGCGACCTCGTTATCTACCGCTCGGCCATTCTCTCCAATATTCAAGGAGGACTGTCTATTGCGAACAGGACTCAACATCGTCCTTTCGGTTTCGTTCAAAATCATCGGTAAAGCGTCATCGTCATTCATTGCCTTGCTCAAGGCAGGCGTGACGCTAATCGCTAAAATATCCTTTTTATGTAAACGCGCAGGATCCCAAGAATTAACAACATCCACCGCCACGGCCGGGTATCCCGAGCTTGCACCAATAAAGCCAAGGATTTGTAAGAATGTCTCAATTTCTACCTTGGTCAAGTTCTGCGGCAAGACAACTACCGTTTCGCTTAGATCCGCAAGCCGCGTAAACGGGAAACCCGCGTTAGCGAAAGCACGTAGACTAGGCATTTCTATGTAATGAGGATAGCCCGAGAAATCGACGCTTGAGCTGCCGTCCATCACCGCTTGCGGCGCTTCTGCTGGCAAGGTCTTACAGGCACCGTTGGTGACACTGGTAAACGCAAATTGGAATCCCAGCTGGTTTTTACTACCTACTTTAAATGCGGGAATCCTAACCAAATCGCCATCGCTAAAGCGATCTTCAAGCAGCGGAATACGAACCCGCTTTTCCCCTCCGCTTATACCGCTTTTATTTAAATTAAAGGCCTCAACAAACTGTTTATTAATCGATACGCTCATACGTGAGCCGTCATAATCCTCGGCAGGCGGTGAGTAGCGGTAGCGCAAATCCATAGGAATACCGCGGCTGCGCCACGTAAATAAGTCTGGAGGCAACTGCAAGGTAATATTGATCGGCATGCCATAACGGCCAGTAACTTGTAGGTCTTGCTTATCTTTCACCAACTCAGAAAAGAGCACAGGCCGATCAGTGCGCACCCAGGCCGGCGCATCATAGGGCTTACGCGGTTTTACTTGTAAAGCGTGATTAATTTCTGCAACGGAACCACTCAATACAGAATTACCCAGTGCCAAGCCCTTTACAGCCGTAAGCAATTCATCGGTATCACTGCCCATAATCAATAATAATTTAACGTAAGGGTTTTCTGGATCGCTAATCACCTGGAGGGTCGGCTTATTTACTGGCGGATAATCCTTTAAAAATCCGGGACGCTCATCATTGGTCATGAAAACCAACGCGTGTTGATCAGGTAATGTATTGACGTGCACAGGGAACTCCGCACCCCGCCACTGTGACAAGGCACCGAAATATGATGCGCTTATCCCGGCCGCCTTGATCAACTCCATGCTAGGCGAGTCGGGCACAACAATCGGTAAAACAAGCTTGGTAAATTCCCGTGCATCGAAGAACGGTGCCGGTAAAAAACCCAGATCATTCTGCAAACGAATTTTGCGCGACGTTACATGTAAACTGCTATTTTTACTAATTTCAGCCCAGATACTTTGATCATCTGGATTCCAGCATTCAAGATCTAAATGGCCAATCAGCTCTATACGAATCTGGTTATAATTTGAGAAAAATCGCGAATCCAAAGGTATTTTGGATTCCACTACATCACCCTGCGTTCCCTCCTCAACAGGAACCACCTTCATCAACTCTTGGTTAAAATACACCTTTAGATGCGAGAACTTTGACTGTAATGCCGGAGAGGAAATAAACGATAAATCCAACTCCCCACCTGTTATCACCTCGTCAAGTCGAGAGCCAAAACCGATATAGGTATCGCTTTTACTACCCTGTAATTCAATAGATGCTGAATAACCCAGGTCGCTTAGCAAAAAATGGCGTTCAATGATTTGTGGTTCATCATCCACCATCACGGACAAAGGCTCTGCCTCGGCCAACGATGCCAGCAGCAGGACAGTAAATGCGACGATTTTAACAAGTCGATAATTAGCGAAGCTCATAGGTATTCTGCTCTCGGCGTAACTTTTCTCGGGCTAAAAGATGATAAATATTTAAAGCGGCCAACCAACCAGCGGGCAATTTCAGGCAACGGCCATGGTGCCAATGCAAACAAACGGCGATAACCGTAAATAGCGGCCCGAAAAACAGCCGCCATACTGGCCATGGGCCGATCAAACTCATAGGAATCCTGCCATTTCACCCACGTATCAGCACGGGCGAAAGTGCATTGAACGTAATTAGTCATTTGCTCGGTGCTGAGTGGTTTTAAATGTAAGCCCATGGCATTTTCGAGGGTGTACACGCTGCGCATAGGGAAGGTAAATTCACGGTTCGCTCGCGTTAATATAATATCAATATCAAATTGCCCACGGGGCAGTTTACTCATATCGTTTACGGCGACTCTCAAGCCCTCTAGGGAAAAGTCCATCACCGTTGCTTGCAATAAATGACCGCTATTTAACCTCACCATAGCCGGGATACTTGTCTCGACTCTATGCACGCGACGCACCTGTTTCATTTCTGAAGCAACAGCGACCGCACTACCAATAATCAATACGTTATAGAGTGTCCACGTCATATTAACGAGAACCGCGCCGATCTCGTTTTGCGGTCCATTAAAATACCGATAAACACCAAGAGCCAAACCAATAAAATTAGCTAACACGAGCACCATATATGGCGCAGATATCACCCAGTCATAGTAGGACTTTTCTACTAACCCACCCTTCGCTGTTACATTAAAGCTCCCTTTGTGAGGAGCAAATAAGGCGACCGTCGTAGGCCTTGCGATATACCATGACAGCACTACTTCATAGACTTCGCCCCAAAATGAGTAGCGGTATTTGCCCTGCATTCGCGAATTTGTAATGCTGGAGTGCAGAACATGTGGCAGCACATATAGCACCAATATCAGTGCCGGCGCGTAAATAATGTAGCTGTGAAATATCAAAAATATTAGCGGCGCCGTTAAAAATACGAGCCGCGGAATACCTGACAAAAAGTGCAACATGGCATTCAAATAACACAAGCGCTGGTGCCATTTTAAGCCGGGGCCAAACAAGGGGTTGTCGGTTCTTAAAATCTGCGCCATTCCCCTAGCCCAGCGAATCCGCTGGCCTATATGTGCAGATAAGGTTTCCGTGGCTAAACCCGCCGATAAGGGCGCTCGCAAATATGCAGAACGGTAACCCTTGCGGTGCAAACGCAAGGAAGTGTGAGCGTCTTCAGTCACGGTCTCAACGGCAATCCCACCCACCTCTTCTAAGGGCGCGCGACGTATTATTGCGCAAGAGCCACAAAAGAAAGTGCTATTCCACAGGTCATTACCGTCTTGAATTAAACCGTAAAACAGACCACCTTCGTTGGGCACCTTGCGAAAATTTGATAAATTTCGCTCAAATGGATCCGGCGAAAAAAAGTGGTGGGGCGTTTGGATAATGGCTAATTTGGGATCCTTTAAAAACCAGCCCATACTAATTTGCAAAAACACACGCGTGGGAATGTGGTCACAATCAAATATCGCAACATACTCACCACTGGTTCGCTCTAAAGCGTAATTAATATTACCGGCTTTAGCGTGATTGTTCTTTGGCCTGCGGATATAACCGACACCAACCTCCGCGGCAAAGTCTTTAAAACTATCGCGCTTGCCATCGTCCAGAATATGGATATGGAGCTTGTCTTTCGGCCAGTCCATGCCAAGACAGGCATAGACGGTGGCACGAACTACGCTGAGATCTTCATTATACGACGGGATCATCACATCGACGCTGGGCCACAAACGAGAATCTTCTGGCAGTGGCACCGTTCCACGATGCAGCGGACGAATATTTTGAATATAGCCAAGCAACATCACCAACCAAGCGTAAGCTTCTGCCATGAGTAGACCGATACCAAAAAACAAGCCTACTGGGTCGTCGAAATTTAAGGTAGAACCACAGCGCCACCAAACATAGCGGCCGGTTGTAATCAGTGATAGTCCAACCATCAACATTAAGGGAATATGGCCGGGAACACGATTTAAAACGTAAGACAATAAAAACAATAAGCTGACAAAAATAAACTGATCTTGTACCGTCAGCGGGACGGTAAAGCTCATTATCGCCAGGGCGACAATGATGAAACCAAATATTGAACGTCCAAGGGTTGTCGCGGTGAATGGCTTTTTCGAGCTAGTATTTGATCCATTCGTAGCCTGCAATTCAAGCTCTTGTAGACGCTTACTAAAAAGCCGACTTAGTGGATTACTAAACACCAGTATTTTAAGTCTACTAGCGGCGAGACGAATCGGTGTCGGCTTTGGTATGGAATCTGAGCGCGTTCCGTCTAAATTCACTGACGTTTTTCTACCCGGCTGCTGCCTAACCAAGAATAACCAACACAGCTGGATCAAAAAACGAAAAAGATCGCTAAACCTAGGCCGGCTAAAATTAATCTGGGGGAAATAAATCAACGGCAATTTCCAGCTATATACGCCAGAAATTTTAGGTTTTAAGAACAGAAAACAAAACGTCAGCCACAGCGGAACAATAAAATAGCCCATCAATCTGTAGGGTTTCAATCCCCGAAATGCCGGCAAGCGAGCACTGTAGTATCGGCGCGCAACATCTACCAGTTGGCCAATATTAAGTTCGCTTACGTCAATTGATTTACTCACCAGCGCCGCCCTTACCAAATCGACCCAATAACCATAAGGCTAAAGAGTGAAAATCGCTTGCTGATTTGCTGTCAGGCATGTATTCGCTCACTGCAGCCATAAACGCCGCTGCCTCAGGCAAGGCGGTATCTTGATGAATAGACACGGGTAGCATCTGGGGGGAAAACTCCGCCCGCAACAACAATTCAATATCCATACTCAAACTGGAGTTGGTATTTACGCCATTTATGACATAGAGCTGTTTGTCACTAAGGGATTCCCCATTTAACGCCGCCTGTTTTAACAGCCGATAGCAACCAAGCTCTGGATTGATCACATATAAGGTAATGTCAGCCAAGGCATAAATTTCTTGGTAAAGTCTGGTAATCGTGTTTTCTTCCAACGCGCGATGACGATCTACCGGCATATCGACTAGCAGCCATTCGTCAGGCTGTGGCGCTAATATTTTAGCCATCGCGGCGATTGACGCAGGCAATGCTTCTCGAAACTGCGCGAACTGAAAATGGCTTAACTCCCCGAAGGGCAAAATTCGACGACCATCCGCTGACTGAAATGCACATCGCTTCCAGTCGTCACCGTCGACAATCGCCTGCGCCCAACCTGTTGGAATTTCCTGATCTACACCGTAGTGCACACAAAGTTGATTATCGGGGTGCAGATCGATAGAGAGCGTCTGGCAATCCGCGCGCTGCAAGGCAGATGCTAGATTCGACACTATTGTGGTCGAACCAACCCCTCCCCGAAAACCAGAAACAATGACAACAGGCACTAAGATTCTTCCTTGCTTATTTCGCTATTTCCTTTTAAGCCTGATACCCCGTCATTCGCCGCTAATCCGTTCATTTGCGCTAGGGCAGGCCATTTAAGGAGGATAGACAACACGTATTCGCCCTCACTTAACTCCTGATACCCAGAAGAGTCATCCCCAAATGCGTTATAGGCAGTACTTACATCACGACTATTAATCGACAATACGGTGTTCCTTGCTTTTCGCTCAACGTTCACATGCAGCGTGTTAACTGCTAAAAGACAGATTACCGATATTCGGCCTAAGGTTCCATATTCAAAGCCTCATCGCTACACCATTTCATTGAAATAGTTTACTATTTCCGCAAACAACGGCTTGCAATTCACATTGCTACCTAGCGCGTCGCTAATAGCAGGCGGGTAGTAAAGGACATTAGACATTCTAGATACTAACGTTGACATCAAGCCCCACTGGCTGGGGCTGGCAAATATCCCGGTAAGTGGCACTGAAATGACACCCGGTAGTGTGTATTTCTGCCTAAGCGCAGGGAAAAAACATGCCCCCGCGTTGATCGACAGTATCTGCAATCGCAATGACGCGCCTCACCTCATCGGCCTTTGCTCACCGGAGGACCTCTTTCGCGGGTATGATGATGACGCCGAACAATTACTTGAAAAATGCCTTAGTGAAAAATGTAAACGCGTACATTTTTGGCATGACCCAGAGCAAAAAATTCCCGCAACAGCTAGCGCCTTGTTACGCGATTTAAAAAAGATGTCGCCTGCTAAGCCTGCACTTTACATTATATTCATCAAAGCGTCCGCCTTTCCTAGTGACCAGCATCCCAAGCTAAACAACGTACTAGCTGCTTGGCAGAAATGGGCTAGGAAATACAATCACAGCGTATTGTTTCTTTGTCACGGTGAAATTAAAACCTTAGAGTCCGCTGCACTGCACTCTAATAGTTATTTGTCTGGTCTCACTAGTTTCTACGCCCTTGATGCCAGCCACTACCGCTACTTTATTCACTTTTGGGGCTCTTCAAACAGTGTTGTTGCAGACCAGGAATACCTGCTCGTTACAAACACAGTAGGCTCCCTAGAAGCTATGGACATTCCTGCAGAGCACACAGCGCATAGTGATTTCTCACCAGATAGCAACGTATCGAATGGCGGGATATATACCACTACTAGTATCGCCAATGAAATATCATCGGAACTACAAGTTAGCGTAAGCGTTGCCAGTAACAATCTGATTATGAATTCGATCGAGGAGCTTGGCAACGCAACGGTGATCTTTGCCTGTGCCTCGCCGAGCGAAGTGGTAGAACTCGCCACAATGACCTATCAACTGCGATCTCGTTACAAGCACAAAATTAAAATACTGATACGGGAAAATGTACAGTGCCTTCGTTACGCAGATGAAGAGTTCTTACTGAAGGCAGGGGCAAGCCAAATTATCCCTTACATTATCACCACTACGCGATTAATCAGCCAAATCGAAGCCATACGAGGCGACCAACTCCGGCGCAAACTGCCGCCAACATTGTACGGGCTTCTAGAGAGCAGACAAACGTCTGATTACCGGGGCTATGCAGAACCCCACACCTTCGCCGCAACTGTTGGCAAGACAATGGATGCACAGCGATACTCCGGCATCGAACATATTTTAGTGCGGTTTGAACCTCTACGCGGCATAACAATGGAGCAATCGCTCAATCTCTGCCATATCAAACGTGACGGCGATCTAATCACTGTTTGTCGAGGATTCATCTACATATTTTTGCACGCTTGTCGTCTTAACAATGTTGCTATTGCCTTGAAGAACTCACTACTATTACCCGTGCAGGACTCCTTCGGCTCGCAATCTATCATTCACGATGCAGACGACATCATCGCCGAGCTAGAACTTATTGACCTGTCTACCGACGGTATTCCAGCCGATATTGGCCAAAAGTTACTAGCCAGTAACCCAGAAAAGAATCAGAAAAACGGCGGCAATAAACGTATTTCGGTGACACTTGCCAATCCATATGTAATCAATCAGGGATGAAAAAACAATAAATCCATGGATATCAGAAGCTTTTTAATTACGCTGATCGTGTCACTTAGCGTCGGTATGTTTATTGGTTTTACACTCCGTGATTTTAGCCAATTTGTAATAGAGTTTATCCGTAAGTACCTTATCAAGCCGAGATTCCTCAAGCCTTATCAGACCAACAAAAACACCGAATCCTTGAACGAAGAAACCAAGGCGGAATCATGAAAGCCAAGACGAATACACCTATTGAAGACCTTGTTCTTCCCTCTGGTCTTGGCTGGTGGAATCTGTATTTTATTTGCAAAATTGGCTTGTACTTTCAGGGACTATTAGATTTTCACGGCCTTGAAAACTTCACCTTCGCAGCATGCTTATTACTACCCATCCGCAACTACTATGGCAATCTCGCGCGCCATATAGCGGCTATACCAGTCGGTCTACTGCTACTCCATTACGACTCTTACATGCCTCCGCTGTCTCGTCTAGTCGCGCAAATGGATCAAGTTCTGACCTTCGAGTTCAGTTATATCATCGAGCTACTCAGTCGTTTTATCTCTTTAAATATGCTTATGGCTGCTGTCGCAGCAGCAATCACATACCACTTCGCCGCAAAGGTATTTCGGGTAACCTCGGTGGTGCTTCTGGCCATCATCGTTTGTGGCATCAGCTCATTAAGCTCGGGGCCAACGACCATAAACATTGCCACACCTGTAGCGAGCTCAACAAAAAATGGCGCAGCAAGCGCACCAAACGACACCAGCAATGCGGCATTAAGCAACTATTTAGATAACTTCTTCCAAAGCGAGAAATCCCGCGTTACCCAATTCCCAAGCACCGATACGCAAACTGCCCCTTTCGATGTTTTATTACTGAGTATTTGCTCCCTGGGTGTCGACGACATCAATCTAGCGAAGCTAGACAATCATCCACTATTTCAAAAATTCGATATTGTATTCGACCAATTTAATTCAGCGACAAGCTATAGTGGACCCGCGGTTATTCGTTTGAGCCGCGCGACCTGCGGGCAAGCAGAACACAGCACGCTATATGGCCCAGTTCAACCCGAATGCCAGCTCTTTCATCAACTAGAGCAATTAGGTTACGACAAAGAATTGATGTTAAACCATGACGGCGTATTTGATTCATTCCTAGAGAAGACCCAACGCTATAGTGGAATTAGTTCAGCACCGTTTCCACACACCGGGATAGAAGCCACTCAGAAAGATTTCACGGGCGCCCTGATCTATAGCGATGCGGGAATGTTAAACGCGTGGTGGAAAGCGAGAACCAACTCATCGAGCGACAAGGTGGCCATGCTGTATAACACTACCAGTCTGCACGACGGTAACCGTATTCTTAATAAACCGGCGGTATTTGGGGTTGCTAGTTATCAGCAACGGGCGAAACTTCTTTTTGACGAGCTAGCAACCTTCATCGACCAACTAGAAAAGTCAGGCCGCAATGTTGTCGTGGTGCTAATACCCGAGCATGGCGCTGGCCTGCGCGGTGACAAAATGCAAATTTCGGGTATGCGCGAGCTCCCTTCGCCGTCTATTACCCACATTCCAGTGGCCGTCAAGCTTATCGGGCCGGAAATGCAGCGCAGCGATGGCGTTTCACATATCAGTGAAGCAAGTAGCCATGAAGCTATCTCGCAATTACTCGCTAACATTTTCGAGCAGAAGGTGTTTGACACTAAGAGCTACAGCGCGGCCCAGCTTTCTTCCAATCTCCCCCAAACCGCGCTTGTTTCGCAAAACGAGGGAAGTACCGTGATAAAAATTGAAGAGGATTTCTTTATTACCTTAGACCAGAAAAACTGGAGCCCTTACCCCACACAGTAGCCCCTGGACGTTGGCTGGGCTTAACTAAACAAAGACGCGTTCTTCTCACTAACCTGTTGGTTTAACGTCCAATAGTCATAAATGACACCAAACAAAAATAGACCACCGGTCAGCAGGTATAAAACTCCTGTCACCCATTTCCCCAAATAAAAACGGTGTAGTCCAAACACCCCTAAAAATGTCAGTAAAACCCACGCAAATGTGTAACTCACTGTTCCTGTCGAAAATGTTGAATCCGCATCACGATCCATACCTGGAATTAAAAATAGATCAACTATCCAACCAATAAAAAATAATCCAAGAGTAAAAAAATAAATCGTTCCACTAATGGGCCGGCCAAAATAGAAGCGATGCGCGCCCATAAAACCAAAAATCCACAAAATGTAACCGACCACTTTACTATGGGTATTGTTCATTACTTTTTTTGGCTCCTGCAAGCAAAACGCCATAAATTAAGCGCTGTAAGGCCCAAAAGTGTAGGGGATTATGATCGGGAGCTAAAGCCCGAAAGTGATATTACAACGAGCTATTTATACTAAAAGCGGCTCGAATAACTATAAATTCTTACTACCTAGTCGCCACGGACAAGATAAAAATCACCGACACGGGCTTCCCAGTTTCAACATTCAGTGGTTCACGCATTTCTTTAAGCGTTAAACCGCTGTCGGAAAATAACGTCACCCAAGACGACAGCGTCCTAAAGTACCACGGCGCCGGTTCAGTGAAATCAAAGCTAAAACCTTGCCAACTTCCCTCGCGCCAGCCATCACAATAGGGTTCACCGGTATAACAAGGATGTAAAGTTTGTATGATGCAGTGACCATTAGCAGTGAGCGCTTTGGAAATTTCAAGCAACACAGCACGTACGATACCCTTACCAAGTAATGAGAAATTGCACACTACACAATCTACTTTAGTTAGCCATTGGCCGTCAGCGAAACCTTGATAGGACATCACACTAAATTCACCACCGCGTGCACTCGCTTTGTTGACTAACTCAGGAACAACATCAACACCCCGTGCAGAGATACCAAGATCAGCCAATGCACGTACCAACCAGCCCTCACCGCAACCCAAGTCTAAAACCGACTTAGGCGCCTGCGCGACAACAGCATTAACAATAGCCGCATCTGTCACAGTAACCCGACTCGCAATTTCAGCCCCGCGCACTGCGGATGTCCATGCATCGACATTTTTATGCCATGAGCTAACGATCGCATCTTCAAAATTACTGTCGTCCATACAAGATACCCTCTATGCTCACTCAGCATTCAACTCGCGGCTCAATGATCATTCGTCATTAAATTTACTTGCAGAGCTTAGATTAGCAGCTTATAAAGTCGGTTTAATTTAACTGTGAATCTGCTGTGCACTGTCATTACTTTGAATCGCAACAATGCCGCTCATGCCAATGGCTAGACTCTCCCTATGAACAGCAGTTAGCAAAAAAAGAAACCAGTCTTGCCCAGCTACTCAGCTCCTATTCACCACCGCTATTTCTGCCCAGTGTGTCGTCACCGCAATCCAGTTTTCGAAATAAAGCAAAAATGGTGGTACTCGGCAACACCGACCGTCCCCTTCTCGGTATTCTTACCCCCAAGGGAAAGCCAATAAGCCTCTGTGATTGCCCACTCTACCCAGAAGATATGCAGTTGTTATTGCATAAATTAGAGGCATGGCTGAGCACACTCCACATTGCACCCTATGATGTTAAACGCCGCAGTGGCGAGCTCAAATACCTACTACTGAACCGAAATGAACAGGGCGTGTATATGCTCCGTTTAGTAGTGCGAAGCACTGACGCCATACCGACGATCAAAAATGCACTGCCCATACTCCTCGCCAATCAGCCCCTGATACAGACGGTATCCGTCAACATCCAAGCCCTTCATGCCGCCATTTTAGAAGGCCCCGAAGAGCATATATTGCATGGCGAGCATTTCCTATGCCAAACCCTCAATGGTATTCCGCTATATCAACGGCCTAAGGGTTTCTTTCAAACGAACCCTTTAATTGCAGCGCAGTTATATGCCGCAGCTGCTAGCTGGTTAGCAGACCTGAAGATTAATGTTATTTGGGATCTTTTCTGCGGATCTGGTGGCTTCGGACTGCACTGCATCACTGCGGAACGATCACTCATCGGCATTGAAATTGAGCCCGAAGCTATTGCCTGCGCGTCCCGCAGTGCACAGGAACTAGGCATAGCATCGCGGGTAAGTTTTAGAGCGTTGGACTCTGCCAACTTCACAGAACATCGCGGCGACAGCGCGAGCACAGTGAATTTAACCGCAAGCCCCGATGTCGTAATTGTTAATCCACCAAGACGCGGCCTCGGCCAAGCACTATGCCAAGACCTCGCCAACATTAATGCCCCTTATATTTTATACTCAAGCTGCAACCCCCAATCCTTGGCAAAAGATTTAGCGGAGTTGGAGCAATATCGCATTCATCAGGTGCAAATATTTGATATGTTTCCAAATACCGCCCACTATGAAGTTCTCGTTTTGCTAGTTAACTCGAACAACGCCCCCTAGCTTACACAGGGACTTCAAGTGCTTTCGACGGACAGTTATTACACCGAGGGAGAGCAGGCGCCACCTCTATGACCGACATTGAGTTTAAAAATACTCGCTATACTATCGCAGGCGAAGAAACAGTTTTAGACACCCTACTACGACACAAGGTTGCCATCCCCTACGGCTGTCGCGCGGGCGCTTGCCAAGCGTGCATATTGCAAAGCGATGCTAGTCAAATCCCGGACGACTGCCAACCGGGCTTAAATCCACAACAAATTCGTCAGGGATATTTTTTAGCATGCCGCTGCGTTCCTGACCAAGACATGCAGTTGCATGAAGTTGATATTACTAGTCAAAAAATTCCAGCAACCGTCAGCGAAAAATTTTTACTCGACAACCATACCCTGCGCTTACGCTTAAACTGCAGAATACGATGGGTAGCGGGCCAATATGTAACGGTTTGGATAGGTGATATCGCGCGATGCTATTCCATCGCCAGCGTCGCTAGACTCGATCCATTCATTGAGTTTCATATTCGTGTATACCCACACGGCGCCATGAGCAGTTTGCTCTACAATCAAACACACCCCGGCGATACACTTCAACTTCAAGGGCCACTTGGCAGCTTTGTATACCACCACGACAAACCTGATCAGAAATTATTGCTCATCGGTGCAGGCACCGGTATTGCGCCGCTCATAGGCATCGCTAGAGATGCCATTGAACACGGCCATGCAGCAACAATACGTTTATTAGCAGGCAGCGAGAACAATGAGTGCTACGAGGAAAAGCACCTTCAACGCATTCAAAATAGCGCATCGCAATTTTCATATCACACCGAAAGAACAGATAACATTGAAACAGTGCTCAACAGCCATTATCCAAGTTTACGTGGTCAGCGCATTTATATTTGCGGCGGAGAGGATTTTGTAAGGCGGTGTAAAAAAACATGTTTTATGCTGGGTGCATCACCAAGGGATATCATTACTGAGGAATTTATTAATTTCGCATGACCAACTGTTAGTATACTGTTGGTTGTCCGACAGGTGACTCAAGGTAAAAAAATACCGAAGAGACACTCAACTCAGAAGGCGCTTATAGCCTAAATATTGATCGATAAACGTCTGCTTCCCAGTCTTTAAAAAATGCTCAAAGTTCCAGTGCCAATCGGCAACTAGATGTTCACATTCATCACGAAAAACATAGGTCTCCGCGCTAACAAAAACACCTTCATGGGTTTCAACCGCAAGCGTCTCACGGGTATACCAATCGCCTTCAAACACGTCTAAGCGGGCGAGGCCATGTTGATCTACACCAAAGTATATACGACCTTCCACCGCTGTTGACGCATCCTGAACAATCGCAGGATACGCCTCACCAATTACCGCGTAACGCGCAAACCCTTTTAAGACTGCGGCCTCGCTATGCAAGTTATTAAACCCTGACACAGCAGCCATAATGTCTTCACACATTAAACTACCGTAGGTAAAAACTGTTGCCATAAATGTCCTTATCTTCCTCACCAAAGCAGAGAACATCGGCAAACAAAATTCTATCGCCCGACAGCACCTTTCCTATGGTCTGGCACATTCGACCGCTACGGACATCACGGTAGGGTTGGGACGCAACTTGATTTTTGTGGCGTAACTGCTTCGCCGCGAGTGCTTGATAAAAATACGGTCGCATCGACCAATTTGACCCCAAATTTCGGTCATCGACAAACCAAACTCGCGACGTTGAATCATTGGAGGCTTCATCGAGAAGTTCGTAGTTAGGCGATATCTGCTCGCCGTTGGCATGACACAAGAAAACTCTCAGAAGTCCGTCGGGGGCTTCCGGCAAAGACTCATGATGTAAACAGGCTCCGGAAACTGCCGATTGCACAGTCAGAAAATATAACTCCATCTTCTGCATGTACAACATTAATTGTTTTTCTCGGTCTAAATTGCGCTCGACATAGCCGTCGAGCAAGTTCCGAATGATGTCTTTCGGTGCATCTGAATCGATAAACTCCGGCAGTGCTGGCCAGAAGAAATAGCCCTGGACTAATCGCGCACCACACTCCAGCGCAAAATAGAACTCCTGTTCTGTCTCAACACCCTCGCACAACAAAGAACTTCCTGTGCGTCTCGCCAAATAGGCAATACTTTGCACTACCTCCTGGGATATACCGCCTGACATAGCGCGTTTAAACAAATTCATATCCAGTTTAATAATGTCGGGTTCTAAGGCGATAATACGGTCTAAGTGTGACGAGCCAGCGCCAAAATCATCAATAGCAATTCGCATTCCAGCAGCTCGATATCGAGACAGCAGCTTTTGCATATTTCCGTTGTCGCCAGCACCTTCAATAAACTCGATTAATATCCGGCTGGTATCAACATTTAGCTTTTTAGCCATTTCAATGGTTGGCACTGGAGCATTGTCGGCGACATGATCCATCCATTCAGGAGACAGATTCAACGACAGAAAAACATCCTGCTTGCTGTCTGCAAAATACGCTAAAGCCTGCTCACGCACAGAGCGATCTATGGTTAATAAATCTCGGCGATTGAAATTCGGATCGCTGAATAGCGCTCCGATAGACACAACTTCACCGTCCTTAGACCGAGTCCTGGCAAGTGCTTCATAGCCCACTATCGACATTCTTGTAATGTCTATAATGGGCTGAAAAAACGGAAAATACTGCACCTGCTCTCCGCACCCAAAGAATTGAAAGAGCTATCAAAGTAACCAAGAGACAGACGTTTTACAAGTGTATCTTCGGAAAAAATTAGAATATCAGCAATGACTTAGACGACCTTGCCAAGAAAATTGGCCAGCGTTGCACTGGCCGCAAAATTATCATTTACTTTAAATAAATAACTCGCCGCTCTCAGCTCGACTAAGCAGCAGTGAGGGCACGCTAAAGTCGGCTCCATAGCGGGCTTCAAGTTCGCGAGCGCGAGTAACGAATGCCTTCAAACCATAAGCATTGATCGCTTGAAAAACGCCACCAGTTTGCGCGGGAAAGCCAATACCCATGATCGAACCAATATTGCCATCGCCTACAATGTCTATAACGCCTTCTTCCATCGCTCGCACCGCTTCCAAACACTGACTAAACGTCAGACGATCTTTTATGTCTTGGTAGGGAATATCGGTATAACCCGTTGGCGCAAATGCGTCCTTAAGCCCAGGCCACATTTGCTTCTTACCACTAGCAGGGTATTCATAATATCCACCGCCGTGCACTTTTCCTCGACGCCCAAACTCATTCACCATACGGTCGAGAATTCTAGACGCCGCGTTATCCTGCCATTCTTTCCCCTGGGCAATGGTGTCGGCCTTGGCTTGCTGGCCATTTTTATAAGCCGTCTCTTGACTAATCTCATCAATCGCCGCCAAAGGCCCAACAGGTGAGCCATTATCCCGAGCCGCAGACTCAATCAATACCGGATTCACCCCTTCTTCCAACATGATCGCGCCTTGAGTAACCGTTTTACTGATTACCCGTGTGGTGAAAAATCCCGGTGCGTCGTTGACCACTATCGGCGTTTTGCCAAGCTGTTGGGCCAAATCGAAGGCCTTGGCTAAGGTCTCATCAGAGGTTTGCTCACCGCGAATAATTTCCACCAAAGGCATTTTTTCCGCTGGCGAAAAGAAATGCATACCGATAAAGTTTTGCGCCCGAACACTGGCTTTTGCTAAGTCAGATATGGGCAAGGCTGAGGTATTCGACGCAAAAACACTATTTTCAGCCATGACCGCTTCACACTCTTTTGTTACTGCAGCCTTAATGCCTCGGTCTTCAAAAACAGCTTCAATCACCATATCGCAGCCTGCTAAATCGGCATATTCTGCGGTGGCGTGAATACGCGCCATACATTGAGTCATCGCTTCTTCTGTCAACTTACCCTTAGCAATACCCTTGGTATAAAAAGCTTCGGCGTAGCCGCGCCCCCTATCGGCATTTTCTTGGCTAATATCTTTGAGAACGACGTCAATACCTTTTTGCGCAGCAACCGTCGCAATACCAGCGCCCATCTGCCCCGCACCTAGAATACCGAGTTTTTTACACTTATATCGCTCTGCCACATTAGGGCGACTCGCGCCTTTGTTCAAAGCTTCCATTTGTACAAAAAACGCGGTCATCATATTTCTTGCGGTTTGATCTAGTAACAATCTCAAGAAATACCGCCCCTCTATCTTTTGTGCGGTATCAAAATCGACTCGTGCACAATCAACCACGCAAGCAAAAATGGCATTTTGTGCCGGCATTAAATTTTTTGTTTGCACCATGACATTGGCTGGGCCAAAGAACGTCAGTCCCTGATTAGCAGGTTCATCTGGGCGACCTCCGGGAATAGCATAGCCGTCTTTATCCCACGGCTGCTTAGCCTCAGCATTCGCTTTGATCCACGATTTCGCTTTTACGTGCATATCGGCTTCATCAGTAGCTAATTCGTGCAACAAACCTTTCTCTAATGCTTGGGCTGCTTTAAGACGACGCCCTTGACTGATTAAGCCAATAGCTTCTTGCATACCAAGTAAATAGGTCATCCGAACCACACCACCGGCGCCCGGCATCAACCCAATCATGGCCTCAGGCAAACCGACTTGAATACCGTTGATTGCAACTCGATAGTGACATGCCAAGGCGATTTCAAAGCCACCACCAAGTGCGGGGCCATTGAGCCCAACCGCGACGGGCACGCCGAGAGTCTCTAGCTGACGCAAAGGCGCTTTGGTCGCCATAACACCCGCGTACATTTTTGCTTTTTCCGCTTCGCTGGGGTTTAAATCCATATTCAGCATTTCATTAATATCGCCACCAGCAAAAAACTGCTGCGGCTTACCGCTGCGCACGTAAATTCCGGTAACACCGCCATCGGCAACCATCTGTACAAGCTCAGCAACCGCGCTTCGCATTGCCTCGTCATATTCATAGCCCATGGTATTAACAGTTTTACCCGGCTGATCAAAAATCAGCTCTACAATACCGTCGCTGTCTTTTTCTAAGCGAATATATGTCATGATATTTTATCTCTCTATATTCTGATAACAGCATTTACATAAAGCTGCTAATCGCTATTCTTTTGCTAAATCACGTGTGTGCGCGCAGCCCCAACCGTGTTCATTGATTTTGACAAAACGCCTTTAAACCCGCTCGATAACGGTGGCGATACCAATGCCGCCGCCGGCGCACAACGTAACGACGCCTCGCTTTAGGTTTCTGCGCTCGAGCTCGTCGAGCAAGGTGCCAAGAATCATCGCGCCAGTTGCACCGATGGGATGCCCCATTGCAATCGCACCCCCGTTTACATTTATTTTCTCATCGGGAATATTCAATATTTTTTGGTAGCGCAAAACCACAGACGCGAAAGCTTCGTTGAGTTCGAATAAATCAATATCGTCAACCGTTAAGCCAGCCTTTTTCAACGCTTTTTCCGTGGCGGGCGCAGGTCCAGTTAACATGATGGTGGGTTCAGTGCCGACTAAAGCACAACTTAAAATGCGCGCTCTGGGGCTTAAGTTCTGTTCTTTACCCGCCCGTTCACTGCCGACTAGAACGAGCCCTGCACCGTCGACAATACCCGAGGAATTTCCCGGTGTATGAACACAGTGAATGTTTTCTAGCTCAGGATATTTCAATTTTGCGACACCGCCGTGACCGTAGTCGTTAAACATTTGGAATGCGGGTTTAAGCTTCGCTAGACCTTCAAGCGTGGTATCGCCACGAATAAACTCGTCGTGGTCCAAAATCGTTACGCCATTGAAATCCTTTACTGGCACAATTGACTTAAAGTAGCCCAATTCCCTCGCCTGCGCCGCGCGTTGCTGAGACATCACCGCGTAGCGGTCAACATCTTCACGACTAAATCCGTCCATGGTAGCGATCATGTCGGCGCCCAAGCCCTGAGAAATGAAATAACTTTTCATTGCCACCCAAGGATCGCCGGTCGCACCACCGCTGGCACCAATACCCAAACGAGACATGGACTCGACACCGCCTGCGGCAACTAGATCTTCATAGCCCGCAGCAATTTTTGCGGCGGCCATATTAACGGCGTCTAAACCGCCAGCACAAAAGCGGTGAAGCTGTGCACCTGTAGTCACATCATCCCAGCTGGAATACACAAGGGCTGCTTTAGCAATATTTTGCCCCTGCTCTTTGACCGGTTCACCGCAGGCGAGAATTAAATCTTCCACTTTTGTGGTATCTAAATCATGGCGCTCTTTGAGCGCCTCTAACAGGTTAGTCACCAAGTCGATGGGTTTAACCTCATAAAGCGAACCGCCGCGCTTACCTTTGCCCCTCGGGGTGCGAATCGCATCGTAAATAAAAGCTTCTGCCATGGTATTTCCTGCCAAACTTGGGATGAAAGTCATTGGGTCGCTTGAGCAACCACGGCTGGCACAATGGACTGTCAGGCCCTTTTAAGACAATGGCATTTCGGGTCAACACACTGGCAGAATTTTATAAAAATAATAAAAAACAGAGAGTTACAAAACAGGAAGGGGGGTGATGTGGCCAACAAAATCGCTTTAAGACCACACCATCATCTGACGATTCACGCTGTCCACATTCTATTTAACGTAAACTTTCGCGCTCGGTCTGACGATATTCGCCGGGCGTAGTACCCGTCCATTTTTTGAAGCATCGGTGGAATGCAGATGGATCAGTAAATCCCATCAGCGCCGCAACGGCATTGATAGATAATTCCGAATTCCCCAAATAAGCCATTGCGGCATCGCGACGACATTCGTCTTTAAGCTGCTGAAAGGTCGTACCTTCCTTCTTGAGCCGACGACGCAAGGTTGGCGCTGACATATTTAAGGCGTCGGTGATACGCTCAAAACTTGGAAAGCCTTGGGAAAAGTCGTGCCCAATCATCGCCCTTACCCGCGCAACCAAACTACCATCATCACGACCACCGCTCATTACCATCAAGGGATAAGGGGCAGCACGTAAAAAGTCTTTCAGGGTTCGCTCATTGTGGACCAATGGATAGCCCAAATAGCGGGTGTCGAAAACAAACTCATCCCTAAGTTGGCCGTAATACACCGGGCAAGAGAATAACTGCTGGTATTTTTCGACTCGCCCTTTTCCCGACGGTGCTTGCCCAGCAAAACGCACTTCTTTCAGTTCGATATTGCTGCCGACCAACCAGCAGAAAAATCGATGCCAAATTGATAATCCGTACAAGTCAGCGGCATCTACCTTATCACCGGCAAAGCCCTTTTTTACGCTGCCGTAACCTACAATCGCACTGTCTTTTCGAGTATCTAAGTATATCTGTGCATCGGCATCGTAGAACGTTCTGAAGAATTCACAGGCACGTTTGATTGCCTTGCCTAAATTTTCGCAACCGATAATGCAATAACACATCATTCGAAATGCACCGGGTGTCACACTTTGACCTAGCATTAAGCCAAACGCTTCATCCTGAAGGAGGTTCATTACTTGCTGATACAATTTTGTGTATTGCATCGCGGATATATTGGCCTGATAACCAGCCGAACGACTATTTAGCGGATTAAAACCAATCCCCGCCACCGTCAGAATACCACCGTGGTCGTAGCCACGTTCGGCAGCAAGACTTAACAGCGACCGTGCAAATTTAGTCGGTACCGTTTCAAGATCCATATTACTCAGCAGATTTCTCCAATGCGCCTAAATGTAAGTTTTTTATTTTAGCATCCACGTCAAAAACCACGATAGATACTCGGTATAGCAATAAAATGTCTGCTAACTTGAATACATTCATCAAGCTAGCCATAATCAATGACATGACGGAATCACGCTTTGATCTAATCCTCACTGGCAATCTCGCCCCGGGCGTGTCGCGCGACGCTGCCATCAGTAAGCTCGCAGCACTATTCAAACGCTCTATTGAACAAGTAGAACCGTTACTTAGTGGTAAAGCCAGCCGAGTGCGTAAAGACCTGAACGAAACCGAGCTACAGCGCTACCAGCAGGCATTTAATGCCATCGGCGTCGTGACTAAAGTGCTACCCGCTGCGCCCAAACTGGAAACGTCAACAAGTAATATCCCATCGTCAACTCCCCACTTATCGCTTTGTCCCAATGGCACACCGGTACTGAGCGATGATGAGCGTCAGCACCCTCCCGTCGCCGCCCCCGAAACAGCTCACCTTAGCGTAGTAGAACTTGGCCAAAATCTCTCTGATAATGGTGGAATGCCTCCACTACCGGCTCCCGATACTGAGCACCTAAGCCTTGCAGCCACTGGCACGGCATTGCTGCCTGAAACAAGGTCGGCGGTCACACCACCGGTAATACAGACTAGCCAGCTCAGTCTTTGCGGCACGGGAACCCCGCTATTGGACCCTAGGCCCAAGGTTGAATACCGGATTCCCAATACCGAACACCTCGACTTGCTATAGCGCATTTTCTGCTTAAATTTATGCCTCACGTCACTCGTGGGAATCGCAATACTATACGCAAACCAGGATTATTATCTTTTAATTCAATATAACCGTCGTGCAGCCGCACAACCGCCTGCACCAAACTTAGCCCCAAACCATTTCCTGGATGACGACTGCGGCTGTGCTCAACGCGGAAGAAGCGCTGAAACACTTTTTCGCGATCCTCTTCTGGAATACCGATACCACTATCAGCCACTTCAATTCTAACTACACCACCCTCGACCGCGAGATTCACCTGCACACGACCACCCTCGGGAGTGTACTTAATCGCGTTATCCACCAAATTTGCGACGGCTTGAAACAGCAAATTTCGATCGCCGTTAAAACTCCCTACCTTCGCCAAGCCGGTGTGAAAGGTCTGCCCTTTTTCCGCTGCCAAAGGTTCGTAAAGTTCTATAACGTCTGACACCAACGTACATAAATCAACCTCGGCAAAACCAGAACGGCGATGGCCGGTTTCGACCTGAGCGATTCGCAGCAAGGCGCTAAAGGTTCCTAATAAACCGTCAGCCTCCTCAATCAGTAACTCTAGCTGCTCTCGATTAGCGCTATCTTCACAGTTTTCATGAAGGTCACTCAGCCTGTTTCTAAGCCTGGTAAGTGGCGTTCGCAAATCGTGGGCAATATTGTCTGAGACCTGCCGAACCCCGGTCATCAAGACCTCGATCCGATCCAACATCTGGTTCACGCTCTCAGATAAGCGCAAAAAATCACCACTGCTGCTGTGGGTATCAATACGCTCAGACAAATCCCCCGCCATAATGCGGCGCACCGTCACGTTAATATGCTCAACCCTTCGTAGACTGAGGGCTGCAACAATGGCGCCGCCTATGGTTCCCAACAAAATGGTCGCAACCATACTGCGGGTCAATGCACCGCCTACCAACTTCGTACTATTGAGAACGTCGGCATAATGACGGGCAACAAGCACATGCTCGCCACCTTCTAGCTGCTTAGATCGAGCTACAAACTCCGTCCCGATAGAGTCTGCCGAATTGGTCAAAGACTCAAAATTAAAGCCCAACCAACCATTACGATACTCTTTGCTATCTGGCCACTGATCCAAGTTGCCTGCGATTTTATTGAGATTTTCATCGCCCACAAAATAGAAGAAACGAATGAGCCTATCTGGGCCGCTATGGAGTTTAACAAACTCGTCGACCGCCTCTTCACCGCCGCTTTGATAAGCCTGACTGAGGGATTCAAGCTCGTCGGTAACGGAATGATGCACCTCAGCGAAAAAGTCATAGGCAATGAACGCATAGATCAGCGCAAGCACCATAAATACAGCGACACTTAGCCAAGCGACATAGCTAACCAGAAAGCGAAAGGTGAAGCTGGTGAAGATTTTACTGAGAATCATCCAACATATATCCAGCGCCGCGAACGGTGTTCAGCAGGGGTTTATCAAAACCTTTGTCGATTTTTTGACGCAAGCGACTGATATGCACATCGATGACGTTTGTTTGAGGATCAAAATGATAATCCCACACATTTTCTAGCAGCATGGTTCGGGTAACGACCTGACCGGCATGACGCATCAAATATTCAAGTAATTTGTACTCTCTAGGCTGCAAATTAAAGGGCTGCCCAGCGCGGGATACTTTGTGAGCGAGTAAATCCATCTCTAAATCGGCGACCTTTAAACGAGTGACCGCAGAACCCGCCTCCTTTCTACGCAAAATAACTTCTATTCGCGCTAATAACTCAGCAAAGGCAAAGGGCTTCACCAGATAATCGTCGCCACCGGCCTTCAAGCCCTTAACTCGGTCATCTACTTCACCAAGTGCACTCAAGATGAGTGCTGGGGTAGTATCGTTGGACGCACGAAGAGTCTGAATAATGGTTAGCCCATCTACGTGGGGCAACATACGATCCACTATGAGTGCGTCATATTGCTCGGTCGTCGCTTTAACCAAACCGGTTTTTCCATCGGCGGCATGCTCAACCTGATACCCGCTCTCGCGCAGGCCCTTCACGATATACTCAGCTACGCTAGTATCATCTTCTATCAATAAAACCCGCATCTACTGCTCATCCCTTCCACTTTTATTATGTTCCACCTTCATAACCACTTCTCGCCACTTATCAAGCGAAACAGCCATCGATGAAAGACCTATGTTGGTGAAGTACATCTACTTATTCACCCTTAGTATGGGGGCGAGTAGACTTTTTTCCAACAGCTTCAGCTCCGGCAAGGGAGACTATCAGCAATGAATAATATAAAAAATGCCTACGCCTGTCTTACTCATTGTGTAAGTAAACTGCATTATTTGATTCTACTGTCTTGTGGCCTGATGCCCTGCGCTGCATTTAGCGATACTTGGGGACGTGAATCTGTGAATGACATCACCTTGCCCCTTAACCAAAAACTTAGCTACCAGCCCACCATTAGCTTTTGTATTGAACGCGATGAAGCAACCGGCAATTTTCAGGCGTTTAATGCCAACGAAGCGCGATTCAATCGTGTATGGATGGATCAAAACAGCGCAAAACAAGGGAATGACGCGACCAAGGCTCTCCTAAAAATGGGGTTGAAAGCGCTTTATAAGTCATTTCACGACCGCAGCGATGGCGCAAAGCGCTATCTCCCCGACGAAGAAGGACGGGTGGCAGTATCTAATTTCGATGGGTACAAAACTGATTACAGCGTACACGTGCGCAGCGATTCTCTCACCCTCGGGATTGCTCTCGCTTTCTAATCCAACTACACCTCGCGGGCCTGCCCCTGATACAATATGGCCGATTACGTCGTGGATCTGCCGCCAATGCCCGCAAAACCCAAAACACCAAGCGCTGAACTCAATAACGATTCAGCGCCAAAAACGTCTAAAAACAATTCGTCCGCCACCCACGAAGCGGCCCCTGGCGTGTTCCGTCGCATCGCCGTGATTGTCTATGACGCATTTCTATTATTTGCGGTTCTTTTTGTGGCTACGCTAATCCCTGCTTTTTTTCTGAGTCCTGAGTCCTTTGTGGCAAATCCAGCCAATAATAGCGTTGTTCACGAGCTGGACATACCGCTGCAGGGTTGGCTATATCGCGCCTACCTCGTGGTATTAATCATTATTTTCTATGGTTGGTTTTGGCGTAAAAGCGGACAAACTCTTGGCATGCAAGCATGGCGAATTAAATTGGAAAGCCTTAGCGGTGACAAACCTAGCTGGACGCAGTGCATTATTCGAGTCCTGATCGCAGGTGTATCGCTGGCCGCCGGCGGATTGGGTTACTGGTGGATTTGGATCGACAAAGATAGTCGCTCTTGGCACGACCGAGCATCAAATACAGTGTTGCGCTCTATACCAAAAGACAAGAAAAAGGCTTAGAACCTAAGCCTTTTTCATTAATAAATAGGTTCCCACGACAAAACAAATCGCAATGGGCAGAATACTGGCGTAAATGGGATCAAAACCATAGACCATACTGGATGGTCCCAAAATGTCTTGCAGAGTACGAAAGACAATACCAACCATCACCCCAACAAACACGCGAAAGCCCATCGTCACATTACGCAATGGCCCAAAAATAAACGAAATAGCCACTAACACCATCCCCATAATGGTTAGTGGCTGAAGCAGCTTATTCCAAAATGCCAGTTCATAATCACCGGCATTCAAACCCTGCTTGCTCAGATAGCCAGCGTAGCGCCACAAACCGCTAATCGATAAATCTTTAGCATCTAGAACCAATATATTTAACAACTCTGGGGACAAACCTGTATCCCAAGGCATTTGCGCTACAAGCTCCTGCTTCGCCCCCTTATCGCCCAAATCAACTACTTTTGCCGTTTCCAAGGTCCAGTTGTCATCTATGTAATAAGCCCGCTCGGCAAAAATATTACGTTCGAGTTGGCGGTCTTGATTAAAACTAAAAATACTGACCCCGTACAAAACTCCGTTTGGCTGCACGGCATTAAAATGCATAAATTGCGGCCCTTCGCGGTGCCACATGCCGTGCGGAGAATGCATGGTCGGTGATTTTTGAAGCGCCACCGCACGCTGGCTTTCCGCAATTTGCTGCGACACCGGCGCTACATATTCGGAAATACAAAGCCCCAAAAGCGTTAACGCCAAGGTCGGTTTGATAACCGCAAACACTAATTGACGGGTAGACACCCCCGCCGCTCGCATTACGATTAATTCGCTGCTGCTCGCCAAAGAGCCTAAACCCGCTAAACACCCCACTAAGGCCGCAAAAGGAAGATAATCAGAAAAACTACCAGGGGATGTCAGGGCAACATATTTAATGACCGCCATAAACGTGTAGTCACCGCGAACCTCTTTCAGCCCATCGATAAGCTCAGACAACATATCGAGGCCAACAATAACCATCAGCACCAAAATGATTGAACCCGCAACGGTTCGGCCTATGTAGCGGTTGAGTTTAGTCACGATTGCGTCTCCAGCTCAGCCACCAGTGCCGCATCATGCTGTCCCAGTAAAGCAGGACTAAACCCAATAATAAAAATGCGACATGGACTATCCACATTCCCGGGAATACCGGCCACGCCCCTTTCGCAATGGCGTCACGAATCGCATTTAAACAAACCAGATACACCATATAAATCATAAAGGCGGGAAACATTTTGCCGTATCGACCACGGCGGTGATTAGTTTTACTTAAAGACACGGCGATAAGTGCCGCAATCGGGACTAACAGACCTAGGGAAACACGCCATTGAATAGCGGCGATATCTTCTAACGCTGGCGAACCCCACAACTCAGCACTGTCTTTACCATCAAGTTCCTGACGGTAGGTCTTAACCTCGGAGTCCCGAATTAACTGATCTAGCTGTGCAAAGGTGGTGACCTGATAGTCCATGAAGCCTGGCTCACCGACATAGCGCACGCCATCGTCCAATACCAGATAGCGCTGACCGGAATTTTTATCTATTTCAAAACGGCCTTGGGCCGCAGTCACCACAGACACCAAGGGCCGACCGCCAGCAATGACAGGCTCCGGCTGGGCAATAAACACGCCCTGCATGGTCTGGTCATCACGGTTTGCTTTTTCAATATACGTGACTCTGCCACTGGCTTTATCAAGCCGAAAACGCCCCTCCACCGCCGCCTTAACACCAATTTCAGAGCTGCTTTCAGCGAGTAATTCAATATAAGCCTGAATGCCGGACGGGGTTACCACCAAGCTAATGTAGCCAACAACACCTGCTGTGATCATAGCGGGGATCATTGTGTAAGAAAGCAAGCGTCGACGACTCATGCCACAGGCACTCATCACCGTCATTTCACTGTCGACATAAAAGCGTCCGTACGACAGGAGTATGCCAATAAACAAACCGAGCGGCAGTACCACTTCTAGAAAATTAGGTAGTCGGTACATCATCACCAAGAACAGCACATCGGGGGCAAAATCACCCGACGCTACCTGACCGAGATACTTTACAAAACGTCCGCTCATAATAATAACAAGCAGGGTCAGCGTGACGGCAAACACCGTCTTTAACATTTCGCTAGCTAGGTACCTAAATAAAATCAAACAGTCATATCTCCACCACCACTTTCCGCCCTCTCATATTCAGCGAGAGCATCATGTCTTTATGCCTAACTATTTCACGCGCCGATGATACCCTTTACACTAAGGCGAGAATACTGCCTTATAGCGCATTACTACTAATGCGATGAATAGTTCAGCTATTTAACGAGAACATAACGGCGTGAATTATCGCCAATCTGTCCATAGTCTGCGAGTGTATCCATGCAAATAAGCCTCAAGCCCTGTAAAGATGTCACCACGGTAAACACCGATTGTTTAATTCTCATTGTAGATAGCACACTCAGTGCTAGCATCGCCAAAGCGACAGACGCAGCCTGTGGCAGCACAATTAGCCAACTCATCAAACGGGGCGATTTTAAGGCCAAAACAGGCGAAGTTCTTTACCTTCCTGCGGTAACTGGCTTGAAGGCGCAAAGAATAGTGCTTATTGGCAAAGGCGAAAACGCAGAAATTAAAGACAGCGAATTTGACAAGATTATTAATGCAGGTATTAACAGCGCATCAGTTGCCGGCTGCAAAGATATTAGCGTTATGCTCGACAACGTTAACGTAACAGACCGAAAAACTGCGTGGCAATACCAGCGAATTGCGCAGCTAATCACCACTGCGGGTTATCGCTACACCGCGACAGTTAGCAAACCTAAACCCCCACTTTCAATTCGTCGTGTCACGCTTCAGGGCGCAAACAATGACGCCAACCGCCGCGCCGTCCACATCGGTGCGAGTACCGGCAAAGGGATAAATATCGCCTGCGACTTAGGCGATCTACCAGGTAATATTTGCACCCCCAACTACCTCGCTAGCGAAGCACGCGCGCTGGGCCGCAAATACGATTCTGTTAGCGTAAGCGTATTAGACGAGAAGAAAATGGCGCAGCTCGGCATGCACTCGCTGCTGTCAGTGACGGCTGGCAGCGATCAACCGGCACGGCTCATTGTTATTGAATACAACGGCGGCAAAAAAGCGGACAAACCCCACGTTATAGTTGGCAAAGGCGTCACCTTCGACACTGGCGGTATCAGTTTGAAGCCCGGCGCAAAAATGGATGAGATGAAGTACGACATGTGTGGCGCAGCCAGCGTTGTCGGCACAATGAGCGCCGTCGCCGAAATGGATTTAAAACTCAACGTGGTGGGTATTATCGCTGCCGCCGAGAATATGCCCAGCGGTAGCGCAACCAAACCTGGCGACGTTGTCACCAGTATGTCGGGACAAACCATCGAAATTCTGAACACCGACGCTGAGGGCCGCCTAGTGCTATGCGATGCACTCACTTACGCGGGCAAATTCAAACCTGAGTCAGTCATTGATATAGCCACACTCACCGGTGCCTGCGTGGTCGCTCTAGGTAAACATGCCGCGGGCCTATTTAGCAATGATGACGGCTTTGCGGCTGAATTACTTGAGCAGGGCAAATTAGCACAAGATCGCGCGTGGCATATGCCTCTCTGGGACGACTACCAAGGTCAACTTGACAGTAACTTCGCAGACATGGCCAATATCGGCGGCCCAGAAGCCGGCAGCGTCACAGCGGCCTGCTTCCTATCTCGATTCACCAAAGATTATCGCTGGGCTCATCTTGATATCGCGGGTGCAGCGTGGAATGGCGGTGCAAACAAGGGCGCCACCGGGCGGCCCGTTGGCTTGTTATGTCAATATCTATCGAGCAAAGCTGGCAGTTAGGAAAATGACGCGGATTGATTTTCACATTCTCAGTCTCAACAGCAGCGAAGCGGCCATGCATTACGCCTGCCGCTTTACTGAAAAAGCGTGGCGTGCCGGTCATCAAGTCTATCTGCACTGCGATGATGTCGAGATGACCGAAGCCTTAGATGTCATGCTTTGGCAGTATCGCGACGAAAGCTTTATCCCTCACAGTCGCCACCCAGCGGACCAGCACCCAGTATTAGTCGGCTGCGGTGATCACGCTGGTGAGCATTGTGATGTGTTGGTCAACCTAGCAAAAGAGACACCCACTTTTTTTAGTCGCTTTAAACGCCTAGCGGAAATCGTTAACCAAGAAGACAACTGTCTAAGCGCGTCTAGGGAGCGCTATAGCTTTTACAAAAACCGCGGCTATCCCTTAAAAACCCACACCATCAAAGGTTAATTCACCATGGCAAAGGATAAAGGCCCATTGCTGGGTGAGTTAGAAGAACTAAAAGCCGTGCTGCGTAAACCTCGCGGCGTCGATTTGTCAGCCATCCCGCTGCTTGACGACATTATCACCGAGTATCCGGAATTCGTAGACGATGCGGAAACGGAAGCGGAGTTTGTTGCCGACAACGACGACGTCATTGTTACCGACGATCACACCGAGTCTAGCGACGAGTTGATGTTCGAAGAAGTGGCACAGCCCCAGTCAAAGTCCGGCTATGCTGATGACGGGAATTACGAGCGTGAAATTTTCATGCAGGAAGTTATCGATTCAATGATGCCAGAAATAGAATCCGAGCTACGCATAAGGTTACTTAGTTTAGACGAGAGCATTTTAGAACGCTGGTACGCCCAACTCCAGTCAGACAAATGAATAGCCAAGTTGATGAAAAATAAACCTTCTTTTTAGCCAGCCTGCCTAAAACTCAGTATACTTGCCCCCTTTTAAATCGCCGCCACTCCGCGCTGACCTTTTATATCGTTCAGCCTAGCACGGCCACCCTAAACACGAATTAAAAATTAGGCCACTGCGCCGTAGAGAAACAATGGATAAGACATTTCAGCCAGTAGACATCGAAACCAAGTGGTACAAAAACTGGGAAGAAAAAGGCTATTTTTCACCCCAAGGAAAAGGCGAATCCTACAGCATCATGATTCCACCGCCGAACGTCACCGGCAGCCTGCACATGGGCCACGCGTTTCAAGATTCGATCATGGATGCCCTCACCCGCTATCACCGTATGCAAGGAAACAACACCCTCTGGCAGGTCGGCACCGACCATGCCGGTATTGCCACGCAAATGTTGGTTGAACGCAAACTAGCAGCAGAAACCGGGCAAACTCGGCACGATCTCGGCCGCGACGCCTTTTTAGACAAAGTCTGGGAGTGGAAAGAAGAATCTGGCGGCACCATTACTCGCCAGTTGCGTCGCCTTGGCGCCTCTGTTGACTGGAACCACGAGCGCTTCACCATGGACGACGGTTTTTACAAAGCCGTTCAAGAAGTGTTTGTTCGTCTCTACGACGACAAGCTCATCTACCGCGGCAAACGCCTCGTTAACTGGGACCCAAAACTCCACACCGCCATCTCTGACCTTGAAGTCGAAAACACCGACGAAAAAGGCTTTATGTGGCACTTCCGCTACCCGCTGGCAGATGGCGCGACTACCGCCGACGGCAAATCCTATTTAGTTGTTGCCACCACCAGACCAGAGACCATGCTCGGTGATAGCGCCGTCGCGGTGAACCCGAGGGATGAACGCTATGCCTCACTAATCGGCAAGTTCATCACCCTACCCTTGGTGGGGCGACTCATACCTATTATTGCCGACGACTATGTCGATCGCGACTTCGGCACCGGCTGCGTGAAAATCACTCCAGCACATGACTTTAATGACTACGCCGTAGGTCAACGTCACAAATTGCCGATGATCAACATCCTCGACAAAGACGCCGCCATTCGCAGCGAAGCAGAAATATTCAATAGCGATAGCTCAGAGAACACCGACATCGACAGGGCCTTACCGACAAATTATGCAAACCTAGATCGCTACGCGGCGCGCAAGGCCATCGTCGCCGATTTAGAGACCGCCGGACTACTTGAAAAGATCGACGACCACGCGTTAAAAGTGCCGCGTGGAGACCGCTCAGGCTTGGTCATCGAACCTATGCTAACCGATCAATGGTTTGTCGCGACCGCCGCATTGGCAAAACCCGCTATAGAAGCGGTTGAGGACGGTCGTATTGAATTTGTGCCCAAACAATACGAAAACATGTATTTCAGCTGGATGCGCGACATTCAAGACTGGTGTATTTCCCGCCAACTATGGTGGGGCCATAGAATTCCCGCTTGGTACGACGAAGAGGGAAATATCTACGTCGCTCGCAATGAAAACGAAGCCCGTAAAAAATACGCATTGAGCACCGACTTGCCACTAAAACAAGACGACGATGTACTCGACACCTGGTTTAGCTCAGCGCTGTGGACCTTCGGCACACTGGGGTGGCCGGAACAAACAGAACGTCTAAAAACCTTCCACCCTACCGACGTTCTAGTCACCGGTTTTGACATTATTTTCTTCTGGGTTGCCAGAATGATTATGATGACCATGCACTTCAATAAAGACGAAAACGGCGAGGCGCAAGTGCCCTTTAAAACCGTGTACGTCACCGGCCTGATTCGCGATGAGCAGGGTCAGAAAATGTCCAAATCTAAGGGCAACGTTCTCGACCCCTTAGATATGATCGACGGTATCGAATTAGACGCGCTGCTAGAAAAGCGCTGCGGCAATATGATGCAGCCTCAGCTCGCCGAAAAAATTGCCAAAGCCACCCGTAGCACCTTCCCAGATGGCATTGGCGCACATGGTACTGACGCACTGCGCTTCACCCTGTTTTCACTGGCATCTACAGGTCGCGACATCAATTGGGATATGCGACGCCTAGAGGGCTATCGCAACTTCTGTAACAAAATTTGGAACGCCGCACGCTACGTGCTGATGAACACCGAAGAGCAAGACTGCGGTATCAACGGCGAAGCCGTGGAACTTAGTCTCGCTGATCGCTGGATTATTTCTAAGCTACAACAAACCGAGCAAGCAGTAGCCAACGCAATGGGCCAATACCGACTGGATCTTGCGTCCCAAGCGATTTACGAATTTATCTGGAACGAATACTGCGACTGGTATTTAGAGCTGTCTAAGCCCGTGCTATGGGACGACAACGCCCGTGACGAAGCAAAGCGCGGCACACGCAGAACGCTAATCCGCGTACTTGAAGCCACCCTACGCATGGCCCACCCCTTCATGCCTTTCATCACCGAAGAAATTTGGCAACGGGTTGCGCCTATTGCGGGGGTTGATTTCAAACCAGATGACGACACCATCATGCTGCAAGCCTACCCTGTGTCAGCAGATGAGAAGGTGGATGAACTCGCCGTTGCCGATGTCGAATGGCTAAAGCAAGTTATTCTGGCTATTCGAAATATTCGTGGCGAAATGAATGTACCGCCATCGAAAGCGTTAACCCTGCTATTAAAAAACGGCAGCGAAGAGGATCTTCGTCGTCTGACGGCCAATCGTCAGTCACTTAGCAAGCTCGCAAAATTGGACGATATTCAATGGCTAGCTGAGAGCGATGAAGCTCCCATGTCAGCAACGCAGCTAGTCGGCGCGATGGAAGTTCTGGTTCCCATGTCCGGCTTAATTGATAAGGCGGCAGAAATTGCTCGTTTAGAAAAGGAGATCCAGAAGCTAGACAAGGAGATCCAGCGCTTAAGCGGCAAACTCGGCAACGCCGGATTTTTAGACAAAGCCCCCGCCGATGTGGTCGCCAAAGAGCAAGAAAAGCTTGCCGGACAACAAGCCGCGCTAACAAAGCTCAGCGAGCAAATTCAAGTCATCAACGCGCTGTAAGCGCCGACGAGATTCTACTATAACGCCCGAAGGCATAGACAAAGCTACCAAAGCCGTTATAGTAGAACTCACGTCAAGTCCGATATCCGCAGTAATGTAATGATTGCACGCAGATACAACGCGCTTATATTCACAGCGCCCGCGCTTAGCAGTATTCACTGCCCATGCGTCAATCCTCTCTCTAAATCTAAACTATATAATGCGATTATTTTTCTAGGACACGCCAGTGTCCGAAGTAAATCGCTTACCCCTTTTTTACCCGATCTGTTTAACAACTCAATGAGGAAGAGCAATGAGCGACCGAGTCTCCGGTACGGTTAAGTGGTTCAACAATGCCAAAGGCTTTGGGTTTATTACTCACAGCGAAGGCAGTGATGTGTTTGTTCATTTCCGTTCAATACGCGGCGAGGGATACCGCACGCTAGACGAAGGACAAACCGTTGAATTTACTATGATAGATGGCCCCAAGGGGCTGCAAGCAGAAGATGTGACTAAAGTCTAAAGCCAGCCAAGGAGCTATAAAACCCGCTCAGCATATTGCAGCAAGCGGATATTAATTTTTATAGCTTTTCATAGGTAAACCGCGACTTATATTCCACCGCTCTAGCAAGGGCAGATGGTAGTAAGGGGTCACGATATACTTTGGTATGATCAATCGTCGTTGCTCGGGTCGACCTATTAGTGATGGAAATCACTTCTATCTCGTGATTTTCGCAATAGTCGACCAAATCACCATCTTCACCCGCACAGACAATAAGTACCAATTTATCGGCACCATGAGCGGATACCTGTTCATCCAATTCTTGGCTGGACTTAATCCACGTAAGCTGCTGCCCAACGAGTGCTAGGGCGGATTGCACCGACTCTTTTAGTAGCGGATCACTCACCCTAGCCAGCACAGTTACCCCGTCGGCTAGTGGAATACGCTTTACGGTGTCATCGACAGTAAACGGAATCGAAAAAATAAAACGACTACCCCGATCTCGCTCCTCGTCTAGCGCTATGTCACCGCCCATAATTCGCAACAGCCGCGTAGTAATTGCCAAGCCTAAGCCTGTCCCACCAAACCGGCGAGCACGACTATTTTCCTCTAGCATAAAGGGCTTAAACAGTTGCTTACGCATTTCCCTCGAGACACCGATGCCATTATCGATAACCTCAAATTCCACTCGTTGACGGGGTCCCGCCGACCGCGTTGAAACACCGAGACGCAGTTGAACAAGCCCTTGGCCAGCAACTGAATTGGTAAACTTCATGGCATTATCTAGCAAATTAACCAAAATTTTGCGCAACCGCGTCGCGTCGGCGGTAACCATGACAGGTACGTCGGGATCCACATGCAAAATAAAGTGAAGTTTATTTTTATACGCTCGGTCAGCAAATTCATCTGCCACGCCTTCAACAAACTCAACAAGCTGTATGCTCTGAGTATCTAATTCAACATCGCCAGATTCGAGGGCAGAATAGTCTAGGATATTATCTAGCGTCCCCAGCAAACTCATAGAGGATCGTCGCACGGTATCGACCATCATCCCCTGTTCCCGGTCTATTTTGGTCTTGCTTAACAAATCAGCCATGCCAATAATACCGTTCATTGGCGTGCGGATTTCATGGCCCATAACCGCCAAGAACGTGGCCTTAGTGCGATTCGCCGCCTCGGCCTGCAGCAGAGCGGTTTCTAACTGTTGCGTCCGCAAACGGACTCGATCTTCCAGATTCCTGTTTAGACGTCGCACCTCCCGCTCCGCTTCCTTGAAATGGGTAACGTCAGAGTGCATACCGACAATACGAATAACCTTGCCGGTATTATCTCGTTGCGCGCAGGCACGTGTCACCGCATCACACATGCTCCCGTCTCGCCGACGTAAGCGATGCTCGTCTCTAAATAATATCTGGTCGCTCTTTATAAATGTCTGTATCGACGCCCTAAGACGCGCGCGGTCATCTGGGTGAATACTGTCTTCAAACACCACACGACTATCCAGAGGCTGCCCTCCTCTAATCCCCATCATCTTCAACCACGCTGGGCTGAAAAACACCGAATTCGAAATCATGTCCCAATCCCAGAGACCATCTCGGGATGCCATCATTGCCATTTCAAAGCGCTTTTGAGAATGCTGATACTGCTGATACAAATGGCGGCGCTCGGTAACATCTGCGAAACAGACAACTAATATGCCGCCCTCTGTCGTATCGAAATCGCCAAAATGGACCTCTACAGGTATTTCAACACCATCGGCGTTCATTACCAGTAATTCACGCCCTTTAACTTGCTGTCCACGAGCATCGCCCAATGATTCAATATAGTTCTTACTAAATAATTGATACTGCTGTCGAAATCGCTTCGGCAACAACGAAGACATATCCATGTCGGACAATTGATTACGGGAATACATTAAAAAATTAGCCGCCGACTGGCTAGCGGAAACTATTTTCCCCGAATGATCAGTTAACAGTACAACACCCGGCAAGGCATCAATGAACCGATTGAAATACGTTCGGGTCTTGAGGATATCCTTGTGTTCTCTCGCAAATTTTTTCGCCAAATAAGCACCAAATATCAGCGGGATTAAACACAGGAGAAGTATCGCAAAGACCAACTCATTCTGTTTGCGCCATAGCTGACGCTGTTCAAGCGCCACATTGGCAAACTCGACAGAGAAATCACGCTGAAAAACCCGCAGCGCATGTATGCTATTAACCACAGACTGACTATCTGCATTAGGGTTTAATGGCACAGAAACAGCAACTAGGCTGTCGGCCGAATTCGCCTGATAAGATAAGTAATAACCAAGAAGGCGGACCAAGTCTTGCACAACACTTTGAGGAAATGACTGGAATTCATCACCAAGTAGTAATTCGCGCGCAGCGGTTAGCCGAGTCCGAATGGCGTCAACTCGGAAAGCATCATTAACAAAATTGGTCGCAGCAAACTCTTGGATAACGTCACCCTGAGCCAGAATCTCATCTAACTTGAGCAACGCTGTCTCCCTAGCTTGAAACTGCGCCATTGCTGCTAATGAAAGAGAATCAGCATTCTCTTTCTTAAATAGGAAAACAGCCTCGGAGATTAATAATACAAATATCAAGCCACCTAGCAATACAATGGCAACATCAAGTAGAGCTCGATGTCTTTTAACACTGAGATTACTTTCCGCGGTCTCCACCCAGTCACGCATCAATATCCCCTTATCCATCAGGCGTGCGAATAGTCAACCTCGACTTTCAACGAACCGCTATAGTGCTTTTTAGCTCGCCAGCAAGATATTCGTATTTTCCCCTAGCATCCTCTCTTCGCGCTTTAAATGCCCTGTTTTTCTATTGGAATATCGCGGTAATGCGGCGCTATCGTGGCAAACCCCAGTCGCCGCGACGTTATCGTGTACCAGTGCTATAATACGGCGCGGGCAAAACATCAGCCCCGTTAACTAAATGCAATTTTTTTCCACTTTCAGCTATTTTTGGATCTTTATGTTACTGATAATTAGAATTATATTTTTGGCCATCTTAAGCTTTTTAAGTATCGCAGCACTTCAATTTACAGGTGTTGAAGCAGCTAACCCACTGTCTGCTGCCATTATCACGGTTGCAATATTACTTGGAATGTTACTGTCGCCAAACCTTCCGGCAATGGCTGACAAGTTCAAAAGTCAGCGGGAACGCGGCACGGTTAAATGGTTTAACGTGAGCAAAGGCTACGGTTTTATTACCCGTGACGCCGGTGGCGATGTTTTTGTCCACTTTCGTTCCATTCGCGGCCAGGGGCGCGGACGCCGCAGCTTAAACGAGGGACAAGCTGTGGAGTTTGTGCTTACCGAAGGTGAGAAAGGCCCGCAGGCCGAAGAAGTGTCTATCGTTAAGTAAATCTGCAGTATCTGCGCTATGACATGGCCACAGCGGCAAATGTCATAGCGCCTCTATAAAGTGCCGGGCTCTCACATTAGGCCCAACGTTATTTTCAATAATGCGGAGGGCGCTCCATATCCATCAATTGCGCATCCTCACCTGTACTATTCTTTTGTTTCATTTCCTCGTGCAGTAGCTCTAGAGTCCGTCTTAAATTACGAATCTCAAGATCTTGTGCAACAACCCGGTCATTCAACGCCGTCAGCATATCCTCCTGAAACGCCAATTGGGTTTGAACATCAACAAGTTGGGCAGACATCTCATCGGCCATTAAAGGCTCCCTTAAAAACTCAGTCACAGATCGCCCATAGACGGGCGAAGCTATTATAATCGTCACAGCATGAAATAGGAGAAAATCGTGTCCAGACTTGTTTATTCAACCGACCTTGGCCGCCGCTGCCCAGATTGCGGACAAGCCAGCACCGACTGCGTATGTAAGCAAGCCGATGCCTGCGCCCCCAGCGGTGACGGTATTGTTCGTATTCGGCGGGAAACAAAGGGCCGCAAAGGCAAAGGGGTGAGTATTGTTAGCGGCGTACCGCTTTCCGCCAATGAATTAAAAACACTTGGCAAAGAGCTGCGCCAAAAACTCAGCACTGGCGGTGCAGTGAAAGGCCACGAGATGGAATTTCAAGGTGATCAGCGACAGGCACTCAAAACGCTTCTGGAGAACATGGGATTCACGGTTAAATTAGCGGGCGGTTAACACTCAATCGGTTTAATAGTTTAGTCCTTGCCGCGCTGTTGAGTCATCGCGGGATAGCAAGCTTAGTGCCGAACGCCATATTCAATTAATATTCCGCAGGCACGCCCACAACAATAACAAACCAAAGGACTAGCTTATGCATCCACCGCTACTCAGCGACAGTGTCGAAATTGGTATTGTCACCACCAATATGAGCGACATGCGCGCATTTTATGGCGAATTATTGGGCCTCAAATACGAATCAGAATTGGCGTTCCCCGGTGGTCATATGCATCGCTATCATCTGGGCGGCGCCATTATAAAACTGGTAAGCTACGATACAGCCCCCGCCAATGAGGTCATTCCGGGCGGAGGCCATAGTGCCAGGGGCTACCGTTATATTTCGATGGGTGTAAATGGCTTATCGGCATGGTTTAAAGAGCTAAAAGCCAACGGCGTAGACATTCCCGTCGACGTTACTGCCTTTGCAGATGGCATTGGGTTTGGCTTTATAGCTGACCCTGACGGCAACTGGATCGAGGTCTTTGGTATACTTTAATGTAATACGCGTAAGCCTAGCTTTGAATATCAAGCTTGCGCATTTTCTCAATCAGGGTTGTTCTTCTTAGCCCTAAATGCGTCGCTGCTTTACTGACGACACCACCATGCAAACGTAACGCTTCGCCAATCCATTCTCGTTCCACTGATTGAAGATAGCCCTTCATATCAACACCCTCTGTGGGCAAGGTGGGCAGGCCTCCGTGCTCAACCCTATTAGCGCTGTCTGGCTGAGATGGTGGCTGCCATACATCATCACCATAACGGTAGTTTTCTGGTAAATCGGCGACGCCAACCACAACGTCAGGAAACATAATCGCCAAGCGCTCAAGTAAATTCGCCAATTCACGAATATTACCCGGCCATCCGTGAGCACACAGTGAGGTCAACGCCGAGTCGGCCAAACGCAAGCGCCCCAAACCTTCGGACTCTAGTTGCTTTGTCAGCACGCGGATTAAATGGGGGATGTCTTCCCGTCTCTCTGCTAAAGCGGGTACCTGCAGCGGAAATACATTTATTCGGTAGTATAGATCTTCACGGAATTGCCCTTTTTCAATCATCGCCTCAAGATTTCTGTGGGTCGCGGCGATAATCCTGACATCGGTGGTACGCGTTTTATCAGACCCCACTCGCTCAAACTGACGCTCCTGTATAACCCGCAGAATTTTCACCTGCATCTCAAGGGGCATATCCCCGATTTCGTCTAAAAATAATGTACCGCCCTCGGCTAATTCAAAGCGCCCTGCTCTACTTGAGATGGCGCCCGTAAACGCGCCGCGTTCGTGACCGAAGAGTTCACTTTCTAGCAGTTCCCGTGGAATAGCGCCGCAATTAATGGGAACAAAGGGCGCGTCACGCCGAGGGGATAAGTCATGCAAGGCGCGGGCAACAACCTCTTTACCTGCGCCGGATGGTCCGGTAATTAACACTGTCACCGCCTTATCCGCCACTTGCACAGACAGACGTCGAAGCTCTGCTACCGCTGAGCTCATGCCAACTAAGCGATCATGCTTGCCAAGCTGCACCGGTGTCCCGCGCCCCAAATGCAAACGGTATAAGACCTCTAAAACATCTTGGTAGTAGAGCTCTGCGCCTAAAACCAATCCATCAAGGTCTTTGGTCGCTGAAGATAACGACGGCTGTATGTCGACCACAGGCACAGGCACAGGCACCGAGTTCAACCATCGTTGCTGATCCGCGGTTAATCCGCTACTGAATATGGCATCCACTTCGTTTGGATTAAGGTCTTTGAGATCACTTAGTACATCATATTCACCCAAGGACATTAACAAGTTTTGTAATCGAAGGCTGACGTCGCTAGGGGCCAAAATAAGAAAGCGAGGATTACCGGAGGGAGAGCCAAGCTTATCAGTCATTTAATCACTGCCTTAAATTCAATATTTTGTCATTTTGTTGACTATACCAGCAAAAACACAGAAACCAGCCTGAACCCACAAAATAAGTCAAAAAATTGACAGCAGTAACGAATTATATTGCCGCCATGAAAACGTTGCTGCGATATCTAAAACCTTGCGATGGACGCAGCCATACGGCACAATCTGCCACCTTTTCCAGACTCAGAAAGGGCATCAACATGTCAGACAGCGATACCCCCGTTTACTATTTATCATGGGATGAGCTGCATCGTGACACCCGGGATTTAGCCCGCAAGCTCACAGCACAACCCTGGAAAGGTATTATCAGTATCGCTCGCGGCGGTTTGGTTCCGGGCGCCATCTTGGCAAGGGAACTAAATTTACGCGTCGTTGATACCCTTTGTATCGCCAGCTACGACCACGACCAACAGGGAAAAATCAGCATTTTAAAAACGGTAGAAGGTGATGGCGATGGCTACCTCTTGGTTGATGACTTGGTCGATACCGGCGGTACAGCAAAGATCGCCAAAGAATTACTACCTAAAGCCTGCTTTGTAACAATCTATGCCAAACCACAGGCTATGGCACTTGCCGAGCACTACGTGCGCGAATTTCCGCAAAATACTTGGATTCATTTCCCTTGGGATATAGAACCCACGTATAGCCAACCTTTAGTAAAATAAAAAGCACAACGAACATCGCGAGACGCCTTTTTGATTCAAAACAGTATTACCTATAGAATCCGTCTCGCTTTAAGCAGACCACTCTGCTCAAACATGTCCCCGTGGCACAGCTGGATAGCGCGGCCCCCTCCTAAGGGGCAGGTCACAGGTTCGAATCCTGTCGGGGACACCATTTTAAACGCTATAATTCACGCGAATCAGACTAGCTCCTCGCCTGCCTTTTGAAAGACAGCGTTACCAGAGGCTCCGTAGCATGAGCAGCATTTCATCAATGCGCAACATTTCCGTCGGCAACTACTTCATCCATGCCGTATTGAAGAATGTCGAAAAAAATGGTCTCGATTCCGAGGTTTTATTAAAGGCCGCAGGAATTTCCTCCGAGCTGCTAAAGGAAAGTAATGCCCGTGTGCCGGCGGTAAACCTTGGTCGCCTACAGACGATAGTCGCGCGGGAAATGAAGGACGAATTTCTTGGTTACGGCTCCTCCCGCTATGTGCTCGGAACATGGACAAACATGTGCCACTCCGTTATTCACTGCGCCACCCTCGGCCATGTCATGGCAAGATATTGTCGCTTTTACCAAATGTTCGAATGGGGCCTGCAGCCTCGCTTAGAAATCAACGGTGACGAGGCAAAAATAATTATTGAACACGATAATACCCAGCACCCTATTGGTGAGTACGGTTTCGAGTTGGTCATGTTTAACCTCCACCGCTTCTGCAGCTGGATGGTAAGACAGCACCTACCCCTTATTGCCGTCAATCTTGAGTACCCCGCACCGACTCACGCCCAAGAATATCGTCATTTATTTTTAGGCCAAGCGGTATTCTTCAATAAACCGCGCACTGAAATTATATTTCACCGCAGCCTAACCGAATTACCCGTCGAACAAACTCCGCAATCGCTAGACCGATTTTTGCAACATCCAAACTTGGTCTTGCTAATCCAACAGTACAAAGAAAAGAGTTGGACAGCTCAGGTCAGGATGATTGTTAACAAGCGCCTAATCGACACACCGGGCATTGAAGAAATAGCGGAGCAATTGCATTTACACCCGCAAACTTTGCGCAGAAGGCTGGCGCAGGAAGGCACCACCTTTAATGATGTAAAAACGCAGTGCCGCTACGACACTGCGCTTTACTATCTTGGCCGTTCTAAACTCTCTGTAGAAAGTATCGCGCAGCGCACTGGCTTTTCAGAATCCAGCGCCTTTACCCGTGCTTTTAAGGGCTGGACAGGGATGACGCCCCAGCACTACCGACGACGAATGTAATTAGCGCTAAGGCAAAAGTTAGCTACCAAAAATTCGGCTAGACAATCTTTAGCTAATCATAATTTAGGTTAGACAAAGCGCACTGTATTTTTGCCGTCCCTGTGACTGACCTCTATTTGTCGACCGATTACCTCGCTATCTCCCTGTAAAATGGCAATTGCCGCCTCATCATCTGGCGCTGTATTAGACAGAAAACGTCGGCCATCCTCCAATCGGCCAATCACAATCCCTAAATCAGGTTTGCCGCGCTTATAGGTGAGCGTGAAGGTTTCGACTATGCCCCGGCCGTTAGCTTGTTCCGCCAACTCCGCTATCGGCAAACTATCGAACTGTGCTTGCAAAGCCGGATCAGCATTGTGACAGGGTATATGTGGAGCCTGAGCAGAATATAAGCCCACTGACTGCTTAGACAAAAAGCCGCCATTCGCGGTGATCAATCCAAACGCCGATGGCGACTGGCGCAGACTATCGGTTAAACTCGCTATCGCGTGGGTGCTATAGCTATTTCCCGCGCCACCGAAAAAGGGCAAACCGCCGGTCACAGTTAGCGGTGCTTTGGTATGCCAGTCTAATCCCATTGCTTCGCAAGCGGCTAACACTGCAATTGGGAAACAGCTATAAATATCCATAACGTCAATGTCAGCAATCGTTTTTCCCGCCGCATTAAGTACGCCATTCAAAGTCAACTTCATGGACTCAGACACCGCCAAATCAGGTCGTGCGGAAACAAAGCGATCATCAACATCTGCATAGCTATGTAAATAGATCCATTGCGACTCGGGAATTCCGAGCTCAACCGCTTTATCAACCGAACACATTAACAGCGCGGCGCCCTGATTGACTGCGTCCTGCGCCACCATCCACTTTGTATGGGGATGGGCGACCCAGTAATTCTCGTCAGACACGGTATTTAAAAATTCAGCACTGCGGGCTACTGGAAATTGCGAGTAAGGATTATTCGCTGCGACGTTCGAGAAAGCAGAAAACAGCTCAGACGCCAATTGCCGATGTTCCTTAACACTCAAACCATGTCGTGCTCGCCAGGCATTCTCGAACAGGGGGTAGACCTGAGTCGGAAAGGTTATACCGTGGGCCACTTCATGCTCGGTAAACAGCCAATGGCAGCCTCGATCATCTAAATCACCGTCAACCGTTTCACTCCAGTCCACGGTTAAGCCCGCACGGCCGACTTGTTTCATGATTCCGGTAGCTTCTGCGCCGGCAATCATGCCTAGCGACATTTCACCCGCGGCAATTTTCTCTGCGAATTCATTAACGAAACGCTGGGGAGATTGCCCGCCTTCTCGACCATAAATGGCGTGGCGTGGATTCGCGCCAATGCGCTTAGCCAAAGAGCGCGGAACATTATTGCTGGCACCAAAAGGCCCCGCACCACCTGGAATAGAATCAATAAAACCACGAATAAATGCGATGGTATCGATCTGCGAAACCACGTCTTTTTCAGCATTCGCAGCAGCAATCGCTACAGAGGCCGCCTTTGCAGCAATATCAACCGGTGACATCGCGGTCTCTGCGGTCACCTCGCCTCGGAATACATATTGTCCTGACGCTACTAAAATGGGCGTTGTATTGGCCACAAGATTTCCTCATTAGTCATTATTGGTGTTCAGTGTAGCGGTATAGCGCAGGAATTGAATTGACAGCTCACACATTACTTACCGGAAACTCAGTCAACCGGTAAAGAAACAAGGATTTTGATTCGCTTAATCCAATGTAACAAAATGCCTAATTGCTTACAGTTAAGTCAAAAAAGGGACTCCTTCAAAATAGAGCCCCCGCCTCTTCACCGCTACTAACATCCACGTATTATCAAACAATAATTATGAGTGACTGTCAGGCATGACTCCAAATACTATGGCGCCATATTGTTGTTGCGGGCGCCAACAAGTTGAACATTTCCCAGCCCATCCTCCCGCTCAACAGAGACCACCTGCCACGCTCTGCCATCCACATTGCAAAAAACCTTAAAAGAGTCACCATTGAGGGGTAAAACCTGCATCAATAGACGCGGACTTACCTGGCTGCCTGACGCGGCCTTAAACTTTATACGCACAGGTTCGCTCTCGCTTCCATATTTCGCGCTAAGCTCAGCCTTACACATTTCAGACACGCGGCTAAGATGCGATCCGGCGTAGGCGTGCTGCCCCAAACCTAAAGACAAAACCAAAAGTAGCAATGCAGATTTCACTGTAATTTGACGATGTTTCATATCCTTCCCCTTCACCTTAGATGTCATTAACTGCGTTCGTTGATGAGTTGCTCAAACACAGGAGGCAGTTTAAGATCTACATTGATGCACAGGAATATCAAAAAAGCACATTGATTGTGCAAAATTAGACAATCTAAATAAAGGGTTTGCCGGCATGGAAAACATCAACTGGGACGATATTCGTTATTGCCTTGCGGTCATTACAGAAGGTTCTGTAACCGCAGCCGCAAGAAAGCTTGATGTGAATCATGCCACAGTATCCCGCCGGATTAGCGGATTAGAAGCCGTGCTAGGCGCCCCTCTTTTTGACCGTTCAACCAGCGGCTGGTTAATCACTCCCGTGGGCGAGGCCGTGCTTATCTCCGCAGAGCGAATACACGAACAGGTACTTGGCATTCAACGCACGGTGCAGGTCGACCGTCAGGAGTTAAGTGGCAAACTAAGAATCACCGCGCTGGACGTCTGTATTCAACGTATATTAATGCCCGGCCTTAAAGCCTTCTCAGATCGTTATCCAGACATTAGCATTGAACTAATCGCCTCAGAAAGCACATTTAACCTAGCGGGCCACGAGGCTGACATTGCATTTCGCACCACTAACGAGCCACCACCAAACGTGTTAGGCACAAAAATAGCAAAATTTGCCTACGCTATTTACGGCAATAAAGAACTCTATGATCGCTACTTAAACGGTGACCACGGAATTAGCGGTATTACATGGATGGGAGACGGCCACACCCTGCCGCCGTGGCTTCAAAAAACCTTCCCCAATATGCAGGTGCGCTACCGGGTAAACTCTTTAACTATCGCCTACGACCTTGTAGTTCAAGGATTCGGCTTTTCCCTTCTTCCCTGTGGCTTAGGCGATTCAGACCCAAGCTTAACCCGAATAGACAGCGATTATATTGAGCCGGGCATGGACTTTTGGCTGCTGTCTCACATCGACCTGCGCACCACAGCAAGAATCCGAATATTCCGAGACTTTATGCTAGAGGCCATCCAACCCTATATCCCACTTATCGAGGGACGAATGAGTAATGAAGACGCGCTTATACTGAGAAAAAAGATGGGATTAATGTAAAACCCACGGCGGCACGCCGCGGGTGAGAAGACGGAGGTCAATACCGTCTCTTATAAAGACTGAACCAAATGACCACCATCTACTGGCAAGGCAATACCGCTAATAAAGGAGCCCGCATTACTCGCTAACATGAGCAATGGCATCGTTAATTCATCCATTTGACCTAATCGACGCGGTGGTATTTTTTTAAGGTATTGCACCCCTTTTTCTGACTTGAAAAAGTCGGCATTAATTTCAGTCTCAAAATAGCCGGGGCACAATGCATTGACCCGGATATTATGACGCCACAGCTCTTGAGCGCTATTTTTGGTCAACTGAATAACCCCGGCCTTGGCCGTTGCGTACAACGTATTATTCGCACTTGGATGTAAGCCGAGAATTGATGAAATATTGACAATGCTGCCAGCCACGCCAGCCTGAATCATCCGCGCCGAGGCTTCCCGAGACACTCGCCACACTGCCTTCAAATTGGTGTCAACGGTGAAGTCCCAGTTTTCCTCTGTGCTGTCTATAAAGCGGCTGGGATCGGCGACACCGGCATTGTTCACCACAATAGAGATGACACCTTCCGACGCTTGCACCGTATCAAACGCCGCAACAACTGAGTCACTATTGTTCACATCCATTTCAACGGCGATTGCCTTTCCACCCGTCGCGGCAATATTCGCCACCAAACTTTCAAGCCTATCAATGCGCCTTGCCGCCGCCACCACAGTTGCCCCAGCCTGCGATAATACCTTTGCAAAATGGGCACCTAAACCGCTGGATGCACCAGTCACTAGAGCAACCTGTCCCGATAGATCCAGGGTCTTTAACATTGCATCATTCATAAACCAAACACCCTTCCCTTACTCGCCTTTCTCAATAAGGGCCAAGCCCAACTCTGCCAATGGGGCAGCGAGCGCACCATAATCCAATGCTTTCTGACTAGAGGCATTACCATACAAGGCGCGCTTGTAAACACCCTGTAAAATCGCACTTAAACGGAAGAACGCAAATGCCAAATAGAAAACCCAGTTATCAATACCGGAAATACCGCGACGCTCACAATACTGTTTCACGTAGGCTTTTTCTGAGGGAATACCCAGCGCCTCACGATCAATATCACCCAAACCGGGAATCGCCGAATCTTCGGGAATACGAAGCTGCATGCACTGATAAGCTAGATCCGCATAGGGATGTCCCAAGGTGGATAGTTCCCAATCCAACAACGCTAAAACATCGCTACTGTCATGGGAAAACATCATATTATCGAGACGAAAATCCCCGTGATTGATACACACCAAGCCATCATCAGGCGGTAAATTGTCATTCAACCACACCATCATTTTTTCCATCGCTGGAATAGTTTCGGTTTCGCTAGCGCGGTACTGTGTTGTCCAACGACTAATCTGACGCTCAAAATAATTACCGGGTTTACCGTAATCACTTAAACCGACTTTCTCTACATCAACATTGTGCAGATCCGCTAACACTTTGTTCATGGCGTCATAAATAGCGCTGCGTTCAGCCGGGGTTTGTTCAGGTAAGGCGGCATTCCAAAAAATGCGACCATCGAGAAAATCCATCACATAAAACATGGACCCAATAATACTATCGTCGTCACACAGCACCCGCATTTTAGGTACAGGAACATCAGTATTTTCTAGGGCCTTCATCACCCTGAACTCACGATCTACCGCATGCGCCGACTTTAGTAACTCACCTGGCGGCTTACGTCGCAGCACATACTTGCCACTAGCCGCCGCAAGTAAATAAGTAGGATTAGACTGACCACCTGCGAATTTTTCTGCGCTCAAAGGCCCTTTAAATCCGTCGATATGCTTTTCGAGATACGCCGTTAACGCGGCGATATCTAGCTCAAATACATCTGCCATAACCCGTCCCTCAACCAGCGTAACGATCGATAATTTGTTTACCCAGAGCCATCTGATGCACTTGATCTGGACCATCCGCCTGACGACACCAGCGCGCGTAGTTAAACGCCTCAGCCATGAAATAATCTTCGGTTAAACCGCCTGCGCCATGCAACTGCATGCAACGATCAATAATATTTTGCACCAATAGTGGCACAGTGGTTTTCGTTGCCGCAATCATATCGGTGGTTTGCATAGGCCCCTGTTCATCAATCTGCTTACAGGTTTTCATAACCAGCAAACGTGCCATTTCGATTTCCGAGAAGCTACGCGAAATTTCTTCACGCACTGATTGATGCTTACTCAGTGGCTTACCAAATGTTGTGCGAGACACCGCGCGTTGACAGGCAAGTTCGAGCGAGCGCTGAGCAGCGCCGATCAAACGCATACAATGGTGCATACGTCCGGGGGCCAAACGGCCTTGAGCTATTTCAAAGCCTCTACCTTCACCTAGCAATACGTTTTCTAGAGGTACACGCACATTGTCAAAAACTATTTCGGCATGGCCGATAGGTGCATCGTCATATCCCAAGGTTGTAAGCGGACGAATGATAGAGACACCTGCGGTATCTTTAGGCACCAACACCTGTGTTTGTTGCTTGTGGCGACTGGCATTCTCAGGATCAGATTTACCCATGACGATAAAGATTTTAGTACGCTCATTCATCGCGCCGGTAATAAACCATTTACGACCATTCAACACCCACTCATCACCGTCTTTTACGATACTGAGTTCAATATTCGTCGCGTCGCTGGACGCAACCTGGGGCTCGGTCATAGCGTAAGAAGAACGAATATCACCATTTAGTAAGGGCGTTAACCACGTTTCGCGCTGTGCGTCGGTGGCGTATTTCATAAATACTTCCATGTTGCCGGTATCGGGCGCATTGCAGTTAAACACCTCTGGCGACCATAAAACCCGGCCCATCAATTCGGCGAGTGGTGCATAATCAACAAAGCTCAAGCCGCCGTGATCGCAATACTGCGGATATTCTTCGGGGCAGAATAAATTCCACAAGCCCGCTTTCTTTGCCTCACTTTTAAGTTCGTCCATCAAGGGTAGTATCGCGTAGCGATCCTTAGCCGCATGTAATTGTTCGGCGTAAGCTTTCTCATTTGGATAAATATGCTCATCCATAAAGGTTGTGAGCTTTTTGAGTAATTCCTGAGCTTTTGGGCTTGGCGTAAGATCCATGATTAAATCCTCTTTTACTGTGCGCGACCGAGGCCACGTCATTAGTCGTTAAAAATAATTAGGTATAAGTGATCAAATGACGATGACTCACGTTTTCTAAATGTGGGACGGCATTGAACATATTTAAATTAAACTGCGATCCTCGGGTGAAATAACGCGTGACACCGGTATTTTTGGCCTGCAAATTGGTATTCACCATCGTTTCCACATCGAGCTTTAACACCTCTCTCAGCATTGCGCTTATGGGACCACCAGAAGTCACCACCAGCACTCTACCGCGAATAGCGGATGTTGCCGCCAACGTGCCGCGCACCCGCTGCTCAAATCTCTGCCACGGTTCAGCGACATTGAGCAATTCGCCTCTACTCCAGGCTAATAAAGCAAGTCGTAAGACACGGTAGAAATTCTTAGCGTTAGCAAGGTCGGGCTGCGGTTCTTCTGGTACATCCTCCTTAGCCGCAACATAGCTAGCAACCAAGCTATGAAAGTCATACTCATTTAAACCCGGCAGTTCAACCGCATCAGGCAGATGAATATCGGCCTGCGCAAGCACTTCACTTATGCCCGCCAGCGTTTCACGGTGACGACGCATAGTGCCAGTGAATACGGCGTCAAACCCCTGCTCAATATCCGCAAAATGCGCCCCCAAAAGACGCGCCTGCTCCCAACCTATTCCCGTCAGGCGGTCGTAATCATCTGTTCCAAAGGCGGCCTGCCCATGCCGGACTACTATAACTTCAGCCAATGCGAGCCTCTCCTTAAACTGATCACACAAAATAGGGTCTCGCCGGTAGCGAAGACGTCACCGCCGACAAATGTTGAGCAGCATCATAACGTTCGCAACAACATTATTGAAATCTATTATTCTTATCATGCATAATAAGCATAACTTATACGTCACCAATATGTGAGCGGTGCCTACGGACCTAAACTATATGAGCTCAGCAAAGATTGACCTGAATTTATTTACCGTTTTCGACGCTATTTATTCACAACAAAGCCTGACTCGTGCTGCCGGGGTACTGCATGTTAGCCAGCCCGCTGTCAGTAGCTCGCTAGCAAAACTACGTAGCATTTTCGACGACCCTCTTTTCGTCCGCACCAGCGCAGGGATGACACCTACGCCATTGGCGCGACAGCTTGTCGGCACGGTACGTGATTCTCTTAAAAATCTGGATAATTGTGTCGCTACCCGCATCCCCTTTGACCCGAGCACAGCAAGCCGTACTTTCCGTATTCATGCCACTGAAAATGCCGAAATCATTTTATTGCCCACCCTGATAACGCATCTCAAACAATCGGCACCGGGAATCAATTTAGAAGTGGTTTTCATTGACCGACGCGAAGTAGCGTATGAGATGGCAAGTGGTAACGTGCATCTGGCCTTCGATGCACCGCTGCTGAGTCATCCAGAACTTGCAAGTCACCCGCTGCTCAGCGATGACTATGTTTGCGTTATGCAGGCCACGCACCCCCTGAGCACCGAGATATTAACCCTAGAACAATTTCTGGAGCAGGAACACATCCACGTATCTAGTCGAGTGAAGGGGGCTGGTCACGTAGATTTAGCTCTGCGGTCAATCGGCTGCAAACGACGCGTCGCCATTCGTCTACAGCACTATGCAGCCCTCCCCTCACTGCTTGCTCAATCTAAGTTCATTGCTGCTGTGCCGGCGACCGTTGCTAAACACTGGCACCTCGTCAGTCGCCCTCTGCCCTTCGATTCCCCGAAACTAGAACTGCAATTATTCTGGCATAAAAGCGTTGAGCACGACCCCGCCTTGCTATGGCTGCGTCAATTCACCATGAAGCTAGCACAGGCCCACTAACTATCTAACCCCTTGGACAACTGCCGGCTCAAGCGATAGCGACCGGGCGCCAAGCCGTACCAGCGTTTAAAGGCTTTTTGAAACGAGCTTTGATCACTAAACCCAAGCTCTGCCGCAATGTCGAGAAGCTCTAACTCCCCCTCATTCACCAAGACTTTTGCCCGCTGCTTCCGTGCATCATCCAGCAAGTATTTAAAATTAGTATCCGTGTTATTCAATCGTCTCTGCAGGGTTCGGGCCGCCATACCCAGCTCTGCGGCAACATCATCTAGCTTAGGTACGCCCTCAGGTAGCTGGCGCACGACACAGGCCATAACGTCATTTACTATGCGGTCTTCCAACTGCAATTTGGCTAACTCTGAGCGCGCGGTTTGCACCAGTGAATCATGGATGCCTGTATGCGGAAAACGGGTTGGGCGTTCTAGGAAATGGCTATCAAATTTTACAAAGTTGGCATCACTTTTATATTTCACCGGCGCTTCGAGAATACGCTCTATCTCGCTTCGATCCTCAGGGCCAGCGTGCTGAAAATAGACCTCCCGCTGATTACACCAACGATCTAAAATAACTTTATTTGCACGATACCAGCTCGTAAAAAAGAACTCGGTCAATTGTCGAGACACCGGCTTACGCTCTGGCACGACCCACGTCAGTCGGGTCCATTCATCGTCCGCTTCGGTGTACATCACATCGCCGTGATCAATAAGCAAGCGTGAAAAATGTACTACCGCATCGAATGCAGCCCGAGAATTCGGCGCACTCATACCTAGGTAACTAACCATACCCCAGGCTGATGGCGATGAGTCGGCCCCAGCATGTGCACCCAGGAAGGGATCATCCAATAAGACGCTCGCCACATCTAGAATTACTTCAAATAGCCGCAGCGGAAAACGCCCCTGCACCGTTAAATGCTGCTCTGGGGTAAACCCCACTTCAGTGATCAGCGCTTTCGCATCTACCCCATGATTTTCTATGTACTGCAGTAAATCGACCAAATATTCCGAGCACACTGTTGGTGTACGCACGAATTCACCTCATGTATTGATACTTTAAAGGAGGGCAGCAACGTCTACTAGGATAAGCGATATCCTTCCTCCCTCTATTCGACGACAAAGAATAGCAAGTATTGCAGTTTGGCACAGCGCTAATCACTACCTACGAGCAATGAACGATAGGCCGCATTCACTCTTGTCGCTACCCCCAATTGCAGTACAATCAAGCGCAGTAATAAATAAAAAAAACCTGCGGGAAGCACCTTATGCAAGTTCACCAGTTCTTCGATTTTCACTGCCAGCGCGCCCCCGATAACAACTGCCTCACTTTTTCTGGCAAGCAATTCAGCTATCAAGACATCGCAGAACAATCACAGCAATTAGTTCGAGCCTTGCGCAATCAAGGCATCGCCTACGGCGACCGCGTTGCGGTGCTCTGTGAGAACTGCCCCGAATATTTAGCCCTGATGATAGCCTGTAGTCGCATTGGCACCGTTCTCGTACCGATTAATTACCGTTTGGCGCCGGCAGAAGTCTTGTTTGTTCTTAAAGACTCCCAAGCCAGCATCCTACTCGCCCCTGATGGCAAACTAACGGAGTTAGTCGACGGCTTGCGGCCTCTAATTGGCGATTTAACAGTAATATCCACCACCGACCTGGGGAGCCATAACTGGCAAGAATGGCTAGAAAACAGTGACTCATGCAATGTTGCGAACGACGATGTATGCCAGCCAAACACTTATTCAGCCTTTTTACAATTGTATACCAGCGGTACCACCGGCAACCCCAAGGGCGTGGTGATCAGCCATCACAACATCATCGCCCTATACACAATGAGTCAAACCTCCATGCCAATAAAATCTGGCCCTGGAGTCCGTGACTTGGTATGCGCGCCGAACTTTCACATCGGCGGCTCTGGCACCCTGATACTGCCGATATTAGCGGGCGCCAGCGTAGTACTGCACAGCAGCTTTAATCCAATTGCCGTTGTGAACGATCTTGAACAACTAAAAATAGATAACATGTTTATTGTGCCAGCGATGATTTTGGCAATCATCGAGTATGTGCCCAATATAGAACAACGTGATTTTAGCCACCTAAAGCAACTACTCTATGGTGCGTCGCCAATCAGTACCGGCTTACTTGAAAAAGCAGCGAGTATCTTCAAGTGTGACTTTTATCAGTGCTACGGCATGACTGAAACCACGGGGACGGTGGTTTCACTATCACCGGCCGACCATATTTTGGCGCTAAACGGCAGACCGGAATTACTGCAGTCCTGCGGGCGGCCATACGCGGGTGTAGAAGTTAAAGTGGTGAACAAACAAGGCGAATCAATGCCGAGCGGACAAACCGGTGAATTACTTATCCGGTCCGAATCCAATATGACGGGCTACTTTAATTTAGAACAGGCCAGCCGCGACACCGTCGTTAACGGCTGGGTACATACCGGCGACTCCGCCATGATCGATAAAGATGGCTATGTATTCCTGCGCGATCGCATCAAGGACATGATCGTCAGTGGTGGCGAAAATATCTATCCTATTGAAATAGAAAACGTGCTCAGCAAACACCCCGCCATTTCAGATGTGGCTGTTGTTGGCATACCCGACGATAAATATGGAGAAACTCCACTGGCATGCATTGTTTGCGCAGAAGGCCAAACAATCAGCAGTGAAGAGTTAATCAGCTACTGCCGCGACAAACTCGCCGGATTCAAAATACCTCGTCGCGTAGAGCACTATGACATTTTGCCCCGTAATCCGTCGGGTAAATTACTGAAGAAAATTTTGCGAGAACCATTTTGGCAAAATCGCGATCGGCAAATAAATTAGCCAATGCTTTTTCAAGCAAATTGATTCGAGATAGGCAGTACCAGTACTGCCTATTTTTTTACGCTAAAACGTCGTTCTAACTGCCTATGTTCCGCTTGTTTATATGTTCGCTGCCTACCTTATAAACAGGGCTGCTAACCAAGCACTGATTTCTTCCATCGCTTTATTATGGTCCGGATTTGCCCCCTGCAAACCAACAAAACCGTGGCAGGCACCAGGATATAAACTGTACTGCACCTCATTGTCATACTGCTGTAAGCGGGCAGCATAGTTTGCGCCATCATCCCGCAAGGGATCTCGCTCTGCCGTAAGTAATAGGGTTGGCGGTAAGTCATTTAAATCACTGCGGGTAAGCGGCGTTGCACGTGGATGACGGGTTTGCCCAACGTCTAGCAAGGGACTGTTTTGTAGATAAGTATCCCAAAACCATACCATTAAATTACGGGTGAGCACCGGGCCTTTAGCATTCTCTACATAAGAAGGCGTGCCCGGATCGTAATGGTCAGTCACGGGATATATTAAGACCTGTCCCTTAACCACTCCCGGCAAACATTCCCTGGCCTGAAGCGCGGTAACCGCAGCCAAATTACCACCTGCACTATCTCCAGCCACTACAATAGAATTTGGCAGGCCACCATATTGCGCAATATGTTCGTAGGTCCATTTGAGAGCAGCCAAACAGTCTTCGGGTGCAGCTGGAAACGGGTGTTCTGGAGCGAGCCGATAATCCACCGCGACAACAATGCAATCGCTGTGATTACAGAGATCTCGACACAGCGGATCATAGACGACGAGGTCACCAATTACCCAGCCACCGCCGTGATAGTAAACCACAACCGGATACGGGCCATCACCCGGTGGCTGATAAATCCGCAGAGGAATACGGCCATGTCCGGTTTCAATATCGCATTTGCGAACAAGAATATGTTTGGCGGTCTTACCTAACCAACGAAATAGAGTGTCCGCTTTGATCACTCGCCGTATCACTGCTGCTTTAATTTTTGTTTTCATATGTCATTCTTATTATTAATGATAAATATTACGATCAGTTCCCACAAAACTAGCGTGGTATTACGCTGACCGTTTTTTAGTATCTAGCTGTACTGCGGCGTCATTTTTTGCAGGTAAAGAATACAATGTCGTCACATTTCGACCGTTGCCATCTGCACGTAAATAAGACTTGCTATCCACCCAGCCAGCAGGCGTGTAAAACCCCCATTTCCGCATTTTTGGTCCGGTAATAAACAGTGTGAGACTATCGGGTGTATTCAACACCAAACGGTGCGGCGCTCTTCCCATACGGGTCGTAAAACTACCAGTCTCCAATACTCTATCCTTAACCGGCATTTCCTCTAGTATCCGGCCACGCAAAACTATCGATGAATTGAATATCCAAGGATGGTCGTGCAAATTAGTATCTGGGTCATCGCCAGTAACATGATGCAGATACACATTGAACAGGCGGTTGCGCGGGATAACATACCAGCGCGTCAAATAGTCAGTACCAATGATTTTACTGGGTGTACGGAGGGAAATCTTTTCGGCTCTAGCCTGTAGACGGTGCAAAATAAAAGCGGGCAAACGCATAAATAGCTTTTCTCAACATCAGCAGCGACACCATCTAGGTGCGCTGACACATAGTATTTCAATTGCATAGTACCATTCCTCGCCGCCGAGACAATACGATTACCGGACAGCCGTTCACCCAGAACGACTCGCCATACACCTATAAAATCACTCGTTTGAACATCAAAAATATACCCGTAGGCGTATACCTGATGAGGTACACTAAGAACGTCGTATTTGCTGAACGCAATACTATCCAACACACCAATGCAAACAACGAGAGGAAACTCATCGTGGACAAATGGGTAAAGAAACGCAAAGACCTCACTAACAGACTCCGTCGTATTGAAGGCCAGATTCGTGGTATTCAACGCCAACTTGAAAATGGCGAAGAGTGCGAAGCCATTGCGGCGCAAATGGCGGCGGCGCGTAAGGCGATGGACAAGGCCTTTTTCACTATGATGTCCTGCGCAATGTCTCAAGAACTGGAAAAACACGCTGTCATGACCGACGACATGGAAACCGGCGTAGAAGACATCACCCGAATACTGGCAAAGTATGCTTAAGGCAAGACCGCAAAAATGACATTCCAGCTTTCAGAACAAGAAGCCAGAAAGCTCGTATTACACTCCCAGCGGCTGCCCGCCACCAAACAAAGTGGGAGTGCACAAGAAGCTACCTTGGCAGCTATCGAGCACCTCGGTTATGTGCAAATAGATACCATCTCTGCCATTCAGCGCGCACATCACCACACCTTGTGGAATCGCAACCCGCGCTACAAAGCTGAGCAACTCGACCAACTAGTCGCCGACAAGAAAGTCTTCGAATACTGGTCACACGCAGCCGCATATTTGCCTATGCGTGACTATCGCCACAGTTTGCCGCGCAAGCACGCCATCGCCAACGGCGATCAACGTCACTGGTATGCACCCGAACCTAAACTCATGAAGGAAGTACTAAAACGCATAAGGGAAGAAGGCCCGTTAAAGGCCAAGGACTTTGAGCATACGGGTAAAAAACGTCAGGATTGGAGCGCCAAACCTGCAAAACGTGCACTGGAAAGCCTTTATATGCAGGGTGAATTGATGATCGCAAGCCGCGTCAATTTCCATAAAGTTTACGACCTAACTGAACGCGTACTGCCAGTGAATATAAACACATCAACTCCGACACCAGACGAACATGCACGGTTTCTTATTAAGCGTTATCTACAGGCAAATGGACTGGGTCAAGCTAACGAAATAGGTTATTTGCTAAAGAATACAAAGCCACTCATCACCTCGATGCTCAGGGAGATGATATCCAGCGGCGAACTAGAGCAAGTCGAGGTCGCTGGCAATACATACTATGCACTAAGCAACTCAATGAAGCTGATAAACAAACCGCTGCCTCGCGATAGATTGACAATATTATCCCCCTTCGACAATTTACTAATTCAGCGCAAGCGCACCAAAGCGCTGTTCGATTTTGACTATTTAATTGAGTGCTACGTACCTGAATCGAAACGTCAGTACGGCTATTTCTCACTACCCCTATTGTGTAACGGTAATCTTGTAGCAAGAATGGATTGCAAAGCCGACCGACAGAAATCCCACTTATATATCCATCATTTAGCCTTAGAAACATCCCTAAATAATACTGACAAGTTTTTTAACCTGCTATGTCAAAGGCTTCCCGCATTTTTGAAATTTAACGGCTGCGCGACAGTGAGTCTGCATAAAACACAGCCCCAAATTTACGCGGAAAAATTTCAAGTTGAACTCGTTAATATCGCGCTATGAATGGAGTCAAGCGAGCTGAAAGCCCCTGAGCGCCACATAGAATATGAATAACGCCAGCACTTAAAATGCGAAACTCGCCACACAATTCGCAGCAACATTTATCAAACTAATCGAGTTAGCGACCGAACGCTTGCGTCATCACATAAACAACATCCTAATAAATTGATATAGCAACAAACAAATACGTATACTTCTTTACCATCTAGGGATATGCTCGATACTGCGGCAGGTATGCTCATTTTCTCAAAACAGCCCTAAACATTATTCCCCACATTTTTCTCTATAAAGTTAATGAGTTGCGTCGAATTTAGCAAAGCACCTAGCCTGATAGCGAGCGCGCTCGGCTTTCCAATGCTTTGGCATAGAAAATATCGAGGAAGATAAAATGGCTGTCGAAAATTTAACTGTAGAACAACTATCAGACGCACTAAAAAATAATGAATTTCTTTTCCATTACCAACCTATACTTTCGTTACGGACAGGCAAGATAGACGGTGTCGAAGCACTTATCCGGTGGAAAAAAAACAATGGCGATTTGATCGCGCCTTCGGAGTTCATACCTTTTGCTGAAGAAACCGGCTTTATAACAGAAATCACCAAAGCAATGATCCCGCGCTTCCTCGACGATCAAAAAAGTATACTTCTAGCAAATGAAACTATTGTTTCATCGTTCAATATATCAGCCAAAGATCTTAGTGATGATACTTTTATTCCAACATTATTTAGCCTTATAGACGACTCTGGCATCGATCGCTCTAAGATTAAAATCGAGTTAACCGAAAGCTCGGCCTTATCGCTTAGTGACACGGGCTTACTACAAATAGCAGAACTAAAAGCAAATAATATTGGACTAGCGATTGATGACTTTGGAACGGCACACGCGACTTTTGACCAACTACGTAATCTGCCATTTACCTGCTTAAAGATAGACTACAGCATTACTAAAGATGCTATGGCAACGCCTGATGGTCTTACGCTACTAGATCATAGTATTAAACTCGCCCACCAACTTAAAATGGACTCTATTGCAGAAGGCGTAGATAACCAAGACCTTGTTGGTTACTTGATGGGAGTCGGATGCGAACACGCCCAAGGCTATTACATCAGTAAACCACTAGCGCTTCCGACACTAATCGAGTTTTTAAATAAAAAACTCGTTTGGCGCACGTTTATCCATGGACATGTTTACAAGGCCATGGTGGACTACATTGAGTGGGTTCGAAAGGTTCATTGCTCCCTCTACATGTCAAATGCAAACATTAATATTGTGCCTTTCGAGCCTGAAGACGCGGCAACAGGAATATTCCTACTTGAAGTAACGGACAGTGTCGATATTGAAGCCTATAACCAGCTTAATACTGTGTACAAAAACTGCTATGAAATTGCCAAAATAATGTTAAGTGCAAAATGTGCCGGAGATCAGGCGCTAATTGACAAATTGTTACCTGACTTTTTCGAAATGAGCAGCACGGTTAGTTCGCTGCTACAAGAAGTCTACTCAAAAGAGTGTCAACAAGGCCTCTTAAAGCAATTTTCATTTCGCTCGACCACGAATGGTGAGTCCGCGCAAATCTACTAGTTTACAAAAAACGGTGTTCTCATCAACAAACGGAGATATTCCAAGAATGCGAAAATAGTATATTTGATATCTTACATTCTAAATGTTTAAAACCTAAGCTTAGCCAATAAACGACATAAAATATTCGCACATCTCGTATACGTAGCATCCAAAATAAATTTACGCTAAAGATACGCGGCACTTAGTCCAAACACTAAATTAACACTAGGGCCCGCAGCCTCAGGCCGAGGGCAATGCTTCTAACGGTACTACATACAGGTTTCGCCGCACACTTTGTAATACGTATGGATTTCAATTCCCGGCCATTCTCTAAGTCATTTAAGCAGGATAAAAAACCACAACGGGAATTTCCCTATCCGTAGCTGCTTTATAATTTGCGTACGGAGGAAAATAATCCTCCATCAAATTCCACAACTCTTCACGCTGCGCCCCGGTAGCAACTTTAGCTACGGCTTTAAACTCGTCATTTATCACTTTTAGCTGTATGTCTTGATTCGCTTGTAAATTCAGGAACCAAGCCGGATGCTCGGGCGCGCCGCCTTTAGAGGCAATAACACAAAAACCGCCATTATCTGTAGGTCGGTAAATTAACGGAAGTATTAAAGTCTTACCCGACTTACGCCCCTTGGTTGTCAGTAATAATGTGGTTAGCTTGCCTTTGCCACCACCCAAGCTAGCATCCCACAAATGACCGGCCTCACCGTCTTCAAGATAAGTATTTACATGCTCACTCATCCACGCAGGGAGATAATCTGGAAGCTTAATTGCGGTCATAACAGGGGGTTCCTTTTTAGCTTAAAAACAAACAACAATTTAAGATATACGGTGATGAAAATACAGCATTGCGACGAGCCCAAACTGTTAATACAAACAGATTGAAATCAAGCACAATTAGCACTTGTTAGACTAAGCCAGATGCCGAACGAGCGCCTCACCAACAGCATGAGCGCTTGCCGGGTTTTGTCCAGTTATCACCCGTTCGTCCTCAATTACAAACACCCCCCAAGGCTGAACTTTACTGTAACGCGCAGCGCTTCGAGCAAGCGATTCCTCAAGCAGGAAAGGAATATCGGCAAGAGTGCCAAAATCGATCTCCTCTTCCCGTGTAAAGCCAGTAACAAATTTACTGGCTAATAGCTTTTCACCACTACTCAGTGTAATCGGCAATAAAGCACCTGGACCATGACACACCGCAGCCAAGATTCCACCGCCCTCATAATGCTTGGCGCTGAGTTTGGCAAAGTCTTCATTCATTGCTAAATCCGACAACAGACCGAAGCCACCAGGATAGAATACGGCAGCATAGTCATCAATATTCACCTGCGAAACCGCTAGCGTATTGTTGATACGATTTTGAAATTCTTCATTATTTAGAATGGCCTCGTTAACCGAATCACCCTCGATATCGGTGCCGTAAAGCGGCGCTTTGCCGCCTTTTATCGAGGCAATGTCGTAGTCTAGCCCTGCTTCTAACAATACCTGCAGGGCATGAGTAAGCTCCGGGGCATACGTCCCGTTTGTTTTATCTGTATCACCTAGCGTGGCGTGATTTGTGACGGGAATCAGAACTTTTTTCATTAATACTCTCCAGTCTTCAAAAATGGCTTGTTGCTATTGCAACGTAAGTCAATCGACTATTAAGACACGTTTATCAATCAGATGGTAATTGGGAGAAAGTATAAGTAAACGCTAGATTTCTTGCATTTAGTGTGGGTTGTTAAAACGCGCCACGCGTATGGCTAGATCTGACTATCATGCCTGTGTTGCAACGAGGTCCTGAGACGAAAGAACTGCAAAACGAACAAACGCTTATGTTCAGAAACAAACTAACGCAGAGCGCATCACTAGCGCAAACTATTGCATTACAATATCAATTCGCCATCCACGGGTTATTTAAGCAAGATATTCCTCTATGAAGCTTAGATAGTAACATTTCAAGCGCGCAGCAATCTTGCGAAGTAATCGCTAGCGCGTATATAAATACGATAAACAATATTCATCTTACTTGAGATCAAAATCCGAAAAAATCTGTCCATAAAGGGCAATTTAAACGCTAACCAGGATCAATTAGTGACTATAGAGCTTATATACCAATACATTTTCGGTGGCGCAGTCCTCGCGTTTCTCTGCGTTATAGCGAGCGTGCTATCACGACGCATCGGCGCACCCCTGCTGTTGGTATTCCTATTACTAGGCATGCTCGCTGGCGAAGATGGTTTTGGCGGCATCACATTTGATGATTTCAGCCTAGCATTTCTATATGGCAACTTAGCCCTAGCTATTATCATATTTGACGGCGGTCTAGGCACCCGAAAGGATACCTTCCGGGTCAGTCTAAAACCCGCACTGTCGCTGGCTACGCTGGGCGTATTCGCAACAGCCGCGATCACCGGCTTCGCAGCGCACTGGATATTAAATTTATCTTGGCAAGAGGGGCTGCTAATTGGCGCTATTGTCGGATCCACCGATGCCGCAGCAGTATTTGGGCTGCTGAGAACAGCGGGGCTAGAATTAAAAGAACGTACCAGTGCGACGCTCGAAATTGAGTCGGGATCAAACGACCCGATGGCAATTTTCTTGACCATTACCATGGTGCAAATACTGCAAATAAGCGACAGTGGCGCCAGTCTAGGTTGGACGGTAGTCCAAGAGCTGCTCAGCCAAATAGGTCTAGGTTTAGCCATTGGCCTTGCCGGTGGCTATCTATTGACGCTTCTACTCAAAACGCTGCGCCTCACTCCGTCACTTTATCCTTTGCTAACCCTCGCGGGTGGGCTCAGTATATTCGGCGGAACCACCGTTCTCGATGGAAGTGGTTTTCTGGCCATTTTTATCACGGGCGTCATGATTGGCAATACCCCCCTGCCCTTCAGTAATGACGTTCGTCGTTTTCATGACGGCATGGCTTGGTTAAGCCAAATAGGTATGTTTCTAATGCTCGGCTTACTTATTACACCGAGCAACCTGATTCCCTTTATATTACCCGGCTTGGCCATCGCATTCGTACTCATATTCATTGCTCGACCCATAGCGGTTTGGCTGTCTCTGCTGCCATTCCACTTCCCCTGGCGCGAGCAAGTTTTTATCGGCTGGTGCGGCCTGCGCGGTGCAGTCCCCATCATTCTTGCCTTGTTTCCCTCCCTGGCGGGATTAGAGCACACACAAACCTATTTCGAGCTGGTATTTTTCGTGGTTTTGATCTCTCTCATTCTACAAGGCTGGACAATCGCGCCGATTGCGAAATGGCTGCAGATAGAACTGCCACCATCCAACAAAGAGCCTAAACACCAGCACTTAACGCTTATGCACGACAACGACAAAGAACTATTGATATACAGCGTAGTGGCAGAAAGTCGCGCAGCCGGTTTGGCAGCAAAAAACTTACCCATGAAAGAAGGCAGCCAATTCCTCGGAATTATTAGACACGGAATACTGGTAGAGAACAAAGAGGAACAAACGCTAAAAGACGACGACCAAGTTGTCATCTTATCGTCAACCAGTGCCAAAACTGGACTCGCTCGGGTATTTGCAGCTAGCACGCCGTCACCCTCACCTAACACAAGCTACTTCTTTGGCGAGTTTTCGCTACAGCCCGACGCGAAATTAGCCGACATCGCCCAAGCCTATGGTTTCGATCCCGATCCTAACGTGGGCGATATATCAGTAGCACAATTTATTGTTAAGCACTTTCACGGCAAACCCGTCATTGGCGATAACGTTCGAATAGGGCCGGTAAAACTCATTGTGCAAAGTCTTGAGGGAGATCGTATTCTGTCGGTTGGTTTAAAGTTGTTGCCCCAAAAGTAACGCAAGTGAGATGGTGTTTGCTGCTTTTTACGATAGCGAATATCAAACATTGCAGTTTTTGAACATGATAGCGACGATACGTCAAATGCATAAAACTACTAAGCCTCCAGAGACAACCGCCATCTAATCAGAACCCTATTGTGACCACGGTTCAGATAGTTGGATTGTATTCAGTATCCGGTTTTCTTGCCCATTCGTGCACGTTTAGCCTCAGATCAATTGCTGACCTACTTTTGGAAATGGGAAGAAAGTGGCCTATCGAAGAAAAATTAGGCATCCATTTAGTATGTGGATGCCTTTTTGATTTTAGTGATCTAACACATCAAACCAACAACCAATATTTAAACACCTGCTTCAGGTGGCAATACGACTCACCATTGGCAAGATTATTCCCAACTCGAAGCTCATTCATCTTCGATTTCATCACCAAAATCGGCAAGTACATCGAAGCCTTCTACAACAAAATTACTGACCATTTGCGCTAGCAATTCTTGACCGTACCAAAACACCTCTTTTTGTGTTTCGTCTGAGGTGATAGATCTAAAATGTACTAGTGGCGCAATAAAATTAATGTAGTTTTTATCAGCCAATTTAGCGGATAAACAGTTCTGTGGAACGCACAATAAAAAATAGCCATTCATTTCCACAACATAATTGATCAGCACCTCGCCACTCATTTGAGAAACACCGGCATTTTGCTTATGAAAAACCATGTTCACATAGGGAAAGAAGATAACCGAATCCCCGTCTTCCGAAGCAAGCTCGGTTGCTTTCAATGCCTTTTCACTACTAAAGCCACCTTGGCCATCTGCAACCGCCGTATGTTTCTCTGACGGCATTTTACTGTTTAATCCTGACGGCGAAACGGGGAAAGAAACGTTGTATGGTTTCTTAGGATTCTCGGCGACGCGTTGCGGAGCTTCACTGAGCGAGTAGACTTCATTTAGTGATTCTCTGAGTTTCTTCGTGAATCTAATATCGGCTTCCGTCGCTAACTCTTGATAATCTGAATCACTCATCCAAGCGCGGTACTCACCTACTACACTCACATTTTGATCTACTTTCTGCCTATCCTGAAAATCAATGACAATGACTAATGGTGCAACTTCTAGTTCATCCTCAAATACTTCATAGGTTCCAGTTCCAACCAATTTAGTACGCGCTTGCTTAGTAATGTCTGCCAACTGGGCGTCATAGGCACTTTTTTCAACTTCCGGGATACCTTTCAACGCAAAACTTGGTGAAAAAACTTTAGCGTGAACAAGCGGTGTAAAAAGCAACATGCACGCAGTAGTTAAGGTTATTATTTTCAAGTGACGTTCCTTTAACAGCTAAATGTAGTAGTCAGCAATATTATTTCCATTTCACTATCACGTCACGAAGAAAGTACACAAAATTGAATATATGGTAAGTTGTCATGGCTAGTCGCATAGCCGTCGAGGCCACTTGTAGCCGGAAACTCTAACTCATCGTTATGGTTTTGCCGCCCCTTTAACTCCTGTCAGTATTTCCCCAAAAGCATACTCTCCCTAAAAGCAGAATATGAATATCACGAGATATCTATTCACACTACTACCTCATTTTGGCCCCGCAAATGGGACATAAAAAGGCTTGAATCTCAACAAGTTATCACAATTATATGTACGGCCAAACAGAGTCAAAACAAAGAGATTCAAGCCTCGTTACTTAATAACACGGCATTTGATTATCAGCCGCAATATTTCAATCACCTCCGAGAGTTCAACTCAAAAGGCTAAATGTAAAAACAACCTCAGCGAATAAAACACTCCGGATCATAAAAGTGCATTTATCAATCCTGAAATTGCTGAATTATCCAGGATACGATGCTTGGCGCGGCCATATCGGCAGTAGGAGAATGCGGAGCAGGCCAGCGCCCGTAGGTCACCGAATAACCGTTATTCCGATAGGTTTCTACTAATTGTTCTGTATAGGGCAGATGTGCAACCAAATCCAGAATACCTGCGTCAATCCGAATCGGCACATCAAATCGCATTGGCAGATGGCGCACATCATCCTCTGCCAGCGCACGACGCAATTCTGCTAGGGCCTCATCTCCCTTGGGCCCTTTTGCTTGATCAGGCGGCAAGCCCCCCCAAGATTCTGCTCTGGATAAATCGGCAAGACACAGGCGTTCAATATCCGGCCACAGCTCAAGTGCCCGCTCTGACAAACCTCCCTCTTCCAAAAGCAGACGTTTGAATGCCGGATCGACTGCGGCAATGCCATGAGCAACCAATGCAGCCAAAGCAACCGACTCATTAATACCGGGCCCGGTAACCGGCAGAGATTCTGCTATCAGCACCAGATTCTCTAATTGCGTCACAGGGGTAACGGCGGCAACACCAACCAAAGTTAAACCCCGAGCCTCCGGATGCATGCGACTACCTGTATTTAGTGCAGCAACCCCACCCTCTGAATGTCCAGCGGCGACCCAGCGATCCCCTATGTCTTGCCAGTGCGTTGCCACCGCTGAAGCCATATCTCTCATGGAGCGCGCCAAGGAATCGCCCCGCAAATACGGGTGTGGCCCGGCCTCTCCTATACCCTCGTAGTCAGGACGCGCAACCACCACACCCGACGCCAACAAACGCCTAGCAATCTCATCACCCTGCTGCATCTTTTGCAGTTCGGTAGAATCTGGAGATATATGGCTTGGCGCGCAGGCATCAGCCGCACCCGTCGTCATATGCCCGTAGACCACAAGCGGCCAATCACCTTCCGCAAAAGGCTGCTGATCAGGAAAAAGCACTAGCCCCGAAGCTAGCGCCGGATTCCCCTGTACATCCGTCGTCGTATACCTCACAAACAATGCACTTTCTGCACCGTCGAGTTGGCTAAATTCAGGCGCATCAAACACCTCAACTATCAGACCGGGCTCCATAAATTGCCAACCGACAACAGCAACCGGCGGGATGTAAGCATGCGGGGTACTTGGAACCGCGTACGCTGACTCTTCATTACCGTTTTCCTCTACCCCAACTCCTGAATCAGAGTTGTCGTTAACGGGACTATCTCCTCCGCGACAAGCAGTTAACAGGGAGAATAAAAATATTATGAGATATTTATTCATAACATTACCTGCAAACCAAATTCTGAATCGAGGGCTGCTAAAGGTAGCCCAATCTGATCAGAAGGCGTCACATCTATAGCATCAATAAACGCAGTAGCAATATCAATCAACTGTGCTGCCAGTACCCTTCGGTCTGTTGAAAAGACAAAACCTTCGTCAGGCGTAACGGATAAAAAGACCGATGGAAAGGTATCAACTGGCTCACCGCCAATTTCCACGCTACTATTCGTGGCTTCCCACTTCCAAGAAATTGCTTTTATATAGTGAACATTCTCAAGCCCCAGACTTTCGAACTGGCATTTCACGTAGGCTGCGGCAGCATAGCCAGCCGGCGTTCCAGTGCGTCTAAAACCGATACCCACTAAGTCCTCAATCCAGCCGAAGATTCTTGATTCTGAAGGCATGCCTCTCGCACTTGACTCATTGGCAATCGGACAAGGCGCTGCACCTTCCTCACCAGCGGCGACACTGAGCGCGTCCTCGTCTATTGAACTCTCTTTACCACCGCACGCTGCAATGATAAAAACAATCAGAGATAAAAATACTACACGAACCATCACATTCCCCTATCTTTGATATTATTGTTGTCAGGTATATATAACATTGCCTACTCTAGCGCTTCGACGTACGATCACGCTTGTATGAAACGACGGTATTTGAATAGGCGGAGCGATATCAGTGACATCGCAAAATAACGAGAAAAGTCATGGCGCCACCCACCCTACGCCAGCCGGAGTGACCATCTACTACTGGCCATGTAGCTTGGTATTGTTGGCACCGACCTTATTACTAGATCGACCCACGAGCCCACTTTGCGCGACAATTCGAATCGCCTGCAACGAGCCCTATACGATTGAGGTCGAAGGCAAAACGCTAGTCACACGCGCCTCTCTTGTCGCACCTCGCGCGGGTCGAAAAAAAGTGCAGGCACTGAACAGCCATATCGCATTGTTTTATATCCCGCTCGACATGCCCGAATATTCAGCGTTGAAAAACATACTGGGTAAGCAGGATATTCTTGATCTTGCCATTGAGGACTTTGAACACTTACTGCCCATTATTCGCAAGGCCATGACTGAGACTGCCTCGCCCGACGTTATCAAGACATTGCTCAGAGATGTCGTACAAACCATCACCGGGGATAGCGGCAAGACTCAAGCCGATATGGATGACCGAATTATCCGGGCCTGCAAAATCTTAGATGATTTGCCATTTGATGAAGTTCGAGCGGAAGCGATAGCAGAACAAGTACACCTCTCCCCCTCGCGTCTACGCGAGCTCTTCAAAAAGAACACTGGTTTCACTATCGGACAATACGCTCGCTGGCGGGGCGTTTGGAGGGGAGCCTTACTATGGAAACGAGGTCTTAAGTTCACCGATCTAGCGATTGAGGCAGGCTTCCACGATCTCGCCCATGTTGACAGAGCATTTAATGAAGTCTTCGGCATGAACCCATCGACCGTCATAGACCCGTCTTACATAAAATTAGTTAACTGCGAGTAACACAAGCGAGCTACGTTCACTGCACTTATCAGACTTGGCCCGCAAAAATCTGACTAGCAATAACTTACGCAGAATAACTAATAGGCTTTATTTGTCTGGCACCCTGGCTCTACGATAAACCGAACAACACTACTCGCCTTTAATATTAATACCCAAGGAAGCAATAAGTTCGTAATAGCCAAATAGTACAAAAATAAAGAACACCACCAAAACAAGCTCGTACTTAAAATGATTGCTATGGAAGTATTCACGATCTCTATGATGCAGAACATCCATTAGCTCATCACCAAAACGAATAGATAAAAATGTGCCTATTCCCGAAAGAATAATAACGAACCAATACGGGAACGGCGTGGTTAATATCGCCTCCATTAAACGAGTGAGCATCGTGGTCTGATAAAAGTCACGAAAATACAACAATGCCAAGGTGTTAACCGAGATAGCAATAGCCCAAACCACCACTTCCGATACCACCATACGAATACCGAACAGCAGCCGCAAGGGGAAATCCAAGAGAAAACCAGCATCCGCCACTGGTGTGCACAACACGAAGAAACTCCAAGTAATTAAGGCGGCGACGCCACCCGTTAGCAAATCATACTGGTAGGTCAAATACGCAAAATAAGATATTAAAATTGAACATAAGATTAGAAATTTAATAATGACTTGATGTTTAGGATGTTTCATTTTTGAGTTTTTTAATCGCCTTAGAATAATTTAAACACTTTAAATAGAAGGCCAGATTGAGGCCCCCGAACCAAGCTATAATATTCCTCCCGCCTATCATGCGCTATTTAAAAAAAAATCTTGTCGGCAAAGAATAATACACAAGCTCGCACTTTTACCTAAATAAGCTCAAGCAATACATCCTCAATTAATTCACATTCTACTGTGGAGGACAAAAACCAAGAAAATCGGGTTTCTCACACGAATTTTCCTGCCCCTTCCACTTTTTGCAATGCCCCAAAAAATCGGACTGCTCGCAATCCGGGTGGCCAGCACAAGCACTGAGAGCGCAAAAAAGGCACAAAGCGCCATAAAGTCTAAACATCTAGCACCCATCCGCTAACAAGATTGATTTTATTTTCTGCTGGCCTAATTTGTTACGCTTCACCTTTTTATAGCCTTGGAACAGAAACGCATTCCACTAACAAATACCGTCGTCGGCTCCCTCTCTATTTCAATTTGTGCTATCAGCTCATCAATTTCAGACGCGACGGCAACATTCGACGACTCCATACGTGATTTAAGCAATTCCAAAAGCTCCCCAAGGGAATATTGGTCGCCTTGCCCGTCGATAACCGCCTCTGCCCAAATTGCCTCAAACTTTAGTCCGGCTTTAGAAAAAGTAGCCGGCAAATGGAATCCCATAGACGTATCAACACCTTCTTCGGCAAGCATTTTTTCGAGCAAAGATACGCCTCGTTCGTGTGCTGGCATAGCAGTAACAAAACCCGGACAAATAGTAGAGTCGTGCTCCTCAAAAACGACTAAGCCACCCTCTCGCAACCAAGGTAACAAACTGGAAAGAACTCTATCAGGGCGGGGCAAATACATCAGAACCCGACGGCCAACCACTGCATCAAAAGACAAAAGATCAATGCTTTCCAAGTACTTCGGAGCATCATTCAAATCGGCTTGTAAAAAACGTACATTGCTCCTTCCTGATTTCTCGAGACTTTTCGAGGCGAAAGATATCATATCTTCACTGCGATCAATGGCTAGCACACTGCCAGCAGGACCGACAATATCACTCAGAAGTTCAGATATCTCTCCGGGGCCACTTCCCAGTTCAAGGACTTTCATGCCCTCAGAAATTCCTGCAGACCTAAACAGCCTTTCTGTTGTTGAATTACTTCTTTTCACATATCACTCCTTTGGGCATTAAATACATAACGCTAGGGTCACCGAGAAAATTTTTGATGGCGGCTTTTGTGGGTATTTTTGCACAAAAGGTGGCAACGGAAATTTGTCCAGTGCAGCCGCTATATTTTTGTACTCATTAATTTAGTGCTGCCCGAAAAGCCGAACTGCTCATATAAACCATGAGCATCATCTGTAGCTAAAAATTGGAACATGGAACACCAACGTGGGTCATTAACTATAACTCCGAACATCCATTTCCCTATGCCCTTAGAACGGTGATCGGGATGAATTATTAGATCAGCGATATAGGCGACCGAAGCAAAATCGGTTACTACTCGTGCAAAACCAACTTGATCACCATTGAAGAAAAGTGAAAAGCAAATGCTATTTTCTATGGATATTTTCATAGTTTCTAAGCTTCTCTCACTGGCCCAGTATGACGATCTTAATAGAGATTCTACGATCTCTAGCTGAATCTCTTCATGATCATCACTTATACGATAATCTTCATATTCGTAGTACATAGTTTCCTTGAAATATAACGCTGCTAGGATGCTTTTTTTGCAGGCGATTGAACTTGGCTTTGGGAACTACCATTTTCTAGAACTCAGGTTTGAATGACAAGTAACCATGAAGTGAAGCCATTGATGGATAAAGCCCGAAATACTACCGCGATTTTTGCTGGCCTACGGCTATATGTGCGCCACGCATGCAACAGCAACAAGAGCGGAAAACCGACGCACAATAAGAGCGTCCCACTGCCCTGGATTGTTAGGTTGCGGCGATTGCGGCATATGAAAACAAGATTGCTGAGACAATACTTAGGCCACTTCGAACTGCATGCAATCGGCCCCACTTCCGCAACAGCTTGAGGGTATCGTCTGATGCTCGGTCCCGCTCTAGATCAAGCAATTGCTTGTTCGTTGGCATGATTGCAATGAACGTGAAAGGCACCACCGAGAATATTAGTGCGGAGCCCAAATACCAAAGATATGAGCCGGCGGTAGTAGCAACGGCTAAACCGCTAATCGTTGCGATCAATGCTAGTGACGCCTGCATTGCTGCCGCTCGGCGATAGCTTGGCCCAAAGACGCTTGCGGCAAGTTCGGTACCACATTCTAATCGGGCCGGATGTTCCGCGATGTTTATGTAAATTGCAGCACCCGCAAACAGAGAGCACGACAGCAATGCGATGATTTCAAGAATGAGCATCTGCGATTGTTCCTTGTATGTATATAAATCCTTTGCAACCTAACGTCGCGTTCACCGGCTTGTCCGGTGCAACGCTTTGTTATACATTGATTATTCCCCGCTCAACAAACACTATTTTAGCAGCAGATGCTGCATTTAATGCAGCTGGAAACCCAGCGTAGACAGACATTTGAATAATGATTTCGACTATTTCCTCTGGTGTGCATCCAACGTTCAACGCTGCATTAATATGGACTTTGAGTTGGGGAGCTGCATTACCCATAGAGGTAAGAGCCGCTACAGTTGCAATTTCACGAGATTTTAAATCCAAGCCTTGCCGACTATAGATATCCCCAAATGGGTATTCAATCGTGTATCGCCCCAAATCTGGGGCTATATTCTTCAATGATTCAATCACTTTTTCGCCAGCCTCCCCATCAATTTCCTTAAGCTTATCCCATCCTCTAGTAAATCGTTCGTTACCTTCAGTGTTCATAGTTTGCTCCTTGGCTATAGTTGAATAAGATAGAGATGAACAGCCATCTAATACTAAATATCCAAAGGAAATCGCCGCCAAAATCAGGGATGATTGAAGGAATTCTCGTTTGCTTTCATCAGGTTGATTTTGCCTAGATTGCATCTGTTTACTCTCCGCTGTTTCACTCTATCAACTAGGCTAAGCCTTAGAGTTTACTCTCAGTCAAGTGATGTTTTTCCTTCCAGGGCGGACTGATAAAGCTCTATTTTTTCACACAGTTTTTTAAGGTGTTGCTTTTCCAAGGAAATTCGCTGTTGTAGATTGCTTGAGTGCTCTGCGAGTAATTCTTTTCGCTGAGCCAAAGTCTCACTACCTTTTTTCCTTAACAATGCATACTCAAGTATTTTTTCAAGAGGCATGCCAGTGTTTTTTAATCTTTGTACAAATTCAATCCATGTCACATCTTTCTCAGAGAATGACCGGTGGCCATTAGATAGTCGATGTACATCGTCTAATAAGCCAATTTTGTCGTAGTATCTCACCGTATGTGGGTTCAATCCGACACGTTTTGAAAATTCAGTTACGTTCATATATGTGGGGGAAATGCATAACGCCGTTGTAAATTGCGGTTTTGGAGGAGCCTTTTTGTGCTATTTAGCACAAAAAGGAGCGACGGAAAAACTGTCAATTTGACAACCTTGTTATGTAAGTAATGTGGCATGAGTAGGGCTGTTAAAAAAGTACACATTTTCAAAATTTGACTTTAACGGCAGTTTGGCATCAATTCCAGCGTAACTGGTTGCGATGGATGCAAGAAGTACTTTTGGCCGACTATCATGCTCCACAAAGAGAGGAGGCACCGGCCCCGAAACTATTACAAGCCACTGCTCATCACACTTCTGGTACCCAATAAGAGCCCGGTGCTTCTTCTCTAATATTGACGATATGTCAGCTTCCGTAAATGTATCAAGAATACATCCCCTAGCTCCGGTCACAACTGATTCTGTATGGCCGTCGTTAAGCAATTGAATATGTTGCAGGAATTTAGGGAGGTCAGGAAAAATGTGCTTCCTATGATTGCTACGGCACATGTCCTCTTCAGATCTCACAATCAGCTCCACAGAGTGGGGAGTCATATTTACGGAAATCTCATTTATACTCTGCGCAAGAGCCTTTCTAACTCCTTTAATTTGTTTTGTATCAACCACTACACCATCCTCAAAAATTAAGCCAACGTCCAGGGGGATTTTTGGATTGATTGACTGAAGCAAATTTTCAGAAAACTTCGTCTGCTCAGCTTCTATTTGTTGAGAGGAATATTTTCTCGATGAGGAATTACGCTCAGCAAGTGTAATTTCAATACCTATTTTTCTCTGATCCGAAACGATTATAAAGTCCGGCCTCTCGGTGAGATCTAAACTTTCGTACTCGAGACATATAGCTTTCGTGAACCAGTGAAAGGCAGATAGCTCATCATGTTTTTGAGGATTTTCTAAGTAAAGTCTACGTAGATCAAACATAGTCACCTTAAAATCAAATACAGCTTCGTCCACCGGAATTTTCGGGTGGTTACATAACGCTCAAAGCAGCCGCGCAGTATGCGTCGGCTGCCTTTGCTTGTTATGGGCGGGCTGGCACAAAACTAACTGGTACCCCGCCGTATGTGCTACCCGGTTCTGGCGAACCAAGCCAGTACTCGTATCCATAGGCCATTTTCTCCGCACCTTTTTTCACCCAGCCACTTAAACTTAATGTGATCAAGTGCTGCCCTTTCAAGTAGCAATAGAACACGAAAACACTTTGCTGGGTAGCACTAGGCATATGCTTGCAAGCCAGCTCGAAAGATTGCTTGCCAGTTGATTTATAGGTGGCTGATAAATCCTGACTGACTGTCAGGTTGTATTTTACCACTTCACGACTTGTTGGAACCTGTTCGCTCGGCACCCAACTCCCAATCAGATCCTTTTGCGTTAAAGTCGCAGAGAAAGCTGAACTAGATAAAGTGATTAGAATTACGGCAAATAGCTTATTCATATTCTCTTAGTTGTTGCCCCATAACGCCGCAAATCACCGGCGGCCAAAAGCATAGCGACGAAGGAGCGGCGCTTTTTGCCGTCCGAGTGAATTTGCATTGTTATGTGATTCACGGTTTTTTCACTTTTGGAAGACCTAGTTGTTTCCTTAACCGATTCCTGACCAATATACTCAGATCGGTCAACAGCTTCAGCCATTCCGGATTATCCGGTTTTGTAGTAACAATGGAGGTAATTTTCTCAACCAGTTCAATTTCGTCGTCATACCCATATAAATAGAACGATACTTGGACATCATTAAAACCATCTAGAGACTTAGATTTTTGAGCCTCTATAAAGAAGGAGAGATAGCTTTTTAAAGTCTCCAGTCTGTGATCTATCCGCTTTTTTGCTATCTCGTGCCTTCGATTCAAATAGCTATTCACGAACCAGCCAACCACAACAATGATTGCTGAAAGCAGCAAGATGCAATCGCTAACAGTCATTGCTTTTCTCCTTTTTACACATAACAGTGAATTCAAATGCGTTGCGCTTTATAACTCGTGTACACGGCGAAACGAAGGTTTGAGGTGATTAAGCAGGATAATTCTATTTAAATCAGGAGGATAGTAAGTCTGAAATGTTTTTTTCATATGTGTGCATCCTGCATTCGATGTGGAATCCCTTAGCCATGAGCATAATCGCTTATCAAGAAAAATCAATTACTTAAGTGAATTCCGCCAGTATTAGTGAGCGCAATGCTGCTGAATACGAGATTGGCAGCTTTACTTGGACTCCCCCGGCTACGATGACTGACCGCTAATGTGACGCTAGAGCCAAACACTCCCAGTACTTTCCGACTGTCATATAGGTAAACTGCTGGCCAAGTTATTGGTAAAAAAATCGCTTAAATAAAGGCACATGGCGTGTAGAAAGTGTCTTGAGACTGTCGGCCTGGCGGACAGCATTCGGCTAGGCCGTCTAAGGACAGAAAAAGAACCTCCCGGCCAGTCAGACGCGAATAGAATAGGCACGTATCGCGTAGAAAAGCTAACTGGCTCTATGAGCCAGATAGAAACATCAACACAAGCTACTTTTTACGGCTGGGCAAGGTTCCCATAGTCTTACAAATAATGCTCAGCATCACTTCATCGGCGCCTCCACCGATCGAGGTTAAACGGGTGTCGCGGTAGGCACGGGCGATGGGGTTGTCCCACATATAGCCCATACCGCCCCAGTACTGCATGCAGCTGTCGGTTACTTCACGGAGTAAACGTCCCGCTTTAAGTTTCGCCATTGAGGCTTTTCGGGTAACGTCGGTTCCGTTGATATAACCTTCTACCGCATCAAAGGTAAGCGCGCGGAGTGCTTCTACTTCTGTTTGCAGTTCCGCCAGTCGAAAATGCACGACTTGGTTATCTAATACTGACTGACCAAATATTTTGCGCTCGCGGGTGTAGTCGATAGTTTTATTAATACACTCTTCCATTGCCTTTAAACTACCTGCGGCGGCGAATAGGCGCTCCTCTTGGAACTGCAGCATTTGATAGATAAAGCCGTGGCCTTCTTCACCAATAAGATTGCGTTGCGGTACTCGCACATTGTCGAAAAAAACCTGTGCGGTATCTGATGAGCGCATGCCCAGTTTGTCTAATTTTTCAGAAAACGAAATGCCCGGCGTATTGCTCGGCACAACAATCAACGATTTATTGAGGTGTGGTTTATCGTCACTGGTGTTAGCCAGTAGACAAAAATAATCCGCTTGGGTGGAGTTGGTTATCCACATTTTAGAGCCATTGATGACGTAATCGTCGCCATCTTTCTTTGCCGTTGTTTTAATAGCGGCCACATCAGAACCAGCATGGGGTTCACTCACCGCTATAGAAAACACCGCTTCGCCGCTAATTGCCGGAACAAGAAATTCTTTACGTAGCTCGTCGCTACCAAAGCGCGCCAAAGCTGGTGTTGCCATATCCGTTTGGACACCAATCCCCATAGACACGCCGCCGGTTGCGATGCGGCCCAACTCCTCAGAGAACACGATTTGATAGCTGTAGTCCAAACCCATACCGCCATACTCGGTGGGTTTGCAGATACCAAGTAGACCGAGATCACCCATTTTTTTGAAAAGTTCATGGGCGGGGAAAATACCCTCAGCTTCCCACTTGTCCGCGTAGGGATTAATTTCACTATCAATAAACTTTGCGGTGGTTTGGCGAATCGCTTCGTGTTCTTCGGTCAGAATCATGTGTCACTCCGTAAATACTAATTATAATTTTCAGACGTTAGGCGAATAAGTCGGGCACATTTTCAAATGGATAAGGGGTCGGCGAAAACAAAGAGTGTTCTTTACCCATGGATTCCACCTTTTGAAACGCCGGTCTCGCGGTCATACGTTTAAAGTAGTCCAGCACCTGCGGCTCATAAAACTGCGACAAGCCCAGACCATCACCTAGATACAGCGCATAAGCAATCGCAATATCTGCAACGGTAAATCGGTTATCACATAAAAACTCGCGGTCTGCTATATGCGCATTCAAACGTTTGAGACGTGCTAAGAACCATTTGTAGTAGTCCTCAACAACCTGTGGCTGGCGACGATCCATTGGCTCTAGCTGGGAATAGCGCAACACCAGCGTTTGAGGAAACGTCAACGTCGCATCGCTATGAAACAGCCAATTCAGATAGTCACCGTATTCTGCATGATCTACCCTTAGTCCAAAATCATAGCGCTGGTAGCGTTCAACCAAATACAGGCCAATTGCTGAAGACTCGGTCATATGGGTATCGCCGTCTACAAAATACGGTACGGTGCCCAAGGAGTTGACCTCTAAAAACTCCCGTTGAAACATGCGCGGGGGAAAGGCCAACACCTCAAGCTCATACTCAATATCCATTTCCTCAAGCGCCCATAGAGCCCTAAGCGAGCGCGCGGTATAGCAATGCCAGAGTTTAGGCGGTTTTACTGATTTCATAATGCGTCCTATTACAGCTTGTATTGGCGCGCGGCAAGGTCACGCATGATTTCTTCAGATCCACCGCCGATGGCGTTTACGCGAACCTCCCGATAAAAACGTTCAACGCGATTGCCACGCAAGTAACTTGCGCCGCCTAAAATTTGGCTGGCCTCGCGGGCGCAATATTCCATGGTTTCACTGGCCTGAACTTTCGCCATCGCTAAATCACCAGGATCGCATCGACCTTCTAGATAGGCTTGTGTTAAATACTGCAGATAAGTTTGGGTCGCATTGATTTTTTGCTTCATGGTCGCAATTTTATGGCGAATTACCTGGTGATCGGCCAAGCGTTTACCAAAGGTCTTACGTTGCTGCGCCCATTCAACCGCGTCTTCTAAACACGCCCGCGCAGCGGCCTCCATGGTTACCGCTAAACTTAGTCGCTCTGGGTTAAAGTTGGTCATAATGACCCAGAAGCCCTGGCCTTCTTCACCGAGTAAATTCTCCACTGGCACCCGCACATTGTCGAAATAAATAGTGCCGGTATCAGCGCACCACCAACCCTGCTTCCTGTCTAGAGGAGTTCTTGCAACACCGGGCAAGTCAGTGGGTATTAGCAGCATAGAAACACCGCGCCCCCCTTCGCCTCCGGTGCGCACTGCCGTAGACACCCAGTCGGCGCCCATCACCCCAGAAATAAAGGTCTTGCTGCCGTTCACAATGTAGTGATCGCCATCCCGCACCGCAGTGGTCGTGATATTTGCCACATCTGAGCCGCCAGAGGGTTCGGTAATACCCAGTGAAATTCGTTTTTCACCCGCTAATACCAGCGGTGCCACCATTTGTTTGAGCGCATCGCTACCGTAGTTCATGACCGGCGGCAGACCAATGCCATGAATGAGTAAGTTACTGATTAAACCGCCAGCAGAGCCGGCACGGGTAAACTCTTCATTGGTGATATTGACGTGCCACTGATCGATACCTTCAGAGATTCCGCCATAGGCTTCAGGGTAGCCCATTTGCATTACCCCGATCTCAGCCGCTTTTTGCCATAGCTCATCGGGTATTTTGCCGGCTTCTTCCCAATCATCCAGAAAGGGCACAACTTCCTTTTCCAGCCATTTTCTAAGCTGAGTTCGCCACTCCTCATGCTCCGGCCGTAAATGGGGATTAAACAAACGTGCACTATCAAAGTTGAGGGACATGCCGATACCTTTTTTAATTTATTGCTATCGGCTTAGTCTATAGGTACTGATATTTATGGCTTGGGTATTGGTGCCAGAAACTCGGGATTTCGTGCCATATTGGGTCATTACTTTTTACGGAATTCCCGCGGGGACAGTCCATACCAACCACGAAAGGCAGCTGAAAATGAGCTTTGATCCATATAGCCGAGTAAAAAGGCAATATCGGTAATACTCAGACGCTCATCACCCAAGTATTGCTGTGCAAGTTCTGCGCGTAGCTCCTGCAGTATCTGCAAAAACTGAGTCCCCTGCTCGGCCAAGCGACGCTGTAGCGTGCGGCGGGAAATATTCAGCGCTGCGGCGACCTTATCTACGCCCATGTCACCGCTGGGCAACAGTCGCAACAGGGTCTTACGCAGAGTGATAATAAAGTCATTAATCTCACTGCTGTTCTCAAATAGATGGCGAATTGGCTGTGCCAATACCTGCCCCCAGTCGGCATCTAAACCGATAAGCGGGTAATCTAGGCACTCTCGGTCGAGGTATAAACAGCTAACCGGCTGATCGAATAGCAGATTCTGGCCAAACTGCTGCGTGAGTAAACTTAAATTCTGCGGTTGAGCGTAGCTGAAATGCGCAGCCCGTACCGGAATGGGCTGCACGCACACGGAATTAACAATGGCCGCGGCAACGCCCAGAGACGAGTCAGACAAGAAACGTTGGGAGTTGGTTGCCACGGCCAGGGGCTGCCAATCCAGACGAATAAACTGCTCCTCCCGACGCACTTTAACCTCGCCAATATCGCCTACAATTCGCAATACACTGGGCATAACATTCAGGTATTCACGAAACGTTCCGCAGGCGGAGCAGGCATATAATTGGAGGTTGAGGCGATTTATATAGTCGATACGCCCAACATACAATCCAATATCAGGCGTGTTTGTAGATCGCGCCACAACGCAATACAAACTGAGCAAATCTGCCACGGGAAAACGCTTTTCTCCGTCAAGCAAATCTTTAGATGAAATCCCCACTTGAGCGGAGAGCGAATCAATATCCGCACCTAAGGATTTTGCCGCCTGAAACAGAGTACTTATTGCAGAGCTATTCACCGTCCACGGGCGCTGCCCGTCAACACCCTTACGCGGCACAGGGACTAACTTAGTTGATTCGTCATCAAAAAGCATAAATGTTCAATATAGCCTTCAATATATTCCCGGCGGGGAACCCTTTACGGACTCAGGCATAGACCTATTTCCCCACTACACTATAATGTTTGGCATGCTAACATTGTGCAAACACCGCCGCCTTACATTTTAGGCACAGGCGTTACAGCATAATAACGTAAAACATCGCATCGACATCCGGGCAAACGTTTATGAAAGCCTTTGAGTTTCACACCACTAAATCGATTATTGTTGAACGCGGATCTGCAGCTCGTTTAGCTGAACGCATTCGCGAAATGAATTACCAGTCTGTCTTACTGATTAGCGACAATGGCGTTGTCAACGCCGGTTTACTAAGCGCAACGCTCGCAAATTTTGCCGAGTTTAACATTCCTATTTCCGTGTTTCCCGATGTGGTGGCCGACCCGCCAGAATCCGTTATTGAACGAGGTGTTGCTGCCGCAAAGCTCTGCAAAGCCGACTGTATTATCGGGTTTGGCGGCGGCAGCTCTATGGACGTTGCCAAGCTAATCGCATTATTAGCAAATACTGGTCAACGTCTTAACGATATTTATGGAGTCAATGCGGCGCAGGGTCAAAGACTACCGCTGATACTTGTACCCACAACAGCCGGTACAGGCTCAGAGGTTACCGCGATCGCCATCGTGACTACTGGGGAGAATGAAAAAAAGGGGGTAGTATCGCCATTATTACTTCCAGATATCGCACTTTTAGATGCCGAGCTCACCCTAGGCCTACCCAGTAGTATTACTGCAGCTACGGGTATTGATGCGATGGTTCATGCCATCGAAGCCTTCACTAGCAAACGCCTTAAAAATCCTATCTCAGACAGCCTCGCCAAAGACGCCCTTCGCCTATTGGCTTCCAACATTCATACGGCATGTCAACACGGAGAGAATATTCAAGCGCGAGAAAACATGCTGCTTGGCTCCTGCTTAGCCGGTATGGCATTTGCCAATGCGCCGGTCGGCGGTGTACACGCACTAGCTTACCCTGTAGGCGCGCGCTTTCACGTACCCCATGGCCTGTCTAATTCACTCATGCTCAACGCGGTGCTGCGCTTCAATTTGAGAGACGCGGAGCATCTCTACGCGGAATTGGCAGATGTGGTGTTTCCTGCGGCGGTTGGTAATCCACAAACCAGAGCAACATCGCTTTTAAATTATTTTAAAGAGTTGCCCAAGGAGCTAGGTATTGCCGAAACGTTGAGGGAGGTAGGCATCACTGAAAGCGATGTTGCGCTGCTCGCGGAAGATGCCATGAAGCAGACCCGCCTTTTGATTAACAACCCACGAGAAATTCACCTAGCAGACGCCATCGCACTTTATAAGGAGGCTTTGTGAGCGACAAGCCCGCCATTCCCACCCGCAGTGATTTCCCCTATTTTTCAGAAATTCAAACCCGCTGGCACGACAACGATGTGTATCAACACGTCAACAACGTCGTGTATTATTCCTTTTTCGATACGGCGGTAAATCAACACCTGATTAATAGCGGCGTATTGGATGTAGCCAATAGCCCAGCCATTGGCTTAGTCATTGAAACCCAATGTCGCTACTTTTCTGCCGTGAGTTTCCCCGACCTTGTCACTATCGGCTTAAAAGTGGTACATCTGGGCAATAGCAGTGTGCGCTATCAAACTGGCTTGTTTCGAAACGACGAAATAAATGCATCGGCTATGGGTAGCTTTGTGCATGTCTATGTTGACCGAAAAACGAATCGACCAGTAAGTATCCCCAAGGAAGTGAGGGCGGTTTTAACGCCTCTCCTTAGAGAAGAATAGCCCACAATACATTACCGTATTCTGGCCCGTGGCCAACAGGAGCCTGCATGTCTGACGGACTTAAAACCCTTATTGACCTCTTAACACTCGAAAAAATTGACGAAAACATCTATCGCGGTCAATCAGAGGATACCGATTGGGGTCGAGTATATGGCGGGCAAGTTATCGCACAAGCCTTATCAGCCGCGGCCCAACAAGTATCTCCAGAGCGCCATATACACTCTTTTCACAGCTACTTCCTCCGGCCTGGAAATCCCGAGTACCCCATCATCTTTGAGGTAGAAAGCAACCTCGACGCTGGCACAATATCTAACCGCCGAGTGAAAGCCGTTCAGCGCGGACAAACCATCTTTTTTATGACAAGTTCGTTTCAGCTAAATATCGACAGTTACGATCACCAAAGCGTTATGCCAGTCGTGCCGCCACCAGACGACTTACCCCAAGAGTTAGAGCTGCGCGAGGAAGATCTGCGCTTCGCCCCTGAGGAGTGGTTGCCCAAATTTAACGCGGTACGTGCCATCGATTTTCGTTCCGTAGAATATTACGACCTCAAAAACCCCTACAAAGGTCAACCCGTCAAACAAACATGGATGAGACCCAATGGTCGCCTGCCGGACGACCAGAGCATACACAATTATATGCTCGCCTATGCCTCTGACTTTTTCTTTCTGGCTACGGCCAGCCAACCCCATGAAGTGTCCTTCTTAACAGAAGAGATGCGTATGGCAACCATTGACCACAGCATGTGGTTCCACCGACCTTTCGACTTTAATGACTGGCTGCTCTACGACATGGACAGCCCTAGCGCATCAAACGGACGCGGATTTGTGCGCGGGAAAATATACGACCGCAAGGGCAGATTAGTCGCCAGTAGCGCGCAGGAAGGTATCATGCGTAAAAAGCGAGGCAGTTAAAGCTCACCACCATCACCCGTAACAAGGTACTAAACATTATTTTATTTCAAATGCCCCTCACTTCTTAAGTAATGCTTAAGTATTGAGCGCTAGCTTACCTATATCGTAGTGATAATAAATAGGTAGGCCGGTCATGCGTTATAAAGCTCCACTGCTGGTTCTGGTCGCCGCATTCAGCCTAAGTGGAAGTGCTATCGTTTCCGCCGAAGAAAATGATAATGGCGACATTCAATATGACTGCATTGACACAGACACTATCAAGGAAGAGGAAACAGGTAGTTCACAGCGCATTGACGCGATCAGCAACACTGAAACAGACCCATCCGCAAAAAGCAAAACCGGGAAAATTGAGTCGGTAGAGATAGTCGTCAATCCGATTTTCGATGAGAGTAAACCCGAAGAAAACAACTGGCTATTTCGATTAGCGAATAGACTTCATATTCCAACACGAAAAAAAGTCGTCCGAGACGATATTCTTGTTGACGTTAACGACCCAGTAAATCAAACCCTCCTAGATACTAGCGAACGAACGCTTAACACCCGTCGCTACCTTAACCAATCTAGCGTTACCACGACCATCGACCCCTGCTCTAACAATGCGAATGTAAAAGTCGAAGTTCGCGACGTTTGGACATTAAAACCGAAACTTAGCTTCTCCCGCTCGGGCGGCAATAGCAATTCGAGCTATGGCTTTGAAGACAGTAACTTTCTAGGAACGGGTAAAGCGGTGTCGCTGATGCACTTCAGCGATGACGTCCGCTCAGGAAGTGTACTGGACTACCATGACCCAAATACCGGCGCCTATAATAGTGAATTTCGTATTCGCTACTCAGACAACAATGATGGCACCGAAAAGCGTGTCACCCTTAATAGGCCATTCTTAGATTTAAGTACAAAGTGGACTGGGGAAATTAACCACGACGACACCATGCTGTCGGAGTCGAACTATATCGCCGGTAAAGAGGTCGCTAGCTTTGGTCATCGCAAAATAGTCAATTCGGTGAATTATGGGCGGAGACTAGACAAGCTTTCCTCAGACGACAGGTTCGCCCGCCGTGTAATTGTCGGCGTCGACAAAATAGAAGACGAATTCAGTCAAGATCTCGATTCTCCTGTACTCTTTGAACTGCCGGAGGACAGGTCAGACGACAGCATGTGGATTGAGTATCAAAAAATCTACGACGGCTATATTAAAACCACCAATGTGCAGCAAATAAATCGCGCTGAATATTTTAATTTAGGAAATCAGTTTCGCACCCGCCTTGGCTATGCAAAATCAAATATCGGTGGCAATGATGACGGCACTATTTTTGAAATAGAAAACAAAGTTGGCACCATGTTAGGCGACAACAATATGATATTGCACGAGATCAGCTTTAGTGGCCGCTACACCGACCACGGACTAGTGGATAGCGTCTTAGAAAGTGAAATTTCTTGGTACTGGAAAAACATTCACAATGGCCAATTTCTAACCCAGCTATCAGGAATGAAAGGCTATAACTTATACCAAGATCACAATATCGTTTTAGATGGCGACAACGGTCTGCGTGGTTACCCCAGCCACTTTCAAACCGGTGATCGCAAAGTACTATTCACCATGGAGCAGCATTTTTTCGGTGAAAAGGAATGGTTCTCTCTATTCCATGCTGGCGCCGCGATATTCTTTGACGCCGGTCGCGCTTGGGGCGACACCTTCGACCCAACACTTGCGGGAGCAAACAAAGACCTCGGCTGGCTGAAAGACGTTGGCGTTGGCTTACGCTTCTCTCCAACAAGAACCGGCAACAAAGAAGAAGGTTCTCACGGCATTCTTCATGTAGACCTAGTCAAACCCTTAGATCGTAGCGATGGCATTTCTAGCTACCAATGGCGGGTGACGACAGAAAAACGGTTTTAAACGCGAAAAATCTCATCGATAGCTGATATCAAATTTGGTCACACACTTATCTAGTCACGCCGTAACGCCCCAGCGTAGAAAATTTAAATATTCAGGCTTTACGTAGCGACGAAACCAAACGTTTGATACATTTTTGGGAGAGTATGGCTGATCCGACCCGCAATGTCGGTGACATTATAAAAAGGCTTGAAAAGATGCCTATCTTCCGCGAGGCTCAAAAAGCTGATATTTCTTATAAACTTCCGGAAGAAAAGCACATTGTAAAACGCGCACTGGATTCAACCTATCGTCTTGCGACAAGTTTATAGCGTCCAATATACTGCGCCGCAATTTGTAGCGGCGCAGTTTTACAAATCCCCCGCAATTACTTACGGAACTGTTTAAAATCTGCTGGGCGTTTTTCCATAATCGCCACAACGGCTTCAATATTTTCCGGTGTTCCAGCCAAACGAGACATGCCTTCCGCCTCCCCGCCCATTGCAGAATGAATTGCCGCACGGTGCACACTACGCATTAACTTTTTAGTTTCCACTAGAGATGGTATCGGCCAATGGGCAATTTCCCGCGCTTTTTCCATCGCGCGTTCCAAGACCTCTTCATCGCCAAAGGTCGCAGTGGCAATCCCTAAATCAACGGCCTTTTCCGCATTTACCCACTCTGAGGTATACATTAGTTCGGCGGCTTTACGTGCGCCAATAATGGCCTGCAACTGATAGCTGCTGCCCCACTCCGGCACCAAGCCCAAGGCAGTAAACGGAAAGCGCAAACGCAAACTACTGCCGACGTACACCACATCGGTATGCAGCAATAAAGTCGCGCCGCCACCCACTGCAACACCGCGGGCCGCGCTGACGACCGGCTTATCGAAGTCCACCAGGGCTTTGGCTGAAATTTCAAATGGATGCTCACCATCAGCCTCTGAGAAATCATTGAGATCAACCCCAGATGAGAAATCTCTTCCTGCACCAGTAATCACGACGCAGGCCACCTTCGGATTGTCACTGGCAGCTACTAGGGCATCTCTAAACGCTAGCCACTGCTCGTTATTGAACGCATTTTTCTTGTTAGGTCGATTTAAAGTCAGCAATAAAACGCCGTCATCATCGAGTTGCTGCAGTACGGTATCGCTCATGGTTATCCCTATATTAGTGCTAATTATAGAATGTCACAGTGTCCGCCAACGCGGCTCTCTCGGTGCGGCAGCCATTGGCGGAATTTGTGGTATCTTCATGACCAAAAGAAATGCCAAACAATAATTTATTGCTGGAATCAATGTCGAGTTCCTGCCTAACTAAATCACAATTGAAGCTCAGCGCCGTTTGCGGGCAACTGGCCAAACCATGAGCACTAAGACTTAGCATAAGCGTCTGGGCATACATGCCCAAGTCGGCAGCTTCACGAAGGCCGAAACCCTCTGGCAGGAATAAAAAAGCGACATGAGGTGCATCAAAGAATTCATAATTTTTCATGAACTGCGCATTGCGCGCCACTTTATTGTCACGGGTAATACCCATGGCATCGTACAAATCAGCCGCAGCCTTATATTGACGCTCTTTGTACACACCCTCGTATTTACCATCGTAAGGGAAATCCATAGTCCACTCACCGGCACTAAACGCCGTTGGAATCTTGCTACGCAGATTCTCTATGCTTGTACCGCTCGCCACAGCAATCTGCCAAGGCTGAGTATTGCAGTTAGATGGCGCGCGCTGTGCGAGTGTGAATATCGATTCTAAAACTGACTGTGTTAGAGGCTCCGGCAAAAATGCGCGTACCGAACGGCGCGCCTTAACAAGGTCACTAAACACTTCTAAGGTTTTGCTCATCATCTCAATCCGTTTGTTTAATTACACCGCTATTCAAAAACTGCGTTATTGCATCGTCATTCCACCCCAAGCCAGCCATTATAGACACGGTGTCAGCGCCTTCTGCGACTGGAGAATGCTGAATCTCACCCGGTGTTCGGGAAAACCGCGGCGCTGGAGCGGACTGCAAAACATTGTCTCGACGGACAAGGTTTTTCCTAACTACATTGTGAGCATAGTGCTCAGCCTCATCCATATCTAAGATCGGCGCTACGCAGGCATCACTGCCTTCAAACAACGCGGCCCATTCATCCCGCGTTTTCTCTAAAATTCGCGCCGCCATTTGCGCTCGGCGCGCTGGCCATTGAGCCTTGTCCATTTGTGCAAAGTAGTCGCTACCACCAAAATCCAAGTCCAAAATTGTTAGCAACTGAGTATAGAATTGCGGCTCTATTGCACCAACCGATATAGAGCGACCATCCTTACACAAATAACTTCGATAAAATGGCGCGCCGCCATCCAATAAGTTTTGCTCGCGCTCAGTATCCCAATACTGAATACCTTTTAAGCCATGAATGGTACTCAGCAAACTCACCGTACCGTCGCATATTGCAGCATCGACGACTTGTCCAAGCCCAGATTGTTTGCGCTCCAATAACGCAGCTAACACACCGAGTAATAGAAACATTGAGCCACCGCCCAAATCTCCGATGACGTTCAACGGAGTTGGTGGCGCTTCGCCCACCGTACCAAAGCTATCTAATAGCCCTGTTATCGCAATGTAATTAAGGTCATGGCCCGCCTGTTTAGCCATCGGGCCGTCCTGCCCCCACCCCGTCATTCTGCCATACACAAGAGCAGGATTACGTTTCGCGCAGATCTCAGGCCCCAAGCCTAATTTTTCCATTACACCGGGGCGAAAGCATTCTATAAGGACATCGGCAGATTCAAGTAACTGCAAAACGACCTCGACACCCTCTGGGCTTTTTAGATTTACCGCGATTGACTTTCTTCCCCGTGCCGTCACGTCACCTGGATGAGCACCTAAACCACCGCCGCTAGTTCTATCAACGCGAATCACTTCCGCGCCGAGGTCTGACAACAACATGCAGGCGTAGGGCGCAGGACCGATACCCGCCATTTCAATAATACGTAAACCAGTTAATGGACCAGACATGGCGGTACTCTTTGTATTAAGCGGAGTGCTACGAAAAAGGAAGGAGCGCGACGGAAATTCAGAAGCTGAACTCCGCCGCGTGACGAGGAGGTTTATTCGCCGGTAAATACTGCAGGACGTTTTTCTTTGAAGGCGCGCATACCCTCTTTGGCGTCTTTTGAGCCAAACACTGGCCCAGCCAACTCATCAGATTTCTGCATCGCCTCGTCTTCTGCCAAATGCTCGGTATGTTCACGAAGTGAGCGAACCACAGCTTTCACGGCCAAGGGCCCATTAGCGCAAATTTTCTCCGCTAATTTTTTCGCCTCATTTAAGGTTTCGCCCTTTGGTACCACGCGATTGATTAAACCGAAATCCAGTGCTTGCTGCGCAGAAACATGTTCGCCCAGCAATAAAATTTCAGCGGCCAAACAATACGGAATTTGCTTACGCAGACGAATAGTCGAACCCGACATCGGATATAAACCACGGGCCACTTCGGTCACACCAAAAATAGCGTCTTCGGCGGCAACGCGGATATCCGTACCTTGCAAAATCTCGGTACCACCGGCCAAGGCATAGCCTTCAACGGCAAGCAGCAAAGGTTTGCAGGGACGATTTTCACGGAGCAAAGCCTGCCAGTGAATGTTTGGAACCGTCGCCATTAAATCCATAAATTCTTGGGTGGTGCCTTGGTCGCCATCTGGGCCGACTTTTAAATCCATACCCGCGCAAAACGTATCGCCATTGGCGGTAAGAATAGCGCAGTACAAATTGTCATCTTCATCCAATAGGCGCCACGCCTTATACAAGCCCAATAGCATTTCTGGATTAAAGGCATTTTTCGCTTCTGGTCGATTAAGCGTGACAATCAAGACATTGCCTTCTTGTTCAACAATACACGTCTTCGTGCTGATGGCTAATTCGGTTGCCATTATTTTAACTCCATAAAAATTAGTTTAAGCGACTGCGCCCTTGCCGCTTTCAGCAAACGCCTTTGCGGTTTTATAGTCAGGTTTACCACTGGGAGCGCGGGGCAATTCGTCGATAAGATGGATTTCACGCGGCACTTTGTAGCCGGCAATATGCTTGCGGCAATGGTCTTGAATATTCTCCAAGCTCAATTGAGTACCCTTGCGTGGCTGTATAATGGCACTTACACGACTTCCCCAGCGTTCATCTGAGACACCAACAACCAAGGCATCAAAGATACCGTCGTGAGCTTTCAGTGCATCTTCCACTTCTTCAGGGAATATCTTTTCACCGCCGCTATTAATGCAATTTGATCCACGCCCAAACACGGTGATTGAGCCATCATCTTCTAGCTTGGCGGCATCGCCGGTCAGCAACCAGGTTTTGCCATCAACTTGAATAAAGGTCTTTGCAGTTTTTTCAGGGTCGTTGTAGTAACCGTTAGGTATGTAACCTGCGCGGGCAAATATGCCAGTTTCACCTAACTCGGCATGACGTCGTGGTTCACCCTCTACGTCGATAATAACGTCCATGAAATCTGTGCGGCTGACATTACCAAGGCCTGATGCAGTTTTCTTGCTGCCATTATCCATCCCCATCTGACCACCTTCGGATGAACCGAAGCTATTGGTGATGAATACATTGGGGAAGTACTTTTTAAAGGCCTCTTGCTTGGCATCTGAGAAAATTGCACCGCCAGAACCCACGTTAAATACTGCACTTAAGTCCCAGCGGTCAGTATTGCCTTCCAAGGCATCCAACAATGGAATTGCCATCGCGTCGCCGACTATCTGCACCGCATTTACTTTCTCATCGGCGACAATTTGCCACACTGCTTCGCCATTAAACGAGCGCTGATGATTTAGCACTAAGGCATTGCCCGCCAATAACTGAATACAGGCGTACCACCATGACGCGCCGTGCATCAGCGGTGCCAGTGCGATACCACGCAGCGGATGCTCGGTCACGCGGCTCGCCATGTCCTCTGGCTTTTCACAAGCGCCCAGCGGAGAAAAATGACCGCCGCCTCCCATTGCGGCAAAAAATACGTTTTTGTGCGGCCACATTACGCCCTTGGGCATACCGGTAGTGCCACCGGTATAGAGAATGAAATAATCATCCCCAGAGCGCTCTCCAAAATCGCGCCCCTTATTCTGCGTATCCCGAACAGTGTGATAATCCACAGCGCCAATTGACGACAGTGGTTCTTCGCTGGCATCAGCAACTGACACACACAGCTTTAGGGTTTTAGCAGCACTGCGAACTTCAGCAATCGCCGGAATGAATTCACGATGATGAATACAGGCAACCATGTCGGCGTTGTCGAAAATATAAAGCAGCTCATCTTTAACATAGCGGTAGTTCACATTGATCGGCACTGCGCGAATCTTAAAGCAGGCTAACATCGCCTCAAGATATTCGTTGCAGTTATACATATACAAGCCGACGTGATCACCCGCTTTAACACCCTGCGACGCAAGGTAATGTGCCATCTGGTTAGCACCGGCATCTAACTCCGCATAACTACAGCGGCTAGTACCACAAACCAACGCCTCGCGCTCCGGCACTTTGTCGGCAACGGCTTCAAACAAATCAGCGAGGTTAAAATGCATAGCCATATTCTCTATCCTTATTTTTTTCTGAGCGAGTGTCGATTTTTATTGAGAAATGCTCGTTTAACAAGCTAGCAAAACGTAGTCTAAACAAACACTCCACCAATGTACCAAGCGCAAACTGGCGTCACCATCCTCCCAAGGGACGAGACTGTGAAGCCAGTTTGCAAACTCAGTTAATTACGCTTTCTCTGAGCTGACAACCCACATCGAGTAAAACTGTGCACCACCGCCATAAGCGTGTCCCAGTGCTGTTTTAGCACCATCAACCTGATGATCACCTGCTTCACCACGCACCTGTTGTGCCGCTTCCGCAAAGCGAATCATCCCAGACGCGCCAATCGGGTTAGAACACAATACACCACCAGACGGATTCCAGGGTATATCGCCGCCTTCAGTCAATGAGGTTGCGCCAGACATCGTTAATTCCCAACCTTTACCCTCATCGGCAAAGCCAAGGTTTTCTAACCACATCGGTTCGTACCAGGAAAACGGTACATAGACTTCCGCGCAATCAAGATCCTTACGCGGATTGTGGATACCAGCCTGCGCATACACGTCTTTGGCACAATCAATACCAGCGCGCGGGTTAACCTGCTCACGACCAGCGTACATGGTTGGTTCAGAGCGCATCGCGGCACCGCGAATCCACGCTGGTTTACGCGGTGACTTGGCTGCCAGTTCCTCATTAGCGATAACCATAGCGCAAGCACCATCTGACGATGGACAAGCCTCTAAGAAACGCAGCGGTTCCCACAACATGGGGCTGTCTTCTACTTCCTTCATCGTAATTTCAGGTAGTTGCAGATGCGCCAATGGATTCTTTGCGCCGTGCAAACGGTCCTTTACCGCAACTTTTATACCCGCATCATACGGCGCATTCGAGCGGCGCATGTACTCGCGAATAATCGGTGCAAAATAACCACCAGCACCGGCATTTAAATGGGGAGAAAACGGCTGTGGATTTGACAGTGCCCACATCGCATTAGACTCAGACTGCTTCTCAAACGACACGGTCAAAATGCGTTTAAACACGCCACTTTGCACATAGGTTGCAGCAACGATGGCGGTAGAGCCACCCACTGAACCCGCCGTGTGAACACGCAGCATTGGCTTGCCATTACAGCCCAGCGCATCGGTCAGATAAAGCTCAGGCATGATCACACCTTCGAACATATCTGGCGCTTTACCAATAATCACCGCGTCAATGTCATTCCATGTTAAGCCCGCATCTTCCAGGGCGTTAACAGCAGCTTCTCTCACCATACCCGCAATAGATACGTCTTTGCGCTTGGTTTTATATTTAGTTTGGCCTACGCCAACAACAGCAGCTAACTGAGCCATTATTTCGCCTCCAGTACGGTAATCAGGTTTTGTTGCAAGCACGGACCTGATGTCGCGTGGGCAACACCGCGTTTTGCTTCACCACGGATAATTCGCATAGCAACTTCACCGATACGCGACAGCCCAGATGCCATCATGACATTGCCAGCAAGCACACCGCCCGACGGGTTAATCACTGTGTCATCACCCAAACCTAAGGCCTTTTTAAGAATAATTTCTTGGTGACTAAACGGCGCGTAAAGCTCAGCAACATCCACTGGCCCATTTGCCACGCCCGCTGCTTTGCCTGCAATTTCAGTTGATACTGAACGGCTTAAATCACGCGAGCCAATATGGTGAGTCTCAATACGATGATCGATCCCCTTGATAATCGCATACGGCTTGCCCCACTCTTCAGCTTTCTCGATAGTGCAAATAATCATGGCGCAGGCACCGTCAGAAATTGGGCAGCAATCGTGACGACGCAAAGGTGACACGTAGGTCGCTTCTTTAAGCAAATCCGCTACCGTTTGATCACCCTTCAATTGTGCATGGGGATTTTTCAGGGCGTTATTGCGCGAACGCGCTACTACTTCTGCCATATCGGCTTCAGTGATTTCACCGGAATCGAGCATGGTTCTCGCCTGCATCGCAGCAAACGCAATGGTGTCTACCCACAGTGGCGCGAGGTAATACGGATCAAGCTGCTGAGACAGCACTATCGGCAGTTCACCCGGAGAAGATTTACCAAACCCGTACAGCAGCGCTGACTCAGCGCTACCCATCTGGATTTTCAGCCAGGCTTCATAAAGCGCCCACGCTGCATCCATTTCCACATGCGACTCTTTGATTGGCGGCACCGCGCCAAGCGCGTCAACACCAGCAACAAAGGCGAACGCCGCACCCTGCTGGTAGTCACAACTACCGGAACAGGTGAAATCCACGTCCTGAGCACTTTTAATTCCGGTTTGCTTAAACACTTCAGTGAGCACCGGCATAATCAGCTCAACTTCGTTTTGCGCACCAGCGTCGCGCTGGCAATTTGATTGCGCAAAGGCAACTATCGCGACATCACGCATCTTATCGGCCCTCATCAATTAATTTGCCAATTTGATCTACCGGCACATCCGGCTCATCAATTGGCTTAAAGTACTGAATATTTTCCATGGCATAGCCCCACTCTGCTTCTGGCTTCCAAAGTGCTTCTACGCGCATACCTATACGGACGTCCTCGTTTTTGCATTCGCTGAGCAGATGCAGGAAGCTCAAGTTCGCACCGTCTAATACCAAGTTGGCAATAACGTAAGGCGGCTTGATCGGGTTACCTGGGATAGGAATATAAACAATGGTGAAGGACTCAACGGTGGCCTTATTACCCAAAGTCACTTCTTCTTCAGTCGGTACGCCACAGGCGGCACAAGAGCCACGTGGTGGAATGTAGACATTGCGGCAATTTGGGCAGCGCTGGCCAACCAACTTACCTTTTTTCATCGACTGCAAATAACGTGCAGTGGCCTTACCGGCAGTGAAGTTGTAGGTAAGGTAGATCGGCGCTTCCATACCGGTGATCTGCTCGTCAGACGTCGCGGGCTTCAACTCACCCAACAACGCCACCGCCTCAGGCACAAAACCATTCACATCGCTCATCAAGCCCTTGGTTTCTTCTGCCCAACGCACTTTTACGCGCATACCGGTGCTCATTGCAGCTTCGTCGCCGGCATCAACCCAGTGCAGCATTGGTGTGTCTGCGCCGTCCAGTTGAATCATCGCCCAAGCGAATGGCTTATCACTGGGATGTGCTTTACGAGGTTCTTTAACCCAGCACCACGTCTTAACTACACCTGCATCTGCCACATCGACAAATTCAGTCAAAGCTGCGGCGCTAACCGGATCAAACTCCACCGGTGGCACCAGGACTTTGCCATCGCTGGCTTTAATGCCAACCATTTTGCGAGCGCGCAAGGAGGTCAAAAACTGACCCACAATAGGCCCGGTGGACCGCGTATAGGTATAGCCTAGCGTAAAGGCTTGGCTAAGAATTTCAGCCGATGACGACATCAGGTCTCTCCTTCGTGTTTAAATTCGGTGAGCGCTGCGCAATAAACATGCTGCGCGACTCACCAGCGTGGGAAGAAGTATCTCTGTGAGCCTGAAATCGAACAATGTCGCTGCTGATCAAGTACATGACAAAAACGATCATGAACTGTGAATAAACGACAATGGCGTCGCTATAAGCAGATTTAGGTACTAGAAGATTCAAGCGGGGAACAATGGGTGCCTAAGGCAGTCAACAAGAACACACTGCGACGTACTCCCGAAATGTCTTTCGCGCCAAGCAAGCATATTTGATAAAGTTGCAACGCAACAATTCAGATCGAGTATTGATGAAAACACCCCAGCAGCATCCCAATCCAGTGATACGCTACACGCTATTTATTATCGGCTGGATTTCCTTCGTTTTAGGTATGATTGGTCTGTTATTACCCGTGGTACCGACTACGCCCTTTTTGCTGCTCAGCGCCGCATGCTTTTTACGCAGCTCTCCTCGTTTTTATGTGTGGCTAACCGAGCACCGCTGGTGGGGGAGATATATTCGTTACTACCTAGACGGCCAAGGCATTCCTCGGCGAGTCAAATTTCTCATCATTGGCATGCTGTGGATAACGATACTGACTAGCGCCTTGCTTATTGTAAAAATACACTGGCTGAGTGTCATGATGATTTGCGCTGCGGCCGTCATAAGCATCTATATTGCAAAACAGCCTGAGCCTAAATTAGATACTGATTAAAATTACTCAGCCATTAACAATGACGCAATTTCGGCCCGCAGCCTTTGCGCTATACATTGCCCTGTCGACGCAAGCCAATGACTCTTCAATTGTTCGATGCGATGACAGCGCCGCAACACCGAATGATGCTGTCACCTGCAAGGGCTCGGCTGCCTGATTGTAGCGCATAGACTGTCGAGCAATAGCTGATCGCATACGCTCAGCAACTTGAGTGGCCTCCTCTAAATTTGCGCTGGGCATGCAAATAAGAAACTCTTCACCACCGTAGCGGTAAATTTTGTCGTAGGGGCGAAGAAGCGCCTTAACGCATTTAACCACTGAGACGAGCACCAGGTCGCCAGCCGCGTGACCATATGCATCATTGACGCGCTTAAAATGGTCTAGATCAAACATGATAAGCGCACACTCTTGCCGCCCTCGCTTAGCCAAAGCGTCTTGCTCGCGAAGCTCAGATAACATAGTCCCCCTGGTTTGCGCTTCCGTGAGAGGGTCTCGATTTTGTGCTGCAGTGGCGAATTCTTGCCTTAAGGCTTGGAACTCTAAGCGCACCCGATCTAGCAAGTTATCAAAGTGATCCCATTCATTTGGGGAAATAGGCAGCCCATCAGATACTCGCCGAAGTAGTTTAGTGGCGCCGAGATGCATCTTTTCATGTGCATCGCCAAGAGAAATAAACAGCGGATTTTCTTTGATAAACGAAGACTGATAATTTTCATACCATTGACCAAACCGACAATGACGGTGGGCATCTGGCAATAAATCAGCCGTTTCAGGTGGTAAATGTGTAATCAAAATACGTAGCAAATTCTTATACCACTGATCGTGGCTATAAATCGACTGATCCAGCTGCGCTATAAGTGACTGTAATTGCTGGTTTGTGAAGGATGTCATATCAATTGGGGCCTCTCATGTTGCGTCGCCAACTTCACACTTATGAATAGTTATAAATGACAAGTCACCTAACAACAAAGCCTCCAAAAAAATTAGGATTTTCACAAAAGAACACTAGACACATCTCAATGATAAACTAGTATTTATCGTCAAAAATCATGGTGAGAAAATCACTTACGGTACAGCCATGCATCCAAAGAAGACATCGCTGATAAAACCCAAAATCTAAGGTATAAATTTAATCGGAATAATCACACATAAAAATGTAAAATAAATACGTACTTTCCTTTATTTTTTATCCAGTTAAATATAATCGAGATATATTTACTGGCGACATTTACTAGCAAAAAATCGCAACGAATGAGGTATAAAATATCTACGACTTATAAACATCACCGAATTACTCGTATCACTATAGATCCGACTAATTTCTGCACCGTTATCGCCAATTCAAAATAAGCAAATAGTACTTTAGGTTGATTTCTATAAATACCAAATCAATCGTCCGTATTTAGCTTTACACTCCGCTATCAAAAGGATTTCATGATGAAGTTCCGGCGTATATTACCTGCAACACTGATGATTATGAGCGCGGCTACTTTTTCCGCCAATTGGCAAGCGCTGCCTGACTAACCTCCAACGCCACAGATAATCCGACGACCCCGGCAAACGTTGAACTGGGTAAAATGCTCTATTTAGATCCGCGTGCAGTCAGCTAGGCGGCCGCAATGCACCGACAGTATGGAATGCGACATTCTTATCTGTGCAATTTTGAGATGGACGAGCAGCGACGCTAGAAAACCAAGCCAAAGGACCCATTGGCAATCCGATAGAAATGGGAAAAAAATGGGCTTAGCCGTCGATTACATTGAGCAAATCCCGGGCTATCAAGCACTATTTAAGCAGGTATTCAGGTGTAAAAAATGCAGCAACAGCGTGGCATGCAAACCTTTGCCCACAACGGTTGTATAGCTTGTCATTCCGGGGCAAATTTCAGCGGCCCAGCCCTACCACTAGGCACCGGCTTTATCATGAAATTCCCAGCCTACCCTAATTCACTATATGTAGCGCAATGCCATTTACTTGATGACGGCGGCAAGGCTGTTCAGAGCGGAAAAATAAAAGATCAAAATATGTGGCGCGTACCATCACTGCGCAACCTGACCTATACCGCACCTTATCTTCACAGCGGGCTAGTTTTGCTCAACAATGAGCTAGCATTACAAGCAAAGCGATCCAAGGGAAACTAGTCACAAATCATTTTGTAGCTAATTTTCTTTGGATCACCACGTATCCTTAATTTTTTATCCCCTCCTCCAATCAAATATTTGTCTTAATACTCACTTAATTCACTTCCGATAGATTTAGATCAAAGCTTGTGTAGACCGATTACTTCACTATGACTGCATCGCTGGCACTTTAGGTATGTCCATCAGAGAGCAATATGAAAAACGTGCTTCCCCGTTCTGCAAAGCTGGTAATTGCCTTAGCTTTCGCCATAAGCCTTAGTGTTCTGGGCGTAAGTGCCTTTGCGGACGACGACGATTGCAGAGATCCAGTCGCAAAATGGCAAGCGCGTGAAACTCTTAAAAAACGCCTAGAGGCTCACGGCTGGCGTGTACGCCGCATCCGAATTGATGACCGCTGTTATGAGGTGCGCGCTATAGACGATCAAGGTCGTCGCGTCGAAGCCCGCTACGCGCCAGCCACCCTTAAGTTACTGGAATTTGAGGTCGAAGACGAAGAGCACGAACAGCGGGAACACCATCAGCCCCACTCTCACTCTCACTCTCACTCTCGATAAGCATCGATAGCAAAGGAAAATCACATGAACAAATTATTCACAATCATAGGACTAAGCCTAGGACTATGCGTTGCCGCCGCAACTCAGGCACGCGAAGTGACCATCACCACCACGCTAAACACCTATCGCGGAAATGCCGCATACTTGGCGATCTATCTCACTAATCCAGACGGAAAGTACAAACAGACACTCTGGGTAGCTGGCAAAAAAAGCAAGTATTACAAACATCTATTGGACTGGGCGCGGGGCAGCGGGCTGAAGACTGCCGAGTATGAAGGGATGACCGGCGCCAGTGTTAGTGGCGGTGACAGCCTAACCATAAAGGCTGACATTGATGACGCACTCATAGACGCGGGCTACCTAATCCGCGTCGACAGCGCCGTAGAAGATAAACGCGAAAACCGCATTGATGCCGAAGTGACACTGACAACGAGTGGCGCAGGCACGCCCGTGAGCGGCCGCGGCTATGTCAACACATTGAGCTACTCCCTCTAGCCTTAACATTTAGAGACAAGCGTCATGCTCCGTCGCCTGCATTCACTGCCAGGTCTTTTTGCCGCCTTGCTATTACTGGTAATCGCCACAAGTGGCGCGATTCTGTCATTAAATCCCGCATTGGAACGGGCCGGCGCAATCGTTCCCCCACGCGGGGCCGTCAACGTTGCGGATGTCGCCCAAAGAGCCTTGCGGGCCTATCCCGGCGTTGAACAAATTGAGCGTCTACCCTCGGGAGCGGTGCTGGTTTACTTCACCCAAGACGATAATTCAGGTGCAGACCTTATCAACCCCATGAACGGCAAGCGGGTATCGTCTTATGAAACCTCAGCTGTTTTCTCTTGGTTAACCGATCTACACCGCGCATTTTTATGGGACGACCGAGGTCGCGCTATTGCAGGCATTGGCGCCCTGCTCATGGCCTTTATGTGCTTGTCCGGCGTTTTCCTGCTTGCCTCACGTGCCGGAGGGTGGCACAAACTTTTTGCCCCGATTCGCAGTACGGGAGCTGGCGCTACTAGTCCACGGCTGCATGCCGAGCTAGCCCGCGCGGCCGCACTCGGCCTCCTTGTCTCTGCGCTTACCGGTGTTTGGCTATCAGCCATTCGCTTTGAATTGATACCGGAAGCCCGAGAGATGGAAGCGGAGTTTCGACAATCCGCGGCAGGCCCACCACCGGCTGACATAGGTTCATTGCCGGCGCTGCAAGCGGTGGATCTTATGGATCTGCATCAGCTTATTTTCCCCTTCCGAAATGACCCTAGCGACGTTTACTCGTTGAGAACCCATCAGGGATCGGGTTATGTGGATCAAGGCTCTGGAGAGTGGCTCTCTTACGCCGACTACGGTAGCGGAGCCACGCTGCAAACTTTCATTAAGGAATTGCACACCGGCGAAGCCTATTGGTGGCTTGGGTTAATCATGGGCCTTGCGGCCTTAACCGTACCGGTTTTAGCAGTTACCGGCGGACTTATCTGGTGGCAACGTCGCCAATCTATGCCCAAACTAAAAGGTAACTCGCCCTCACATTTAGCCGACACTATTGTACTAGTGGGTTCCGAGACGAATGCTACCTGGGGCTTCGCCAAATCCCTCCTCGATGGAATGTCAGCAGCGGGCAAGCATGTCCACGTTGCCCCCATGAACGATCTCGTCGACCACTACCCCAACGCGAGCCGCTTACTTATTCTGACATCGACCTATGGCGATGGAGATGCGCCCGCCTCTGCAAATCAATTTCTACACAAGCTTGAAAAGCTAGCGACTTCGCCGGCAATGTCCTGGGCAGTGCTTGGATTCGGCGATCGTCAATTCGGTAACTTCTGTGCATTTGCAGACCTAGTCACTGAGAAACTTAAGCAACGGGATTGGCCCCAAATTCTTGAAACTAACTATATCGACAGGCAATCCGGCCCCAGCTTCGAACAATGGGGTACTGTCCTCGGCGCAGCGATAGACATGCCGCTGTCGCTCCACTACAAACCACTTCCCCGCGCAACCAAATCACTTACTTTAATTGCTCGTAAGACCTATGGTGAGCAGGTAAACGCGCACACCTGTATTCTGCGATTCAAGCCAGCAAAACCGGGTAGATCACTGCCTGCCTTCGCCGCAGGAGATCTAGTCGGCATCCTGCCACCGAACTGCGACGCACCGCGTTTTTACTCACTTGCCTCAACGAGCAAGGATGGTGTACTGGAAATTTGCGTCCGGCGCCAAGAAGACGGACTGTGTTCAGGTTACTTATACAATATGAAGCTCGGTGAACACGCGAATATCTTTATTCAAAGAAACGCACGCTTCAAACCTAGCAGGGGAAAATCCCCCATCATTCTTATCGGCGCAGGAACCGGCATTGGCCCACTGATAGGATTCATTCGAGCGAACAAAAAACACCGTAGCATGCACTTATACTGGGGTGGTCGCTTGGCAGAATCTGACTTTTTGTATGAAAAGGAGCTGCGCTCCTATTTAGCCGACAAACGACTATCGCGGCTGCATACGGCATTCTCGCGATGCCCAGAACCTGCCTATGTACAAAACAAACTTTTAGAAGACGCTGTTCAGATTCGCAATATGATTAACCAAGATGCGCAGCTACTAGTATGCGGTGGTCGCCGAATGGCCGATGACGTCGCCAGCACCATGAATACGATATTAGCGCCACTATCTCTGGACGTTGCGACACTGAAAAAGGCGAGCCGTTATTTGGAAGATACTTACTAAAAAAACACCATTCTTAGATAATTTAACGCGAGTTATGGATTAAGGTAAAATCGTGTAATAACAGCCTATTTACTACTCTAAATCGATCTAAAATCCCATTGTAGCTACAGATAAAAACGAAGTGAAACGCGCTATCTCTCTAATCCGAATGTCTTTTCAGGCAAGCTCGAATCGCAAAGTATAACTATGCAAACTTGCTTCTAAAAATAAAATACACCGCTCCAACAAGGCATAGACCCGCCCATAGATAATCAAGCTTGAGCGGTTCCTTGAGATACATCACTGAAAACGGAACAAATACCGTTAACGTAATCACCTCTTGAATAACCTTTAGCTGACCAACGCTCAACACAGTAAAACCGATTCTATTTGCAGGAACCTGAAATAGGTACTCAAATAATGCGATTCCCCAACTAACCAGCGCGGCAATGATCCACGGTTTATTATTCATCTCTTTGAGATGTGCATACCACGCGAATGTCATAAATACATTGCTGCAAAGTAACAAACATATCGAAATGAGTACGGGTGGCATGATATCTCACTATAGAAAGAATAAGGGCGCCGAAGCCAGATTCCGCTTCGACAACTTGGCTCTGAACTCGGTTCCGAAACCTAATATCCGCCTGTGCGACAGATAAAAAACGCCGCGGAATAAACTGTTCCAATCTGGGTATTAGCCATCAGCAAAGCGACTAACCACGGACATTTCCAGTGGCAATTTTAACCACCTCACACAATTTAACTTGACGCCAAGCGATAGCTCACTCAATATTAAACAGATGTTTAATATTGAGTGAGCGCAACCAGCCTTAGCCCATGAACACTAAACTATGAATATTAGCCCAGCCCCCAGAAAACGCGGCCGCCCCAAGAAGAGCGAAGCGCCTGCCCTGTCCATCGAACAACTGCTTGATGCATCGGCGGATATCTTCGCCCGTGACGGCTATGACGGCGTGTCCCTGCGCAAGCTGCAGGACGAGTTGAATGTTAGCTACACCTTTTTTCACCACTACTTCAATTCAAAGGAACAGCTGTGGCAGGCGGTGGTTGATAGATTGTGTGGTGCAACCACAGCCAAAGTATTAGAGGCGCTTCAACATATTGATGAAGGTCAAAATGAACTCGATGCATTGAAGGAAGCTATTGCGGTGTATATCCGAAGCGCGTTTGAACACCCTGCGCTCTACCATATTTGCCAGCAGGAATCGCTGCGCGAAGGGCCGCGACTCAGTTATATTCATAAACACTATTTTGAACCCGCATGGCAGCTTATTAGTGACATGGTCGGCAAAGTCGATGAGCTAGGCATTATCAAAGACATGCCCATCGAGACATTATTTTTTGTGGTTCAGTCTGCCACCGCTCCAGTCGTTCAATTACCGTTTTATCAACGCTTAACGGGTAAAACCGAATTAGCTCCCGAGTTTGTAGAAACCCATATTCAACAATCCATAGACCTGCTGTTTCACGGCTGGCGCAAATAACAAAAACGGAGACCCTAGATGAAAGCATCAACTGATTATTTAGACCTACCGCGCAAATCGACAGACGATATAAATCATGTCCCTGGCGACAAAGGCGCACTGCCCATTCTTGGTGATACTGTTGAATTCCTGACAGACTATTTAGGTCTTGTCACTCGCAAGCATAAGCTCTATGGTCCAATTTTCCGTAACAACGCCCTGCTGCAAAGATCCATTGCACTGCTGGGGCCAGAGGCCAATGAGCTGGTTCTGAAAGATAGCGGAAAGATTTTCTCCAGTAAAAAAGCCTGGGACCCGATTCTAGATAAACTTTTCCCAGACGGACTCATGTTACGAGATTTCGACGAGCACCGTTTTCATCGACGCATACTCCAAGCCGCCTTTAAAAAAGATGCCCTCCAAGGCTATCTCGATGACATGAATCCTCGCATGCGCGAAGGAGTAGCGGACTTTCCTAAAAATGCTGAATTCGGCTTCAAAGACAGTATTAAATCACTGTTGCTAGACGTTGCCGCCCAGGTTTTTATGGGCGTAAAAATGGGTGGCGAGGCAGACGCCATCAACAAAGGTTTTCTTCATGCAATGGAAGCCTCAATGGCGGTTGTTAAACTCCCCATTCCGGGCACAACATGGCAGAAAGGCTTGAATGGCCGCAAAACGCTCAAGAACTTTATTGAAAAGCATATTGAAGCAAAACGTGCCACCGAGAGTAGCGACTTTTTCTCGCAGTTTTGTCATGCCAAGGACGAAGACGGCAATACGCTAAGTAATGAAGCAGTGCGCGATCACACCATATTTTTGTTATTCGCCGCCCACGACACTACCACCAGTACATTGTGTTCAATCATTTATGCACTGGCTAAAAACCCAGAGTGGCAAGATATTCTTTACGAAGAATGCAAACAGATTGACGGCGATCACCTTAACTATGACGATCTACCAAAATTAGATAAAGCCGCTTTAGTAATGAAAGAAGCGCTGCGCATGTACCCGCCCGTGCCTGCCATTCCGCGTCGTTTAATTAAAGAAACCGAAATTATGGGTTACACCCTGCCCGCCAATACCGGCATTGGTATCTCGCCACTGTTCACCCACTACATGGAAGAATGGTGGAGCGAACCGACCAAGTTTGACCCCGAACGCTTTTCCGCTGAACGCGCCGAACACAAACGGCATCTATACCAGTGGATACCTTTTGGCGGCGGCGGCCATAAATGCATAGGCTTAAACTTTGCGGAAATGCAGGTTAAGTTGTTTATGTTCCACTTGCTTCGCAACTACAAGATCAGCACCAAGCCCGGCTACCAAATGAAATACAATGCGGTGCCCATCTCCTTCCCCACCGACGGTTTACCGGTAACAATTACGGCGAGGTAGTACCTCGATAGCTCATAGATAACACCTCGCTCTGTGTCAGTAATACCTTGATATCGCTGACACAGAGCTACTTCTCTCCGCTCATCGCCAAAGAAAAAGCCTGCAATAAAGCCACCTAATTAACAGAACCGTTGGCTAAAACATGTTGACGTTAACGTAAACTGCAGATAGGGTTGACGCATTCGATATCGCAGGGTAGCCGCAACCATGGCTGACAAGACTTACACCATCTCGGATTTGGCGTCAGATTTTGACGTTACGACCCGTACCATTCGCTTTTACGAAGAAAAAGGCCTACTCACGCCCCTGCGCGACGGCCAAACTCGAATTTACAGCGCAGCCGACCGCATCAAGCTAAAACTCATTTTGCGCGGCAAACGCTTGGGCCTCTCGCTCGAAGACAGTAAAGACATTATCGAGATGTACGACCCCGAGCATGACAACAGTCCTCAGCTCATCAAACTCATTGAAAAAATACGTGAACGTCGCCGCCTGTTAAAAGAACAACTCAAGCAGCAGCTACAGGATCTTGAAGACATGATTTACGAATTGAACGAAGCGGAAGATCGCTGCCAAGAAGCATTAGATGAAATGAATAAGAAGAATTTCTAACTCACATTTTCAGCAATTCAAAGGACAACACCATGAGCACGTCTTACCCCACATTGAATTTCGGCCTCGGTGAAGAGATTGAAATGTTGCGGGATGCCACCCGCCAATTCGCTCAACAAGAAATTGCGCCCCGCGCAGAGAGTATCGATAAAGACAACGCCTTCCCGATGGACCTGTGGCGAAAAATGGGTGACATGGGTCTGCTTGGCATCACCGTGTCAGAACAATATGGCGGCAGTGACATGGGCTACTTAGCCCACGTGATTGCAATGGAAGAAATCAGCCGCGCCTCTGCATCTGTCGGCCTGTCTTACGGCGCGCATTCAAACTTGTGCGTTAACCAAATTTTCAAGAACGGCAACGACCGCCAGCGCGAAAAATATCTGCCCAAGCTATGCTCCGGCGAGCATATTGGCGCATTGGCCATGTCTGAGCCCAATGCCGGTTCAGACGTTGTCAGCATGAAACTGCGAGCCGATAAAGACGGCGACCACTATGTACTGAACGGCAATAAAATGTGGATCACCAACGGCCCCGATGCCCACACCTATGTGATCTATGCAAAGACCGACATCCATGGCGGCCCACGCGGCATTACGGCCTTTATTGTCGAGCGCGATTACCCCGGCTTTAGCCGCTCACCCAAGCTCGACAAACTGGGGATGCGCGGTTCAAACACCTGCGAATTAGTGTTTGATAATTGCAAAGTCCCAGCAGAAAACATACTTGGCAATGAAGGCGACGGCGTTAAAGTACTGATGAGCGGCCTCGACTTTGAACGCACCGTATTGTCAGGCGGCCCCACCGGCATCATGCAAGCCTGCCTCGACGTGGTGATCCCCTATCTCCACGACCGTAAACAGTTTGGCCAAAGCATCGGCGAATTCCAATTGATGCAGGGCAAATTGGCAGACATGTATACCGAGTTAAATGCCAGCCGCGCCTATCTCTATACAGTTGCTAAGGCCTGTGACCGAGGCGAAGCCAGTCGCAAAGACGCCGCTGCGGTTATTTTGTATACCGCAGAACGCGCCACCCAAATGGCCTTACAAGCAATTCAAGCCCTGGGCGGCAATGGCTACACCAACGAATTCCCCACGGGCCGTTTATTGCGTGACGCCAAGCTTTATGAGATTGGCGCTGGCACCTCTGAAATAAGACGCATGCTGATTGGCCGTGAACTTTTCAAAGAAACACAGTAAGCAAAGTGAAAAGCCGTTAATTGGATTCGAAAACTAAATTAAATAGTTATAGGCACCGCGAACATGACTGTACTGAAATCGACGATTAACCCACGCGATCCAAGCTTTATAGAAAATGCCGAGTACATGCAGGCGCAGGTTGACGACCTTAAAAATCTGGTCGCAGCCATTAACCAAGGCGGCGGCGAGAAATCCCAGCGCCGTCACACCGAGAAAGGTAAATTGCTGCCCCGCGAGCGCATCCATGCTCTGGTCGACGTCGGCGCGCCTTTCTTAGAACTGTCGCAACTCGCTGCCTATAAAGTCTATGACGAAGAACTCGCTGCGGCGGGTGTGATCACAGGTATTGGTCGCGTATGCGGCCAGGAGTGCATGATCATCGCCAATGACGCGACAGTAAAAGGTGGCAGCTATTTTCCGCTCACGGTGAAAAAACATTTGCGAGCGCAAACCATTGCGCAAGAAAATAATTTGCCCTGTATTTATCTAGTTGACTCAGGCGGCGCCAACCTACCCCGCCAAGACGAAGTTTTCCCGGATCGGGAACACTTTGGTCGTATATTCTTTAACCAAGCCAATATGTCTGCGATGGGCATTCCCCAAATCGCCGTGGTTATGGGCAGCTGCACGGCAGGTGGTGCCTATGTACCCGCCATGGCTGACGAGTCTATTATTGTCAGAGAACAAGGCACCATCTTTTTAGCCGGCCCTCCACTGGTGAAAGCCGCCACAGGTGAAGTCGTCAGCGCAGAAGATTTAGGCGGCGCCGATGTACACTGTCGCGTGTCAGGTGTTGCCGATCATTACGCGCAAAACGATCACCACGCACTGCAACTAGCGCGCAATGCTGTTAAGCGCCTAAACCGTAACAAACGCATTTCACTCGATGTTAGTCCGAGTATCGAACCGGCTTTACCGCCTGAAGAAATTTACGGCATCGTGCCAAAGGACAGCCGCAAGCCCTACGACGTTCGCGAAGTTATCGCACGTATTGTGGACGGTTCCGATTTCGATGAATTCAAAGCCCTGTTCGGCACTACCCTGGTGTGTGGCTTTGCCCGTATTTTTGGCTACCCTGTCGGCATTGTCGCCAACAACGGTATTTTATTTTCTGAGTCAGCACAAAAAGGCGCGCACTTTATTGAGCTTTGCGCACAGCGCAAAATTCCGCTGATTTTCTTACAAAACATCACCGGCTTTATGGTTGGCCAGCAATACGAATCTGGCGGCATAGCCAAGCACGGCGCCAAAATGGTCATGGCCGTTGCCTGCGCCCAAGTGCCAAAACTAACGGTATTGATTGGCGGCTCTTTTGGCGCCGGCAACTACGGCATGTGCGGCCGCGCTTACGATCCACGCTTTATGTTTATGTGGCCTAATGCGCGTATCTCGGTAATGGGCGGTGAGCAAGCCGCCGGCGTTATGGCACAAATCAAACGCGACCAGTTCGAACGCGAAGATAAAAATTGGCCTGCCGAAGATGAAAAAGCCTTCAAGCAGCCGATTCTGGATACCTATGAAGAGCAGGGTCATCCCTACTTTGCTTCAGCGAGGCTTTGGGACGACGGCGTTATAGACCCAGCGGATACCCGCATGGTCTTGGGCTTAAGCTTGTCCGCCAGTCTGAATAAACCGATAGAAGAAACCAAGTTCGGCGTATTCAGAATGTAGTAACTGCCACAACGCCAAGTATCCGCATTCGCAATAGCGTAACTGTGAAAAACAAATTCGGGTAGCACCCAGGAAGCAGAAACATGTTTGATAAAATATTAATTGCAAACCGTGGTGAAATCGCCTGCCGCGTAATTAAAACCGCCCGCAAAATGGGCATTCTTACTGTTGCTGTATACAGCGATGCTGACCGCAATGCGCTACACGTTAGCATGGCAGACGAGGCTATCTACATAGGTGCATCTCCAGCGCGGGAGTCCTATTTAGATGTCGATAAAATAATTGACGCAGCCCTCGTAACCGGCGCGCAGGCCATTCACCCCGGCTACGGATTCTTATCTGAAAACGCCGAATTCTGCCGCCGCTGCGCAGCGGAAAATATCGTATTTATTGGGCCACCAACCAGCGCCATCGTTGCGATGGGATCAAAGTCGGCCGCCAAACAAATCATGGAAAAAGCCGGTGTTCCACTGGTGCCCGGCTATCACGGCGATGACCAAAACCCAGAAATAATTCGCAAAGCCGCAAACGACATGGGCTACCCAGTGCTACTTAAAGCCACTGCGGGTGGCGGCGGCAAAGGTATGCGCCAAGTATGGAGCGCCGAGGAATTCGACAGCGCCCTGCAAGCGGCAAAGCGCGAAGCACTTAATGGCTTTGGCGACGACACCATGTTGGTTGAGAAATATCTCACTCAGCCCCGCCATATTGAAATACAAGTTTTTTGCGACAGCCACGGCAACGCGGTTTACCTCTTTGAACGCGACTGCTCAATTCAACGCCGCCACCAAAAGGTCATTGAAGAAGCACCCGCACCCGGTTTAAGCGAGTCATTACGCAGCGCTATGGGTAACGCCGCAGTACGCGCAGCACAGGCAATCGATTACGTTGGTGCAGGCACCGTCGAATTTCTGCTAGACAGTGACGGCAGCTTCTACTTTATGGAAATGAATACCCGTCTGCAGGTAGAACATCCCGTTACAGAAATGATCACCGGATTAGATTTAGTCGATTGGCAGCTTCAGGTAGCCGCCGACGGCGCGCTACCCTTGAAGCAAGAAGAATTACAGATTCGCGGTCATGCCATTGAAGCTCGTATATACGCGGAAGATCCAGACAATGAATTTCTTCCGCAAACCGGCACCTTGCACTTTCTAGAAACGCCGACTGAGTCTGACCATGTTCGTGTTGATACCGGCGTGCGCGAAGGCGACGAAGTCAGTGTGTTCTATGACCCGATGATTGCCAAACTCATCGTGTGGGACACAGACCGCGACGCAGCGTTGAGACGTCTCAGCACAGCGTTAAAGCAATATCGAATTAGCGGTGTGATTAACAATATCGATTTCCTACACACCATTAGTCGCCACCCCGTGTTTGCCGCAGCGGATTTTGATACTGGATTTATAGGCAAAAACGAAGCTAGCTTACTCGGTATGGAGTACGACGTTAATCCAAACAGCCTACCTCTCGCCGCCCTATATTTAGCACTGTCTCAACAACAGCGAGTAGACGAATATGCCAAGGCAAGCGGCGACTGCGATTCACCTTGGAACAACGCCAATAACTGGCGGCTAAACCAAGCGGCTGAACATCGCTTCACTCTTAAAATCGGCGACGAGTCACACGTTGTGTCAGTCACGGTTAACTCGGCTACCGATTCTTCTTTCAACATACGAAGTGGCGATGTTAGCTACACCGCGAATGGCAGCTTAGCTGGTCGTATCCTCAAGGCAAATATCGACGGTCACAAACTCACTGCAACGGTTTCTGCCCACAACGGCAGCTATAGCCTATTTAGCAACGCGCGGACGGTCCATTTTAGTATTGTAGGGCATGACTTAGGCGACAACAGTAATGACGCTGGCGAGAATCAATTGCTTGCTCCCATGAACGGAACCATCGTCAGCCACTTGGTAGACGCCGGCAGTATCGTTAGCAAGGGAACGCCACTTATGATCATGGAAGCGATGAAAATGGAACACACCATTCGCGCCCCCGCCGATGGCACAGTGACAGTATTTTATTTTCAAGCGGGTGAATTAGTTAGTGGCGGCGCAGAATTAATTCTGTTTGAGCGAAGTGAATAAATAAACTTAAAAGCCGATTAGAATACCTTTAAAACATACCGAATAATTTAAAGGTATTCCATGAAGCTATGCAAATTAGTCTATGTCAAAGGTAAATATTAAAGAAGCAGAATCATTCGGCTCAAAATCGTCAACTGAGTCCACTCTAAGATAAATTTTATCATTCGAATTGGCGCTATAACTAATTATAGTATTCTCCGCGTCTTCGCTGTCAAAAAATTGATTACTTGTAACAAAATCAAGATCAAAATCTGGACCGGTTTCCCTTATGGCAGGAACGCCGATACTGATAAATACCTCTTCATTAAAACCGTTGTTATTTACATCAGCGAAAAAATAAATATAGTCGGCATCAAAATTAATATCGGGATTTTTAATATCTGTTTTCCCTTTGACCTGTGAAAAACAAGATATCGGAATATCGTCTTCACTGAAGGAATAGCCATCCATTGTGTAATCAAGATTTAATTTAGCTAACGCGACAGAATTACTTATTTTCACAGCGGTGACAGAACTTCTGTCAACCGAAACAAAGCCCTCACCATAATGCGCGCCCTTCATTAACACGTTACTTTCAATGGATAATTCTACGCTAGCCTCCGCATAATCATCATATATATCAAGAATACTATCAGCACTTGAGAAGCGAAAGTTGCGAAACTCGGGGGTTCGATTGCATACAAACGCATTTAGACCGTCGGCAGATTCTGTGATGGACATAACTACGCGCTGCTGCTTGTCCCTAAATACATTACCATTGTCGATTTGGTAATCAGACACAATCATCCATAAGCCAACGAGACTGTTCCTAGATACATTACAGGACTCATAACTCGTTGCTAAATATCGATCGGTCGTAGTTGCCACTGGATCACAAGTCGCCCCGCCATTGGAAGTGATTCCATTGACATCAGAGCTGTCGCTAGAGGAACCTCCACAGCCGACCAGTGAAGCAAAACAAAAAAATATACTGCCAATTACTTTTGGTTTCATTGAAATCCCTTTCTTTGATTTAGATAAAAATTCGAACTGACATCCATCAGCAACCAAAATCACATTTTAAGTATTAATTCTCGGTATATCGAGTAAATTACAATAGAAATACATATTGAAACTTCAGATTAAACTGATATCCCTACCCTCAACTAGTCAGTAACATCGCTTTGCATCGCCCATAGATGCGCCGCCACCAATGCCCTCCAGGGTGAAAACTGCGCTAACCATTGTTCGGTTTCGCTGGCGGATATTTTCTGTTCTTGCCCAAGTAGCAACTGCAAATTTCGCCTAACGGCAACATCACCGTGAAGTGAACCATCTAAGTATCCAAAGCCTCGTAGCAAAACGTAATTTACCGTCCAAGGTCCTATTCCGCGAATAGTCAACAGGGTGCCGCGAATAGTATCTGCGGACGTTTCATCTAGTATTACACCGTCGTCAAGCGTCGGTAAGTTCAGGGTCTCTTGCTGTATAGCAGATGCCAACGCAATAAGGCCATTCGCCTTTGCCAATGACAAACCGACGCGGCGAAGTTGCTCAACATTACTGCCAGCAACTGCAGCAGGATCGGGGTGGCATAGAAGTCCGCCAGAATGCTGCGCTCCGAGCAATTGAATAAATCGACGCCTAATAGAAACTGCCGCATAAACGCTAATTTGTTGACCTGTCACCGCCCAACAAAGCGCTTCAAATGGATTTGCTGAGAGTGGTACGCGCAATCCTCGGTGCTTGCTTACAAGCCCGGCTAATTCCCTATGACCTGCAATGTGTTTTTCAAAACTGAGTAAATCTTGATCCAAACCCAACATACGACGGCAAAGCTTCTCTAAGCGCACGGGCCATGTATCTCGCTGAATATCTGTATCGACATTCAGCGACACTTGGACAGTATCAGCCGTGAAGCAAAGTTTAATGCAAGCGGGAAACTCGTCCCACAGTATTGCTTTATCTATGCAGTTACCTGTGATGTTTTCAGGGTGTTCTGTGATTTTCGTATATATACGTTCTGACACCTGCTCGCTATCGCGGCCGTGAAAAGCTAAAAAATCATCGACACTAAAATCAGCGGCTAAGGGTAATGAAAACTCTAGAGATGCTCCCACTAGCGTGCGATCAAGACGCTTTTTGACCCCACCAACACGGTTCCATTGCTGCCACTAGGCGACACACTAACCGGCGCTCCTTGATACGTTGCCGGCACTCTTGAACTACCGCTTCCCAAGTTTACGAGTCCAGCATCGATCGTTGTCGCATTACTTTTTAATAGAATCGAACTGTTTGCGCGCAATTCAATCGCACCGGATGAGTTTATTACGATTTTCCCGGACTGGATTTGCACTACATTGCTTAGCGCAGCCTGATGGTCATTAAGTCGCTTAATCTCGGCATTAGCGCTACTAATTTGTTTCATTGCAGTGCTGAGACTGGCCTGTAACTTTTCGACTTGCGATTCAAGCGCCTTAATTTTTTGAGTATTTTCGTCAGTCACTTCGGCCCCATAGCCATGTGATGCCATCAGCATCACAGCCATGAAAGTAGCGAATCGACGCGCTGATGCCATAGACCAAGCTGAATTTGGACGCATGTGTTACCTCAAGAAAACAAATATTTTCCCAATAATAAAGCAAATCCCGCCAAATGCTATTTAGTCGACAAAGCGCTTACGGTATTCCGCAAACTGCTGTTTCAAACCCGCCTCGGTCAAACCAAATTGCTCCAGCGTATATTCATGACTAGGTCGGCTATCGCGGCGATTATCTTCTTGATGTTGCTCCATCGCAGCGCGCGCGGTCTCTGTCAAATCCATGCCGATAAAGTCATAAACCTTTTTAACCGATGACAACGGATCGACAACCGTATCTTTGTACCACACATCCAAAAATGCTTGCGGCTGTTGGTCTCTGGTTTTCAGGGTATGCAAGGTGCCACGGGCATATTTTGCCGACCACTGCTCGCCCACCACTTTGCCATCAACATTGTCGCTGCACATTATCCACAGGTTGTAGTTCATACTCGCGGCTGAGGGAATAGTTTGCAGTGGATCACGATGGGTCTGAACAATTTTTGCGTCGGGAAATACCTTCAACAAGGTCGCGATATGATGAAGATGATGCGGTGTTTTCAACAACCAACGCTCAGCGACCTGCCCTATTTGTTTTTTCTGCCACTGTAAACATTGCAGCAACCGCTTTAAGTATTGATAAGCCGGTGTATTGTCGTGCTCGTCATTCCATTTGCCGTAGGTCGGCACATTACAAAAAGCATCTGGCACTGTGCTATAGAAACTGTGCTCTAACAGCAGTATATCTTCGTCGGCAGCCACCGGATCCATAGGATGAATAGCAGCCAATTCAGGATTGGCAGCTAGCATACCCGCCACCTCTTCTTCAGCAGAGGTTATGCGAGCGTCTTTACCGCTAAAGTCCCAATCTAACTCTGGCGCAGGGTTGCGGACCTCATACCATAGCGGCGCATAAAAACGCTTATCCGCAGCCAGTATGCGATGAAAAAAGGTAGAACCTGTGCGCTGCAAACCAATAATAACAACGGGAGATGTAATCTCTTCATCGAGGATTTCAGGATGCTTTTTAATCCACGCCTCAACCCGTAAGCGGTTGATCAAAATATTTAAAATACGCTGATACTGACCGAAACGACCACCTGCATTTAAGTTGGCTTCCTCATTCAAGGATTTAACTAAAACCTCAAACGGTGTGCGGAAAGATTCATCACCGAAATCTGACAACCCGGTGGCTTCTGTCGCCGCTGCCAGCAGCGCTTCAGCGCTGAGGTCAACGTCAGGAATAGCAAACGCTTGATTCTGCTCTTCAGTGCTCAAAATTCAGTCTCCGTCTTATTGTTCTGTTATTTAATTAGATAAATCGGCTAGCTTCACCACTGAACAGCGCGGATGCACTATACGATCTGCGCCTATCCACCTGAACGCCATCGTGCCTTCACGATGACCTGTAGTATCAAGCCAGTTCTCACATTGCGGGTCTTGTGCAGAGACCACAATTCTGACGCTGCCATCTGGGCGATATTGCGCAGTGTGTTTGTTTACGTGAATCTGCACGTAGCGATACTCCAATGATTCCATCCAGTAGTTATTTAGCTGGAAATTCCAGTTATCACACTCGGGTATATCATCAACTTCAATCACTAGGGCTTCGTCGTCAGCCAAATTAAAATAGCTGTGGTAATAATAAATATTGGGGTCACCACCGAGCTTTTGACAATATTCCTGATCCGCTGGCGGCAAGGTATTGGGGTGTTCTTTAAAGCCTTTCGCCCATTCCGCAAACAGTGTTGCGGTGCCTTTTACAAAAGCAGCGGTGCTAGCCAAATCTGCTTTTAATTTTTCGCCAGTGAGCGCCGCGGGCTTAACGTTGTCGTTATCTAAACGGCTTATTTTCAAATCAGCAAATACTTCTGTATTGCGATCTAGAAAGGTCTCGCGCACCAACACAGCCAGTGTATCGTCGGTAATTTTTAGCCAGTTGCCCGGCTGAGGCGTCTTAGACAAAATAACATCAATGGTGCCGTCGTCATTGATAGTCAAACCACTATGGGTATCAATCGCACTTACCGACCGCATATTGCCATCTGCTTCCTCATATCCACCGGCAATGGCAATAAAACCGAGGTAGGCAACCGTGCCTCTGCTACCGCTTATACGGTAGTCGTGTTTGCCGTTTATCTCAGCGCGTAAATAGTAATTATCAGGATTGTCCGCACCTATTTTAGCGGTCTCATGGGAGGGTCGATAAAAGCTGGGGAAATCGCGATCACTGCACTCCATAAACATATCTAGGGCAATGCGGGTTAGCCTGGTGAGATAGCGCCAGCCTTCCGCTCGGCTCAGATCATCCGTTGGCGCTTCAGGCCGGATAATTTGCTGACCAGCGGCCTTTAGCTGATCGCAAAATGCGTCCCACGCATCAATCTCAACGAGGGGTTTCTGGGTATTTTCCGGCATGGTAATCCTCCTATTTTTATCAGCCAGATTCTGACAGTAATAGGTATGCCCCACATCACCCAGACAGATGACGCAGATTTCGGTCTATAGCTCGGTGACGCTAATAAATTTACCAGTCAAATTTCGCCGCGCGATCATCTCGCACCGCATGCTGCCACGCCAAGCCATCAACGAGTTCGCCGTCGTCATCGAGGGCCGGGTAGGCCAAGCCATTCTCGCGACAATACTCACTAAGTTTGGGCTGTGCCCATTCAAATAAAGTCCGATAGTAGGTCTTATCATCCAAGCGGCGATTGGCATATAAACCCGCCAACTGCCGCTGCCGCTCGGCTTCTGCCAAAATAATGCCCGCCGCGACCGACACATTAAAAGACTGCACCATGCCGCGCATGGGAATGGTGATGTGCATATCCGCCAATTCACAACCCGCCACGCTCACCCCCAGCTTTTCGGCTCCGAGTAAAATTACGGTGGGACGGGTATAGTCAGCTTCGCGAAAATCTACAGAATCGCTGGCCAAATGCGTCGCCAAGACTTGATAGCCCTGCTCTTTCAATGGAATGAGTGCTGCACTCACATCGGGTTTGCGCTGCACTGACACCCAACTGTGGGAACCCATCGCGGTGCCGCGAAACGCCTTGTAATCCTTGTCTGGCATCGCGCAATACATCTTGCCAATGCCCGCCGCATCGGCGGTGCGGACAATCGCCGATAAATTTCGACTCTTGTGAACGTTATCGGTCACAATCGTTAGGTCTGGTTGTCGGCACTCAAGTACCTGACGCAGGCGTTGAAAGCGTGCTGCTGTCATGCCGATGGCCTCTACAAATAAAAAGCCGACTATTCTACTTCAGGCTTATGCATTGGCAAATAACTCGGCGCGACGTGAGCCCATAAAGCCCAATATAAAACTACACGGCGTCGATGACCGCCATTGTTAAGCGCGATACACACACGGTTTTATCGGCGTCATCCGCGATGCGAATTTCCCACACTTGCGTACGGCGACCAATGTGAATTGGGCGAGCCACCCCAGTGACGAAACCTGAGCGCACAGAGCGAATATGATTAGCGTTAATATCTAAACCGACGCAGGCAAAGCCAGTATCACAGGCTAAAGTGGCCGCAAAACTACCCAAGCTCTCGGCCAACACTACAGACGCGCCACCGTGCAATATGCCCATCGGTTGGTGGGTTCGCTTATCAACTGGCATCGTGCCAGCAACAAAATCAGGACCAATTTCAGTTATAAGCAAACCCAATGAGTCCGCAATTGTATTGCTCATCATGGCATTTGCTTGGCTTACATCGTAGCTTCGTTTCCAGATAGTCATCGCGATAATTCTCAGTTTTTTAGATAGGGGAACTAGTGATAAAAAACCACGGCAGGAGCTTACATGCCCGATGAAAAAGATACACTAGTAATTAAAGTTTACTCTGCTAACATAGCCGTAATAATAGCGACTAAACCCACCCGGAGGAAACCCCATGTCCGCGATCCCAAGAACCGTTTACGAAGAAGAGCATGAGCTGTTTCGTAGCTCGGTAAGAAAATTCTTAGAAACAGAAGCTGCGCCCTACCACGCCCAGTGGGAAAAAGACGGTCAAGTCGATCGCGCACTGTGGCTAAAAGCCGGCGAGCAAGGCTTTCTGTCTCCGAGCGTGAAGGAAGAGTACGGCGGCGTCGGCGTCGACTTCCGCTATAACGCCATTGTCGATGAGGAATGTGGTCGCTCTGGCTTTACTGGTATTGGCTGGGGCTTGCACTCAGATATCGCAGTACCTTATATCGAGCGCTACGGCAGCGAAGAGCAAAAGCAAAAGTATTTGCCAAAATGCGTGTCTGGCGAAATCGTGATGGCAATCGCGATGACAGAACCCGCCGCCGGCTCTGATTTACAAGGCATCAAAACCACCGCCGTCAAAGATGGCGACGATTATATTATTAATGGCTCAAAAACCTTTATCACCAACGGCCAACACGCTGACTTGGTTATTGTGGTCGCGAAAACGGATCCCACCGCTGGCGCCAAAGGCATTAGCCTGTTTTTACTAGAAGCTGGCACCCCTGGCTTCGAAAAAGGTAAAAATCTGGAAAAAATTGGTTTAAAAGCGCAGGACACCTCCGAGCTGTTCTTCCAGGATGTTCGCGTTTCAAAAGACCAGTTATTGGGTGAAGAAGGCATGGGCTTCATCTACATGATGCAAGACCTCCCCCAAGAACGCTTGAATGTATCGATTATTGCAATAGCCAACGCAGAGTCGATCCTGGAGCAAACCGTTGCCTATGTAAAAGAGCGCAACGCCTTCGGTAAGTCGATCGCCACCTTCCAAAACACCCAATTTAAATTGGCCGAACTGGAAACCCAAGTGAGCGTGGCAAGGGTCTTTTTAGATCGCTGCCTGGAACTTCATATCGAACACAAGTTTGATTCGGTAATGGCTGCCAAGGCCAAGTTAATGACCACCGACCTGCAGTGCAAAGTCATCGACGAATGCCTGCAATTACACGGCGGCTACGGCTTTATGTGGGAATACCCAGTGGCACGCGCTTTTGCGGACTCTCGGGTACAACGCATATACGCTGGTACCAACGAAGTCATGAAATTGATTATCGGCAGAGATTTACTTAAGTAACTGCTCATTCAGAACGTTAAATGGGGTTGGATCAGCAACCCCATTTAATGCATCCCAGATCGACGACCACAGCTCTTCTCTAGGGCTCCGAGCGGCCATTCAATTACCGAGACAAGAACTCAAGCAAAGGGTGGCCAAAATGGATTGCGGTCATTGTGGCGATTATCCACGCGCAAGCTAAGAACGCTGCGGGCTTAACATAGCTTTGCTTTCCCTCTCCCTGTTGCAAATATAACTCTCTCCGCAACGCGGTAATTCGCTGCTGCCGATGGTGCTCCAGGGAACTCATGGGCTTGCTAGTATCGCCATTACACGTGGCCACGGTTTCTATAACATGGGCGAGTTCCGTCACGCCATTCTCACAGCGCGCAGCAACTAGGTCGCAAATATGTTCACTGTAATTTGAGAAGTTTTGTCTTATGCGCTGCTTGCGACCTTTAGGCCACGCAATAGTCACCCAATGCAAAACCCACTTACGCAAATTATCGCGACGAAACGCGTGGGTTTGCTCATGAGCAAGAATCAGCCGCAATTGCCGCGCATCCATGACATCAACTAAGCCACGGGACAAAAAAACTTGCGGCTTACGTAGACCTGCACACCATGCCATATAATGAGGACTTTCCACGACGAGGTAAGATGCAGAACTAGGCTCAGACAAACTACTCAATGTTTTAACGTGCCGGCGACTTCGGTGTAACTGTCTGGCCATTAACACAACAAAACCAGACAGCAGAAGAACAACCACGAACACAGCGAGAACACCTTCAACGGTATCCGTGGTCATATGAAGAGTGTGTGGCGAACAAATCGTGTCGTGGCAATGCTCGCTAATAAAGGGAAACGCCAACTCTGGCAGCGACAAAATAATCAGTGCGAAGACCGCTGAAAGCGGCGCCAACAAACTGTATATCAGAGTAAAAAACGATGCATACTCGGCTGAAGATTCAGCCATCGAGCGAAGCATTAGCGGGTAAACAAGTGCCAAGCACCAAGAAACCGCCAAGCTTATAACGGTCCAACCGAAAAGATAATTCCCGATAACGGTGAGCGTATCAGTCATCGCGTTCTGAAGGTAGGCGCTGAATAGCATCACGCATCTCAGAGGAGAGCGGCTCGGATGTCTCCTGATCGATAAACGACATAAACCCTGAAATCATCGGTGCCATATCACCATCACCGACTTGATCAGCAATTTCCCCCAGCAGCTGGGTAATAACCGCATTCCGGCTAATGGCTGCGCGATAAAGATAGTAGCGACCAGTCTTTTCCCGAGACACTAGCTCCTTTCTATAAAGACGCTCCAAGGTACTTTGCATCGTACTCAGACTTAAGCTGCTATCGCTTACTGCCTGTAAAACGTCTTGTGCCGACAGCACGTCACCCCGCCACAGTATCTTCATGACCTCCAATTCCCGCGCACCCAAGGTTGGCGCTTGCCGTTTGTCTCGGCGGTGACGCAATAAGCGTCCCATTTCTGCGGTAAAGGATTTCACAAAAACCGACCCCATATAGGTTTTAACGGTGTGGCGGAGAATAGCGTATTCGACAAAGCGTGTAATTGCCGATGGCATATTACGTACGCCGTCAATAATAGATATGAGAACATACGATGAAAAGGCTGGCTTGGGTTTTATTAATACTATGTGGCAATCAAGTTATCGCCGCTGAACAAAAAATAGAAACAGTTGAGGTAGAGGGACGACGTATTAATCTCGTCGGCGAAGCCGTATCTGCATCAGAGGGTATTGTCGGCCAGCAGGAAATTTCGCTTCGGCCACTTCTGCGCACCGGCGAAGTACTAGAGCTGGTGCCAGGCATGGTCGTCACCCAACACAGCGGCACCGGCAAAGCCAACCAGTATTTTCTGCGCGGATTCAACCTGGACCACGGAACTGATTTTGCCACGTCGGTAGACGGTATGCCCGTCAATATGCGCACCCATGGTCACGGCCAGGGCTATTCTGATCTCAATTTTCTCATTCCCGAAGTCGTGTCCCAGCTAGCCTATAAAAAAGGCGCTTACTACGCTGATGTCGGTGATTTCAGCGGCGCCGGCGGCGCGCAAATCAGCACCACTAGATCGCTAGAGCAAGGTTTGCTCGAACTCACCCTAGGTGAAGACAACTTTTACCGTGTGCTGGCAATGAACAGCCTGCAAATAGGGGGCGGAACCACCACCATCGCGGTTGAAGGCAATCGCTATGACGGTCCTTGGTCTGATATCGAAGAAGACCTGGACAAGATAAACGTCTTCCTAAAACACGCCATACCGCTTGAAGACGGCCAGCTTAGTTTCACCGTCATGGCCTATGACAACAGCTGGAATAGCGCAGATCAAATTCCCTCACGCGCGGTAGAACAGGGAATTATTGACGAATTAGGCTCCATCGACAAAACCGTCGGCGGCGAATCAAGTCGCTACAGCCTGAACGCCAATTTGGAGCTTGGCAAATGGGTAGGCTCAGCGTATGTCATCGACTACGATCTCAATTTGTGGTCCAACTTCACCTACTTTCTCGACGATGAAACCAATGGCGACCAGTTCGAACAAGTCGACAACCGCACCATCTATGGTGGCCAACTTGCCTACCTTTTAGAGGGCGCATTAGCTGGCCGCACCATGAGCAATAAATTCGGCGGCGACCTCCGAGTCGATGATATCAATGAAGTTGGACTTTATCGTAGCCAAGCGCGTCAGCGACTGGGGGCGATTCGCAGCGACCAAGTAACAGAATCGAGCATCGGCTTGTACTGGGAAAATCGCATCACATGGACTGATTCGCTGCGCAGCGTGCTGGGAGCGCGATACGATTACTATGATTTTGATGTCGACGACAAAACCGGCATTAATATTAATAATATCGACCTGAGTGGCAACGGCGGCACATCAGACGACAGCATTAGCTCTGTAAAAGCCAGCCTGATTTATACCTTTAATGACGAATGGGAAGGCTATATTTCCGCTGGGCAAGGCTTCCACTCAAATGACGCACGCGGCACAACGATTCGGCTAGATCCAACTGACGGCAGTGTCATCCATAGCGTAGACCCCCTGGTGCGCTCACTGGGATACGAGGTCGGTACCCGTGGTTTCATCAGCGATCGTATCAACACGTCCATCTCACTGTGGACCTTAGAACTAGATAGCGAACTGCTATTTGTCGGCGACGCTGGCAATACCGAGCCAAGTCGCGCGTCAGAAAGAAACGGCATTGAAATCACAGGCTACTACCACTTTACCGACCAGATAAGCCTGGATATCGAGTACGCCTATACGAATTCAAAATTTACTGAATCCGCTCCAGAAGGAAATAAAATTCCCGGCGCCATTAAGAATGTTTTTCAGGCTGGCTTAAATGCTGATTTCAGCAGTGGCTGGTTCGGCAGTCTGCGTGTGCGTCACTTCGGCGAAAGACCCTTGGTAGAGGACGGCTCCGTCAAATCTGACGACAGCACAATTTGGAATCTGCGCGCCGGTTACCGCATGAGCAACTGGGTCTTCAAGGCCGATGTTCTCAATCTTAGCGACAGTGACGATCACGATATCGATTATTTTTATGCCTCGCGCCTGGCGAGTGAACCGGCAGGCGTAGCTACCGACGATATCCACTATCACGTCATTGAGCCGCGCACAGTTCGATTTTCAATGGGCTATAAATTCTAACTCTGCCTGCCCTTCTGGCGTCTCGACACCACGAGACGTCACCTTAAGCGATCAAAAAAGCCGTGGTGATTTCGCAAATTGATACCTGTTCGCCACTGCTTCGCCTGCTATAATCGCCAAAATCATTCAACAAGGACTCATCCATGACCGTCGCTAGCGCACGCCATATCCTGGTAAAAACACAAGACCAAGCCCAAGATTTAAAAAACCAAATAGCCAAAGGCGCTGATTTTGGTGAGCTGGCAAAGAAGTTCTCAGACTGCCCGTCAGGAAAAAAAGGTGGTGACTTAGGAGAATTCCGTCCCGGCCAAATGGTAAAGCCCTTTGACGACGTAGTATTTAAAGAAGCGGTTTTAGAAGTTCACGGCCCCGTGAAAACTCAATTTGGCTATCACCTGATACAAACCATTTACCGCAACTAGCGCTATACCCGGGGAAGGAATCGTCAATGAGCCACAAATTCGCCGGCCATTGTCAATGTAGCGAGGTTCAACTCTCGCTTAGCCTCCCCAAGCACGTTGATCACTACACTCCGAGAGCCTGCGACTGCGATTTTTGCCTTTCACGCGACGCCTCCTATTTATCTGACCCTGATGGCCGCCTTCAAATAACCGCATTTTCACCGCTAAATATCACTAAACAAGGCTCTGAGCAGGCTTTATTTTTAAGCTGCGCTCGCTGCTGCTCACTGGTCGCCGTAGTTTACCCATTTACGGACGGCCTTAAAGGCGCCGTAAATGCGACATTTCTATCCGAGGTAAACCATCAGCGGAGCATTCCCGTTTCACCCAAGCAGCTTAGTCCCGACGATAAATACAGGCGATGGCAGGACATGTGGTTAACCGTAAGTATTAACGGCAAAAATCACCTATAACAGTCACCGCGTTATTGCAGAGTCTAACAGCGCTAAGCTGACTCAAGAGTGTCACAAGATTAAATGTTATTTATTATTAAATGCTGCCACAAAACAAAAAAGCCCCGTACTCAATGCTGATTACGGGGAAAATTGGAGAGAATCGGGGAGGTACCGTGCAAATGGGGGCTCACATAGAGCACAACCCCGACCTGACTTAAATGATAATGGTTATCATTTAAAATATCAACCCCCCTACTAAATATGATCGTAAGATACGACTATTTCGTCTCCCGCACCTGGTATGGCCTGACCATAAAACACAATAGACGCCTCTTCGCTGCCAAATAAAACATCAAAGCCGTCGCTGTGAGACACATCTCGACTTACCTCAACACCATTTACTTTCACAACTACCGAGCTAGCCAAAGGAGAGAAATCCAATTTAAAGCTGCTCGCTAAGCCTGTTGCGGCCTGAATGATCTGATCGTACATCACACTCCACGATGCAGACGGTGCGCAGATAGATGCGGAGCTTCCACCCGTTAATGAGGCAATTTCTCTAAAATGCGCCCCACCGGATGCCGTTCCACCTTCCCCGGAGCAATTAAAATCAGTGACAGTGAATGAAGGAGTAGGATCAGCAAATGTTGGGCGTATTGTTGACGAAGGACCGGAGATTGCAAAATATGTCGCGCCGCTATCGATAAACGCTTGTTTATAGGTATTAAAATCCCGCGGATCATAGTCAGTATCGCTACCTGACGGAAAAGACTGATATGCACTTTCATTCTCTGGCTCATCAGATACGAACACGACAATATTTGGCGCAGACTCTCGGTCAAAACCGGTCAAATCAACCTTATCTGCGCAATAAAAACCGGTTTCATTCGCACTTCCACCAGTTCCCGGCCTAGCAATACCATTAACGTCATCGCCCCACTGAAGCTTACCGTCAGGCGTTGATGCCGAAATAAAGTTGGCGGAGGCATCATCTGGCAGCGAGAGCAATTCCTCGCAATCTGAACCGTCGGTGGTTGTTACCGCCAACCGGAAATCAAGTCCCGCAGCATTTAAACTATCAAAAAATTGATCTATACCATTGCCAAGATTTTCCTGCTCCTCCGACATAGAACCAGAATTATCAATAACCCATAAAATATCCGCTGCGTTATTTGCGTCTTCCACTTGGGTAAAGGATTGGCTAGCCGCTACAAAACTCGTCGCGCCCCTGGCCGACGTAACGGCTACGCCACTATTAACGTCTCCGTAGGCAGCTTTAACTTGCTCTGCAAAACCGTTAGAAAATACCGCTAACCAAGTAAACAGATCCTCATCAACTTTCCAGAATGCAAGTGACACGCGGAATTCTCTTCCGCTACCGCTGCCAAGCGGAAGCACAGCTATGTCGGCATCAGAACCTAATTCAGCCAATAAAGTATTTCGTAAATCAGCGCTACTGCGACCACCAGAATTATACTGAACATCCAAAACGACAATCGCGACCGCCGCTTCAATACCAGCCGCGCTTTTATTTACAAGCTGGTTAACACTGGCGCCATCGTTGACTAAGGCAGCCGTCACAATTGACACCTTGGCGTCAACGTCATCTTGAATATCAGAGGTATCCGCATTTGCACGGGCCACCGCTGTCTCAGCCGCTTCAGGCTGAGCAAAAGCCATCCCAAAGCCGGCGTATTCTAGATCGTCATCATCCAGTAATAATGAAGGTTGATTTTCTCCAACCTCTTTTGTTTTATCCTCTGGGATATCACCATACAAGGCGATATTAGCTTTTTCACTAGATACAGCAGCACTTGAAGATGGCTCCTCAACTGTAGGGGGGGTATTGCTACCCCCACCGCCATTACTACTATTTTTATTACCATCGCACGCAGTTATACCCAGCGTTGAAAAACACAGCACTGAGGCGAGCAGAATTCTAGGGAAATCCATAGCGACACTCCATATTGTCTAATTTTGCTGCCGATCCTTAGCAACCGTTACCACCTTTTATCGGCAGCTTTTTTTTGTGGGAAGGCGCCAAACGCGACGCCGAGAATATGAAAACAAAAATATTGATTAAAGTAAATTTATTCGAAACTAGATGGCGTCAGTATACTTCTTTACTAACGCCTTTTGTTTTACTTTACGATCACACTGCCTCTATCTCAATCAATACCTCACCCGGCGTTACACGGTCACCCTTCTTAACAAAGATCTCTTTCACTTTGCCGCTAATGGGGGCTTGTACTTCCGCTTCCATCTTCATGGCTTCGGTAACCAGCACAGCCTGCCCGACCTTAACGGTATCGCCCACAGCCACCAATACGTCGACAATATTGCCCGGCATATTGGTACTAACGTGGCCGGGTTTACTGGCGGATTTGCGGCTGCTGGCGCCTTCAGCTTTATATTCATTTAGCGCTTCGAAAACGACCTCTTCAGGCATGCCATCAAGTGTCATGTAGATATGACGTTTGCCCGCGCCTTTTATACCGACGCCGGTAATCGCCACTTGGTAACTTTCGCCGTGCACATCGATAACAAACTCAGTGGGAACACCACCTTCACTAACAGGGCGAGTGGATTGACCGACAGGTTCGAGAACCTCAGGGACCAAGGTGCCAGCTTCGCGCTCGCTTAAAAATGCGCGGCCCAAATCTGGGAACATCGCGTAGGTCAGCACGTCTTCTTCTGATTTGGCTAGTTCACCGACTTCTTTGCGAAGTTTTGCCAGTTCAGGGGATAACAAATCGGCAGGACGCACATCAATAACGTCTTCACTGCCAATCGCACGAGCACGCAGGTCTTTATCCACCTCCGCCGGTGCCGCACCGTAGTGGCCTTGCAGGTAACGCTTCACTTCGTTAGTAATGGTTGTATAACGTTTGTCTGCCAGTATATTCATCACCGCTTGGGTGCCGACAATCTGTGAGGTTGGTGTTACCAATGGCGGGTAGCCGAGGTCTTTACGCACGGCGGGGATTTCAGCAAACACATCGCCAATGCGATTCAAGGCGCCTTGCTCTTTGAGCTGATTCGCGAGGTTAGACATCATGCCGCCGGGCACTTGGTTAATCTGCACACTTACGTCTTCGCGGGTAAACTCACTTTCAAATTGATGATATTTCTTACGCACTTCCCAGAGCTGCGCAGCGATTTCCTGCAGAGCAGGTAAATCCAAACCGGAATCTCTCGGTGTGCCTTTTAAGGCAGCAACCATTGTTTCTGTCGCCGGATGACTAGTGCCGTTGGCAAATGCAGACATGGCCGTATCAATAATGTCGATGCCCGCTTCAATCGCCTTTAACTGACACAAACCGGCGAGCCCAGAAGTCATGTGCGAGTGCAGTGCCAATGGCACATCGACGGTGTCTTTGAGCGCGCTAACCAACTCGGAGGTCGCCATTGGGGTTAACAGGCCGGCCATGTCCTTAATGGCGATGGAGTCGACACCCAGCGCCACCATGTCCTTAGCCTGCTGAACAAATTTAGCCGTGGTATGCACCGGACTGGTCGTATAACAAATAGTGCCCTGAGCATGCTTGCCCGACTTTTTCACGGCGGCGACGGCGGTTTGCAAATTGCGCACGTCATTCATGGCGTCAAATACACGGAAAATATCCATGCCGTTGTCAGCGGATTTTTGAATGAACGCCTCCACAACGTCGTCGGCATAATGCCGGTAACCCAGCAGGTTTTGACCGCGTACCAACATTTGTAATTTGGTGTTCGGCAGGGCCTCGCGCAGTTTGCGCAGACGTTCCCAAGGATCTTCTTTTAGAAAACGCACACAGGCGTCAAAGGTTGCGCCACCCCAGACTTCCAGCGACCAAAATCCAATAGCGTCCAGTTCGGCACACACCGGCAACATATCTTCGGTGCGCATACGGGTCGCCAATAACGACTGGTGGCCATCACGCAGGGTTACATCAGTAATCAGAACAGCTTTATCTTTGCTCATCGTCAACTCCATTTCTTACAGGCCAGCGTGGGCAGCAATGGCTGCAGCCACCGCCAGCGCAATATCTTCAGGGCGGCTTTTATCCGAGTATTGGGTCAGTTCAGGGTGGCTTTCTACAAAGCTGGTATCGAAATGCCCGGAACGGAAGTCGGGGTGTTTTAAAATTTGCTGATAGTACGTTGCAGTGGTTTTCACACCCTGCAGACGCATATCATTAAGCGCACGCACTCCGCGATCCAAAACGTCTTCCCAGGTCAAGCCCCAGACAATTAATTTGAGACACATGGAATCGAAATAAGGCGGAATGGTGTAGCCCGTGTAAATCGCGGTATCGACCCGAACCCCCGGACCACCGGGCGCATAGTAGCGACTGATTTTGCCAAAACTGGGCAGAAAATCGTTTTTGGGATCTTCGGCATTAACCCGAAACTGCATGGCAAAACCGCGATAAGAAATATCTTGCTGGCGATAACCCAGCGGCAAGCCAGAGGCGATACGAATTTGTTCGCGGACAATATCCACCCCGGTGATCTGCTCGGTGATGGTGTGTTCAACCTGAACCCGCGTGTTCATTTCCATAAAATAGATTTGATTATCGGCGAGCAAGAACTCCACCGTACCGGCGTTTTCGTAGCCAACCGCCTCCGCGGCACGCACCGACATCTCGCCGATATAGGCACGCTGCTCTGGAGTAAGCTGGGGAGACGGCGCAATCTCTATGAGCTTTTGGTTGCGACGCTGAATTGAGCAGTCGCGCTCAAAGAGGTGAATCACATTGCCGTGGCTGTCTGCCAAAATCTGCGCCTCGATATGACGCGGATTCACAATACATTTCTCAAGAAAAACATCGGCGCGGCCAAAGGCCTTGGTTGCCTCCGACACCACTCGGTCGAACTGACGCCGCAAATCCGCCTCACTGTCGCAGCGCCGAATACCACGACCACCACCGCCAGACGTTGCTTTTAGCATCACTGGATAACCAATTCCGGCCGCCACCGTCACCGCGTCTTCAATGCCCTTTAAATTTTCTTCGGTGCCTGGCGTGACCGGTACACCGGCAGCCGTCATTGCACGACGAGCTTCGGTTTTGTCACCCATGCGGCGAATAACTTCGGCGCTAGGTCCGATAAAGGTAATGCCGCGCTCAGCACATATTTCGGCGAGTTCGGCGTTCTCAGACAAAAATCCATACCCCGGATGCAAGCCATCACAGCCGGTTTCCACCGCTAAACCCACTAATTTACGCGGATTTAAATAGCCTTCGAGCGGGTCAGCGCCCACATTATAGGCCTCGTCGGCGCGCTTAACATGAAGGGAAAAGCGGTCTGGCTCGGTATACACAGCAGCCGACCGTATGCCCATTTCGGCACAGGCCCGAACGATTCGCACCGCAATTTCACCACGGTTAGCGATCAGGATTTTCTTCAGCATCGTGAATCTCCATAAGGGGCGTTAAATCCGGTTCCATGCCGCTCCGGCGCCTGACAACATCACTTTGCCACCGTACAGAAAAACAACTTGAATAAAAAATTAATATTTATTTTAGTTAGAATAAGGTATTACTTATACCTGATTAAATTTGCACCCAGGCCCGCTATGGAAGTTAGCTACTTAAACCGCCTCACCCTACGTCAAATAGATGTCTTTCTGGCCGTGTGCCTGCATCGCAGCTATTCCAAAGCGGCGGAGCAACTCGCACTGACACAACCCGCCGTCAGCTCCCAAATACGCAGTCTAGAAGACGTCGTAGGCCAGGCGCTTTTTGACTACATAGGCAAGCAACTCTTTCTGACCTCCGCCGGCGAGGTAATGCAGCGGGCCGCCCGTGAATTAAAGCAGCGCCTCGTGCATTTAGAAATTGAGCTCACCGATTTACACGGGCGTTTGCAAGGCAGCTTAAACATCGCTATTGAGTCCAGCGCCGAGCACTTGTTGCCGCCCTATATTAACGCCTTCTGCGAGCAACATCCCGACGTCGAAGTCGTACTGCATGTGGTAAACCATCAGCGCCTGTTAGAGCGGCTGCGCGATAACCTCGACGATCTCGCCATCATGACCCAAGTACCCGAGGGCCGCGCCCTCACCTACACGCCGTTTGCAGAGCACAAGCTGTCACTGGTCGCCAACCCCAATCACCCGCTCAATCAAAAAGACAGCATCACCCTCATCGAATTATTGGAATACCCCATTTTGCTGCGCGAAAGCGGCTCTGGTACCCGTCAAATATTTGAGCATTTTTGCCAGCAGCAAAGCTGCGTGATTCAACATATCCGCCAAATGGGTAGCAATAGCGCCATACAACACGCCTTAAACAGTGGCACAAATTGCGCAGTGCTGCCGACCGCCATGGTTAGCGGCGCGATTTCAGCAGGATCACTCATCTTACTGCCGGTACAGGGCTTTCCCATTCGGCGGTCGTGGTGCACAGTTCATCCGCGCGGCAAGCACCTAAACCCACTAACCAAGGCGTTTCACAAGCTTTTACACCGAGCCGATTAAGCCAACTTCCCCAAACCTACCCCAAACTCACACCTTAAATTCTCGCCCAATGAGCATTCCCCTAGATCACAATGAGCATACTGATGCCGTGTTTAGCTGGCGATGTATCTCACCCCTAAAGCAATCTTTAATAAAACCTTAAGTTTTTAACACTAGCCTTACGCTCATATCTGCCGACTTCGTTTTAAAAACTCAGTCACTTACTCATAACGATAAGGTTCACTCATGAAGCTAACACTGCCGCGAATTCTGGCTTTTTTATTATTCAGTGTAAGTATCTGCTCTCAGGCGGCGGAATTAGACCTCGCTCGCTACAAGGGCAAACTGGTTTATGTCGATTTCTGGGCATCGTGGTGCGGCCCCTGCCGCGCGTCCTTCCCCTTTATGAACGACTTAGTAAAAGAGTACGGCAATGAACTCGCTGTGGTGTCGGTTAATTTAGATGAAGAACGCCAAGATGCTGATGACTTTTTAAAAGAAATTCCCGCTGACTTCAGCGTCATCTATGACCCGGAAGGCGGACTAGCCAAACAATACGGCGTACGCGGCATGCCCAATTCATTCCTATTTGACCGCAGTGGCAAGCTGGTATCCCGCCACGACGGCTTTACCGTCAAAGATCCACAACACATTCGCGAACTAATCGATAACACTTTGGGGAAATCTCAATGAGAAAACACATGCTATGGATTGCTGTGATAGCAAGCAGCACGCTAACAGCCTGCAGCTCGATGGGCGTTGACCCGTGGCAGCGACAAAACCTTGCCAAACCAGAAATGGCCTTAGACAGCTCACCGCTGAACACCGCGCTGGACGACCATATTTACTTTAGTAAAGAGGCGTCAAGCGGTGGTCGTAGTTTTGGTGGCGGTGGATGCGGTTGTAACTAAGGGACATGACAATGAAGAAAAATATTAGATTATCACTGGCAGCCGCAAGCTGTGCCCTACTTGGCAGTCACGGCGCCATGGCCGAAGACAAACACGATGTGGGTGATTGGGATATTAGCGCCGCCCTACTTTTTTACAGCGAGCCAGATCGTGTTACCGCAACAGAGCCGGTTATTTCCGCTAAAAAACAAATCGACACCGACGAAACACTCACCCTCAAACTGACCTTAGATACGCTAACAGGCGCATCGGCCAACGGCGCGGTACCAACGAATCGTCCACAATCATTCACCAGTCCGTCAGGCGGAACGTCCGCCTATACAGCAGCCGGTGAAACCCCGCTTGACGAGTCCTTTAAAGATACCCGCGTAGCGGTAAATGCAGCCTGGGAAAAACCCATCGCCAAAGACCTTACCATGGTACTAGGCACCAACTTCTCAACCGAGTATGACTACACCTCCTTCGCGGTCAGCTCCACTTTTGCAAAAGATATAAACAACAGCAACACCACGCTAATGGCCGGCCTGTCGCTTGGCATGGACATGATAGAACCAGTGAATGGTAAGCCCGTAGCGTTTGGCACACTCCAAACCCAAGGGGATGATGACGACGAAGATGACGATGGCAACAAGGTCAAAAACGGAAGCGATGACACCAAGAGTTTGGTCGATATCGTGGTCGGAGTAACACAAGTTATCGATCAAAATAGCCTCTTCCAACTGAGTTACTCGCTGAGCTCTTCAAGTGGTTACCTAACCGATCCATACAAGTTTATCAGCGTGGTTGATCCGACAACGGGCATTCCGCTGTTTGAAAACAATGCGCAACCTGACTTACCTACCGTGGTGTATGAAAACAGACCCGACAGCCGCTTAAAGCACAGCGTCTTCGGCCAGTACAAACGCTATATTGGCGGTGATGTTCTCGATACCTCATACCGCTTTATGGTTGACGACTGGGGCATTACCTCAAATACGATTGACGTTAAATATCGTTGGAAATTTGCAGACACCCAATACTTGCAACCCCATGTTCGGGTGTATCAACAAAGTGCTGCAGATTTCTACACGCCCTTCTTTATTGATGGCCAACAGCCGACCGTTGGCGACACCAATAGCGAAGCCTCAGCGGATTACCGCCTTGGTGAATTTATGGCCTACACCGTGGGCTTAGAATACGGCCAAGACAATCCCAGTAACTCTTGGAGTGTTGCACTTGAGTACTACCTACAGACCGGCGATGAGCCATCACAGGCCTTTGGCGAACTGAAAAATCAGGAGCTTTACCCCGACGTTGACGCCTTGATGCTGCGAGTCGTTTACGACTTCTAATCAAGACCATGTATCGTTAACCGAGCGGGAGAAAGGCGGCGACGTTTTTCTCCCCTTTTTTTTATAAGGGTGTGATTCCAGCGGGAAGTATTTTGCATGAAAAAAACGTTTTATTACCTAGTCCTAGCCACCGCTTTATCACTGGTGGGATTAGTCACAAACGCGAGCGAAGCTAGAGCTACCCCCGTCGACACAAGCCAAGCTCAAGAAACAGAAAGTACATTTCTTCCCGTAGAAGAAGCTTACGCTTTAAGCATTCGCGTAGAAAATCAGCAGCCAATCATTAATTGGCATATTGCTGAGGGCTATTATTTATATCGCGATCGCATTCATGTTCGCCAAATCAACGGAGATCAATTGGATGAGCTCGCCACAAACCTGCCCGAAGGCAAGTTAAAGCAAGATCCCAATATTGGCGACACCCATGTTTTCTACCACGGTCTTAGCGTTAGGCCAGCACTCAACAGTACAGCGCCAATCACCTTAAAAATTAGTTTTCAGGGATGTGCGGACGCGGGCCTTTGCTACCCACCACATCACCAATGGTTTGATATAAATCCCGCATCGGGGTCGGTCGTAGAAATCAATAAACCCGTTGCAAACACCCCGAACACAGCCCTAAAACCGTCTGCATCAACGCCCATTAACAACATCTCGCTTCTCACACTGCTGACTATGGCCGGTATGGCATTTGCCGGTGGTCTCATTCTTAACCTCATGCCCTGCGTCTTCCCGGTGCTGGCCTTAAAAGGGCTGAGCTTGGTGGAATCCACCGACATTTCACCACGACAACGCCGTCTTCACGGACTGGTGTACACCGCCGGCGTGGTCAGTAGCTTTGTCGCTGTGGCAGGCTTATTAATGATCCTGCGTGCAACAGGTCAGCAACTGGGCTGGGGCTATCAACTGCAATCTCCGTGGTTTGTCGCCGCCATGGTGTATTTGTTCTTTGTGGTCGGTTTGAGCTTTTCCGGCATGATCGAACTGGGTGCGCGGTTTGCGGGCGCCGGCCAAGCACTAACCGAAAAGAGCGGCATGAGCGGCTCGTTTTTTACCGGCGTACTCGCCGTATTAGTAGCCAGCCCCTGCACCGCTCCGTTTATGGGCGCATCCCTAGGTTTTGCATTAACGCAACCAATGATTGTCGCCCTAACCGTGTTCGTCGCCCTTGGGTTAGGTATGGCGACGCCATTCTTACTGCTTTCTTGGTCGCCCCACATCGCGCGACTGCTGCCACGGCCGGGTAAGTGGATGGTGACCATGAAAGAGGTCTTGGCCTTTCCCATGTACCTCACGGCGATATGGTTATTGTGGGTACTTGGCAGACAGAGTGGCGTAGACGCCGTAATGCTTGTGCTAATCGGCTGCTTGCTGATTGTTATCGCCCTGTATTTTTGGTCTCGCACTCCTTGGCAGCGCGGTATCTCGGTGGTGGCGACCCTCTTTGCCGCGTTTATTCTCGCCTCATCCTCGCTAGATGCAAAGCCGCTAATCTCTGCCACTAACGAAGAGATCATCGCCTATCGGCCAGGAATACTCACCGAGTTACAGCGCGACGCGCAGCCAATATTTTTAAATGTGACCGCTGATTGGTGTATTACCTGTTTAGCCAATGAACGCGTCGCCCTCTCTTCTGACAAGATCAAAGATCGCTTCAAAGATCTGGGCCTGCGCTACGTGAAGGCAGACTGGACCAATCAAGACGATGATATCACTCAGTTACTGGCGGCTTATGAGCGCAGCGGCGTACCCCTGTATGTGTATTTTCCCGGTGGTAACCAAGAGCCCATCGTTCTGCCACAGTTACTGAGTGTCGACGCGCTGCTCGCCATTTTTACGAAATCGTCGTAGGCTTTCACCATGATAAAAGCGCGGTGTTTATAAACTATGTCAGCCCCCACAAGGGAAATTGAATTCAAAAAAAACAGCAATGGCTGGGTCGCGCAGTTCCGTGCCATGGCCAGCCCCTGCGAATTATTGCTCGACAGCGATGACGAGAGCCTAATTCAAGAACTGGGCAATATCGTCGCCGCAGAAGCATGGCGAATTGAAACCAAATTCAGCCGCTATCGCGACGACAATATTGTTTATCAAATCAACAATAGCCAAGGCAAGGCCGTGTCGGTTGACGAAGAAACCGCCGGACTTTTGGATTTTGCCGAAAATGCATATCAACTTAGTGACGGCTTGTTTGACCTAAGCTCTGGGGTTTTACGCAAACTATGGCGCTTTGACGGCAGCGCCAACATTCCTACTTACGAAGCTGCAACAGCATTGTGCGATAACATTGGCTGGCATAAAGTCAGGTGGCAACGGCCGCTACTGACATTACAAGCCGGCATGGAAATCGACTTCGGTGGCATCGGCAAAGAGTACGCTGTAGATCGAGCCGCAACGCTGCTCAAGCAAAAAACCGACTGCGCGGCGCTAATTAACTTTGGTGGCGACTTGCTCGCCACCAGCCCTCCGCGCAACGCCCCCCATTGGCTGGTTGGTGTAGAACAGGTTGGTGGCGGTCAATCTGCAATGATTCAATTAAAACGCGGTGGCCTCGCCACCAGCGGCGACGCCAATCGCTATTTAATAAAAGATAATATTCGCTACCCACACGTCCTTAACCCCAAAACCGGATGGCCCATAATGAATGCGCCACGCTCGGTCACCGTCGCGGCGCCTAGCTGCGTCGAGGCCGGGCTTATTGCCACCTTCGCCATGCTTGCGGGTGCTGATGCTGACTCTTTTCTGGCCGAGCAAGACGTATTGCATTGGATTCAGCACTAACTCCGCATAGGGCTTGGATAGGTATGGCCCAATAAGACACATCAATCAACTGGCCAAAATTAAACGTTAACTATCTCAGCCAAAACCATAGCTAGAACGCCAATATAGACACACCCACAAAATCAGGGTTTGATACGACTCCTAAGCCGCAACATCATGCAGGGAAGCACTTATGGCACCTCTGATTAATTCGGTAATATCTCAGCGTCACCGAATTAATCGGAGGTGCCTTAAAGTAAATACCAAAGGAACAGATAATGACCACCATCCTACTCAGCAATATAGAAATTATCCCTGGCAAACGCGTAAGCCAACACCTTGGCTTAGTGCTAGGCAGCACAGTTCGCGCTAAGCACGCGGGTAAAGACATCATGGCGGGACTAAAGAACATCTTTGGCGGCGAACTCGGCGGTTACACCGAGCTACTGTCTGAAGCTCGCCAAGAAGCAACCGACCGCATGACTGAGCAGGCCAAAGCGATTGGTGCTAACGCAGTCATCAATGTGCGCTATTCCACCTCCTCCATCGCTGCAGGGGCATCCGAAATACTCGCTTATGGCACCGCTGTCGTCCTCGAGGAAAAATAGCCATGGAAGCGCTTATTCAGTTAGGTATATTTGCGCTACTACTGGGACTCGGGTTTTTCTTTGGACGCCGAGCCGAAGCAAAACACTACCAAAGCATCTTCGCCCGCGAAGATGAGTTACGGCAAATTGTGGTGTCTACCGACCGCTTCCCCCCTATCGAATTTACGAATCACAATGCCCAGCTAGTCAGCGGCAATGTGGTCATTTCAGTCGACTATTTCAAGCGCGTGTCTGCAGGCCTGCGAGCCCTAGTCGGTGGCCGCATTCGCAGCTATGAAACCTTGCTAGATCGCGCTCGCCGAGAGGCCTTATTACGTATGCAAGAACAAGCTCGTGCAGCCGGCGCTGACGCCATTATCAATACCAAATTTGAAACTAGTCGTATATCCGGCAACAGCAACAAAGGTGTGGCTTCAATCGAGGTCTTGGCCTATGGCACGGCCTTAAGCCCTAAAAACAAACGCTAAGTAACCCATGAGCTTTGCAAAACAAAACCCCAAAATTCCCGAGGGCATAAATACCTCTACGGAAAACCCCCTCAAAGAATTCTTTATTATGTTTGGGGGCGTACTCTTCGTACTTGGTGCAACAGTGGCCCTACTAATGCTATTTGCAAACACCTTAGCGCCTTACATCCCCTTTCGTTACGAGCAGCAATTAAGCAATAAATACGCCGAGTGGTCCAACACCGAAAGCGACCAAAGCGTCGCCTTTTTGGATGCAGAAGTAGCCATACAAGAGCTTGGTCAGCGCCTTGCGACACATTCCGACTTAGCGCCAGAAATCAGCGTGCAGCTTCATCTTATCGAGCAAGCAGACGTACCGAACGCCTTTGCCACACTTGGTGGGCATATCTTTGTCACCACTGGATTACTGAAAGAAGTATCTTCAGAAAATGCACTGGCGATGGTAATTGCCCATGAAATAGCTCATATCAAGTTTCGCCATCCCGCCAAGTCTTTTAGTGGCGGATTACTGGTGCAGTTATTTTTGAGTGCAATCACTGGCGGCCAAAATGCTGCGGCACTGCAAAGCACCGCCCAGCAAACGGGGCTGCTAACAATGCTGGGATTTAGTCGCCAAATGGAAAGTAACGCCGATGACGCTGCACTTAACACGCTGAAAAAATACTATGGTCACCTAGAAGGCACCGAAGAGTTTTTTAGCAAGGTGTTAGCCCAACATGAGCAAGCGCGCTGGCAGGCCTTATTTACTAGCCATCCCGACTTACGCCAACGTATTGACCATATTCAGCGCCGCGCCCAACAGCAGAGTGGGGCTAACTCGGGTGATAACACCGCGCAAGCCACCACACCGCTAGACCCACGGCTGGCGAATTTCGGCGCGTAAGCCCCCGCTCTAGCACCTCCCGCTCACCACCCGACCACACACTTGCACCGGAGCGCCACGATTCACTGCAATAAAATTATGAACCCGATAGCGAACCTCCTGTCTGAATGCTCGCAACCCCTTCGCTGAGGACACAATGCCAACATTACGACAAGGCCAATTTGCCACTCACATATACACCCTAGTCGCCCTATTACTCGCCCTGGCATCCCCCAGCAACTTTGCCGACACAGCCAAATCCGCCACTACTAAGTATTCTTATAGCGACGCCCATCTCCACATAGTTGATTTCTTTCAAAAGGGTGACCCCCTACCCGATCTCATTCGAGCGATGGACAAAGGCGGGATTGACCACGCCATGATTAGCGGCATTCCACTCATGAAAAAATGGCATGAGAACGAGCCAAAACGACCGCGCTACTACGCCGGTGACGACGCCGGCATGTACTGGTATAGCGCCACCGACAGCTACGTAGCCGAAGCTTATCGCAAGCTTCCCAAAGAACAGCGTGAAAGACTGCACCCCTTCTTATGCGGCTTTAACCCCACCGACAAAAACGCCGACAAACATCTGCGCCAAATGCTAGAAACCTACCCCAATGTTTGGCAGGGTATTGGCGAGGTACTCACCCGCCACGACGACCTTGCGTATTCCGCTGAACCTGATCAGTCGTACCGCTTGAACGTGATCACTTAATCCACCTCATACATCATGTGCCGTCTTTTTACTTTAAGTGATCATCTTCAGTCAATGTAGTCATCAGTTTTCG
>NZ_JANZNQ010000010.1 GCF_027257955.1 Zhongshania aquatica | reverse complement strand
CCGCGTTTCCGAAGTCGATGCGCCTGTCGGCGTTTTTCTTCAAGAACTTCTAAGGATAATTTTCTTGCATCAATTTTTTCGTCCATTCGCGCATTATATCAGATACTTTTGATCGCCGGGTTAATAACGATGAAAATAGAAACGCGAACCCGCCGAGCAGTAGCATCAGGGTTCGTTCGTGCAGGCTGCTGGGCAACATCATCTGGATAAGATTGGAGATAAATCCTCGGCTGTTCAGGTAGGCGACAAATGTCATTGCCGACATTAGGAACAGCCAGAGCGTGGCGATTTCTAATAAGTTCTCGTTGAGTTTTTCTGAGATCTCCGCGTGTGACAGACCATTTAAGCCGAAAATATAGACGAGCAGCCAGCTCAGCGTGCCGATGAACAGCGTGGTTTTGGCTTTATTGATATGAATCAGGTCTTCGAAAATAACTAACAACAGGGCGGCAAGAGCCAGAGCGACAAGAAAAAAGGTCATTGGCGGATTTCAACTCGGTATGCGCGGGAACGAGGCGGCATATTAGCACCGGCATCGGGGCGTATGAATACGACTTAAGTAGAGGCTTTTAGGAAATAGTCAGAGAGATCTAAATTTCAGTGCCGGGGCGACATAGGCTGTGGCGGAGGTAGAGAGGATTCTTGCCGCTGGTAGAATGTTTTAGGTGTGCCTAAACAGCTCGGTGACTTAGTCGCTGCAGTTAATGCCGTCGTCGCGGATTGAATCGCAGAGATTCCAGAGTTTTTGAATAATATTGTTGTTGGTCATGCTTGGGGGTAATCCTTAATTATGTTGCTGTCCTGACTTAACAGCTGAACCAGCTTGGGATGTATGAATAATTTTTCTTTGCCAACTTGGCGCTCTTCTAACACACCAATCTCGCAGAGTTGCTTGAGGTATACCGAGGCGGTTTGCCGTTTGGCGATATTGGCGTCGACTAAATTAGTAATTCGGCAATAGGGTTGTTGAAAGATGACCTGGATTAGCTCGTGGCTATAGGCTTTGGGGAGCTGGCGCTGCACATGGTCGCCAGTAATCATCATGAGCCGCCGGGTCGCGGCAATCTTAGCGGTTGTCCACTGCGCCGTGTCTGTTACTGCGGCCAGTATGTATAAAATCCACTCTTGCCAGTTTTGCTGGTTACTTACACCGAGCAGCAGACGGTAGTAGTCGGCCTTGTGTTCCACAATGTAGCGGCTTAAGTAGAGTATGGGCAGGCTGAGGAGCTCTTCTTGGATAAGGTAAAGAATGTTCAATACGCGGCCGGTGCGACCATTACCGTCGGTAAAGGGGTGAATGGCTTCAAACTGATAATGGGCAATGGCCATTTTAATGAGTGGGTCTAGGTCGTCTTGGCTATATAGAAATCTCTCCCAGTTGCTGAGCAGTGTATTGAGTTGGGCTTCGCCCTCTGGCGGTGTGTAAATCACTTCACCACTAGCGGGATTCATGAGTTTGGTGCCGGGTACTTTCCGTACCTGCATGTCTACCGATTTAATGGTGCTGCATATGTCTATGGCGGTGTTGGCGGTGAGAGGGCGTTCACGGAGTTTGGTGTAGCCGCTAGCCAATGCCCTGCGATAACGCAGCGCTTCGCGGGTGGCGGGGTCGGCGTTGCTGTCTTCGTCGGCGTACTGAAAGAGCTTGTCGGTGGTGGTGACAATGTTTTCGATCTCAGATGAGCCTTTGGCTTCCAATAGCGGTAGCAGGTTGATCAGTAAACCTTGGTTGGGCAGTAGCTCGCCCGCTTGTTTTAGCTCGGCCAAGGCCGCGCGTGCTGGAATGCAGGCCTTAAGTGTGCTGAGGTTTTCTACCGCTTCTCGCGGTGGTGGCAGTAGCGAAAGGTTGTTGTAAGGTCGGTCGGCTTGCCATGTCATGTTTAAATAATCCAGTTTTGTCGACATTTTCTTAGCATAGGTCGATGGTATCGACATGACAAGCTGATATGTATAAAAAATTGCGAAAAATGTACACGTTATGTCGACGTGTATAGAAAATTGCGTTTTCTATACATATTTTGCGTTGGTTTGGATTAATACGCGACCCACAGTTCGTCGTTTATGGTGTCACGGTTGATGATGAATTAGTGCGTGAGCTGTTTGTCAAGCCGAGTCAGCCAATTGCGCTGGGGTGCCGTCTAGCTATGTTGGCTAAGAATTTTTTCCACTGAATTCGGTTCGGATTGGCATAAAAGGTATTTTCAGCGGTGGTGGCGAGCTGAATTAGGATAGGGTCGCGTTCGCTTAAAAAGGCGAAATTGCTGCTTTGTGGCGCGTCTGATGCTATTGCCATTATTCCCTCAGTGCGGGTGTTTATGCTTACTTCCGTGTTCTGCGTTCGACTATAGGGGAATCTCTTTGCTGGAACAAATATTTACGAGGCATTGTGAGCGCTGTACTGACTGCTTGGCGACATGAAAGCCGGTGGAGAGTTTTTACGATCTGCGTTTTTCGCAAGTAAGCAATTTTGAGACAAGTTACTTTCGGCATATTTTTATTAGAAAAAGGGCAATAAAAAACCCCAACTCTTTCGAGTTGAGGTTTGATATTTGGTGGGCCGGCGTCACTTTAAAACAATATATATCTTATTGATATTAAATGAGTTTTTTATTTGTTGTTTTGTTTGTGCCCCCATAAATGCCCCCAAGATTGCTCTCTAGCTTGGCTGCTGAAGGTGATTTGATCATTCATTTGAGACAATTCCACTCTTTAGAGGTGGTTAGGTTTAGTTGGGTAGTTGTGAAGGTGGTAATCATTTACCCGCGAATTTTTGAAATAACGTCAGCGACAACTTGCATCTGATGTGCAGTTAACTGGTTCATTGCGTCGTCAATGTCATTGTTGCCGTGTTCGATCACTTCCTTTACTACGTAACTTGCAGCTTGAGCCTGGTCGGTCGGCCACTTATCAAGTTCTGCAGCAAATTCCGCAAGTATCGTGGGGTTATATTTTTCGCTGTGCGTAGAGTGGTCAACTTCTATTGAGTGGTTAAGGTGCTCGGAAAGCCAGTGCTCCAATTCCTCAAAGTCATGGAACTGCCTTTCTATTTGAGGCTTAATAAGCACTATTTGTGCGGGGTGATGTCGTATCATAACCTCGACACCATTTCGCATAACGCACATGTTTTTGTAGCCGTCTTCACTAACGTATCGAGATTTCGCCCAATTCATTTTCGCCGCTTGGCGGCCTAACACGAATGCGGGGTCGTTCCAGCCTTTCCATGTTTGCTGTGCCAGTAGGGTAACTATAAACACAACTATAAACGTAGCTAGCGCTGCCATAATAGCCTCCAAGGTCCGGTGATATAAATAGGGCGGCGGAATCAAACTTTGCTCGGAGCGATCTGTTTGGTGGGTATTGCCGCTATTAGGGTTTGTTATTCTGAAAGAGCGACATTAATTTTCAGTTCCTTTGCATTCCGATTTACAGTCAGTGTCACAACTTGGCCTCGAAGGGTATTCAGTCTTTCGTTAAAAGACTCTCCGGTGCTTATGCGCTCATCATTGATATTAGTAATAATGTCACCGGGAAGGATGTCCGCGTTAAATGCAGGGCTTCCATCAATGATGGACGTAACGCTGACTCCTCGGTTGGACTGCAATTGTACCCGCTCATCATCATTCAACGGACGATGAGTAAGTCCAAGTGCATATCGGATTTTCACAAGGTAAATTGCGCCGTAATTATAAAGATGGGTAGTAATCGGGATGTAGTTCGTTTGGCTTCCATAGGTAGTTGTTGTGGAGTTCCCGTACGCAGTTGCGCTTCCACCGGAACCATAAGCCGTCGCATTGCTTGAAGTATAGGCCGTGGATGTCGTTGGTGTGGTGATTGGAATGGCGCTGGTAGTCGATCCAGTATGCTGCGGATTTATGATTACGACTGCATCCGCTCGGAGTGCTTTTGCTTGCTTTATTGCGTCTGCGTCAGTTTCTTTTCGGCCACTGTTAAACGATGAATATCCTAAAACAATATATCCTGCCTTGCTTATTTCTCGCTCAGTAGGGGGTGAGGCTTGATGCGACACAACTGGTTCGATTGGCGCTGGTGTTGCCCGGATTTTGCCTAGGGCTTCTGGCGTCAGATTAGAAACGGGTTTGTAAAACTGCTGATACCCACTCACGCACCCAATCAAGCCTAGGCATATTACAAATACCGAAATCATTTTCATTAGTGTAAGTCCCTTCACTCAGTCCTGCATCGCTGCGGAAAATTGCTTGTCGTTAAAAAAGGCCGCTCCGTCATAGAGTTCTTAAAGCTACAGCCTGAACAATAATACCGATTATGCTATTTGTCGCCTTTATTGTGCGTCAAAGGCCGGTTTGATGGTGAGTATCTGTTGTGCGGGTGTTTCCAGCTAGTAAGCCTCTCTGTTTATCTCTCTGAAAGAAGCGATTAGGGATGGTAAGGCTTAGTCTGTGTAGTCAATTCAAGCTCTTATGTCTGAAACCCATCGGCAATGTATTACCCCGATTGGGTAAAGGTAAGGTAGTAGTGAATATTTGATAATTGAGGCTGGCCACCAAAGCGGGGGTAACCGCCAGTTTGTTCTTGGGCTGGGCATTAAATAGTCAGGAATGTCTAGGTACTCATATTTATCGTTATCTTTTTTCATTAGCTGTTCTCTGGCTATGAGTGTTGCCTTTCACGGGTCAGAATATATCACTACATAAATCTTTGAAATGAGCAATTAGGGCTTGGTTGGCCGCATCCTCGGCTTTTACTAGCTCGTTAATTAGTCGGTCTCTTGTCTGTGCCCACATACGCCGGCGATTAGGGCCAAACAACTTCTTTTCCAGCTTGTTGCGCTTCATGCAGGCTCTTCCGTGTGCCCCTTCCAGTTGTGTTTGGTAGGGAAGGTTATAGCACTGCCGGCAATAGAACAGCCTCTCCGCGCCACATAGTAAGGCGCAGCGTCGGTCGCAGCGTGGGCAAGTAAACCAGTAGCGGAGGCCGCCGTAATGACAGGGCGTTGTTTCTAGCGCGACTGTTTGCTCTACGCTATCCCAATTGCCACCGTTAATGCGATACCGATAGTTTAGAACGAGACTATGTTCAGTCACTCGGTAACGGATGTCACCGGAGGGCTGACCATTGCAATTCCACCTTAAGGTGCCAGCAATGCCTGCTTGTAGCCACCCCATTCGCCGCATGAAACGAATATCTACGCAGCGGGTGTTATCTACTGTGTCGCGGTTGCTCGATGGTCGTCCGCTTCCATATCCACCCATAAGATAATTCTCCAGTTTATTTCCGAAAACATTAGCGAATAGCCTGTTTTAATCTTCGTGTGCTCATGGTGTTGTGCTTATATGATCTTTCTATTTTCTGATTGCTTAAGCTGTATAGGGGTTGGTATATACATAAGGTGTTCAATTTCTGAATGGTGGGAGTTCCTCCTCTAAAACTTCTAAAATCGTTTGAAATGCTAGGTGCATAAGGCGCAGGGCGATTTATCCAGTGTTCATAATTTGAAGCTTTGATAAATTCGATGTTCAACTTTTGAAGTTTTAAACGGCCTCACTTATTCAGTACTTGAAGTTACTAACTTTAATTTTTGAACCTTTGATTTTCTTCGCATATCTTTTTTGCATTGGATTTCTCGCTTAAGTGCATCAATTTCCGCTTGCGCCGCTTTTACGGAATCGAATGCTGAAAATTCGTTAGTCGGTTTTCTGGCTGCAATTCGCTGCTTGGGGAAGTCATGCACCGGAAGGTCAGTAAAGCGATACAAATTGCATATCTTCGACATCCCGCCGATACCACCTTGCCGCGTTTGGGCGATTAAGCCCATGCGCTCGAGATTGCGAAGTGATTTCCATAATGTTGCTGACGAGTTCCAGCCACGATGTTTCATTTCTGAAAGTGTGGCATTGATATTGCCGTTATTGGTCGAGCGCAATTTGGCGCGCAAATCGGCATACAGTGCTTTGTCAGAAAAAGATAGAACTCGCCACGCTGGGCTATCGAGAACTGTGAGGGGGATGCGAATGTGCGCAACGCCCCTCCAGTGTTCGTCGTACTGTGTAAGCTTTCTGCTCATTGTCCCGCTCCAAATTCCTCTAGGAGCCGTGTGGAGGTTATTTGCAGTTCACTGGCAGCTGGGTCGCCAAATTCGCCTAGCCCGTAAACTGCGCGCTTCTGTGCGTCGTCTGCGTTGTCGGCATAGATAGTGACGGGGGTGGTGATTTCTTGGCGGACTTCCACTATGTAGCGTCCCATTATGCAGCCCTCCGTACTTTGTCCCATCGGCCAGAAAACAGCACATAGCGTTTGCAGGAGTGGTGATTACCTTGGGCGTTGTAATCATGATCTGGGATTGCCTGAATGTTGTAACCGTAATTCCAGCGTAATTCATGAACCCTTGCGGCGGGCATCATAATATCGAGCTGTTCTCTTATTTGGATCGTTGTCAGACCCTCGTTGCCTACTTTACGTAAGGCCACTAAAAGGCGTTGGCGTTGGTCGCTGCTAGCAGTAGAATGGGTGGTGTGTGATTGGCTGCTCTTCGGGGTGGCCTTTTTCATTTTAGCACCCTCTCTTTGCTTGGGTTTTGCCGGCGGCGATACGCCCAGCAATCCACTTGTCAATGCTACTTGATGTCCACGCAACAGTGCGCCCAACGAGTGGCACAGGTTTGGGGAATTTCTCCTCGCTCATTAATGCGTAGATAGTGCTGCGGGCTAGCCCGGTGCGGGCCTCGATTTGCTTACGGCGTAATAGTACTTCTCGGACTTGCTCTGCCATGTTGTTACCCCTTGGGTATGTTGTGGAACATGGCTACCTATTATTGTCATATTTTCTTCTGTGGCGAGGTCAAATAAATATGTTAATTGTCCGTTAGGCCACTCCGTCGTTGTTTCCAGCGTCGGTAACCGCGTAAGAACGTGTCCAAATCAATTATGTTTTCTCCGTCAAAATCTTCGTCAGTAGCATGGGATTGTAAAAATTTTTCTGCGAGTTCCTGGACTGAGGTGAACGCGTTGAATATCGAGTTTTCCCCAAGCTCTCTGTTGACGCAGTCATGGAATAAAAGATACCGATTTTCGTTTAGCGATTGTTGTGCGTAATTTCCAGATCGTTGTTTTGGTTTTCCAAAAAATACTTCTTCTAATGACAGCTTGCCGTCGGCCTCAAAATAAAGTTGGAAAGATTTGGCGAGAGACAGCATTAGTTCCGGAGTTGGGTACCGTCCTGTATTTACTAGATTGATAAAGGCTTCTATTGTTGTCAGTTCCCGTAAGTTGGGGATGTCGTTTTCCATTTCTCTTAGGCTTAATCCAAATACTGGGTGTGGCTCGGATGCATCTGGGTGCGCTCTCATCCAAGCCGCTTCCAGAGAAGTGAAGCTCTCCTCGCTAGACCTGTAAATATCGAAGTTTGAATCTAGTTTTTCTTTTGGTAATTGCCGCTCAATACCTAGGGCGTACGTGACGGCGTCCGTGTATTCGCTTAACAAAGTCGGACTATTTGGGATGTCCTGGAGGCGAGCTGCGATCTCTTTCATCCAATCTGCTGTCGAGAATAAGTTTGGCGACTGTAGCCCGTTTCTAATTAAATGCCACGCGTCTTCGACTTCGCAAAGATTAGTGCTTTCAATCCAGTCACTGCGATCAAATTCATCGAGGTTTTTGGCCTCTTCCCTAAGGGATTGTAGAATTTCATCATCAAAACTATAAAACTCACCGCGCTTCACTTTTGTCACTAGACACCATTTTGCCCTGCTCTCAATGACTTGCCACTCCATGCCGGTGAGGGTTTCCGGCCTGTCCCCAGTCGGGTATGAGGTAGCAAATATTCTGGCTGGCGACCTTAGCCAAACTTAGCTGCAATCACATTGTTGTTCACTGTTTGGGCTTTAAGGTTGTCCAGATAATCCGCCCAAGCTTGCATCATCTTTTTTCGCTCCGGTAGATGGGCCGTTCGGTTGTAGGCTCTACCGTGAACGTCTTTCACCGCATGGGCTAACTGGTGTTCGATCCAGTCAGGCCGAAAATGCAGCTCTTCATCCAGTATGGTGCGCGCCATAGCGCGGAAGCCATGCCCGCACATTTCATCCTTGCCGATCCCCATGCGGCGCATAGCCGATAACACTGCGTTGTCACTCATTGGGCGGCTAAGGGTTCTCGCGCTAGGGAATACATATTCACTGTTACAGGTCAGCGGTTGCAGCTCTCGTAGTATGTCGATGGCCTGCTTGCACAGTGGCACGATATGGTCTGACTTGGTTTTGGTTACATAGTAGCGCCATTCAGCTTTGTCGAAGTCAATTTCAGCCCATTTGGCGGTGCGTAACTCGCCGGGGCGAACAAAGGTTAGTGGGGCAAGGCGAAGAGCTGCATTCACTACAGCGGTTCCCTGATAGCCATCTAGGGCGTTTAGTAAAGGGCCGACTAACTTGGGGTCAGTAATTGCGGATCGGTGTTGTTTGATTGGGTTGGCCAGCGCGCCATTCAGGTCTTGGGCGGGATCGCGTTCACATCGAGCTGTAGCCACGCCGTAGCGGAATATTTGTCCGGCTATCTGCTTTGTGCGCTTGGCAGACTCAAGAGCGCCACGGCTTTCAATTTTTCGCAATACGGCGAGTAATTCGGGAGGTGTGATCCCATTAAGTGGACGGGAGCCAAGGAAGGGGAATAAGTCCCGCTCCATCATTCGCTCGACTTTTGACCAATGATTTTCTGCCCAGATCGGTTTTTGTTTGCTGAACCATTCTAAGGCGACAAGCTTGAAGCTGTTTGCCGCGGCGGTAGTGTTGGTGAGCTTGGTGATTTGTTTAAGTGCAGAGGGGTCTACGCCATTAGAAAGGTGTTGCCGAGCTTGTTCGCGAAGTTGGCGGGCCTTCTTTAGGGATGTGGCTGGGTAGACACCAATAGAAAGCCGTTTTTCTTTTCCCCCAAAGCGATATTTCATGCGCCAGTATTTGCCGCCCTTGGGAGATACTTCCAAGTACATGCCTTCGCCATCAGTTAGGCGATAGGGTTTGTCCTTGGGCTTGGCTAGTTTTACTGCGGGGTCTGTTAGGGGCATCTGGGGGCACCTGTTTGGTGAAATCCGTTTATGCCCCCGATTGTGCCCCCACTTTGGACTGGATTGCAATAGATGCCCCCAGACACTTATGGACGCTACAGACACAAAAAACCCCAGATTTACTGGGGTTTCAGGCCTTCCTTGGTCTCCCTTGGAAGATATTTTGGTGGAGCCGGCGGGAATTGAACCCCGAGGATACTATATTAAAATCAATGACTTACAGAAATATCAGGCACTTAAAAAATCAGGAAACGACAGGAAACCCCATAAAGCGACACTAATGGGGACGATTTGTGGACAATTTAGGCGCTGTGGGTATTTAGTGGGTTGAACTTTACGGCGGCGGCTAGGTGGCTCGGTGACAGGTGAGCATAGCGCATCGTCATGGTGATACTGGCATGGCCTAGAATGCGCTGAAGCGTGATGATATCGCCGCCATTCATAATAAAATGACTCGCGAAAGTGTGCCGCAATACGTGAGCGGCTTGCCCCGTGGGAAGTTCAATGGATGTGCGGGCCAGTGCGCGCCGAAACGCGGTAATTGAGCTGCTAAACAGTTGACCGTCGCCGTGGTCTGCAATCTCTTTTTCAAGCTCCGAGGATATCGGGACAGTTCTATTCCGCTTAGACTTTGTATCGTTAAACGTAATCTTCCCCGCGTGAATGTGGCGGCTATGTAATCCCTCGGCTTCCCCCCATCGGCACCCAGTAGACAGGCAGATTTTAGTGATTAGCAGTACATGCTTGTTGTCGGATTTAGCGCGGATTTCATCGAGCAATTCCGTAATCTGTTGCTTGGTCAAAAACGAAAGCTCATTTTCAGAGAGCTTGATCGGCTTGATACGGCCAATCGGGTTCTCGTAGTCGATAAACTCGAGGCGGCGCAGCTCGTTATATACCGAGTTTAAATACCCAAGTTCATTGTTGTGGGTTTTGGGCTTCGCCTCTTTCTTAGATCGATATCGTAGGTAATTTTCGGGCTTGAGCTGGCAGGCAATCGGGTCACGCATCGCGGCAGTAATTAAATTCAAGATGCTAAGACGCCTCACGCCATCGGTCAGGTGCTTGCCATGGTTATCAAACCAGAGCTGACAAAGCTCAGAAAGCCGCCGGTTATCTGCTGCGCTGGGGTTCCATTCGCCTCTATCCGCTTTGGCTTTGGTGAAGGCTTCAAAGCGCAGGGCCTCGGCCTTGGTTTCAAAGGTGCGGCGCACTCGTCTACCGTCGCGTCCGTCTGGTCGCATGTCTACTAGCCAGCCTTTTTCGGTTTTCTTGGGCATTTTTTAGACCATTTTAATATATAAGTTTGTGTTTTTAAGCCTTTAGATGCTTCCTGTAGTTCTCGATGGCGGTGTTGTCGGGTTTGGTTTGATCTGCTGAAAGTGTCGAAGAGCCAGTGATTAGCCAAACCGTATATTGTGGAAACTCCCTGCATATTGACTCTAAAAGTGTCGAATTGCATGAAAGTGCTTGATTTTCGGTTGCTGTAAGAGAGTTTTGTTTGCACCCGATCAACCGGCTGAATTTCGTTCTTCCGAGACCTTCGCTCTCCCTTATCATTCGTATTCTTTGACCTATAGTGGTATTTGATTCATACATATCATTTGTCTACCATAGCATTCCGTTGATACCGTGAACTGATTTTGACGTAACGATGCTTCCTGATGCTTCACGGCGTTTCCTGTCTCTCAATGGTATCAGAGCGGGGGGGAATTCAGGAAATTCGTGGCTGTTAGTATTTTTCAGGAAAAATCTAAACAACCAAATGGAACTAATAATTATGGCCTCAGAAAATTTGCTTCCGGTTATTCCTGTGCGAGAGGTGGCGCGTATGTGGGGAATGACCGAGGCGGCGGTATCAAAGATGGTGGATGGTGGTGGATTGCCGACTATTAATTTCACTGAGGAGGGGCGTCGAGGTAAGAGATTTGTAAACATAATTTATCTCCAGCGTTTGGCTGAGAAGCAAGCCGACGAGATTGAATCCTATAGTGCGCGCAAAAGCGTTAACGGGGGCTGAACATGTACGAGCCATTAAGAGCCAGCTACAAAGACCAAGACCGCACCACGGCGGCTATTTTCAAAAATCACGAACAAACCAATTTTAAAACCAAAGACCAGATTGACAGGGCGCGGGTGTCGCCGTTGCCTTTGTCGCCGCACCACTTCGTTTGCTGCTTAACCTGTGCGGGAAAGGATCAATCGCGCGGTACGGGATTTATCCGGTGTCAGCGTCGATACATTCGCGGCGATGGTGAAGTGATTTGTGAAGGCGGCGTGTTCTTGCCGTGTCCAGATTGTAACGGCCACGGAATTTTATTAACCGCGCTGGGGCAGGAATACCAGCGTCAATCTCAAGAAGACGCTAATCGTCCAATGTTGCGGAGGGCTTCGTGATGTGTTTGGAAATGTGTGAGCGGCTCAAAGAAAAAGTGTCTAGATTTTCGAAAGTTGGAGCAGCAAAAAAAGCGGAATTGGCAAGAATTGTCGCGTTGGGGGATCGGGAGGGTTTGGACTGCTGGCGTGAATATGATCGATTGGAACGGGTCGAGAGTGTGTTGGCGATTGAGATAGTTATCATTGTGCGGGCGTATCTTAAATGATGGCCTCGCCGCAATTATTGCCGGTTTATCCTAAGCCTAAGCCGGTCAAGTCTGCATGAATGCCGTGGCGGTTCCTGCTGTTTATCACAATCCCCGTTTTGAGTGCGAACAACGGCGCTGGCTAGATAATGCCTTGCGTCGTACTCGCTATATGTCGGGTGCATTGGGCCGGTGGCATGAGGGGCAGTTGCAGAGGGGAAAAACGCTATATGACGTTAATCAGGAAACGCTTGGTTATATCAATCGTCTTAGTCGTGCTGATTTTAACCTTACGGCCTATGACAGTGAGCTTTGCGAGCTGGCAGAGTCGATGCCATCCAAGTTTATTAAGTTGCGTGATGCTGCCATGGGTGAGCGCCAGTCTGCCGGTGGGTGGTCAGACGGTGGGACTAAGCGCGTTATTGAGTCGAGGGGCTGGGGTGACACACTTTCCGCATTGGTTGATAAATCGCCCACGGAGGCAGCAGCAGAGCGCTTGGAGTCGCGCTATTCGCTGGGGTTGGATTATGCCGCCATGGTTAAAAAATACGGCGAAGATGGCGCGGGTCATAGGCTCGCTGATCATCTTTGGTGGCGTAAGTTGTTGCGTAAAACAGCGCATAGGGGAACAGAAGGCGTTTTGCGTGAGCTGGGCGCCGTGTGCAAGAAGCGGGCGCCCTATGTGTCCAACGTGACGTTGCGGCGGTACTTGGAACAGCAGCGCCGAAATAGATTGCTGTTAGAAAATTTGGAAGCCGAGAATGAAGATGGTGAGTCATTCACTCTTGCTCAGTTGTCCGATTTGGGTGTGTCGAATCCGCATAACCGCTTTGCTGAATTAATGGTGCGCAATCGCGGCTTTGAAGAGTGGGTAGAAAAAGAAAATAAGTACCAGCCGCAAGTTGGTCCAAGTTCTGGTTTCGTGTGCATGTTCTACACGTGGACTACGCCTAGTAAGTATCACGCTGTTAATTATGACGGTGCTATCAATCCAAAGTATTCCGGTGCTTCCCCCGTTGACGCCATGAAATATTTGAATAAGCAGTGGCAGAAAGCGCGCGCGGCAATTAAGCGCGAAGGTTTGGAAATTTTCGGGTTCAGAGTGGCAGAGCCACACCATGACGGAACGCCTCATTGGCACATTATGTTGTTTGTTCGCTGTTATCAGGCTGCGCAGTTGACCGATATTTTGCGCGCTTATGTCATGGCTGAAGATGGCGACGAAGCGGGCGCCGATAAGTACCGTTTTGATGTGGTGGCGATTGATCCTGCTAAGGGCGGGCCAGCCGGTTACATCGTCAAATACATTTCAAAAAATATTAAGGGTATCGGCGTAGGTATTGACGAAGAGGCAGACGATTATGCCGTGGTCACTTCTGCGCGGGTTCAGGCATGGGCCAGCGTTTGGGGAATTCGCCAATTTCAGCAGATAGGCGGGCCACCTGTTACACCTTACCGAGAGCTGCGCAGAGCTGCGCGGAATAAAGAAAATTTACCGGTTGAAGTTCAAGAATGCGAGCAACTGCAGTTGCTCATGGATGCCGCCGACAAGTCAGATTGGTGCGAGTACACCGACCAGATGGGTGGCGCGGTCTGTGCGCGTGTTTTGAGGCCCTTACAGGCGGCGCAGTTCGTGCGCGACACCTTGGGCAAGTATGGCGATGCCGTGATGGTGTTGGCCGGTCTGTGGAGTCATTTTGTCGGGCCAATGATTAGGAGCCGGTTTCACTCGTGGACGGTCAGGGCGCGAGAGCGCTTGCCTGATGTTGGTTGTAGGGCGCCGCCTTTGGCGCCTGCTTAACTTGGACTTGTGTCAATAACTGTACGGGGTGAGAAATGGATGAGGTTTGCAAAGTTGTTTTGGATGAAGAGCCAGACCCGCCTCAGTGCTGGGAGGGTGGCGATACAGAAACGTGTAGTTGTCCTGATTGCGGAAGGTCATTAATTGATTTTGGGGGTGAGTGATGGCAGTAAAAAATAGAGATCAAATAGGGTGGATTAATTGCCCAATGTGCGAAACACGGGCCACGGTTCACGCTTGCGCGATTGGTCGCGGTAGTCGTGCGGAGGCTAAATACTGGCGGTGTGAATGTGGAACCGTTCAGCCTTGGAAACCGCAAGGGCAGCGGTTTATAACTGCGAATTTTGAGCCAATGCAGGCCGCAGCCAATGAACCGGAAAAACCTAGTGCCGCGCCCGTTGTAGACGATCCGAAACCAGTAGCGGAAACCGTGGAAGACTACACGCCCGAGCCAGAACAAACCGAGCAGAAACCGAAAAAGCGCGGTTTCTTTTCTAAATTACTAGACGAGGATGAATAGCCATGAGCGATGAAATTAAAACCGAAGAAACCGCAGCAAATACCGAGCAGAAAACCTATGACAGCTTAGACAGGTTTGCCGCTGAGTCTGAATATATACCTAATGGTGAGGGTGCGCAGGCAAGGCCGGAGCCAGAGCAGCCACAGCTAGGCGGTGAAGAAATCGCCTTTATTCTTGAAATAGGTTTCGGTGTGGTGGCATCGCGGCGCGGGGATCACTGGAAGCTGAAAAGCGAAGAGGCTGCGCAGCTTGGCACTGCGACTGATAAGGTTTTGCAGAAGTATTTACCGGATTTGCAGACTGGGCCAGAGGTGGCGCTTGTGTTAACCGCAGCGATGGTAATGCTACCGCGCATTATGACTGATCAGCAGTTAGCAGCCGAACAGGAAGAGGCTTGACGCCATGGCAATTAATGCTGATCCATCCAGAAAGCCGCAGGGCCATTTGGTAATTGGTACTACCGGCGCGGGTAAGTCGCAGGTTTGCAAAAACCGAATACCTAGCAGCGGTGTTCGATTGGTCGCTTTTGATCCAGATGGCGACCATTCAATACCGTATGGTAAACCTGATAGGTTTGCAGGTAAGCGAAAATGGAAACCGTGTATCGGGTTTGATTCGATGGCTCAATTTAGCAAGACATTGAGACAGGCCGATCTCAGCGGTAAACCCTACAGGATCGCGTATACGGGGGCTAAAAAACCCGTAGATTTTGAGCGGTTTTGTTTGGGCGTGTGGGATATTTTAGACGGTGATGTTGATACTCATGTGATTTTAGAGGAGGTGGGGCAGTTCACCGCGTCGAGCGGGCCAGCGTTGGCGGATTACGGTGATTTGCTTCGCCGTGGTCGGAAGTATGGGTGTATACCGTACACCGTGGCGCAGAGGTCGGCAGAGGTGCCATCAACGGCGCGCCAGAATTCGCGCTTTCGGTATGTTGGCTTGGTCGACGGTGAGGATGATGCTAAGTCTGCGCAGAAATACGCGGGTGTGTCGTGGGATAAATTGCTAGAAATTGAGCCAGATACCCTTACTTTTTACCTGAAGGAAACCGGCAGACCAGCCGAAAAAGTGCAGCTAAATTACATCGAATAAAACTAAATTAAACCTATAGGTATTAAGGGCGCTTCGTGCGCCCTTTTTTGTTGACGAAAAACCGCGTCGTGGTGGTGAGATTGGGGCCGTTGAACATTAACCAATTTTACTTTTAAACCAACAGGTATAAAGACCATGACTAAATCACGCTTAATGACTGTAGCTCTTGCCGTAGTCGCTATCGCAGTGCTTAACCGCGTTCCTCAGACTCGTGCGCTGATTAACGGTTAATTCGCTGGCGTTTTCGCCTTCCTGAAAATTCCAGAGGATAAACCACAATGGATTATGAAAAGTTAAATCAATTCCCAGTAGTGCCGACTACAGGTATTGCGTCGCTAGTTACTGATGAATTAGTGGATCGCAGCCTTTACGCGTTAGTGCTTGAGCTGGGCGGTACTACCTTTACCAAAGCGATGATTACCAATGTGCGTATTCGTCTGGACGGTAAAGATATTATTAACGGTATCAGCGCCACGCAGCTCGAAAAAATCAGCACTTACGAAGGCTTAACAGCCGACACCAATTACCTATACATTCCGTTTGGCGATAATACGGCGCGAACTATTCGCGGCCAGTATTTAGGCGCGATGGATTTGTCTGTATATCGTAAGCCGCTAGAAATTGAAATCACCATTGCAGGTGCTACCGCGCCAACATTGCAAGCGTGGGCATACCACGACGTTCCGAAATCGTTACTAGGTATCGGCTTTGATGCGGCAGAAGTGGCTCAAATGCGGGCTTTAATTCGGACGGTTATTCAGCCAGCGGCAGCGGTATCACGCAAAAGCTATAACCTAAGTTTGGGCGGTTCGCCGGGTGCGCGTTTGCGTCGTGCAGTTTACTTCCACACCAATTTAACAAGCCTTGAATATAAAAAGGGCTCTTTCGTTAAATGGGACGATGTGAGCGTGGCGGCTAATGCCAATTTCCAAAAGCAATTTGCACGCGTGCCACAGTCGGGCGTTTATGTGCTAGATCGTGTTGCGGATGGTAATCAGGGCAGCGCCGAAACTACCGTCGATCCAAACGGTCGCCCTTGGAATCAGCAGCTAAACTTAACGACCAGTGCAGGCGATACAATCACAGCGTTTGCTGATGTGTATATCCCTTGGCCGTTGCTGTAATAGCGCGATTCTAAAACAGAATAAGGCCTGCCGGTGGCGGGCCTTATATTAACGGCGGGTTTTTAAAATGGCTGATATTTCAGACGCTACCAACAGCGAAAGTGGTTCTTGGATCGGGTTAGCGAAACAAGGCGCTTCGGGTCTTGTTGATCTAATTTTAGACTACGGAAAGTCAAAAGTGATCGATGTAGAAACGACCTACAGCGACAGAAACATTCCAGATCAAAATGATCTAGTAAACGGATCAGCGGGGATTGCTTCGAGCGATGCGCTGGGCGGTACTTACGGGCAAGCCACGCCGCAAAATTGGCTCATGTATGCAGGTTTTGCATTAGCCGGCGTTGCCGCGTTAATACTTATCAAAAAGGTGGTTTAAATGGCTATTCCATTACCACCACTAAATATAAATAGTGCATCAAGCGCGGGCGCAAATACCGGCGGCTTTTCCATTGGCGGGCTAAACCTAAACCCAAACGCGCAGAGCTTCACGGCGCAATTGCCGATTATTGCCGTGTCTGCCGTGGCGGTGGCCGCGTTAATTATTTTCACTCGCAATTAAGGAGTAAATCATGGGCCTTTTTTCGGGTGGCAATTCGCGAAGCACGACAGAAGTTTTCAACACCACACAAAATACATCATTTTCAGAATTGGGCGGCGGCAATGCCGCGAGTATTCAGGGCGACGGTAACGCGGTCAGTTTTTTGGACGGTGGCGCAATTAAAGAGGCGTTCAGCTTTGCCGAGCGAACCAACAGCGACGCGATAAATGTCGTATCAGGTGTGGCAGAAAATGCAGGGCGACAAACTCAAGAAGCGGTAAAAGCCGTATCTGAATCCGTCCGAACCGGCGCAGAAAATATAATTAATCAGTTTGGTACATACGCGGCCATTGCAGCCGTGGGTTTTGTCGTTCTCAAATTATTTAAGGCGTAAATCATGGCGGGGCCGATAGATAAAATCATTACATTTGCGGGTGCGGGTGAACAAAACGTACCAGCAGTAGGGCGCTATATTCGCGTATTAGAAGCGGATTCTGATGTATACCTAGGCATTAACAACGACACGCCAGATCTAAAGCGCCGGCAGGGTGCAGAAGTGTCGAGTGATGAAGGGTTTAGAACCATACGCGTAAAATCGTTGATTGCTCAAACGATACGATTAGGAATTTCCAGCGTACCGCAATCGGACGACTCGCAGAGCTTTACCGTATCGGCCACGGCAGACATAACACCAGCTAACGCGCTAGCCAATATCACAGAGGTGACAGTGCCAGCAGGCGGCACAGCGCAACTAATCGCCAGCGATGCAACACGTCAAGCGGTGCGAATTGCCATACCAGACGATCAACCAAACGGGATTTACTGGGCCGCGTCAGGCTTGGCAGCGGATGAGGGCGGCTGGCTTGGCGTGGGCATGGTAGAGGTCGCCGCAGTGAGCGCAGAAATCACAGCACGCAATCGCGGCGCGGCTGATGTTGTCGTTTCAATCGTACCGTTGAAGGTAATTTAATATGGGCTTTCCTAGTGTATCGGTGCCGCATCCTGAGACTTTAATTAATAGGGGGCGCGTATTCGCGCAAACCGATACTCTCGCCACTTTGCAGGGACTGGGGACAGTCGCCGCCGATATACGTGTAGAAACAAAAGGCCGTATTAGTGCGGGCATTGGTGGCGGTAAATATATTTCCCGCGTTGGCGATTACTCCGCGCAAGTCGCCGCCGACGAGGTAACTTTAGGCGAGGGCGACGGCGCCGAGTGGATAGCATTCGGCGATGACAAAACCGGCGCGAGTGGCGCGTGGGAATTAGTCGGACAGGATCAACCCGAGTTTGCGCAATACGGCGAATACTTGCCCCAACTGTCCAAAATGCGCGGCGGCGAACCGTTTAGTGTTGGGCGCGCTATGTCAAAAAGTGACTATGCAGCGGCAAGGGCCGAAGAAAACACCGACGATCAATATGCGTTACTCAATAATATTATGGGAGACGCGTCACGCCTTATTATTCCTGAGGGCAAATTTTACACGTCGGGCGTTGTCAGTTATCAACGCGTAGGACAGCAAATAGAAGGCGCGGGCGTTGAATCAAGTAAATTAGTCGGCACAAGCGAAACCGGCGCAGTATTGCGCATGAATGATTTTTTTCAGAAATTAAAAGGTATAACCATCGATGCAGACGCCACACGCATGGCGGCGACACTGGGTACTAATTTCGGTCTATTGGTCGAGCCAGCGGATAGCGACGGGGCAGAGGCCAAAATGGTCGATGTGTCGCAGATACTTGTCAGAAATCAGCCCGGCCACGGTATCGGTTGGGTAGCAGGTTATTACGGTGGGACACTAAATAACTTTAAAGTTGAGCGTTGCGGCGGTCATGGATTCATCGGCGACAACGGTACGGTTACAGGCCGAACATACAAACGCCGACTAGGTGGTGTTGATATTAAAAACGGTGTAATTCAGGATTGCGTGGGCCATAGCGTAGCAATCGGCGCGTATGGTGAAGACGACAACCATGCCTATAGAATAAAGTTATTTAATGTCGATCAATTCCGCTGCGCATTGGCCGCTGGGGTACGTAAAGAAGTAACATGCGCGTATTTAGTGGGCGAAAATATAGACATCGAATTAAACGCGTTTAACGGCTACACATACGACCCCGTTCCTTATATCGGGCAGGGGGCGCGTACGGTCAGTTGCCTGACTGTAGGCGGTCGAAGTATCAATATAGACAACAACCGATTCATTGACCCTAGCAGCTATTGTGTGCGCGTTGTCGATGATGCCGAATTAAGTAACCGAGATATTAACGTAGGCACATTTAGGCTTGGTCTTAGTGCTGGCGACCCGATAGCGATAGCAATACTCGACGCGTCAGTCAACCGATTGGCGGTCAAAGTAAAAAACCAAGATTATTTCAACTTCGATAAATTAAAATCGAGTGACACTTTTGTGCTTGCCGACAATACAGCAATGTATATCCGCTTTTCCGACACGGTGCACGGTGTCATTACATTGGGCGCAAATGTCGCTGACCGTGGCTCGGCGGTTGCTCACTTTAGAACAGGCGACGCCAACGCATTTGTAAACATTCTTAGCAGCACTGGTCCGACGGTGACCGGCAGTGTCGGCGCCCATAGTGGTACGACTGGCGTTGACGGGCAATTAACAATCGCCGGACGCACCGACGCAGCGTATTTGTATATCGAAAACCGCACGGGCGGAAGTGGTTCATATACATTGGAATTCGACACAAAAACCGAGTACGTGGCCGAAGATGTTATTTTTGTTTGAGGATTTAAAATGATATGCCAATTATTCTACTTCTTACCATGGCCGGTGCTTTACTAATGGCCGCATCACGCGCCAAAGCGCCAACGGCTAACGGTCAAACCGTGGCGACAAGTTCGCCGCAGTCGGCAGCAAAAACCGCGCTGGATGATGTGGTCAATTCTATACTTGGGCCTATTGCCGGTTTACCGCGTGGCATACGTGCAAACAATCCGTTAAACATTCGCGAAGCGGCGAACGGTGGCGATCAGTGGCAGGGCGAAAGCGCAGAAAATACAGATTCAGCTTTTGAAGAATTTGACGCGCCAGAGTACGGCTATCGAGCAGCGGCAAAAATCGTTGCCAGTTACCAGCGCCGAGGATTGCAAACACTATCGGAAATTATCGGCGCATGGGCGCCGGAGTCAGAGAACAACACAGCGGCATATTTAAAAACCGTATCTGATAAAACCGGCTTGCCTCCATATTGGCCGGTGGCTAAGCAAGATTTACCCGTAATTTTTCAGGCGATGGCTATTGTTGAGAACGGCGCAAAGTGGGCCACGCATCCATCACTAAATATTGACGTAATAAAAAAAGGGGTCGCACTCGCATGACATTAAAAAGCATACCAACGGCCGCATGGCTTGTAGTCGCTGGCGGTGTTGCCTTGGTCGCGGCGGGTTATTACGCGAAGAAAAACGCGGTCGCAATAGGTCAGGCAGTAAACCCCGCCGATCCTAATAATGTCGTTTATGGTGCGGTAAATGCGCTGGGTGACAATTACGACGATGGAATAGATAACGACTCTTTTTCATTGGGTTCGTGGTTTTATGATTTTTTACACCCTTATGACGGGTTTGCTTATCGGAAAGACGTGCAAGCCCTAAACCTTCCAGAGGAACTTTATTAATGAGCATATTGCATCGACGCAAGCACACAACAGACCACGCATATAACAGCGAGCCAGAAACCATACCGGCATGGGCCGAACTGCAAAAGCTAACCGAGGCCGAGGCCGTGGCAATGGCTGCAGCGCATGGCATCGAATCGGCAGACCGACTAGACGCAATCGGCAGCCTAAACAATCGCCGCAAAGAGCAGAGCAAATGAAAATCCCAGCACGACTAAAATCACGGCCAGTCATCGCTGCAATTGTCGCGCTAGGCTTAACCGTGGCCGGTGGTAGCCTTGGCCTTGCACCAGTCATCACGCAAGCCGTTTGCGCAGTGGTGGGGTGCCAATGAGCGAAGAAACCAAAAGCATACTTAAACAAATAGCGATAACGGCAGCGGGTGGCGTACTTGCCGCATACCTAACGCGCTATTTGTTGAAGCGGTGAACCGTGGAATTTTGGCAAGCCATAATAATTTCACTGGGAACAGGTGTATTTTCCTCAGTTGCAACAGTGGCCGCGATCCGCACTGACATTACATGGCTAAAACAGTCACTAAGCCGCGCCCATGCGCGAATAGACCGAGTTGAAGACAAAGTAGAACTAAGGGGCAGACTATGAAAGGCAGAACCAAATCAGGACGCTTTACCAAAGGCAGCGCGGCGGCAAAATCGGCAGGCCGCAAAGGTGCTAGAAAAGCCAAACGTGGTCGCAAATAATGAGCCGCGACATACTGGCAGAGATTACCGCCAGTGCATTCGATAAGGTCGGCAAAGATTACAAAGTCTACGCAAAAACCAATATCGGGCCGGCATTCCCGCTATATACGGGGCCGAGCAGCGGCAAAGGCTTAATATCCGCGCTAGGTATTGAAGGCGGTATAGTCATTACCGACAAAAACGGAACAGTCATAACCACGCTAGGCAATCCCGCGCCCACAAACTGGCTAAAAGCCGCGTTAGTGTGGGGCGTGGCCGGTTACATACTCGCAACCTTGGGCCGTGGACTGATAAAGTAATGTGGTCAGTTTGTGGACGCCTGCTATTTAAAACCTTTCTAAACTACTGATAAATATAATAAATTTTGGTGGAGCCGGCGGGAATTGAACCCGCGTCCGTCAGTCCGCCACTCAGGGCTCTTCACATGCTTGGTCTCCGTCAATTGATTTAACCGCAAACAGCCCGACGGTCAGGACGTTATTGGCGATTCTGATAAAGTGTTTCGCGGCTCAGCCTCAGACATGCCTTACTCGCTAGCTTGTTCTATATGACAGTCGCGTCCCATTTACAAGCATCTGGTAGCGACCGCTAACCGGGGTTTAAGCGGCTAGAGCGTAGTTGTCGTCGTTGGCAACTATTAGGTTTACAGCTTTGGATTTACGTGATTCGCTGTCATCACGGCATGCACCTCAGAGCGTTGTAACCGGCGTCGAATCCAAATCGGCCCCAGATGGGTAAGTGTAACGCTTTGCGTTGGCGGCGGCCAGCGTGTTCGCTCGCTTAGTTTATTCGTTCGATGCTGAGCTTAATGTTTAATGACTTATTTAGCAGTTCTGCTTCGTCTTCAAGGTCGGCGGCAATGAGTGGGTTGATGCTAAGCCAATTTTCAGGAATGGACAGTAGGAGTTCGTCTGCTTTCGAGCTTTGTAGGCTTATGCCGTCGGGTAGTTTCTTCGGCTGTCGGCGGCGATAAAAAATACAGGCTAGGCGCAGTACGCAGGTGAGTGGCCAGTCAGGAGTGACGCCGTAGGTCAGTACACTAGGTTGCTTGGGTTTGCGGCGATGGTTGGCCACTAAAAAGCTGAGGCGCGCTTGTTCCTGTCGGGAGAACCCTGGCATGTCGGCATTGCCGAGGATGTAGGCGCCGTGTTTATGGTAGCCGCCGTGGGCAATGGCAAGGCCAAGTTCATGCAGTTGAGCGGCCCAGCGCAGCAACGATTCGGCTTCGGATTCTGGTGTGTTGATATGTGGTGCAACGGCGGGTAAGAGTCTTGAGCATAAATCCGCAACGCGATCGCCTTGGGCGCTGTCTATGCCGTATTGAACGATGAATTGCTTGATGGTGTCTTCGCGTTTATCTCGATGATGCAGCCGTCCGGCAAGGTCGTGGACGATACCTTCTCGTATCGCGTAGGCAGACACGTGCAGGCCTTGCATGTCTAATTCTTGGAATAGTGCGTAAAGTACTGCGAAGCCGCCAACGAATACGTCTTTGCGGTCTTCGCTGAGGCCGGGGATATTTAGATTGCGATTGTTGTCTGCTGACAGTACTTGGTCTTTGAGTTTTTCTAAACCTTCCGCTGAAATATAACCGGCTTCACTGAATTGTTGATCAGCCAGAATTTTGCCAATACTACGGATGGTGCCAGAGGAGCCAACGGCTTCGTCCCACTGAGCGCGAAAGGGTTCTACGTAGGGGCCGATCATTTGTCTTGCTGCGTTTACGGCTTTTTTAAAGGCCTTGTCGCTGATGTCGCCATTTTTAAAGTAGCGCATGCTAAAGCTAACACAGCCCATTGGCAGACTTTCGAGCTGGCGCGGGGTGTTGGTGCCAATAACTAATTCGGTTGAACCGCCGCCAATGTCGATGACCAGTCTGCGCTGTTTTTCTGGCGCAAAGTCGTTGGCGACGCCGAGGTAGACGAGGCGAGCCTCTTCGGTGCCTGAAATAATGTTGATAGGTAAGCCGAGTACAGATTCTGCCTTGGCCATAAATTCGCTGGCATTGACGGCTGCGCGCAGGGTATTGGTACCGACGATGCGGATTTGCCGGCGCGGCACACCGCGGAGGCGATCGGCCATTTTTGCTAGGCTCTCTAGTGCGCGGTCTTGGGCGACGTCACTTAGGCGACCGTCGTCATCGAGGCCGGCGGCGAGTCTAACCATGTCTTTATGGCGATCTATGACGCGGAGCTTGTTGTCTTGGAAGCTGGCGATGAGCAAGTGGAAGCTATTTGAGCCGAGGTCTAGAGCTGCGTAAGAGTCGCTGTTTTGAGCCATTGTAATATTGGTTCCTTAATGATTGTTTAGTGTATCGGCTGGACAGAGCAAAATCGACTGCTTAAATGTGTCATATTAGTGACATGATATTTTATTAAGCTGATGTGTTGGTTTAATTACATTTTTGGTGAAAGGGTAAGAAATGAGCGGGCAGAGCGAAGTAACGTCATGGGTTGCTAAAGAGCTGAGTTGGCTTTCGTTTAATGAACGGGTATTACAAGAGGCGGCGGATCCCGACGTGCCGGTAATTCAGCGCATTCGGTATTTGGGGATTTTTTCAAATAACCTCGATGAGTTTTTCCGTGTGCGTGTTGCGGATGTGCGTCGCTTGGCAGCATTTTCGCCAGCGTCAAAGCAAGAAGAGTATAAGGCGCTTTTAGAAGAGATACGTCAAACGGTTATGAAGCTTCAGCATCGTTTTGACACGATGTATCGTGAAAACCTGAAAGAGCTGCGTCGTCGTAAAATCTATTTGATCAATGAGCGGCAGCTAGATGAGACCCAGACTAAATTTGTGCGTGGATACTTTCATTCGCATATTCAGCAGGAGTTGGTGCCGATCATATTGGATGACGCCAATCCGATTCCAGAACTCAACGACGCTTCAATTTATCTCGCTATTAAGCTGAGTAGTGAGCAGCAAACGCGCTTTGCATTGCTTGAAATACCGACAGTGCGACTTGATCGATTTATCCGTATTCCCGGTCGCAAAGGTAAGCGCGGCAAGGTTCTTATTGCGCTAGAGAACATGATTCGGGTATGCCTACCCGAGGTGTTTCGTGGCATTTTCCCCATGGACGAAACGGCAGCATATACCATAAAGCTAACCCGTGATGCGGACTTGGAGCTGGGCGAGGAAGTAACGCATACCTTCGTCGAAAAAATGACCCAAAGCTTGAAGCGTCGTAAAAAAGGTGACCCGGTGCGCTTTGTATACGACAGCGCCATGCCGAATGATTTACTGGAGTATCTGGTGAAGCGCTTGGAATTGGGTCGCTTGGATTCGATGATTCCGGGTGGCCGCTACCACAACTCTAAAGATTTTATGCGCTTTCCTAATTTGGGACCTGCGTACTTAGATAATAAGCAACTCCCAACTATTCCGGTTCCCGCGATTGATCAGGCGGCGAATATTCTGAGCTGTCTCCGTGAGCAAGATATATTGCTGCACTATCCTTATCACAGCTTTAATTACCTGACGGATTTGCTCAAGACAGCAGCGATAGATCCGGCGGTTAAAAGTATTAAGGCGAGTCTGTATCGGGTTGCCTCCAACTCCCACGTGGTGGACGCTTTGCTGAATGCCGTGGCGAATCATAAGGAGGTGACGGTTGTTGTGGAGTTGCAGGCGCGATTTGATGAAGAGGCGAATATCGCGTTGTCGCAGCGTCTTACCGACGGCGGCGTGAATGTTATTTTGGGTGTGCCGGGGCTTAAAGTGCACAGTAAGTTAATCTCGATTGTGCGGCAGGAGGGCAGCGTTCAAAAGTATTATTCCCATATCGGCACGGGTAACTTTAACGAGAAGACCGCAACGGTTTACACCGATTTTAGTTTGTTAACCTACGACCAAGCGCTAGGCGACGAGGTGGCGAAGGTTTTTGATTTTATCGCCTACAACTATAAGCGCCACGAGTTTAAGCATCTGGGTGTGTCGCCGCTGAATAGTCGCGAGCGTTTGCTTGGGCTAGTAGAAACTGAGATTCACAACGGCAAGAAAGGGCGTGAGTGTGGTATTACCCTGAAGTGCAATAATTTAGTTGATCGCGAATTGATCGATAAATTATACGAAGCTAGTTCAGTTGGTGTGCCTGTGCGCTTGATTGTGCGTGGGATGTGTTCGCTAGTTCCCGGTGTTAAAGGGCTTAGTGAGAATATTGAAGCCATTAGTATTGTGGATGGTTTTTTGGAGCACCCCCGTGTGTATATTTTCCGTAACGCTGGCGAGCCGCGCTATTTTATTTCCTCTGCGGATTTGATGACCCGAAATATTGACTTCAGGGTGGAGGTGACGTGCCCCGTTTATAGCAAGCCTTTGCAGGAAACTTTGCAGTCAATTATCGATTTGCAGTGGGCAGACAATGTGAAGGCGCGGATTATAGATGTGGCGCAAAGTAATGCCTTTAAGCCACGAAAGAAGAGTGCGGCGAAGATTCGCTCACAGCTTTTAACCCATCAGTTTTTGAGCACGGGTAAATTGCCGCGTTTGGCTAAGCTGGATTATCGCTCGCGGTTTAAGGTAAAAGCATCTAAGGGTAAGTCTAAAAAATAAGCGTGTTTTTACTGAGTAATAATTAGCAGTTCGCCGCTTAATTTTTTAGGGCTGCTGATTTCTCGGGTCACCAGTGTCGCGCCGAAGGCTTTTTGGCAGCGCTTTGCCAATTTGTGGAAGGGCGACCTGCCGGGGTCAGCAATAATAATGGTGCCAACGCCCGCTTCGCGCGCGGCTTCTATTGCTGAGAATAGCGGTTTAACTAAATTATCCCAAAAACAAATATCGCCACCCAACATAAGGCTATGGCCTTTTAGGTCTGCTGGTTTTAGATGTTCGTAGCGGGCTATGCGGGTTGCGATGTTTACGTCGTTTAACATTGCGTGTGCGTCGAGATAGGGAAAAACATGTTCGTCTGCGTCTATGGCAGTGACTTTTGCTTTGAAATGCTGTGCGCAGGAAATACCTAAAATTCCCCAACCGCAGCCGATCTCGGTGATTTTGGCTTTTTTCTTGGGTGGGTTTTCGAGTAGATAATCCATGATGAGAAACGACGAGCCCCACACTTGGTAGCCGTGTATCTCAGGCCCCGGCAGCACCCGCTGCATGCGGCGAATTATTTTGTGGTTTTTCTTGAGTATGAGTACGTCATTAACAATGCTTATATCTTTTAATGCCGGATGTGCGGTCATTGTCAGCTGGTGTCCTTTGACGCAGATGGCGATTTAGCGAAATTGCTTTGGTCGAATGATATCGGTGAGTTTAGCGCTGTCGGCTCTAAGCTGGTCCCAATACTCAATATTAATTTCTAATTCCATGAAGGTGCAGGTGCCAACGTGGCCAAGTTTGCCATCATATAAATAATTGGCCAGCTCGGCTATCGCGGGGTTGTGCCCGATGATAAAAGCGCTGTCTTGTGATTGTGGTAATTCTTTCAGCCAAGCAAGTAATTTGGCTGCTTCAAATGTGTATGCCGCGTTTTCTTGGGTGATGTCGGCGTCGTCAAATACATCCGAGTCGATTTGGAATCGCTTGAGCGTTTCCTGTGAGCGCTTGGCAGTGCTGCAGTAAACGTGCTTAAAGCGTCGTCCAGTGCGTTGCAGTTCTGCGGCAACAAGCTGGCAGTCACGCTTGCCCCGTTTAGTGATGGGACGGTCGGCATCGGTGAGCTTGTCGTCATTCCAATCGGATTTAGCGTGGCGCAGTAAATAGAGAGTTTTCATGATCTAGGGACGGGCAGCTCGTATTAGTTATGATCGCGCACAATGCGCATTTTTTGTCTTTCCCAGTCGCGGTTTTTCTCAGTTTCACGTTTGTCGTGATCCTGTTTGCCTTTGGCAAGACAAATTTCCGCCTTTATCAAATGCTTTTTCCAATACAGCGCGGTGCATACGCAGGTATAGCCTTTCTGCTGAACAGCCTCTTGCAGTTTGCTTAGTTCTTTGGCGTGTAGCAAGAGTTTACGGGTTCGCGTCGGATCAGTAACGTAGTGGGTGGACACAGTAAGGAGCGGCGTTATGTTACAGCCGAGTAAAAACGCCTCACCGTCCTTTAATATGACGTAGGTATCGGTGATTTGAATTTTACCTTGGCGTAGACTTTTGACCTCCCAGCCGCGAAGTACAACGCCGGCTTCAAACTTGTCGGTGAGGGTGTAATCGTGACGTGCCTTTTTGTTTTGGGCTATCGTACCGCTGGTATTTTTTGATTTGTTTTTGCTCATACCCGCGATTATAGAGGGAGTTGCTGGCAAAACCTATTGGGGTCAGGTAAAAAGACCGCTGCTTTGCAAAATTGATGTTGCCGACGTATGGCCTTAAGAAAACGAAAAATTCAAGGAATATGGTCTAGCCGTTGGACTTTTCTCGCCGCGGCCACTGGTTTGGTGGTCAGTTTGGGGAATTTCTGGAGGACGCCGCAGGAGCTTGGTCAGAATGGCGGCGGTGCCTACCTCATCGCCTATGTGGCGTGTTTGTTCCTTATCATGTTGCCGATTGCAGTGGCCGAGGTGCGTATTGCTGTGCGCGCTCGTGGCAATCCCGTGCACGCGATAGATCAGTTGGCCCATTACTCCAAGGCAAGTAAGCATTGGTCGCTGGTAACTCAAATAGCCTGCATTGCGGCTCTGCTATTAGCGGCCAATTATTCGCTAGTGTCGGGTTGGTTGCTGGTTTATGTGGCAAAAATGGGCTCAGGCGTGATGGAGGCCGCGAGTTTAGATTCTGTCGCAGGGCAGTTTAAAGATTTATTGGCATCACCAGATGTGATGCGGTTTTGGCAGCGAGTTTTTCTTGTAGCGGCAATTGGTTTGTCGGCGCTCAACGTGGTGCGTGGCATGGCTGCCGTGTTGCGGGTTTTGTTGCCAGTTCTTTTACTGGTCTTATTGGGGCTTCTTTACTACGGCTACGTCTTGGGCGACTTTCCGTCGGCCTTGCGTTGGATGTTTGATCTTCGGGTGGCTGATTTAACCTGGCGGGCGGGCTTTTCTGCGCTTCAGCATGCTTTTTACACGCTGAGTATTGGTACCGGGGCATTGATGGCTTACGGTGCTTATTTCCCGTCGGGGAGGTCGGTGACACGTCAGCTAATCGCCTTGGCGGTATTTGATACGGCGGTACTAGTGATTGCCGGTGTGGCTATTTTGGCCTTGGTGTTTGATCAGCATATTGTCTCGGGTTCTGGGCCAGCATTGCTATTTATTAGCCTTCCTTTTTCGTTTGGTAATTTGGTTTTTGGTGATATTGCTGGGACGAGCTTTTTTCTGTTGCTGTCTATTTTGTCGTTGACCACCGTGGTGGCGCTGATGGAGCCGGTGGTCGCCTATTTGGTGGAGCGCTGGGGCTTTATGCGTTGGTTGGCCGCTCTACTTACCGGAGGCTTGGTATTTATTGTCGGTGATCTGTCGATAACGTCAATGATGCCTGATTCAGATTTGCGCTGGTTTTCTCGCAGTTTAATGGAGTGGCTGGACATTCTGGCCGCCAATGTTTTGCTGCCGCTGTGCGCGTGGTGCTTTGTTTTGTTTGCCGCATGGCGGGTGCCAAAGTTAGTTTATGGGGTGAGGGACGGCTGGTTTGAGGGGGTATTTTTTTGGCTTTGGCAGGCATTGTTGCGGTATATTGCGCCGCCAGCCGTGTTGGCGGTGTTAATCATAGGTTTGTATTTGCGTGTTAAAAGTTAAGATTTACGCATAATACGGTGTAGTGATTCAGGACCCAGTAATGAATGAGATTCGACGCAGTGCATTATTGCCCTATTCGGCAGAGTTTATTTATCAGCTGATAAACGATGTTGAGGCGTATCCTCAGTATATGGATGGCTGCGTTGGTGCCGAAATTTTGTCGCAAACCGAAGGATCTATGGATGCGCGTTTGGATTTGTCGCGCGCGGGTATTCGTATGAGTTTTGTTACCCGCAATAGCCTGACCCCCGGCCGTAGTGTCGGCTTGACTCTTCTTGATGGCCCATTTGAAAATCTGACGGGCGAATGGTCGCTACTCGCCTTAGGTGGCGATGCCTGTAAGGTCAGTTTGCATCTGCGTTTTGCTTTGGCGAATAGTGTGGTTGGCCTCGCTACGCGGCAGTTATTCAATTCGGTTGCTAATAATTTGGTTGATGCCCTTGTTAAGAGAGCGAATGAACAATATGGAAAATAAAGACAATACTATTCATGTTGAAGTGGCGTATGCCCTACCTCATCAGCAGCGCATTGTGGCCTTAGAAGTACCTGAGACCTGCACTGTGCGTGAGGCAGCGCTGCAGTCAGGTTTAGATAAGCAGTTTCCTGAGCTGGATTTGGCTACCGCGGACTTAGGTATTTTTGGTAAATCTGTTAGCGCTCCAGATTCTCAGGCGCTGAAAAATGGCGAACGCGTTGAAATTTACCGTCCACTCATTGCTGACCCGAAAGAAGTACGCAAACAGCGGGCCGCAAAAGTGAAGGCCCGCAAAGAAGCGCAGTAGTTATTCGGCGGCCTGAACTTCTGTAGCTGGGGCGGCATCTTGCTGCGCCGTGGGCTGGATGTCAGTGGTGAATTCACTGAGCTTGTCGTCTTTAAAGATCACCGTTAGGTGATGGTGTTCTTTCTTGTCGTTGTTGCGATCATCCAATGTGTAAACATAGTCCCAACGATTTGGGCTGAAGGTGTCGCGAATTAACGACGTGCCCATGACATATTCAACTTGGCTGCGGGTCATGCCGATCTTAAGCTGATCAACCATTTCTTGGGTAATAATGTTGCCCTGATCGATCGAGAGACGATAAACACCGGGAAATTCCATAGAGCTGCAGGCGGCCAACGATACGAGTAAGCAGGCTGAGGCAAGTCTTCTATACATGCTAAGGGTTCCAATCGCTTATAGAGGCGTGGGATAATAGCGCAAACCCAATCGCAACGCTAAGGTCCAGGCATATGTCTATAGAAAATCAAGAGCTTCGTAAAGCGGGACTCAAAGTTACATTGCCGCGAGTAAAGATTTTACAGCTACTCGAACAAGCGGAGAGCGAAAATCAACATTTTAGCGCGGAAGACGTTTATCGCGCATTGATGGAGTCTGGTGAAGACGTTGGTTTGGCAACGGTTTACCGCGTACTGACTCAGTTCGAGGCAGCAGGCTTGGTGACTAGACATAATTTTGAGACCGGTCACTCGGTGTTTGAGCTAGAAAAGGGTGATCACCACGATCACATTGTCTGCATGGAGTCTGGCGATGTTATCGAGTTTTTTGACGAAGTCATTGAATCCCGTCAGCGCCAATTAGTGGAAGAGCGCGGTTTTGATTTGGTGGATCACAGTCTTGTTTTATATGTGCGCCCAAAAAAGAAGAGCTAAACGAAGCCTGCTTTAGCGCAATCTGTCAGCGGCGACCATCTGTGTGGGCCGCTGCCTTCTTAATCGGCGATCAACCCGCTTCAAAGAGTTTGTCCGCTGAGCGTGTATTAAAGTGGAAGATATACCCTCTCATTGCCCGCTTCACCGTACCATTCCGTTTTGTTAATCCAAAAATATTCAGTGTCTTACGCCGAGCATTTCGCGTGCGTGGGCAATGGTGTTCTCAGTAATAGCAATACCACCAAGCATACGGGCGATTTCTTCGATTTTCTGATTGTCACCTAGCGGTTCGAGCGTGGTCGTCATCTTGGTCTTGTTGCCGGTCTTCTGTACTTTAATATGGTGGTCGCCTTGGCTGGCAACCTGCGGTTGGTGAGTCACGCAGAGTACTTGGCTACGTTGCCCAAGTGCCTTTAGGAGTTGGCCGACAATCTCAGCTGTGGCGCCGCCGATGCCGACATCAATTTCGTCAAAAATAACGGTTGGGATGGCGGCTACTTTTGCGGTAATGACCTGAATAGCAAGGCTGATGCGAGACAGCTCGCCGCCAGAGGCGATTTTGTTAAGAGGGCCTTTCGGCGCAGCAGGGTTAGTGCTGATTAATATTTCGATTTCTTCCTGCCCATTGCTGTGCGGTTCGCTGTCGTTCAGTGGGTGCATGGCGAATTCGACTTCGCAATGTTTCATTGCCAGTGCTTGAAGCTGTTCTTCTACACCTTGCTTCATTAACTTGGCCGCTTTCGCGCGTTTTTTGCTCAAGTCAGATGAGGTGGTTTGGTAGGCTTTTAATGCCTGACGTTGATCGCTTCGCAATTGATCAATTTTTTCATCGCTGGCACTCAATCCGTCGAGCTGCTCTTCTAGTGAAGTTTGCAGTGCTATTAGCTCATCGGCTTGTATACGATGTTTTCTGGCGGTTTGGTATATGGTGTCTAGTCTCGATTCAACCTCAATGAGGCGCTCGGGATCTAATTCTGTGCCATCAATGACGTGTTGCAGTTCGCCAGCAGCTTCTTCAATTTGAATTCTTGCGCTTTCTAATAATTGAGCGGCATTTTCCTGCACGCTGCTGCGGTGTGGGCTGCTGTACAACGACGATAATGCTTGGTGAAGAATACCCATGGCGTTGACTTCGCCGTCGCGGCACAGGTTTAAGCTATGGTGGTTGGCCGCCAGTATTTGCTCGGCATTCGCTAATTGCTTTTGTAAGTCTTCTAGTTCGTCGAGCTCGCCTGCTTTTAAATCAAGTCTATGTAGTTCTTCGAGTTGGTATCGCAATAGCTGCTCTTGCGCATTTTGTTCAGCAAGATTGGTTTCCAGTGTCAGAAGGGTTTTGCTGCAGTGCTGATATTGCTGGCAGTGCTCGCTCACTTGTCTGGCGAGGGCGGTTGTCCCTGCGTAAGCATCTAAAAGTTCGCGTTGATAGGGCTTTTGGAGAAGTGACTGGTGCGCGTGCTGGCTGTGAATGTCGATGAGGTAGGAACCAAGTTCGCGCACGTCTTGCAGGGTTGCTGGTTGGCCGTTGATGTAGGCGCGTGAGCGGCCGTCGGCGGAAATCACTCGTCTCAGCATGCATTCGTTGCTGTCGTCTAGGTCGCGCTCTTTAAGCCATTTTAGTGCGGGTGGAATCGCGCCAATATCAAACAGGGCGTGGATGTCGGCGCGATCTGCGCCGCTGCGCACAATATTACTTTCGGCACGATCGCCAAGGGCGAGCCCAAGGGCGTCTAGCATAATTGACTTGCCGGCACCGGTTTCGCCGGTGAGCACGGTCATGCCGCCTTTAAGTTCAATGTCGAGATGTTCGGTGATCGCGTAGTTGCTGATAGTGAGATGGCTCAGCATAGTGGTCTCTCGCAGTGTAAAAAATTGCATGTATATTTATACAGTAAAATACTGCGGCTCGTCATCATCGTCAATCACCCGCCGTAAAAATATTTGTCTTTGCCTTGAATTCACGCCGCTAAACCCCATATACGCGACAACGCGGCGATTGTCCGCAAGGCCTAATACGTGTGACGGAGATTGGATACGTGACAGAGGAACAAGACAAAGCGGCAATGCAGGATGAAGAGCTTCAATCTGGCGAGCTGCTGCAAGAAGATGATGAGTCTGGCGTTGAGTCGGAACTTAGCCTTGAAGATCAGTTGGCGGAGGCAAAGCAGGCTGTAGCTGACGCGCATGAGCAATCGTTGCGTGCGGCGGCAGAGGCGCAGAACATTCGGCGCCGAGCTGAGAAAGATGCCGAAAACGCGCGCAAGTTTGCGCTTGAGAAGTTTGCCGGCGATATGTTGCCCGTCGTAGACAATTTAGATCGCGCGCTGGCGGCGGCTGATATGGCTGATGAATCTTTGAAAGCCATATTAGAAGGGGTGGAGTTAACTCGCAAAACATTGGTTGATGCTTTGGCGCGTCATAATGTGGAGCAGTTAAACCCCGTTGGCGAGCCATTCAATCCAGAGTTTCACGAGGCGATGGCGATGGTGCCTAATCCAGATGCGGAGCCGAATTCGGTTCTGGATGTGATGCAGAAAGGTTATACCCTTAACGGCCGTTTGCTGCGCGCAGCAATGGTCGTGATCGCTAAGGCGCCATAAATAGAATTTGTATTAAAAATAGCCTATGCCCACTTGAAATGTGTGGATAAGGGCCAATATCTGTCAACAAGACAAAGAATTTCGCCTGACGTGGCGACAGTTAGTAATGCGGAGAATTATCATGGGTAAAATTATTGGTATAGATTTGGGGACCACCAACTCGTGTGTGGCGGTTATGGATGGCGACAAAGTTCGCGTTATTGAGAACTCTGAAGGTACGCGTACTACGCCGTCGATTGTTGCCTACACCGACGACAAAGAAATTTTGGTTGGTCAGAGCGCCAAGCGTCAGGCTGTCACTAACCCACACAATACATTGTATGCGGTTAAGCGTTTGATCGGTCGTCGCTTTGAAGATGATGTTGTGCAAAAAGACATCAAAATGGTGCCTTACGGTATCTGCAAAGCAGACAACGGTGATGCTTGGGTTGAAGTGAAGGGCGAGAAATTAGCACCGCCACAAATTTCGGCTGAAGTTCTTAAGAAGATGAAGAAAACCGCCGAAGATTACCTTGGCGAGAAAGTGACCGAGGCGGTTATTACTGTACCGGCGTACTTCAATGACTCACAGCGTCAAGCAACCAAAGACGCGGGTCGTATTGCGGGTCTAGATGTAAAACGTATCATTAACGAGCCAACTGCTGCGGCATTAGCCTACGGTATGGACAAGGCCAAAGGCGATCGCACCGTTGCGGTTTACGACCTTGGTGGTGGTACTTTCGATATCTCTATTATCGAGATCGCAGAGGTAGATGGCGAGCACCAGTTTGAAGTGTTGTCGACGAATGGTGACACCTTCTTAGGTGGTGAAGATTTCGATATGCGCCTGATTGATTATTTGGCGGAAGAGTTCAAGAAAGAAAACAGCATTGATCTGAAAGGTGATTCGCTAGCTGTTCAGCGTTTGAAAGAAGCAGCTGAGAAGGCGAAGATCGAATTGTCTTCAAGCCAGCAAACTGAGATCAACCTGCCATACATCACTGCAGATGCGACTGGTCCTAAGCATTTGGTTGTGAAGTTGAGCCGCTCTAAGTTAGAAGCTCTGGTTGGTGACTTGGTTGCTCGTTCACTTGAGCCAATGAAAGTTGCACTGAAGGATGCTGGTTTGTCAGCGTCTGAAGTCGATGAAATCATCTTAGTTGGTGGTCAGACTCGTATGCCTTTGGTGCAAGCCAAGGTTACTGAGTTCTTTGGTAAAGAAGCTCGTCGCGATGTAAACCCTGACGAAGCCGTAGCCATGGGCGCAGCATTGCAAGGTGCGGTACTGTCTGGCGAAGTAAAAGACGTATTGCTGTTAGACGTTACCCCGCTGAGCTTGGGTATTGAAACGATGGGTGGTGTTGCGACGCCGCTGATTGAGAAAAACACCACGATTCCAACTAAGAAATCACAGGTGTTCTCAACAGCTGATGACAACCAAACCGCGGTAACTATTCACGTTGTTCAGGGTGAGCGTAAGCAAGCTGCGGCAAACAAATCATTGGGTCGTTTTGACTTAGCTGATATTCCGCCAGCGCCACGCGGGTTGCCGCAAATCGAAGTTACCTTCGATATTGATGCCAACGGTATTCTGCATGTGTCTGCTAAAGACAAGGCAACAGGTAAAGAGCAATCTATCCGCATCACTGCATCAAGCGGTTTGAATGAGGAAGAGATTGAGAAAATGGTACGCGATGCAGAGGCGAATGCCGAAGCAGATAAGAAGTTCGAGGCAATGGTAACTGCTCGCAATACTGCCGAAGGCATGGCTAACGCGACCCGTAAAACGCTGGAAGAAGCTGGCGATAAAGCTACCGACGAAGAAAAGGCGGCAATTGAAGCAGCGCTAGCAGAACTTGATGAGGCGGTTAAAGGTGATGACGTCGAGAAAATCGAAGAAGCCACTAAAAAATTAACTGAAGCATCTGGTGGTCTTGCACAAAAAATGTACGCAGAGCAGGCCGCGCAAGCGGAAGCAGCTGGCGGCGGTGCAGAACAGCCCCAATCTGGCGCTGACGATGTGGTTGATGCCGAGTTTGAGGAAGTAAAAGACGACGATAAGAAGTAAAGTGCGGGGCCGAAGGGGCCCCAAACTTGCATTCTGCCTAACGGGAGACGTGAGACGCTGGAACTATCAAGTTCTTGAAGTGTTCTAGCGATTTCCCGTTTGGCGTTTAACAACAGTCATCAATTAATCTGGCAGAGCGGTTTGGTGTTTTAGCGCCCACCCTCTCCTGAACAGTGTAAAACGAAGCTATGGCAAAACGAGATTATTACGAAATTTTGGGCGTGTCGCGGGACGCCGACAGTAAGGATATTAAGAAAGCCTACCGTCGTATAGCGATGAAGAATCATCCTGACCGCAACCCAGATGATCCGAAGGCTGAAGATATTTTTAAAGAGGCTACCGAGGCCTACGAAGTGCTTTCTGATGAGCAGAAGCGCTCCGCATACGATCGCTTCGGTCATGAAGGCGTAAACGCTGGCGGTGGTTTTGGCGGTGGCGGCGGTGCTGGCGGCTTTAGTGATATTTTTGGTGACGTATTTGGCGATATTTTCGGCGGTGGCGGCGGTGGTCGGCAGCGCGGGCCAGAGCGCGGCTCCGATCTGCGTTACACGCTAGAGATTGATTTGGAGCAGGCGGTTCACGGCTCAACGGCCAAAATTCGTATTCCTACCTTGGTTGCGTGTAAACCGTGCGACGGTAGTGGCGCGAAAGCCGGTTCGAAGCCTATGACCTGCAGCACATGTAACGGTGTGGGCCAGGTGCGTATGCAGCAGGGCTTTTTTGCCGTGCAGCAAGCTTGTCCTAACTGTCGAGGTAAGGGTACGATTATTTCCGACCCATGCAATGAGTGTCATGGCCAAGGTCTGATCGAAGAAACCAAAACCTTGTCGGTGAAAGTGCCAGCGGGTGTTGATACCGGCGACCGTATTCGCCTAACCGGCGAAGGCGAGGCCAGTCCTAACGGCGGTCCGACGGGTGATTTGTATGTGCAGATGTCTGTGCGTCCACATCCTATATTTAAGCGCGATGGTAAAAATTTGCACTGCGATGTGCCGATTAGCTTTGCTGACGCGGCTTTGGGTGGCGAGATAGACGTACCGACGTTGGAAGGGCGTGTAAAGCTGAAAATCCCAGCGGAAACTCAAACTGGGAAATCCTTCCGTTTGCGCGGTAAGGGAATTACCCCCGTGCGTGGCGGTAGTACAGGTGATTTAATTTGCCGAGTTGCAGTTGAAACGCCGGTGTCGTTGAGCAAACGCCAGAAAGAGTTGTTGCAAGAGTTTCAGGCCAGCATGGAAGGTGACGACAAGCAGTCACCTCGAAAAAAAACATGGTTTGACGGCGTGAAAAACTTTTTTGACGATATGAAACTCTGATAATTCACTGTTTCTATTAACCGGGCTCTACCTTCGGGTAGAATCCGGTCTCGACTTCCCCTAACTTTTTCTCCATTCTTGGCGACAAGTGAATTCGGCGATTCTACGCTCCGAACTATTTAGAGGCGCCTTTAATAATGGACAAAACCCTCAACAAATTTGTAGCCGATTATCTGTGGTCAGATAAGGTGGTTCATTACAGTGCTTGGCAGCGCAAGCTGATTGATATGCTGCGTCTGCTTTATGTGGTTCTGGATGATTTAACCAAGGGTGAGCTAACACTTAGGGCAATGAGCTTGGTTTACACCACCTTGTTGTCTTTGGTGCCGATGATGGCGGTCAGTTTTTCGGTGCTAAAAGCGTTTGGCATGCACAATAAGCAGCTAGAGCCGATCATGCTGCAGTTTCTTGCGCCGATGGGAACGCAGGGTGTTGAGATTACCGACAAAATTATCGGCTTTATCGATAATGTAAAAATCGGTGTACTGGGTACCTTTGGTGTTGCGCTACTGTTTTACACCGCAATTTCATTGATTCAAAAAATAGAGGCGACCTTTAATTATATTTGGCGCTTAGATCAGCATCGCAGTATCGGTCGCCGATTTGCCGATTACGGCAGTGTGATGTTGATTGGCCCGCTCTTGGTATTTTCTGCCATAGGTTTGTCTGCCAGTGTATTGAGTGGTGGTTTTGTACAAACTATCAGTACGCATGTGCCGGCTGTGCAGTATTTGATCGCTTTTGTGACTGAGGCTGCGCCGTATTTGATGATTATTGCGGCCTTCACCTTTTTCTATATGTTTATTCCTAATACTAGAGTGACGTTCCGCGCAGGTGCGGTGGCGGGTTTGGTTTCTGGTGTTTTGTTTCAGAGTTTAGGTTGGGGCTTTGGGAGTGTGGTGGTGTCGGCGAGCGGCAGCGGCACCTATGCGATTTACTCCGGCTTTGCTATTTTGATTTTGTTTATGATGTGGATGTACATCAGCTGGTTGATCTTGTTGGTTGGCAGTAGTGTTGCATTTTACGTTCAGCACCCCGAATATATTTCGCCGGTGCGCCGCAGTGGTGATTTGAGTATTCGTCAGCGCGAGACTCTGGCCTTGCAGGTGATGGCGATAATCGCCCAGCGTTATTATCAGTCGCGAAAGCCTTTTTCGGCGAGCGATTTTGTCTACCGTTTGCGGGTTCAGATTCAGGGTGTGACGCGGGTGCTTAACGCCTTAAAACACGCTGGATTAGTAACAGAAAACCATGAAGATCCGCCACGCTATCTGCCAAATGCGCCGCTTGAAAAGACCAGTTTAAAAACGGTTATCGACGCGGTGCGCAATGATGGCACTTTGCAGTTAATTGCATTGCGGGTGCCTCGTAAGCCGGTGCATGGTGTTGCTGAGGTAACGGCGTTAATCGATGCCGCTTTGGACTCTGCGTTGGCATCAACGACGGTGCGAGACATGGCGATAAATGAGTCTGGTGAGCATTTTGACGAAGAAGTGCCAAGCGGGGCCAACAGTCGCGACAGAAAACAGAATTAGATTATTTAATATTGGAAAGTGATATGACAGTTCGGATAGCAGTAACCGGTGCCGCAGGCAGAATGGGGCGGATTTTGATCGAGGCGGTGTCGTTGAATGAAGCTTGCACATTAACGGCGGCGATTGAGCGTCCCGAAAGCTCCCTGATTGGCGCCGATGCCGGTGAGTTGGCTGGTTTGGGTAAAAATGGCGTGGCAATAGTGGGTGACGTGAATGCGGTGCTGGGTGATTTTGATGTGCTCATCGATTTTACCGTGCCTGCCGCAACCCTCGCGAATGCTAAGGCCTGTGGTTTAGCTGGCAAGGGTATGGTGATTGGCACCACCGGTTTTAACGCGGAGCAAAAGGCAGAGCTAGAGGCGGCAATTGCCCCAATTGCGATTTGTCAGGCGTCTAACTTTAGCACCGGCGTGAATCTGTGCTTTAAATTACTAGATATGGCCGCGCGGGTATTGGGTGATGATGTTGATATAGAAATTGTCGAGGCTCATCACCGTCACAAGATTGATGCGCCATCTGGCACGGCGCTGAGCATGGGTCAGGTAGTTGCCGATGCCTTGGGGCGTGATCTGGAAAAAGTTGCTGTTTATGGCCGTGAAGGCCAAACCGGGGCTCGCGATCGCGAGGCGATTGGTTTTGCCACTGTGCGTGCTGGCGATATCGTTGGCGACCATACGGTGATGTTCTGCGCGGAAGGCGAGCGCGTCGAAATTACCCACAAGGCTAGTTCGCGGATGTCATTCGCCCGTGGCGCGGTGCGCGCGGCAGCGTGGGTGAGTGCGCAGAAGGCTGGACGCTACGATATGCAGGATGTACTTGGTTTAAAATAATTCTGCATGTTCGAGTTCTTTGCGCGCCGAATTCGCTGAAAATGTGAATTAATCTCAGCAAAGTCAACATTAGCGGTATTTATTGCGGTGGACGCGCGGGGGGAGTTTCGCGTAAAATCGCGCATCAGATTAGGGTGCCGAGCTGAATAAGCTCCGCAGCCCCGCAGAAAGCGAGGTGAGGTAATCTTCATCTCGCTTTTTTGCACGCGTATTTTCCTCTGTGGTCCCTTGGTTGTCGTTCCGGCGGGTATGTCGGCGGTAGCTCTCGGCCGCAAGTTTGCTCTAGGAGGTAGTCTTGACGGTTCCAGCCATACTTGCCCTTGAAGACGGCAGCATTTTTCGGGGCATCGCCATTGGTGCCGAGGGGCATTCCGTTGGTGAGGTCGTATTTAATACGGCGATGACCGGGTATCAGGAAATTTTGACCGATCCCTCATATGCTCGCCAAATTGTTACATTAACCTATCCCCATATCGGCAATACCGGTGTGAACAGCGAAGACGAAGAAGCGGACCAAATTTGGTCTGCGGGCTTGGTTATTCGCGATCTTCCGATGCTTGCATCGAGTTTCCGCAGTGAACAAAGCCTGTCTGATTACCTAAAAGCCCGAAACATTATTGGTATTTCTGATATCGATACTCGCCGCTTGACGCGTATTTTGCGCGACAAAGGTGCTCAGGGTGGCTGCTTAATGGCTGGTGACATCGATGAAGCCAAGGCGCTGACGATGGCAAAGGAATTTGCTGGGCTCAAGGGCATGGATTTAGCGAAAGAAGTCACCACTGCCAAAAGTTATAAATGGCGCGAAGGTAGTTGGGCGCTAGGTAAGGGTCACAAAACCTTTAGCGATGCAGAGCTACCCCATAATGTTGTCGCCTTCGATTTCGGTGTTAAACGTAATATTTTGCGGATGCTCACCGACCGCGGATGTCGCTTGACGGTTGTGCCAGCAAAGACCTCGGCCGCTGAGGTATTGGCGATGAATCCCGACGGCGTTTTTCTATCCAATGGCCCCGGCGATCCGGAGCCCTGCGATTACGCTATTGCCGCGATTAAAGACATTGTTGCTACCGGCGTGCCGGTGTTTGGTATCTGTCTTGGCCATCAATTATTGGCTCTGGCATCTGGCGCAAAGACAGTGAAAATGAAGTTTGGCCACCACGGTGCCAACCACCCAGTGCAGGACTTGTCTACTAAGGTTGTTCATATCACCAGCCAAAACCACGGTTTTGCGGTTGATGAGGGTTCATTGCCTGCCAATTTAGCGGTGAGTCACAAGTCGCTATTTGATGGGTCTTTGCAAGGTATTCAGCGTACAGATACGCCAGCTTTCGGGTTCCAGGGGCACCCAGAAGCGAGCCCAGGCCCGCATGATATTGCGCCGCTGTTTAATCAGTTTATCGACATGATTGTGGCGGCTAAGCAGGCCAAATAAAGCGTTACCTCTCAGCCGTTTGATCCTGTGCGGCTGAGAAAAATGAACACCCCAGCTAGTGTCTGTTGCTCAGCTTCCGGTAGCAGACTGTTTATTACGAAGCACAGAGTTAGATGATTAGTACTTATGCCAAAAAGAACTGATATCCAAAGCATTCTTATCCTCGGCGCTGGTCCCATTGTTATTGGGCAGGCCTGCGAGTTTGATTATTCCGGTGCGCAGGCGTGTAAAGCCTTGCGGGAAGAAGGTTACCGAGTAATTCTGGTGAACTCTAACCCTGCGACCATTATGACCGACCCATCAATGGCTGATGCGACCTATATTGAGCCCGTAGTGTGGGAAACGGTTGCTAAAATCATTGAGAAAGAGCGTCCCGATGCTCTGCTTCCTACGATGGGCGGGCAAACCGCACTGAACTGCGCTTTGGATTTGGATCGCGAGGGTGTGCTCGCTAAGTACGGCGTTGAAATGATCGGCGCCACCAAAGCCTCCATCGACATGGCTGAAGATCGTCAGTTATTCGATAGGGCAATGAAGCGTATTGGTTTGGAAACACCTAACTCTGCAATTGCCCACAGTATGGAAGAGGCGCTGCAAGTTCTGGATTCTATCGGCTTCCCAGCCATTATTCGCCCCAGTTTCACCATGGGTGGTTCCGGCGGTGGTATTGCCTATAATAAAGAAGAATTTATCGAAATTTGTACCCGCGGTCTCGATCTTTCACCAACCAATGAGCTGCTAATCGACGAGAGCTTGATTGGCTGGAAAGAGTTCGAAATGGAAGTTGTGCGTGATAAAAACGACAACTGCATTATTGTTTGCGCCATCGAGAACTTTGATCCGATGGGTGTGCATACTGGTGACTCGATCACTGTTGCGCCAGCGCAAACGTTGACGGATAAAGAATATCAAATTATGCGTAATGCCTCTTGCGCAGTATTGCGCGAGATCGGTGTTGAAACCGGTGGTTCCAATGTGCAGTTTGGTATGGAACCGCACACAGGCCGCTTAGTGGTTATCGAGATGAACCCGCGGGTGAGTCGTTCGTCGGCGCTAGCGTCTAAAGCGACGGGTTTCCCAATTGCGAGAGTTGCGGCTAAATTGGCGATTGGTTACACCTTAGACGAGTTGCAAAACGATATTACTGGCGGAGCAACGCCTGCGTCTTTCGAGCCTGCAATAGACTACGTGGTTACCAAGATTCCGCGTTTCACCTTTGAAAAATTTGGTGAGGCGCAAACTCGTCTGCATACCCAGATGAAATCTGTTGGTGAGGTGATGGCGATTGGTCGTACCTTCCAGGAGTCTTTGCAAAAAGCCCTACGTGGTCTTGAAGTAGGTTCGGCAGGTTTTGAACACCAAATTGATGTTGATCGTGATGATGCCCGTGATGTGTTGATTGCTGAGCTGACTAATCCCGGCCCAGAGCGCATTTGGTTTGTTGCTGATGCCTTCCGTGCAGGTATGACGGTTGATGAGGTATTTGAGCATTCGTGGATTGATCCGTGGTTTCTAGTTCAGATTGAAGACATTGTCAAAACTGAAAACTCGCTGAAATCGCTAGTGCTTACCGATATCACTAAAGATTTGATGTGGCGTTTGAAGCGCAAAGGATTTTCGGATCAGCGTTTAGCCGTATTGCTGGCAGTAAGCGAAAAACAACTGCGCACCTTGCGTCATAGCCTAGATATTCATCCGGTCTACAAGCGTGTTGATACCTGCGCGGCGGAGTTTTCTACATCGACCGCGTATATGTATTCCACCTATGAAGAAGAGTGTGAATCGCAGCCTTCAGATCGTGAGAAAATTCTGGTTATTGGCGGCGGCCCAAACCGTATTGGCCAAGGTATTGAATTCGATTACTGCTGCGTGCACGCGGCCCTAGCGATGCGTGAAGATGGTTACGAGACCATTATGGTTAACTGTAACCCCGAGACCGTATCGACGGATTACGATATTTCTGACCGCTTGTATTTCGAGCCGGTTACCCTAGAAGATGTCTTGGAAATTGTCGCCAAAGAAAAGCCCAAGGGCGTTATCGTGCAGTTCGGCGGTCAGACTCCGCTGAAGTTGGCCCGTGATCTTGAGGCCGCTGGCGTACCAATTATCGGCACATCGCCTGACGCAATCGATCGCGCTGAAGACCGCGAGCGTTTTCAGCAAATGATCGAGCGGCTTGAATTAAAACAGCCACCAAATACAACCGTGCGTTCAGAAGAAGCGGCGTTAGTTGCAGCGGCAAAAATAGGCTACCCACTAGTTGTGCGTCCGTCCTATGTATTGGGTGGTCGTGCGATGGAGATCGTTTATAAGGAAGACGAATTGCAGCGTTATATGCGCGAAGCGGTGCGTGTTTCTAATGAATCGCCAGTGCTATTAGATCACTTCCTGAATGCGGCGGTTGAGGTGGATCTCGACGCGGTGTCAGACGGTAAGCAGGTTGTGATTGGCGCCATCATGCAGCACATAGAGCAGGCGGGTGTTCACTCTGGTGACTCGGCCTGTTCTTTGCCACCTTATTCCTTGAGTGCTGAGGTGCAAGATCGCATGCGCGAGATTGTGAAAGCGATGGCGCTAGAGTTAGGCGTTATTGGTTTGATGAACGTGCAGTTGGCAGTGCAGGATGGCGAGATATATGTGATAGAGGTTAATCCTCGCGCGTCGCGTACTGTACCTTTTGTATCTAAATGCATTGGCGTGTCTTTGGCGAAAGTTGCGGCGCGTTGCATGGCTGGCACCAGCTTGGCGGAGCAAAACTTCACCACTGAGATTGTGCCTAAGTATTTCTCGGTGAAAGAAGCGGTATTCCCCTTCGCTAAATTTCCCGGTGTTGACCCTATTCTCGGGCCAGAAATGAAATCCACCGGTGAAGTAATGGGCTTGGGCGAAACCTTTGCTGAAGCCTTTGCAAAAGCGGCAGTAGGTGCTGGCGAAGTGTTCCCGACCAGCGGCCGCGCTTTTATTAGCGTACGAGATCCAGACAAGGATGGCGCGATAGAAGTTGCCAAGCAGTTGGTTGCGCAGGGCTTTACCCTTTGTGCTACCCGCGGTACGCACAAGGTACTCGTTGCGGCGGGGCTCGAATGCCAGCGCGTCAATAAAGTATTGGAAGGTCGTCCACATATCGTCGATATGGTTAAAAATGGCGACGTCGACTTAATTATTAATACCACCGAAGGTAAGCAGGCTATTGCCGATTCGTCCCTGATTCGCCGAAGTGCATTGGTTAATAAGGTGAGTTACACCACAACACTTGCTGGTGCGGAAGCAATTTGTCAGGCTTTAGCATTTGGTGAAGAGAAAACAGTGCGTCGTTTACAGGACGTACACGAGGGAATGATACAATGAATCAAGTGCCAATGACTGTTGCGGGTGAAAAAGCGCTGCGGGATGAGTTAAAGAATCTAAAATCTGTTGAGCGTCCGCGTATTACTCAGGCAATCGCGGAGGCACGTGCTCATGGCGATTTAAAAGAGAACGCAGAATATCATGCGGCGCGTGAGCAGCAGGGATTTTGCGAAGGCCGAATTCAAGAGATTGAAAGCAAGCTTGCCGGTGTGCGGGTTATCGATATTTCTAAAATCCCATACACAGGTAAAGTCATTTTTGGGGTGACTGTCACTCTCATCAATTGCGAGACAGATGAAGAGGTCACTTACCGAATCGTGGGCGAAGATGAGGCCAGCGTGAAAATTGGCAAGATTTCGGTTACCTCACCGATTGCACGTGCGCTTATTGGTAAGGAAGAGGGCGATGTCGCCTTGGTTGCTGCGCCTGGCGGCACTATCGAATACGAAATCGACAAGGTGCAACACCTCGCCGAGTAAGAGCGTTGTACCTAGGCCCGAAGCAGGTTAGAAAGCTTCGGGTTAGGTTTTTTGGCTGGTCGGTAAATCAATGCGATCTTGCCGATAGCCTGCACCAAGTGCGCCTTGTGCGCGGCACAAAATTGATCAATCATTGCACGACGTTCGGTCGGCTCAGCTATATTAACTTTTACTTTGATGAGCTCGTGGTCGTCTAGTGCGCGCTCTATTTCGGTCATCACGCCTTCGCTTAAGCCGCGGTCGCCGATCATCACAACTGGACTGAGTTTGTGACCGATACTGCGTAGGTGTTTTTTATCGCTGGCGCTGAACTTAGACATAATACAAAAACCGAAAGAGGCGTGGCCGCGTATTTTACTCGAAACACCTCTGCGCTGAAATATGAATTCTCACTATTAACGGGGTGGGTGTGGTTAAACGTACAGCATCAAGTAACGCGTGGATGAAGGAACATTTTGACGATCACTACGTCAAACTAGCTCAGAAAGAGGGATATCGCTCCCGCGCTTGTTATAAGTTATTGGAAATTCAGGAAAAAGATCGCCTAATTAAGCCTGGGATGAGTGTGGTCGATCTCGGTAGTGCCCCTGGTGGCTGGTCTCAGGTAGCCGCTATGCTAGTTGGTCATCATGGTCAGGTATTGGCATCTGATATCTTGGAAATGGACACCATTGCTGGGGTTGAGTTTATTCAGGGCGATTTTACTGACGAAGAGGTCTTCAATGAGCTCATGGCTTTTTTGGGGAATCAGAAGGCAGATCTTGTAATTTCAGATATGGCCCCCAATATGAGTGGTATGAGAGATGTTGATCAGCCGCAATCTATGTACCTTTGTGAGCTGGCGTTGGATATGGCGGGTTTAGTTCTAAGGCCCGGCGGTGGATTTGTCACCAAGATATTTCAGGGAGAGGGCTTCGACGAGTATATGCGCCTCCTTCGTGAGCGTTTTAGTAAAGTAGTCACCCGTAAACCGGCCGCTTCAAGGCCAAGATCACGGGAAGTGTACTTAGTAGCCACTGGTCTTCGCAGCTAATTATTGCGTAGAGGGTGCCCAATTAATGTAGTAGAGTGGGCAGATGTCGGGTTAATTCCCGTTTTGTAAGCTTTGCGAAAAGTGTAGCGTGAGGATCGGTTTTTGAACGATATGGCAAAGAATTTACTGTTGTGGCTGGTTATTGCGGCGGTCTTGTTGACTGTTTTTAATAATTTCAGCGTCCAGTCGCCTACTGAGCAACTTAATTATTCTCAGTTCATTACTGAGGTGCAGAACGAGCGCGTTCGCAAGGTTGTCATTGACGGCTTAGTGATCAGTGGAGAGCGTAATGACAGTAGTCGTTTCGAAAGCGTGCGGCCTCTGCTGGATGATCCAAAACTTATCGATGATTTGCTGCAGCATAATGTTGTGGTTCAGGGTACAAAGCCTGAGCGTCAGAGCTTGTGGACCCAGTTGCTGGTAGCTAGCTTCCCAATCTTGATTATTCTCGCCATTTTTATGTTCTTTATGCGTCAAATGCAGGGTGGTGCAGGTGGTGGCAAGGGCGGCCCGATGGCCTTTGGTAAGAGCAAAGCGCGCCTGTTAAGCGAAGACCAAATTAAAACCACCTTTGCCGATGTGGCGGGTGTTGATGAAGCTAAAGAGGATGTTCAGGAGCTGGTCGAGTTCCTGCGTGATCCGGGCAAATTCCAACGCTTAGGCGGTCGCATTCCCCGCGGCGTGTTGATGGTTGGTCCTCCTGGTACAGGTAAAACGTTGCTGGCGAAAGCCATTGCGGGTGAGGCCAAAGTACCGTTCTTCTCAATTTCTGGTTCTGACTTTGTTGAAATGTTTGTTGGTGTGGGCGCATCGCGGGTTCGCGATATGTTTGAGCAAGCCAAGAAGCAAGCGCCATGCATTATCTTTATAGATGAGATCGATGCAGTGGGTCGTCACCGCGGCGCCGGTATGGGTGGTGGTCACGATGAGCGCGAACAAACACTGAACCAGCTATTGGTTGAAATGGACGGCTTTGAGGCAAATGACGGCGTAATCGTTATTGCTGCAACTAACCGCCCAGACGTGCTCGATCCTGCGTTATTACGTCCAGGTCGTTTTGACCGTCAGGTTGTGGTTGGCTTGCCAGATATTCGCGGTCGCGAACAAATTCTAAAAGTACATATGCGTAAATTGCCTTTGGGTGATGACGTCGAGGCGTCGATTATTGCGCGTGGTACTCCCGGCTTCTCTGGTGCAGATCTGGCCAACTTGGCTAACGAGGCAGCGCTGTTTGCGGCGCGTGGAAATTCGCGCCTTGTTAGTATGGAACAGTTTAATTTGGCGAAAGACAAAATCATGATGGGCGCAGAGCGTAAATCCATGGTGATGTCGGACAAGGAAAAGCTGAACACGGCATATCATGAAGCGGGCCATGCAATTGTAGGCCGCGAAATGCCAGAGCATGATCCGGTCTATAAAGTGAGTATTATTCCTCGCGGCCGCGCCTTGGGTGTGACAATGTTCCTCCCAGAAGAAGATCGCTACAGCCTGAGCCGTCGACATATTATCAGCCAAATTTGCTCTTTGTTTGGCGGTCGAATTGCGGAAGAAATGACTCTTGGTGCAGATGGCGTAACAACGGGTGCCTCTAACGATATTCAGCGTGCAACAGATATAGCGCGCAAGATGGTGACCAAGTGGGGGCTGTCGGACAAGATGGGGCCGTTAATGTATGACGACGCTGAAGAGGAAGTGTTCTTGGGTCGGTCTGCGGGTCAGCAAGGCAAGAGTTTCTCTGGTGAAACAGCTCGCCAGATAGATGAGGAAGTGCGTCGTATTATCGATGAATGTTACGCGGCGGCGCGCAAAATCCTTGAAGAACATCGCAGCAAACTAGATGTTATGGCTGACGCGCTGATGACCTATGAAACCATTGATGCCAAACAGATCGACGACATCATGGCAGGTCGTAAACCGCGCAAGCCTGCGGGTTGGGATGATGACGACACTGCCGGTGGTCGCAAGTCGAAAGTGGCGGGTGCGGAGCCGGAGTCTGAGCCAAATGATGACAAGAAAAATCGTCCAGAAGATCCCTTCGTCGGCTCGGTGAGCGATCACTGAGATTGGTATGAATCTCACCGCAAGCCTATCTTCACCGCAGCTCCGCTGCGGTGTTCGCTTATTGGATTTGAGTACGCCTCAGGTCATGGCGATTATCAATGTTACCCCTGATTCTTTTTCTGATGGCGGTCAATTTCACGCTGGTGGCGTATTGCTCGAAAAAGTGTTGCGTCGGGTCGAAGAGGTTTGTGAGCAGGGTGCTACGCTGGTGGACATTGGTGGTGAGTCTACGCGGCCGGGTGCGCTCCCCGTTAGTGTGCAAGAGGAGGGCGATCGAGTCTTGCCTGTGGTTGCTGCTATTGCAGAGCGTTTCGATACTGTCATATCAGTGGATACCAGCTCTCCCAGCGTGATGGTTGAGGCTGCGGTGTTGGGTGCGGGTATGATTAACGATGTGCGCGCGCTGTCCAGACTCGGCGCTATGTCAGCGGCGGCCGCAAGTGGCTTACCGGTATGTCTGATGCATATGAAAGGCGAGCCCGACTCGATGCAGCGACAGCCAGAGTATGAAAGTATTTTTGACGAAGTTTCTAATTTTCTGCAGGAGCGAATCTCGGCTTGTCTGGCTGCGGGCTTTTCAAAAGATCAAATACTATTAGATCCCGGTTTTGGCTTTGGTAAAACCACCGCGCATAATTTTGAGCTGTTTCGGCGTCTGCCGGATTTCGCAGCGATGGGGTTTCCTTTGTTAGTTGGTGTATCTCGCAAGTCTATGTTGGGTGCTATTACTGGGCGTGCAGTTGAAGAAAGATTGGCGGCGAGTGTCGTGATGGCGGCAATGGCTGTGGAGCGAGGTGTTCATATACTTCGCGTACACGATGTTAAAGAAACAGTTGATGCGGTAAAGCTCGCAACCGCTGTGAAGTTTGAGAAAAGTAATAATGGCTAGAAAGTATTTTGGTACCGATGGTGTTCGCGGTCGCGTTGGTGAGGGAGCAATCACCCCGGAATTTGTCCTTAAATTGGGCTGGGCGGTGGGGCAGGTGTTCGCTCGTGAAGGCCGCAGCAAAGTGCTGATTGGTAAAGATACTCGAATTTCAGGTTATATGTTCGAATCTGCCTTAGAGGCCGGTTTGGTGGCGGCGGGTGTAGATGTTCTTTTATTGGGGCCAATGCCGACACCTGCTATTGCCTATTTAACGAGAACCTTTCAGGCGCGCGCAGGCATTGTGATTAGTGCCAGCCACAATCCGTATTACGATAATGGTATAAAATTCTTTTCTGCCGACGGGACTAAACTACCTGACGAATTAGAGATGGCTATTGAGGAAGCCATTGATGCGACTATGACTACGGTGGAGTCCGCAAGATTGGGTAAGGTGCGTCGCATTGACGACGCCGCCGGTCGCTACATTGAATATTGTAAGTCTACGGGCCAGACTGGACTCTCGCTTGCAGGCTTAAAAATAGTACTCGATTGCGCTCATGGGGCAACCTATCACGTCGCGCCAGCTGTGTTCACTGAACTGGGTGCCAATGTGATCGTTATTGGCGCGTCTCCTGACGGTCTTAACATTAATGCGAATATTGGTTCTACTCACCCCGCTGATATGCAGGCGCGGGTTGTGCAGGAGTGTGCTGATTTTGGTATTGCCTTTGACGGCGACGGCGATCGTGTTCTGTTTGCCGATGCTTCAGGTGAATTAGTAGATGGCGATGATCTCTTGTACATCATTGCTGCCGAGCAGCTGCGGCGTGGTGAGTCTTGTGATGGTGTGGTTGGCACCTTGATGTCTAATCTTGGTTTTGAGCTTGCATTAAAGTCGCTGGGCGTTTCTTTTGAGCGCGCGCAGGTCGGCGATCGCTACGTTAAGGAGCGAATGAATGCTCTGGGCTGGAGCTTGGGTGGTGAAAATTCAGGCCATATCATTTGTGGTGATGTCAGTACAACGGGTGATGGCATTGTTGCCGCGCTAAAGGTGGTGCAGGCGGTTGTGGCAAGTGGCAAAAGTTTGTTTGAACTGCGCAGGCCGGTGAGAAAATTTCCGCAGATTATGCAGAATATTCGCATACAAAAACCGATGGATTTAAATGATTCTGAATTACGCGCCGCGGTTGGCGAGGTTGAGCTGGAATTAGCAGGGCGAGGCAGGGTATTATTGCGCGCCTCAGGTACAGAGCCCTTGGTGAGAGTTATGGTTGAGGGCGAGAATGCCCTGCAGGTTGCGGACTTATGTCAGCGCCTAGCAGACAAGGTACAAAAGCTTTCATCATAAGTGGTGGCGGTTCTTGTATGTATTTATAAGTTTATGTAAGATTGGCGCCCATTTTGCGCTAAGGGAAATGGCATGCGGAGTAATCTCGTAGCAGGGAATTGGAAGATGTATGGCGATAGCGCCAGCATTGGAAAGTTGGTGGCGGAATTAAACACGTCCTTACCTGCGGAGCCTGGTGTTGATATCGCAGTGTTTCCTCCCTCAGTGTATTTGCCGCAGGTGTTATCTGGTTTGTCAGGTTCGCCTGTTGCTGTTGGTAGTCAGAATGTATGCGATCAGCCTAGTGACGGTGCATTTACAGGCGAAGTATCTGCTGCAATGTTGGCTGATGTCGGGTGCCGTTATGTCATCGTTGGTCACTCTGAGCGTCGCGCTATTTATGGCGAAACCAGCGAGCAGGTTGCACAAAAGGCAAAGCAGGCTTTACTGCAAGGTTTATTGCCATTGGTGTGCGTCGGTGAAACCGAGTCGCAGCGAGATGATGGTGCAACATTAGAAGTTATTTCAGCCCAGCTTAAGCCGATTTTTTCGACCTTAAGTGTTGAGCAGTTGCGATTAATCGTGATTGCTTACGAGCCAGTTTGGGCAATCGGTACTGGTAAGACGGCGAGCCCCGATCAAGCTCAAGAAGTGCACGCGTTTATTCGTGCTCTTTTTGCAAAGAAAGATGAGCAATTGGCGAAGGGTTTGCGAATTCTGTACGGCGGCAGTGTTAAGGCTGCTAATGCAGGTGAATTGTTCGCTCAGGCGGATATTGATGGCGGTTTAGTTGGTGGTGCGTCACTTGATGCACAGGAATTTTCCGCAATATGTCGGGCGGCGGAGTAATGGAACAAATTATATTAATCGTACATGTGTTGGCTGGTCTTTCTATTATTGGTTTGATTCTGGTTCAGCAAGGTAAAGGCGCAGATATGGGGGCCTCGTTTGGCTCGGGCGCATCCCAAACTTTATTCGGTAGCACCGGTAGTGGTAACGCGCTAACGCGGGCAACAGCGGTATTGGCTACTCTGTTTTTTGTGACTAGCTTGTCGCTTGCCTATGTTGCAAAGCAGCGCAGCGGCGTTAATGAAGATATTATCGATGTGCCGGTATTGCAGGAAAGCCGTGATGTTGCGCCAGTAGGCGACGAGACGATGCCTGTGCAGGCGGGAGAGGTTGAGTCTGCGATGCCAGTTACAAGTGAAATGCCGGCGGACGCCGAGTAAAAAATTAGCCGAAGTGGTGGAATTGGTAGACACGCCATCTTGAGGGGGTGGTGAGCATAGCTCGTGCGGGTTCAAGTCCCGCCTTCGGCACCAAAAAATAGAAAAGGATAATTGCGATGAGTAATTATCCTTTTTTTGTTTTTATGCCTGCCTGAAATAAGCTGGGTGTTATGCTCCTTGCCAAGGGTTTGGCTTGACCTAGTTGTGGGTGCCGACTATAATGCGCCTCCTGATATGGGCGGTATCGCGTATTTTTGTGGCCGACTCTGAGCGTAGGGTGACTTCGCTTTTATATAGATCAGAAGTTTTTAGAAGCCCCTTCCAAAGGGGCTTTTTCGTATAGCCAATAGGTATGCGTCAAAGAATTTCGTTGGTGGGCCTTGGGCCCATTTTTTATTGGTGGGTAGCGAACTTGTCCAACAAGAACGTCAAGTTAGAAGAATTGATACGGCCGGGTGTGGAAGCGCTCGGCTACGAACTCTGGGGCTTAGATTATCAGTCTCATGGTCGCCATACCTTGTTGCGCGTCTACATAGACAGTGAAAAAGGTATTGGCGTTGATGACTGTGCAAAGGCGAGTCATCAGATCAGCGGTGTTTTAGATGTTGAAGATCCAATTACTGGTGAATATAACCTTGAGGTTTCTTCGCCGGGAATGGATAGACCACTGTATACCTTGGCTCAATTTGAGCAGTACGTAGGCAGTGATGTTAGTGTTCGATTGCGCACGTCCTTTGAAGGGCGTCGTAAGTTTCTCGGTCGTCTTATGGGTATCGAGGAAGGTGATGTGGTGTTGATGGTTGAGGAGCATGATTATTTGCTGCCTTACGATCAAATTGATAAAGCGAACGTTGTGCCTCGGTTTTAATCGAGGGTGACGATTTCAGATAGCCGGCTGCGGAAAGAGGCGGATAATGAGTAAAGAAATATTGCTGGTAGTTGAAGCCGTATCGAACGAAAAAGGTGTGTCGAAGACCATCATTTTTGAAGCGATTGAACAGGCATTGGCAACAGCCGCCAAAAAACGTTATGACGAAGACTCAGAAATTCGTGTCGTGATTGATCGCCACACGGGTGACTATCAGACTTTTCGTAGTTGGTTAGTTATGCCAGACGACGAAATGGCATTGCTGGGTACCCAATTAACGATCGAAGAAGCGCATGAATACAGCGCTGATTTAAAAGCGGGCGACATTTACGAAGAGATCGTTGAGAATGTCGGCTTTGGTCGTATTGCGGCACAAACTGCAAAACAAGTTATTGTTCAGAAGGTGCGTGAAGCAGAGCGTGCGCAAATCGTTGATGAATATCGCAGTCGTGTTGGCGAGCTCATTAACGGTACGGTTAAAAAAGTAACCCGCGACAGTATTATTGTTGATCTCGGCAATAACGCAGAGGCTTTGTTGCCGCGCGAAGAGTTGGTTGGCCGTGAAGTGTTTCGCATCAACGACCGCGTTCGCGCCATCTTGGCTGATGTTCGTCCCGAGGCTCGCGGCCCGCAGTTATTCCTTAGCCGTGCATGCCCAGAAATGCTGATCGAACTTTTCAAAATTGAAGTGCCAGAAGTTTCCGAAGATGTTATCGAAATTCGTGCGGCGGCTCGTGATCCAGGTTCGCGGGCTAAGATTGCTGTAAAAACGAATGACGGTCGTATAGATCCAGTGGGCGCCTGTGTTGGTATGCGCGGTTCGCGTGTGCAGGCGGTTTCTGGTGAGCTTGGCAATGAGCGTGTTGATATTATTCTTTGGGATGATAATCCGGCACAGCTGGTTATTAATGCCATGGCCCCTGCAGAAGTCGAGTCTATTGTTGTAGATGAAGACACTCACACAATGGATGTTGGTGTTGCAGACGATAACCTTGCTCAGGCAATTGGTCGGGCTGGTCAGAACGTTCGGCTTGCAGGTCAGCTAACCGGCTGGACCATCAATGTGATGAGCATTGAAGAAATGGGTGCTAAGCACGAGCAAGAATCTGGTCAGATAATAAGCTTTTTTGTTGACGCCCTCGATGTGGGTGAAGACATTGCAGAAGTGTTGGTGGATGAAGGATTTACAACTTTGGAAGAAGTTGCCTACGTACCACTTGAAGAAATGATGTCTATTGAAGGTTTTGATGAGGAGATTGCGCAAGAGCTGCGAGCCCGCGCTAAAGACGCCTTGTTGACCCAGGCGATAGCCAGTGAAGAAAAGTTAGAGAGCGCAGAGCCCGCTGAAGATTTATTGACAATGGATGGCATGGAAAAACACCTTGCCTTTATCCTTGCCAGCCGCGGCATTGTAACGATGGAAGATCTAGCCGAACAGGCTGTTGAAGATCTTCTCGATATTGAAGATATGACTGAAGAACGGGCTGGTGAGTTAATAATGACTGCCCGTGCTCCGTGGTTTGCAGACGAAGACGAAACTGCAAAGTAAGCGAGTCGTACCGTTTAGGAGAATGATGAATGGCTGAAGTTACCGTGAGCCAGCTTGCCGAAGTCGTTGGCGCGCCAGTAGAACGATTATTAAGGCAAATGAAAGAGGCAGGGCTGTCGCACAGCGCTGCTGGGCAAGTTGTGTCTGATGAAGACAAGCAAACCCTGCTGACTTTCTTAAAGCGGAGCCACGGAGAATCAGCCGAGGCGCCACAGAAGATTACCTTGAAGCGTAAGACCTTAAGTACGCTCAAAACCGGGTCTGGTGCGGGTAAGAAAACCGTTAATATTGAAGTTCGTAAAAAGCGGACTTATATCAAGCGCGATCCTGCGGAGATGGCGGCGGAAGCTGCTGCTGAGGAGCGTTTGCGCGCAGAATTAAATGATACAGCTGATGTAGACGCAGCGCCCGAGGTAGAGGCAGTTGTTGAAGCTACTCCTGAACCTAAGGTTGAGCCTGTTAGTCCTGAGCCTGTTGTTGAAGAGAAAGCACCGGAGCCTGAGCCTGAGCCAGAGCCTGTTGTTGAAGAGAAGGCTCCTGAGCCAGTTAAAGAAGAGCCGGCCGTTATCGCGCAAGAGCCTGAGCCAGTTGTGCCTGCTGCTGCACCAGCGAATAAAACAGATGAATACCGCGAAGTGGTCGAAGACGTATTAGACGTCGATCCGGAAGTTCTTCGTCAGCGCGCTATTTTGCGTCGCAAAGAAGAAGAGAAGCGTGTTCAAGAGCGTCGCGCTGAAGTCTTGGCTGACAAAAAACGCGATGAAGAAAAGCGTAAAGTGAAGGCAAAGGCGCCTGCCCCTGCTGCGGCCGCACCAGCGTCCAAAGACAGTGGTAATGAGGCTGCAGAAAAGCCAGCGCCACGTCATCACCGTCGTGCAGCGCCAACAGAAGCTGCCACAGATGATGATCGTCCGCGTCGTAAGGGTGGCAAATCACGTGGTAATAAGCGTGATGATATAGATGGCGCAGGTTCTTTCGGCGGTCGTCGTAAGAAGAAGACCTTGAAATTGCCAGATGATGCGCAGCGTCACGCCTTCCAAGCGCCGACGGATAAAATTGTCTATGCCGTTAATATTGGTGAGACCACCACCGCGGCAGAACTTGCTCAGCAAATGAAAGTTAAGGCTGCGGAAGTTATTAAAGAAATGATTAAAATGGGCATGATGGTCACCATCAATCAGCCTATCGACCAAGAGACGGCACAATTGGTCGTTGAGGAAATGGGGCATACGGTTAAGTTGGTTTCCGAGGATGCGGTAGAAGAAGCGCTAGAGGAAACATTGGGTTCTCGTGGCGCGGGTACCATGATCTCGCGCGCTCCTGTTGTTACCGTTATGGGTCACGTCGACCACGGTAAGACATCGCTGCTCGACTATATTCGTAAAACGAAGGTAGCCAGCGGTGAGGCGGGTGGTATCACCCAGCACATTGGTGCTTATCACGTTGAAACCGGTCACGGTATGATCACCTTCCTTGATACACCGGGCCACGCAGCGTTTACGCAGATGCGCGCACGGGGTGCTAAGAGTACCGATATCGTGATCTTGGTGGTTGCTGCGGATGACGGTGTGATGCCACAGACCGAAGAGGCAATTGTCCACGCGAAGGCGGCTGGTGTGCCCTTGGTTGTTGCCGTCAATAAAATGGATAAAGAAGGCGCTGACCCTGACCGAGTGAAGAATGAGCTGTCTGCGAAAGACGTTATTTCTGAAGAATGGGGTGGCGATACTCAGTTTGTGCACGTTTCTGCGCATACTGGTGAAGGCATAGATAAATTATTAGACGCAGTTTTACTTCAGGCAGAATTGCTTGAATTGAAAGCGGCGGCAGATTTACCTGCTCAAGGTTTGGTTATCGAATCGCGCTTGGATAAGGGGCGTGGTGCGGTTGCGTCACTGTTGATTCAGAGCGGTACCTTACGTCAAGGCGACATCGTGTTGGCCGGTCAGTGTTCAGGCCGTGTTCGTGCGATGCTTGATGAAAATGGCAAGCCTGTTAAAGAAGCCGGTCCGTCAATTCCAGTTGAAATACTAGGTCTTGATGGCACACCGGATGCGGGTGACAGCTTTGTTGTTGTTGAAAACGACAAGCGTGCTCGTGAAGTTGCAGATTTCCGCCAAGTGCGTGACCGTGAGCAGCGCATTAAACGCCAACAAGCAGCTAAGCTTGATCGTATGTTTGAAAGCATGGAATCAGCGGAGCGCCGTATTCTGAATGTCGTTCTTAAAACCGATGTTCGCGGTTCTTTAGAAGCCTTGCAGGCGTCGTTGATGGATATTGGTAATGACGAGGTTCGTGTCAATATCGTATCGGCGGGTGTTGGTGGTATTACTGAGACAGACGTGAATCTTGCGTTGACGTCTGGTGCAGTAATGTTCGGCTTTAACGTACGGGCTGATGCTAGCTCGCGTAGATTGGCTGAGACCGAGGGTGTTGATCTTCGTTATTACAGCGTTATTTACGATGTTATCGACGATGTAACCGCCGCTTTGACGGGTATGTTAAGCCCTGAAATGCGTGAAGAAATTGTCGGTGTTGCCGAAGTGCGTGACGTATTCCGTTCACCTAAGTTTGGCGACATTGCAGGTTGTATGGTTATTGAGGGTACGGTTTATCGCAGCAAGCGTATTCGTGTTCTGCGTGCCGATGTTGTTGTCTACGAAGGTGAGCTAGAGTCTTTGCGCCGCTTTAAAGACGATGCCTCCGAGGTTAAGAATGGCCTTGAGTGTGGTATCGGCGTTAAGAATTACAAAGATGTGCGCGCCGGTGACAAGATCGAAGTGTATGAAGTGAAGGAAATTGCACGTAGCCTCTAGGGGCTGACGTTGCGGAGTAGCGAGTCAATTGAAAGAGTTTAGCCGTACAGCGCGGATAGCGGATTTTTTAAAGCGAGAGTTGGGTACGTTTATCCAGAAGGAGCTTAGGGACCCGCGTCTTGGCATGGTCAGTGTCATAGACGCTCAGGTCAGTCGTGACTTGAGCCATGCTAAGATTTACGTCACCGTCATGGGTAAAAATACGCCTGAAGAGGCGAAAGAGTCTCTCGATGTGTTGAATAAGGCCGCGGGTTTTTTACGAAGCCAAGTCGCCAAGATCAACAATGCTCGCACTACTCCGCAGTTGCGATTTTATTACGATACCAGCGTTAATCGTGGCCAACATATCAGTAAGCTTATTCAAGATGCAGTTGACGCTGATCGCAGCCGTTATACGGATAGCGACGGGGAATAGCTGCATTGGCGAGACGTCGTAAAGGCCGGTCTGTTGACGGTATTTTGGTATTGGATAAACCCCCCGGTCGTTCTTCTAATGGTGCAATGGTCACCGCTCGGGCAATTTATAATGCCAGTAAAGCGGGGCACACCGGCGCCTTAGATCCTTTGGCGACAGGTGTATTGCCTGTGTGCTTTGGTGAGGCGACCAAGTTTTCGCAATTTTTATTGGATGCAGATAAAGAATATCGCAGCCACTTCATTTTTGGTCAGCAAACCGATACTGGCGATGCCGAAGGCAGCGTATTGGCGGAAGTTGACGCGTCACATCTCACTGCAGCCGAACTTGAATCGCAAATAGCCAAATTGCGTGGTGATATTTTGCAAGTGCCACCCATGTATTCGGCGCTTAAGCGTGACGGTAAGCCGCTGTATGAATTGGCACGTAAAGGCATAACGGTTGAGCGTCCTGCACGGCCGGTCACGATTCGAGAGTTTGTATTGGAATCCTTTACGCCGGGTGCGCTAGCGGTGGCTGTGGTGCGCGTTCGGTGCACCAAGGGAACGTATATTCGCTCGCTGGCTGAGGATTTGGGCGCGGCTATCGGTTGTGGCGCGCATGTGTCGAGTTTGCGTCGCTTACAGGCTGGCCCGTTTGTTGAGGCTCAGTCGGTATCGACAGAGCAATTACAAGCCCTTCGCGACCGCGAAGATTTTGACGGGTTAGATGCGTTATTGTTGCCAATCACCGATGCGTTGGGTCATATCCCTCAACTTACCCTAGGCGACACTGCGGCCTACTATTTACTGCAAGGGCAGCCGGTGCAGGTATCCGGTGCGCCGACATCGGGCGAGGTTGTTTTACTCGCCGAGGGCGGAAAATTCCTCGGAATTGGTGAAATTTTAGACGATGGGCGCGTTACACCTCGTCGTTTGCTTTCAACTGTGGGATAATGCGCGGCTGAATTTGTGCCGGGACACCGGTAAAAGGAAATGAAGTTAGTGGCAAAAGGCCATTTCTTCCGAACCTGACTGTAAATATGCGCGGTCTGGCTCGATTTATAAACGCATATTCGTAATGAGGAAAGAGAAGATGGCATTATCTGCTATTGAGAAGGCTGATGTTGTTAAGGATTACCAAACTGCTGAAGGCGATACGGGTTCTCCAGAAGTGCAGGTAGCTTTATTAACAGTTAACATCAACAAACTACAGGGTCACTTTGAAGGCCACAAAAAGGATCACCACTCACGTCGTGGTTTGATTCGCATGGTAAACCAGCGTCGTAAATTGCTGGATTACTTAAAACGCAAAGACCAAGAGCGTTACAGCAAATTGATCAAACGTCTAGGTCTGCGTCGCTAAAACAAGAATAAGTGAGGGGGCCTTAGTGGCCCCCTTATTACTTTATATAACCCTTATTTTGGGAGGAATTACTCCGTGAATCCCGTTACTAAAACATTCCAGTGGGGCAGCCAGACTGTTACCTTGGAAACCGGCCGTATCGCTAGACAAGCGACTGGCGCGGTATTGGTTACTATCGATAATACGCAAGTTCTGTGTACCGTTGTGGCGGCAAAATCTGCCAAGCCTGGTCAGGACTTTTTCCCTCTGTCTGTACATTACCAAGAGCGTACTTACGCCGTTGGTAAAATTCCAGGCGGTTTCTTCAAGCGCGAAGCGCGTCCTTCAGAGAAAGAGACATTAACGTCACGTCTGATCGATCGCCCGATTCGTCCATTGTTTCCTAAAGGTTTCCAGAATGAAGTGCAGGTTATCTGTACTGTAATGTCTGCAGACAAAGAGAACGATCCGGATATCGCCGCGTTAATTGGCACCTCAGCAGCGTTGGCTGTGTCTGGTGTTCCATTTGCAGGTCCTGTTGGCGCAGCACGCGTTGGTTTTACTGCAGAAGATGGCTACATCCTTAACCCCAGCTTTGCACAGCTAGAAACAAGCCTGTTAGATATGGTTGTTGCCGGTACGCAAGACGCTGTATTGATGGTTGAGTCTGAAGCGCAGCAGTTAACCGAAGATCAAATGTTGGGTGCAGTGTTATACGCACACCAAGAAATGCAAGCTGCGGTTCAAGCAATCAAAGAGCTTGCGAGCGAAGCTGGCAAAGCAGTTTGGACTTGGGCGCCTCAAGAAGAAAACACCGCATTGTTGGGCGCGGTAGCTGGCGGTTACAAAGCTGGCTTGGGTGATGCTTACCGCATTACTGATAAAATGGAACGCTATGCTAAAGTTGGCGAATTGCGTAACCAAGCTATTGCTGAATTGGCGACTGGCGACGAAGCACAATACAGCGCCGACGACGTTCGAGGTGTATTTGCGAAGCTAGAAAAGCAAATCGTTCGTCAACGTATTTTGAACGGTGAGCCGCGTATTGATGGCCGTGATGGACGCACCGTGCGTCCAATCAATGTTGAAGTTGGTGTACTTGGTAAGGCGCACGGTTCAGCTTTGTTCACCCGTGGTGAAACTCAGGCTATCGGTGTTGCTACCTTAGGCACTAGCCGCGATGCGCAGTTTGTTGATGCGTTGGCTGGTGAGTTTAAAGATAACTTCATGCTTCACTACAACTTCCCTCCCTATTCAGTAGGTGAGTGTGGTCGTATGGGTAGTACTGGCCGTCGCGAAATCGGTCACGGCCGCTTGGCGCGTCGGAGCTTGGAAGCAGTTTTGCCAAGCGTAGAAGATTTTCCGTACACTATTCGTGTGGTGTCTGAAATTACCGAATCAAACGGTTCTAGCTCCATGGCATCTGTCTGTGTTGGCAGCTTGTCATTAATGGATGCAGGTGTGCCGCTTAAAGCACCCGTTGCCGGTATCGCAATGGGTCTGGTTAAAGAAGGCGAGCGCTTCGCAGTCTTGACCGATATCCTCGGTGACGAAGACCACTTGGGTGACATGGACTTTAAAGTTGCCGGTACTGCCGACGGTGTTACTGCATTGCAGATGGACATCAAGATCGAAGGTATTACTCAAAAGATTATGGAAGTGGCGCTTGAGCAAGCTCAGCAAGCTCGTTTGCATATTCTTGGTCAGATGAATCAGGTTCTTGCGACCTCGCGTAGCGGTGTTTCTGATAACGCACCAAGCATGCACGTGATGAAAGTGGATTCCGATAAAATCCGTGACATCATCGGTAAAGGCGGCGCAACTATTCGCGCTATGTGCGAAGAAACTGGCGCGCAAATCGATATCGAAGACGACGGTACCGTCCGTGTATACGGTTCTGACTCAGCATCACGCGATGATGCGGTAAACCGTATTCTGGCAATTACTGCAGAAGCTGAAGTTGGTGCAACTTACACTGGTAAAGTAGCTCGTATCGTAGACTTTGGTGCGTTCGTGACTATTCTGCCAGGTAAAGATGGCCTTGTGCATATCTCTCAGATCTCTGATGAGCGTGTAGAAAATGTCAGCGACTACCTCACCGAAGGTCAAGATGTTCAGGTTAAAGTACTGGATGTTGATGCTCGTGGTCGTATCAAGTTGTCTATTAAAGAAGCGATAGCTGATAGCGCTGCAGCAGTAGCAGAAACGAGTGAGTAAAGCGCTGAATAAGCGTTAATCCTTTCTCGAGAAGCCCCGCTATGCGGGGTTTTTTTTGCCTGTAAAAAGCTTATTCATAGAATTTTATATTTGAAACGTAGACAAGCTCGTTGGCTGTGCTAATCTCTGCCTGCGGTTTTTAAATATAAAATTTACGAGGGATTGACTATGAAGAAACTATTTATCGCATCGGCTTTAATAGCATGTTCAAGCGCATCATTTGCTGTTGCGCCCGGTGGTCCAAATTGTGGTTGGGGCAATATGTTGTTTGCTGGCCAATCTGGCTTGCCATCACATCTCGTTGCCTCTATTACTAACGGCACGTCTGGTAATAACACTTTCGGAATGACCTCTGGTACAAATGGTTGTTCAGCTGATGGCCAGTTGACGTATGGCGGCAAGAAGGTGGTCAACGTTGGCGCTATCATGGATGAATTTTCTGAAGATGTAGCCCGTGGCGATGGCGAAGCATTAACCGCTGTTGCTGTGTCACTAGGTATTAGTGCAGAAGATCGTGCTGTGTTTAAAGAAAGTCTTCACAATAATTTTGACAGCTTATTCCCCTCTGCGGATGTGCAAGCTGATGCGGTTATGGCATCGATTTTTGCCATCATGAAAGAAGACCAACGCTTGTCAAAATACGTCTCATAGTTTTATTCAATATTGAGATTGTTGGCGGCCCTTCGGGGCCGTTTTGCTATTGAGAACAATAATGTTTGAAAGCCGTGTGGCAGTGCTGATACTGCTATTTACTGTGTCGTTACCTGTATATTCACAAATGCAGCCAGTTCAAGAGGTCGACCGCTTACAGCTGTTGAATAGTGCGGCTTGGCGGGCTTTATTACATATTCCGCGCGGTACTACTTTTTTCGATGGCGTGGCGGCTAGCTATATAGACGATACTCGGTTTTTTCTTGCTGCTAACGGCGCAATGGATCAAGAAGCGGAGTTAACAGAGACTCTAACAGCATTCGCTGAGAACCCTGTTGAAACGGCATGCCGATACCCCGCACGATATCTGTGGTTATCCCGTCAACATATCGTAGTGTCAGGCTTGCTAGATCATTGCCAGGAGTACACGGAGTGGCGCGAAAAAATAGATATTGAACGCGTGGTGCTAGTGCTGGCCGCGAGCTATTTGAATAGTCCTTCCTCGATGTACGGGCATACATTTTTGCGCTTAGACCCCGCAGGTGAGCGCAGCGAAAGTGCGTTTTTATCCTATGCTCTAAATTTTGCGGCGAGTATTCCTCCGGGCGAAAACGGTATGTTGTATGCCTACCGAGGAATATTAGGTGGCTATCCCGGTTTATTTAGCATGCAACCTTATTATGAAAAAATTCAAGAATATAGCCGTCTTGAAAATCGTGATATTTGGGAATACCCGCTAACACTAACAGCTGATCAAATTGATATGCTCATGGCGCATACTTGGGAGTTGCGTGATATTAATTTTGATTATTATTTTTTTGATGAGAATTGTTCCTTTCGGCTATTAGAGTTACTTGAAGTTGCGATGCCTGACTTGGACTTAACGTCTATGTTTGCGCGGGCAGCGATGCCCGTAGATACAGTGCGACAGGTGGTTGAAAGTGGCTTAACTGAAGAGCCGAGCTATCGGGCGTCTAGGCGCGTAGAGCTTGAAACGGTGCTGATGGGCTTAGATGCTGCGCAAAAAGAGTTGGTGTTGCGCTTGGCAGCAGATGAGAAAGAGCTCACTGATCCGCGTTATTTACGATACACCACGTCGGAGCGTCAGCAGATAGTAATGGCTGCTTATCGGTATTTGCGTTACACCAGTAACCGTGAGCAACGAAGCCCTGGGCAGGCGACACGTAGCCTGACACTGCTCCGCGAGATTCAGTCTTACGGCTCACAGTCATTGCCCTTACCTCCAGTGCCGGGTCGGCCAGATCAGGGGCATGCGACGTCATTACTCGGTGTGACTGGCGGTGTTCGAAAAAGCAGGCAGTATGCAGATTTAGAGTGGCGTATTAGTTACCACGATGCCTTAGATTCGGTGGCTGGCTATCCTGAAGGCGCGACCCTGATGATGGGGCAGCTTAAACTCCGCTGGCAAGATAATGAGTCGCTTCGCCTGCAGCGATTTGATCCAGTAGCGATTCGATCCTTGGCGCCCCGTAACGCCTTTTTCTCTCCCTTGAGCTGGCAGGTAAATGCAGGACTTGAGCGCTTGGATACATCGCCAGATCAAAGCTTAGTTGCCAGAGTAAGTGGTGGCGCAGGTGTATCTACAGAATTTGTTGGCGGAGTTGCCTATATTATTCCGGGGGCGCGATTAGAACACAATGACGATGCCGATAATCGCTTGCGCATAGGGCCGCAAATAAGCGTTGGCCAGCTATGGCAGGGCAGCCGCTGGGCAACAGAGTTGAGCGCAAGTTATATTGATTTTGGTGGTGGAAATGATGTGGGCGAAGGGGTAAAGCAACGCCTGTCACTTAGCTCAAATGTGACAATTGCGAAGAATCAGGCTATTCGCGCCAGCGTGGATTACCATAAGGATTATGGAGCTGAATCTGCGGCTTTAGAATTGTCATGGCGACAGTATTTCTGATGGATAAAATAAGCTGCAAAACTTGGCGTACCCGCGTACTACTGCTGTTTTTGGCGGTGCTGGTGAGTGGCTGTGAGAGTCTATTGTTTTTTCCTCAGCAGCAGCTCATTCGAACGCCCGCTGATGTTGGCTTGAATTATCGTGATGTCAGATTCTCGACCGCAGATGGCGGCGAAGTACATGGCTGGTGGTTGCCCGCTAAAGATAAAGCACTTGCTACGGTGTTGTTTGCTCACGGCAATGCTGAAAATATAAGTACCCATTTGGCCAGTGTGTATTGGTTGCCAGAGCGCCATATTAATGTACTTTTAATCGATTATCGTGGCTATGGTGAGTCACCTGGGTATCCGAGTGTTAAAGGTGCTCAGGCAGATATCGTGGGTGCATTGGATTGGTTGTCTATTAAGTCCGATCAGGCAGATTTGCCTTTAGTAGTCTTGGGGCAAAGCATTGGAGCAAGCTTAGCGGGTGTCGCTGTCGCGCGGACTCATGAGAATTACCCCAATTTGGCGGGCGTAATTTTAGATGCTGGTTTTACGGGCTATGGCGATATCGCGAAAAAAGTGGCGGCAGGAAGTTGGCTCACTTGGCTGTTTCAGTATCCCGCTAACTGGGCGATGCCTCAGGGTGATGATCTAGTTGATGAGATCGCGAATATTTCGCCGCTTCCCTTGATGTTAATTCACGGTAGACAAGATTTGGTGGTGCCCTATTCTCACTCCGAAACTCTGTTTGCTGCTGCCAAACAAGCAAAGCAGCGACTAAGCTACCAAGGTGGTCATATAGAGACATTTTCGATATTAAAAAACCGAGATGCTGTCGACGCGTTTATTCGCGATGCGGCCAAGGTGTGGCGCGCATCGCAATAAGCTGCATTTAAGACAGCATTCCTATTAGTGCTGATGACCGCCTTCACCATGGGCATGGCGATGACGAATTTCTTCGTCGGTGGCGTCCCGAATATCTTTGATGAGTATTTTAAAGGTAAGGGTTTGTCCGGCCAGCGGGTGATTTAGGTCTACATCGACTGAAAATTTACCCACTTTGATCACTGTGGCGTTGCGCATGCCTTTGTCGGTATTAAAACGCACCGCTTGGCCGACCTTTATTTTGCCTTCGTGTTTGAGGTATTTGGCGGGAATACGCTCTGATTTATTGGGCTCGATATTCCCGTAGGCATCTTCCGGGGGAAGAGTGACCTCAAATTCATCGCCTACAGTGTGGCCAGACATGGCTTTTTCTAAGCCGCTTATAATGTTATCTGCACCGTGCATGTATAAAGATGGCGTGTCGTTGAAATTGTCTTCCAACACGGCGCCTTGGCCATCGCGTAACTCATAGTGAAATGACACGACTTTATTGCGACTGATTTCCATGATTTCTCCTCGTTGCGTTCTGTTATCGCGCAGCTATCTCAAGGCGCGTATAGTAATCGCGAAATCCACGTAGTGGTAGGGCGTTTTAGTGAATCTGATAGGAGAGTTACTATGGGCGATGTGCTGCCCTTTAAGCGAAAGTCACCGCTGGGCAAAACGCCAAATACCTTGTGTCGTGAAGGCTTTCACAAATGGCGGGTTGATAAGGCTAAGCAGTTTGATGTGAAGCTGGGGAAGTTGATTACCGTGTATGTTTGCGAGCGTTGCGGTGAAAAGAAAATCACCGCACATTAGAATAGAATTGCAGGGGCTTAGTGATGACCAGTGGCACTAATTTCGTCACTGATGATTGCCAGCCAGTTTTGCGCTTCATCTAGGCCTTCGACGGCTTTGACGACACAGGCGATGCCTAGTAAATGCTCTTTTAGTAATTTGCGCATGGGGAGATCGAGTTCCTGGGCCTGTTCTTGTAGAAACAAGAAGGCTTGTGCGCTAACGTCGTCTATATGCATCTGCTGCGTATCTTGACGATATTCTGATAGGCTTACTACTTTTTGCGCAGTCATGTTGGATCTCCTCTGATCAACGTGGATTCAGTATACGGAGACTTGCGCTAAGTGAATCTTCGTAATTACCCTTAGAGCGCAAAGTGTTCAGTAGTGGGTTGTACCTAGTGGTGCGCCGTGAATTTTTGATAAGGATTGAATAACAGAATATGTCAGAAACTATTGTGATTGGCGCCGACGGCGTCGAGCAAATGCCACTGAAAAGCTACACCGAGAAGGCGTATTTGGATTATTCCATGTACGTTATTCTCGATCGCGCCCTGCCAAATATTGCCGATGGCCTTAAGCCGGTGCAGCGCCGCATTGTTTACGCAATGAGTGAGCTTGGCCTTAAGTCTAATGCTAAGCATAAGAAGTCTGCGCGTACTGTGGGTGATGTTATCGGTAAATTCCACCCCCATGGTGACAGTGCTGTGTATGAAGCCATGGTGTTGATGTCGCAGAACTTCTCTTACCGCTATCCGCTTATCGACGGTCAGGGGAACTGGGGGTCGCCAGACGATCCGAAATCCTTTGCGGCGATGCGTTACACCGAGTCTAAATTAACCAAATACGCCGAGGTGCTGCTCAGCGAATTAGGCCAAGGCACGGTTGATTGGGTACCCAACTTCGATGGCCAAATGGATGAGCCCGCTACCTTACCAGCGCGGGTGCCAAATATTCTACTCAACGGTACAACCGGTATAGCGGTGGGCATGGCCACGGATATTCCACCTCACAATTTGCGTGAGGTGGTCAGCGCCTGTATTCATTTACTGGATGCGCCCAATGCCAGTGTTGCTGAGCTATGTGAACACGTAAAAGGTCCTGATTTTCCTACTGACGCAGAAATTATTACCCCTGCGGAAGATCTGCGGAAGATGTATGAAAGTGGCCGCGGTTCTCTGCGCATGCGCGCGCTTTGGCAGGATGAGGGCGAAGACATCGTCATCACGGCTTTGCCTCATCAAACCTCGGGTTCCAAAGTGCTGGAGCAAATTGCCCAGCAAATGCAGGCCAAGAAGCTACCGATGGTGGTGGATTTGCGGGACGAATCAGATCACGAAAACCCAACTCGGTTGGTGATTATTCCCCGCTCTAATCGTATCGATAAGCAGGCGGTGATGAATCATTTGTTCGCCACCACTGATCTAGAGCGCAGCTACCGCGTGAATATGAATGTGATCGGTATCGATGGTCGTCCGCAGGTAAAAGGCCTCGATAAAATTTTATCTGAATGGCTGGAAATTCGCACAACGACAACGCGTCGTCGCTTAGAATACCGCTTAGATAAAGTACTTAAGCGTCTTCATATTTTAGATGCCTTGTTGATCGCATTTTTAAATATTGATGAAGTCATTGCGATTATTCGTGAAGAAGATCAGCCCAAGCCGGTATTGATGGAACGCTTTGGCATTACTGATACGCAAGCTGAAGCGGTGCTCGAATTAAAATTACGGCATTTGGCGAAGCTTGAAGAAATGAAGATTCGCGGTGAGCAAGATGAGCTTGCCAAAGAGCGCGATGGTTTAGAGTTAACTCTCGGTTCTGTGCGTCGTATGAAGAGTTTGGTGCGCAAAGAATTGCTGGCAGCTGCTGAGGAGTTTGGCGATGACCGCCGTTCCCCATTGGTAACACGCTCCGAAGCGCGTGCATTTTTAGAAGAAGATATTGTCTCCGCTGAGCCGGTAACTGTTGTGCTGTCAGATATGGGTTGGATTCGATCCGGTAAAGGTCACGAAATTGATCCACTTAGTCTGAGCTATAAAGCGGGTGATCGCTATAAATTGTCGGTGAAGGGCAAGAGCAATCAACCCGTGATTATTCTTGATAGCACGGGACGAACCTACACAGTTGCGGCCCACGGCCTGCCATCTGCGCGCGGCCAAGGTGAACCACTAACGGGTAGGATCAATCCGCCGTCAGGAGTGAATTTCACTGGCATGATGATGGGGAGCGATGACGGCCACTATTTATTGGCGTCTGACGCTGGCTATGGCTTCATCGCTAAATTGTCTGACCTGCAGAGCAAGAATAAGGCGGGTAAAGCTGCGCTGACCTTGCCTAAAGGTGCCTTGGTACTGCCGCCAGTAGCGATTGCAGACATGGAAACTAGCCATGTTGTTGCCGTCACAACAGAAGGGCGCATGCTAATCTTCCCAATTAAAGATTTGCCGCTGATGCCCCGTGGCAAAGGTAATAAAATGATCGGCATTCCGTCAGCTAGAGTCGCCAATCGAGAAGAGTATGTGTCAGCGGTGGCTATTTTCTCTGAGCGCGATATCTTAAAAGTGATCTCAGGTAAGCGACACTTGTCCTTGAAGTTCTCTGAACTGGAGCACTATTTAGGTGAACGCGGACGACGTGGACATAAATTGCCGCGTGGCTTCCAAAAAGTGGATGCTTTGCAAACGGTGGCAGCTGGCTAAGATTTTTGGCTGTTGCTCAAAAAGGCGGAGAGCCATTTAGCTCTGCGCCTTTTTGAGTAGAAGATTAGCTAGTTGATGATCTGAGCGCGTCTTGCTTATACGAGTCCAGGGTTAATTTTTTAAGCTGGGTTTGCTGTCTCTCTAATAAATCACTGTAAGGCGATTTCATCGCGCTGACGTGATTGCCACGAATATCCACCCATGCATCTAAGCGTTCATTGTTTCGACTGCCGTCGTCTAACCAAGTGCCTTTGCCTTCGGATGTGACGGTGTGCAGTTGATCGATTGCTGCACACTCTTTGGCGGCGCATTCCCAGTGATCACCTTCGCCGTAGATGTGTGCGATGCCCGCGCGGCTGCGCAATACTTTGTCTAGGCTTTGAAATAAGTCTGCGCAGCACAGCGCGCGAAATAACGGGTAGTCAGTGCCTGCGACCTCAAAGAAACGCAGGGTAATGGCGTTGTGCCGGTGAACGACAATATCGGCGTGGTAAAGTTTGGCAATTGCCTCGCCGCGGGCGTAGCTAGTGCGCAGGTGCTCCTTAAAACTATCGGGCGCCATTTGCGTTTTAAGGGCGTCATAGGCCTGCCAGTGGCAGTGCAAAACATAGTAATCTTTGAAGCGGTTTTTGCCGAGTTTGCTAAGCCTAATCTGCGGATTATGTATTTCCTCTAACAATAGTCCTAAGCTGTCGATACCAGGATAACTGCTGTGATCATTTCTTAAGGGTTGCGCCATACGGGCGCGGGCTAGCTCTAAAAACCCTTCTATACGGCGCATGGGCACCGCAATAATGGCGTAACTAAAGCAGGCTAATAAGCCGGTAAGAATTAGCAGCGTTTTACCTAAGTCGCGTATCTCGTCGCCAATGAGCTCCCGACTTAGTGATAGTTTTACCAGACCCAACCGCCCGTCGGCGGCAACCGGCGATTCGTAATTCAGATTTTCAGCGCGCCAGTGTCCCGTCTCCGCAACAGTTTCGTCACGGGAATTGGCGATACTGCCATAAACAATGAGTGGGCTATTGATATAGTCTTGTAAAATAGCCTGAAGGCTTACTTTGTCGTTCCGCAGCAGCGCCTGTTGGCTTTGTGATGCCAGTTGATTAGTCCATTGCTGGCCTATTAAACGGGTGGTTTCAAGTAGTATCTGCTTACTGGCGGTCATGCTGGTCAGTAATAATGTCATACCTGCAATAGCGCATATCAGTGCGGTAATGAGCCCGCATTTTGCGGACAAAGGTAATTTGAGGAGCTGCTTGAGCATTGTGAACATTCCATCTGGAAAGCGAGGCTGTTGTTATTTTAAGAGTATATCAAGGAACGCTCTGATTAATTACTGTGCTCGGCATCTTGGGTATCGGGAGTATACAAAATGCGCATTTACTCCGTGTAAACTCCGCTTTTTTAGCGTGGCCGCCGACCACATAGTATTTGCTCTCTATATTAAACAGCGTTTTTCAAGGTTGCAGAGCTTGGGTGGAGTCACGTCTACCGCTACAATACGCCGATTGCTGCAGGGGGTGGTGTGAACGAAATCATATTGATCAATATAGCGGGGGATGATCGGCCCGGGGTGACGAGCACGATCACCAGTATTTTGGCAGACCATCAGGTGAATATCTTAGATATCGGCCAAGCGGTTATTCATGACAATTTGTCTTTGGGCTTATTGGTAGAAGTGCCAGCAGGCGTTGAAGCGGCCAGCATCCTTAAGGATATTTTATTTCGCACCCATGAAATGGGCATGCAGGTGCGCTTTCTGCCAGTCAGCCCTGAGAGTTATAACCAGTGGGTGTCGGGTCAAGGTAAGCAACGTCACATTGTCACCTTATTAGCGCGCAAAATTACCGCGCGGCATATTGCCGGTGTTACCGATGTGGTATCTCGCTATTCATTAAATATCGACCGTATAGATCGTTTGTCTGGACGGGTGCCTTTAGAAGGTGTGGCGCAACAATCGAAAGCATCTGTGGAGTTGTCTGTTCGGGGGAATTTGCCCGACGCTACTGACTTCCGTAAGGAGCTGCTGCACTTAGCCAGCGAGATGGATATCGATATTGCCTACCAAGAAGACAATATGTTCCGTCGTACGCGCCGTTTAGTCGCCTTTGATATGGATTCTACGCTGATTGAAGCGGAGGTCATTGATGAGCTTGCGATTGCTGCGGGTGTTGGTGAGCAAGTTGCAGAAATTACCGAGCGCGCGATGCGTGGTGAGATCGATTTTACCGAGAGTTTTAAGGCGCGGGTGGCGTTACTCAAAGGGCTCGATGAATCGGTGTTAGCCGGTATTGCGGAAGGTTTGAAAATTACGGAAGGCGCTGAAAACTTGGTCTCTACCTTGAAGTTGCTGGGCTATAAAACGGCAATTCTATCTGGCGGTTTCACCTATTTTGGTCACTACTTGCAACGCAAGTTGGGTATTGATTATGTCTACGCTAATGAGCTGGTTATTCGCGATGGCCATGTCACTGGCGAGGTAGAAGGTATCGTCGTAGACGGCAAGCGCAAGGCAGAATTGTTGCGCGAGATCGCTCAGCGAGAAGGTTTAGATTTGGAACAGGTCATCGCGGTTGGCGATGGCGCGAATGATTTACCGATGTTAAGTATCGCCGGTTTAGGTATTGCTTTCAGGGCGAAGCCCATTGTTCGTGAAAATGCCAAGCAGTCTATTTCGACCCTAGGCTTGGACGGTATTTTATATTTGCTGGGAATTAGCGATCGCTTAACGGGGAAATAGCCCCGGTAGCGCTTAAATATATTCGGGCAGACCACCTTTAGCCAAAAGCGGCAAATTCATAGTTCATACTGGGCATGGGTTCGTTCACATAACTGCCTTGGATGAAGTCTGGTCCCAGCTGCCACAGCATGGCAAGGGTCGCAGCGCTACCTACGTTAGGTATGATTATTTGGCTGTTGAGTAATCGAGCTTGTTGAACCACGTCTCTAATTTGTTCGTCTGTTGGCGTGTCGGTTGTGCGATAACCCGGTTTCACTAGTGCCGGCCGAATGTGACTTAAGAATTTGTTGCCTTTTTGGGCGCGGCCGAAGTTTCTTACTGCTAAGGAAGAACCTAGTCTCTGTAGTTGCCTAGTGAAGTCCAGAGCGGGCTTTAGCGCGTTGGCAATACTCTCTTCGCTGAATTGTAAAATCACTGATGACGGCGGCAGCCCTGCTGCTTTAAATGCAACGCTCAACCATGCACAAAACTCAGGGTCGTGGAATACGTTACCGCTGAGATTGATAATGAGTTTAAGGTCTTGTCCAGCGAGGCGCTCTTTAGCGAGTTGCTTGGTTGCCTCGACCACAATCCAGTGATCTAGCTGGGTGTTCTCTGGTTCTCGCTCAATGGTGCGTAGCATTTCCCCCGCTGACATTTCTCCCTCGACCCAATTTTTAATATTAAGACTGGCCTCGTAGTGATCCCCGCTAGCGGTACCTAAATTGACCAGCGGTTGGAACATGAGGTTCAAGCGGTCATTGGCCATCGCGTCGGAAATAACATCATCGGGTGAATCGTTGCGACTTAACTGTTGGCGGTCGCGCCGGCAAATTTCGGCTTTATTGCCACCGTCGTGATAGATTTTCTCGACATTTTCGAAGGCCGTATCTAGTAATAGAGAAGCTTTAGGTGGGGTGAGGTGGTTGATCGGTAAGATGGCAATACTGACAGTGCATTGTAAGGATTGTTTGCGCACTTCAAATATTGAAGACTCTGTAGACTTGACTAATTCCAATGCCATTTCAAGTGCGCTGTCGCTTGATACGTGATGGGCTATCGCGGCAATCATGTCGTCCGCAACCCGTCCGTAATACTGTGCTGGTATGTCGCTACGGACTTTGTTGCTAAGGGTTTCAATAAGGGACTCGATGTCGACGAGGCTGGTGCTATTGCGCAACCTGCTGTAGCGGTCAAGGGAGATAAGCAGTAGCGATGAATTGCTATTGCGCTCATTCTCTATAAAGTCTTGTAGCAGTGTTAAAAATTGATATTTGCTACTCATTCTTGTGGTGTTATCTACACCGCTTACCGCGTTGCCGTTATTGTTCTTGTGAATAGATATTTGTATGCAGTCTTCACCCTCATAGTGGGCGCTGTCGCAAAGTATATGGGTTTTGAACTCAGTTTGATTAGCCAGAAAGAAGCTAATTTCTAATTGCTGATGTTCATTGTGCAGTTGTTGCTTTTTAAGGACGTTTTTAAAACGTTCCTGATCTTTGTTGGTAATTAAATCGACGATCGGGAAGCCATCTAAATCGTCGTAACCCATTTGCTCGCAAAATGGTGTATTGGCGTAAATCACCATACCGTCAGTAATGTACGCAATCGGGTCTTGGTGATCGTCTAGCAGTAGCTGATTCCGTTCTTCAGCCTCGGCAAGGGCAATTTTCATGTCCGCTAGTTGACGACGAAGATCTAAGGCAGTTTGTGCTTTGAACGCGGCGCTGACAACCTGTGACATATTGTATTTGGTCACAATATCGACCACGCAGGGGTCCGGAGGTAATAGCGTATCGCCTTCACCCATGTAAATCACCGGGATATCTTTTTGGTACTTACGCAAAATATGGCAGCAGCGTTGAATATCTAACTGAGCGTGTTCGGCATCAAAAATCAGCGCGTCCCAATCGGATTCATTTATCGCCGTAGATAGCTTTTCGCCGGTATCAATGCCGAGTGTATGTGCAATGCGTCCCCCCTTACGACAGTGAGTGGCCAGCTGCTCGGCGTCACTATCTGAGAGTGAAAATAAAAGTATATTAATGGCCGTACTGCTGATCATAAAGGCTCAATCATAGTCTTCGTTTTGTTAAATCGCAGGTGTGTCATTCAAACGTTTGACTACAGAATATCCCATAGTTGGTTAAAGTCGTTTTTGTTCACTGCGTCTGGGTCAGCGACATCGACTTTAGTTTGGTTACGGGCTATATCTTGGAAAAGAAACAGTTTGAAGGCATTTGATTGTTCCACGATTTTGCCTAATTTAATACGCATAGAATGGCCTGGGCGCAAAAGTTCTATGGTCTGCCCCTCTGAGATACCAACAATGCCAGATAGCAATAGTAGGGGGCCCTCAGCTACTTGGCCACTTGGCAGTAGCATCGCGCGCTGATAGTCATTGACCGCCAAGCCAGATTGAACGAGCCGAGCGCTATACGGCGTTGCGCCTGAGGCGAGTGTTTCAATTCCAATTTGATGGGAGCCATCGCTGCGTATCCAGCGCACAACGCCAACTCGCCATTCCTCATAATCATCAGTTTTTAAACCAACAAGTTCGCCAGTACGAACGCGGACGTTGGCGCTGTCGGGCCATTCTATTCTGCAACCGGAACTACTGGTATCAAGCATGCGTGAGCGAACATATTCATATTTGCCCTCTGTTGTGACGGCTGCAGTATTGTCTTGTGGCAGGCCGTAGTTAATCGTCTCAATCGGGCCACTTGAGGGATTGCCGTTTAAACTTTGTTTTTCGAATGGGTCGCGGCCTCGTGTATCTGCGCTACCGTTCTGTCCCCATACATCGTTAGTTTTTGAGGTCCGCTCTGTGAATAGCGCAGCGTGATTGTGAATGTCGTCTTCAAATTGGAAGTGGCTAAAGTCTTGTTGATTGGCCACGTAGAAGTGAGTGGTATTCATGCCGACGGAAATTAGAACGGGTTCGCTGCAAGGTCTGCGCTCTGCGGCGCGAGACGTTGCAGAGCTCCACGAAATATTCAGGTGGTCTAGAATAGATTTGTTAAGCGTACCGGCATTGCTGCTCTTGCGCGGCGACAGGGCGCCCGCTAAACCGCCACTCTGTGATAGTAGCAGTTTGGTGTCTATGCCCAGCCAGCCGGGGGATGGTGCCCGTTTAATCAACTCGCGATAAGCCGGCGGCGCGTCTTCTGATGGGTTAAACAAGAAGACGCAGCGCTCGAGCTTGTCTTCGCAGAGCTCGATAAACGCCGTCCAGCTATTCAGTTCATTGAATATCTCTTCAATATGGCGTTGTGGAAGCTGATGCGTATTGCTGCAGCTCAACATCAGAATGCGCAAATAGGCTTGTTGGACGGTGCCATCGCCATAGACGCTGTCAATGATTTTCGGCTTGCGGAGTTTTTGCGCATTCGCACATAGGTAAATTTTATGCGCGGTAAGCCAAAAGTCTTTATGGCTAGATCGGTACAGTTGGTAGGTGCGTAACAGAATTCTGGCGTGCTCAGTTAGCGCGCGATGAAGGCAGGTCGCCATAGCATCTTTCGAGCGAAGTAGCCTATTTTCACCTTCTAGTCCCTTAAACGCTTGGCAATAGCCGGTCGCAAGTTGGGTATTTAATGTGTTGGCAAGCAGGACTATTTTTTGTGTTTTCTCTGGTAAGACTACGGGTTTGTTCAAATAGTGTTGTGATAAGCCTTTGACAATGTAGTGAACCTGCGGACGTATTTTTTCTAGAATTTCATAGCGATCTTTGGGCTTGCACGCGGTGTGGCTTAACTCGGATAGCGCTTGGAACAGCAGGCGAGTGGCTTCGCCTAGGTTTGCTAGCGGTAAGCTGCTTAGCCATGAATTGACGGCATTTGCGTTTAATGCGAACTGGCTGTGCGTTTCGCGGCTTATTTCCGGCGTCGCCACAGCGAGGCTTGAGCTATTTTTCATAAAGTCCTGCGATTTGACAGTCTTAATGCGTAGTTTCCACAGTTTGTGTTTTAAGTCTATGTTTTTACGCGTTAATTCATAATAGCGCAAGTGGTGACTTGCTGCTTGCGCCGGGTTCTTCTTTAACCAATTTCGGTACCAAGTATCCGGGTAGCTCCGCCATTATAGCGCGCATAAGCTGCAGCGCCTCCTCTTCATTCACCCTAAAATGTGCTGCCCCTCTTACCTTGTCGAGAAGGTGCAAATAATAAGGCATGACATTTACATCGAATAGGCGACGACTTAAGTTGATTAATGTATCGGCCTCATTGTTAATATCTTTAAGCAGTACGCTTTGATTTAGTAGCGTGATGTTCGCATTTTTAAGCCTACCCAGAGCCTCGGCAGTAGCTGAATCTATTTCATTGGCGTGGTTGCAATGTATGACCATTACGGTATGCAGGCGGTGATGACTAAGTACATGAACCAAGTTTTGTGTAATTCGTGCCGGCAAGACTAAGGGCAAGCGAGTATGAATTCGCAGGGTGTCGACATGAGGAATTGCAGCAATTTTGGAGATTAGTTTCTGCAAATATTCGTCTGGCGGGGAAAGTGGATCGCCGCCACTGAGAATGACTTCGCTAATTTCTGGGCGCTCAGCAATGTATTCAAGTGCGTGTTGCCAGTCTCGTTGGCTCGGATTGTTGGTGTCGTAAGGAAAGTTGCGGCGGAAACAGTAGCGGCAATGAACAGCGCATGTCGGGCTGGCGATGAGTAAAACCCGGCCGTGATATTTATGAATTAAGCCTGGCACGGGGTTGGCAGCGGCCTCTTCAAGTGGATCGTTAACGTAGTCGACGTGCTCCGCCATCTCTTCACCCAAAGGTAAAATCTGAAGTAGTAGTGGGTCTTTCCAGTCGCCTATGGCCATTTTCGCGACAAAGGCTTCAGGTACTCTAAGCGGGAATTGCTTCAATGCGGCAGCGGTTTCGGGTTGCGCTTCTTCATCTAATTGCAGGCGGGCTAATAGACGCTCGGGATCGCGGATCATACCGCTCATTTGTTGCTGCCAGCTTTCAGCCTGCCAAAATGTGTCTTTTAAGGGTATCATTGCAGCCTTTTTAAACTACGGTTTCACACCGTCGCTGAGGAAAATCATGGCTAATTACTCTACCAATGAATTTCGCAACGGACTAAAGGTTATGCTCGACGGCGAGCCTTGTTCTATTTTAGATAATGAATTTGTTAAGCCCGGCAAAGGCCAAGCCTTTAACCGTGTGCGTTTGCGCAATCTTAACTCAGGTCGGGTTTGGGAGCGTACTTTCAAATCCGGTGAGTCGCTGGAAGGCGCTGATGTTATCGATCAAAGTATGGAATATTTGTATAACGACGGTGAATTCTATCACTTTATGGACCCTGAATCGTTTGAGCAGTTTCAGGCCGATCTTAAAGCCGTAGGTGATGCCTCGAATTGGCTGAAAGAACAGGATATTTGCACCGTTACATTATACAACGGCGCGCCATTGTCAGTGACGCCACCTAATTTTGTTGAGCTGGAAATTGTTGAAACTGATCCGGGTGTTAAAGGTGATACAGCGCAGGGCGGCACTAAACCTGCGTACTTGAGCACTGGCGCGGTGGTAAAAGTCCCCTTGTTTTTAAGTATTGGCGAAGTGATAAAAGTCGATACGCGCACCGGCGAATACCAAAACCGAGTTAAAGCGTAAATGTCTGACTGGCGGCCCACGGCTGATTTTTCGGCTTTGAGTCGTCGCGCGCAGTTGTTGGCTGCGGTGCGCGCGCTATTTGCTGAGCGCGGTGTGTTGGAAGTGGATACACCGTTGCTTGCCTCGGCACCGGTAAGCGACCCTAATATTGAAGCAATTACAACCATCGCCCCAGAGGGTGATGCCGTTATGTATTTGCAGACCTCTCCCGAATTTGCAATGAAGCGTTTGCTGGCCTCGGGCAGTGGGGCAATCTATCAAATTTGTAAGGCCTTTCGTCGCGGTGAGCGGGGGCGGCGACACAATCCAGAGTTTACGATGCTGGAGTGGTATCGTCCCGGTTTGAGCTTGCAGGATTTAATGGATGAAGTGGCGGCGGTCGTTTCCTTGGCTGTTGGGACTATTGAGTCCGCGCATTTCAGTTATGAGCAGGTCTTTGTTCAGTATTGCAATTTGAATCCCCATCGCGCTTCTTTGGCCGAATTAAAGGCCTGCGCGCGATCCCATCTAGACCTCAGCTTTGACTCGGACGATCGCGACCTCTGGCTACAATTGCTAATGTCATCCGTTGTTGAGCCTGCCCTAGACGGAACGATACTCAGTTTTGTTTACGATTTTCCCGCATCGCAGGCGGCCTTAGCCAAAACGCGAACGAGCGCACAAGGCCCTCAGCTTGCGTCTCGGTTTGAGGCTTTTTATGCCGGTATGGAGTTGGCAAATGGCTATGATGAATTACGTGACAGCGGTGAGTTAGTGAGGCGTATTCGCGATGATCATCTTCGCCGCGCCGAGAGTGGTCAGGTGCTGCCGCCGATAGATCGCAACCTGCTTAAAGCAATGGCGGCGCTGCCAGAGTGTGTCGGTGTTGCGATGGGTTTTGATCGGCTGACTATGCTGGCGTGTGGAGCGGCACGCATCGATGAGGTGATAGCATTTCCTTTAGAGCGGGCGTGACCATTGCTAAGAGGTTTTCGCCCGACACACTTTATTCTGCAATTTTATTTACCTGTCCCAAGGTTTCACCCAGTCGCGTTGGGGTGGTCGCTTCAAAGCGATCTAGCCATTCGTTGCGACCTTTAGCAAAGAGAACAATGGCGGTTGAGCCGAGTTTAAAACGGCCCATTTCTTCGCCTTTCTCTAAAGTGATTTTCCTAGCACCCTGACGATAGTCAGTGGTTTTTATACCCTTTGGTGGAGGCGCAATTTGGCCATCCCACACAGTTTCAATACCGGCGACAATCATCGCACCAACCAAAATGACGGCCATCGGGCCTGCGTCTGTGTCAAATAAGCACACGGCGCGCTCGTTTCTTGCAAACAGGCCGGGGACGTTTTCCGCAGTGGTAGTGTTCACCGAAAATAAGGCGCCTGGAATATAGCTCATCGATTGTAGCGTGCCGGTGAGGGGCATGTGCACGCGGTGATAATCACGTGGTGACAGGTAAATGGTCGCGAAGCTGCCTTCATCGAACAGTGCGGCGGCCTCACGGTTACCGCCAAGCAGGCTCAAAAGACTGTAGTCTTGACCCTTGGCTTGAAAAATTCGACCGCCGGTGATCTTACCAATTTGGCTGATGGCGCCATCTGCAGGACAAGCGATGCCGCTTTCGTCGTCGCATATTGGTCTTGCGTCGTCTTTTAAAGCACGGGTAAAAAAAGCATTAAAATTAGCGTAGCTCCGCGGATCGGAGTCCGCCGCTTCGCTCATGTCTACCTGGTACTGCTTGATAAATCGACTAATTAACAGGTCTTTTAGCCATGGTATGTCGGTTTCTGCAAGCTTGCCTACCAGCCTCGATAACAGGTGCTGGGGTAGCAGATACTGAATAATAATAAACGCGATTTTCACACACTGTCCTCTTGAGCGAGATTCACTGATTCAGGTTTTTATAACAATATACATCTGACGCTAAGGCTGGTGGGCGCTGGGTTGCGCGCGATCACCGGTTTCAATTGGCGTTGTTTCAGTGTTACCCCATTCACCCCACGAGCCGTGATAGCCCTTGATATGAGGGTAGCCGAGTATTTTCATCAGTAAATAACTTAAGCCAGAACGATGGTGGGTTTGGCAGTGGGTAATCACGGTTTTATCGGCGGTGATACCTAACTCATTTAAGCGAGCCTGCAAGCTGCTTAAATCTTTGAGCCGCAGATGGTTGTTTCGATCTATCAACTCAAGCCAGTCGAGGTTGATCGCCCCAGGAATATGGCCACCGCGTTGCGCCAAGACCTTTTCTCCGCGATATTCCTCTGGTGAGCGCGCATCCCAGATGGCGAGCTGCGTGTTGTCTAGCATGCTGACGAAATCTTCAATTTCTGCAATTGCGGTGCTATCGATATTAATGTCTTGCGGCGTAGGTGCAGGATGGTTAGCGACTTTTTCGGTTAAATAACCTTCTTCAAGCCACGCAGGTAGACCACCGTTTAGGTAAGAGTAGTTACGATGTCCAATGACATCGAGTGTCCAGATTAAGCGACCTGCCCAGCCGCCGCCTTCGTCGTCATAGGCGATGACATGTTTGTCTGGCGTTAGCCCTACTTTTGAAAACAGGGTATTTAGCGCGTCGATGCTAGGTAGTTTGCCAACGGCGGGTTTTATGCCTGATTGTAATTCTGATGGCGCTATATGTATGGCGCCGGGAATGTGATGCTCGGCGTAATTCTCGGCACTGCTGGTGTCCAAGATGAGTAATTTTGGGTCGTGCAGCGCGTCAGCAAGTTGCGCTGTCTCAATTAATAGTGGCCAGTCTTTCATAATAAATAACTTATGTTAGCGTGTAGATTGATTGTATCAGTAGCGGCCTCTGTAAGGCGACGCCATAATGCATTTGCATGGCTACTAACATGTTAACAATGCGGTAGTGGAGGTCTCGCTGCCTGGTCTTCTAAATAATGCGCGGTGAAAAATTCGACGGCGATAGCGTGATATAAGAAGGGTTGGCAAATCACAGCGATGCTTATAACTATTCGTCGTTTAAACTTTGTAGAATTTGTCGATAGCTCGCCATGCGTTCGGGGCGAATTTTGTTCTCCGCTTCGGCGTCTAATAGAGCGCAGCGGGGTTCGTGCTCGTGTTTGCAGTCGCGAAAACGGCACATACCGAGAAAGGGGCGGAATTCGATAAATCCTGCCAGGACTTTTTCTCTGTCCATATTCCATAGCGCAAATTCACGAATACCCGGTGAATCGATTAGGCTGCCGCCGTCGGGGAAATGGAAAAGTCGCGCGGTGGTCGTGGTGTGCTTTCCTTTTGCGGTGCTTTCCGATAAAGCGCCAATACGGGTGTCGGTGCCAGGTAGCAGGCTGTTCACTAGCGATGATTTACCCACGCCTGATTGCCCGACGAAAACGCTAATCTGCCCACATAGGCGTTGTTTTAATTCATCTAAGCCGTGGTCTGCTTCAGTAGACGCGCGGGTAACTTCATAGCCAATTTCCTGGTAGCGAGCCAGCATATTGTTTAGATATTCGCGGTTTTCGTCGTTTATTAAATCGGTTTTATTGAGCAGCAATATCGGCCGTATACCAATGGCTTCGGCGGCGACTAAATAGCGGTCAATGAGATTGGCGTGGGCGCGTGGTTCCGGGGCAATGACAATAACAATATGGTCGATATTGGCGGCAACGGGTTTTAATTTACCGTGATTGTCTGGACGAGAAAGTAATGAGCTTCTGCTGTTACATGCCACGACAACCCCCGTCGGCTTGCCCTCTCTCCAAGTAACGCTATCACCGGTTACCAAGGCGTCAATGTGGGCGCGGACGTGGCAGCGTTGCCGTAGGCCGCTGCTTGCTTCAACTTCAACTTGCTGACCAAAATGGCTGACGATAAGTCCGTTTTGCTCAGGGCCGAGTTCGCCCTCGCTTAGCGCTTGGTCAAGCTGAGTGTCTCGCTTGGTCGCCCGTTCACTGCGTTCGGCCTGTACTTTTTCGATGCGCCAGCGTTGCTGGCGGCTCAGTTTGCGTTTTGTCATGAAGGTTCATTCGCCTAGGGAGAGCCATCTTACCCTATGTGCTGGTACAATCGACACTTTGCGTAAGTGTGTGCGTAGCTCGCGTGCAGTATTTCTCACTAAACTGTGGGGCTTATGTGGCTATCTTTTTAATTTCACGGTGAAGGCAAACCCATGGATAAAGCACAGAATTTAATTTGGATTGACCTGGAAATGACCGGTTTAGACACTATTAATGACCACATAATTGAAATCGCGACTGTGGTGACCGATTCAAACTTAAATGTGCTTGCCGAAGGGCCCGTGCTGGCGATTCACCAGTCGGACGAGATTTTAGCAGGGATGGATGAGTGGAATACCCGCCAGCATGGTCAATCAGGTTTGATTAAGCGGGTGCAAGACACTTGCATTACTGCCGAAGAAGCGGAGCGGCTGACCTTGGCATTTTTAGATAAGCACGTAAATAAGGGTGCATCGCCGATGTGTGGCAACAGCATCTGCCAAGATCGTCGCTTTATGGCCCGCGAAATGCCGCTATTAGAGGCTTATTTCCATTACCGCAATTTAGATGTGAGTAGTGTGAAAGAATTGGCAAAACGTTGGCGCCCGGATTTAAGCGGCGGTTTGAAAAAGTCTGCATCGCACCTGGCGCTTAATGATATTTATGATTCCATTGCCGAGCTGAGTTATTACCGCGAGCATTTTCTTCGCCTCTCTTAAATTCATTTTGTGTTGCTCGCGTTCGTTACTGGCGACGTGAGCGGTAGCTTATTATTGTCGGCCTACCTGATTTTAATCACCCCTATCTTTGCGTAAGTGCAATCTATCTTCTATTGTTCATTAGCTATCTGTATTTACACCTATTGTGATAAAGCGCAAAAACGAGTCTTGTAGCAGCTTATGTTGTCGATGAAAACTTGTCGCATATTCGCTGTGAATTGATTGATTTAGGTTCGCTGAATAGGTTTCCGGTTTCAGATCGACTATTGGTAGACAACAATAAGAAGGTGGATTGATATGAAAAAATTGACGGCGCTATGTATGGCTTCTTTGTTTTGTACGCCCTTATCAGCGCAAAGTTATTTTAGCGAACTTGTCATTTTTGGTGATAGTTTGCTGGATAGCGGTAATCTTGGGCGACGATTTACCAACCGAGTTGGCGATGGTAGCGGTGATTTTAGTCTGGGTGCCTACGCGAATATCGCACCGCAGTACTTGGGTATGGCTTTGGGTTTAGCTACAGATCCGGCGGCAGGTGGCGGCACAAACTATGCGGTGGGTGGTTATGAGACCGCAGACATTTTGAACTCTATTAACGGCACGGGCTTGGCCGTGCCAGCGGGTGGCGCAGAGGCCCGGCCAGCATATCTCACCGAAAATAATACTATTAATCCCAATGCGCTATTTTTGATAGATGGCGGCGGTAATGATTTTCTTAACGGTACAGCTGTGGATCAGGCGACTATCGTTAACTCGGCGAAAACATTAATTGCGGGGGTTTCTGCGATCAGCGCTGCGGGTGGTCGCTATATTATGCTGAGTAATTTGCCCGATCTAGGTAAAACGCCGGCGGTGCAAGCACAAAACTTGAGTAGTCCTGGGTCCGCCGCAGCGGTATCTGCCGGTGCCGCTGGGTATAATCAGGCATTACAGACTTTTGCTAATTTTAGTGGCGCGAATATCATTCCTGTCGATTTAGCGGGGGTTATTACCTATGTATCTGATAATGCGGAATCCTATGGTTTCGCGAATGGTGCAAATGTTGCCTTCGGTCCTTTAGGTACCTTTGATCAGCGCTATATGTGTTTTGACGATAGCAACGCCGACTGTATTGAGCATCCCGTATTCGGTATAGACGGCACGAATCCTGATCCCAGTAAATTGCTTTTTAACGACGGTGTTCATCCAACGGCAAAGGTCGGCGAAATTACCGGTGATTACCTGATTGATGTGGTGGTTGCGCCGCAGCTCGTTGGACAACTTCCAGGCATTGCTTTGGGCGTTGCGCGCACTCAACACGAGAGTTTGGCGCAGACTATGCGCGAAAATCGCTGGTATGAGAATACCAGTCACTTTTTTATTAATGCGAGTGGTTCAGCTGAAGATACCCCCAGTGGCGGCGATCAAGATGGTAGAAATTTAACCGTTGGTTTTAATAAGGCCGTACTGCCAACCGTGAGCGTGGGTGCCGCGCTAAGTATGTCCAAATACGAGACTGACACAGAGCAGACAAACTTTTCTGCCAGCAGTGTTGGTTTGAGTGGTTTGCTGAGTTATCGCGACGAACGTTGGCTTGCAGAGGGTAGTGCAGGTTTGAGCGTGATTGATTATAGCGACTTGGATCGTCATTTTAGTTTGGGTGATCGTGGCCTTACAGCAAGTGGTGGTAGCGATGGTTATGCTTGGCATTTTGACGGTCAGCTTGCCTATGAGTTGTCGTCGTCAAAAACGTTAAGTATAGCGCCGGCACTGGGTGCGCGTTTACTCAGTGGCGACGTTGACGGTTACACTGAGTCTGGTGGTGCAGTGTCTAATTATAAATGGGGAGAGCAAAGTCGTCAGAGTCGTCAAATTCGTGCTGGGTTAATGGCCAATATGGCGGTGAGTGAGGGTGTTAGTTTGTATGCCGAGGTGTTCTCTGTTTCTGAGCTTGAAGATGCAGACGAGACGGTAGAGGTCACAAACACTAATCTAGGGTATGCCAGCTATCGTCTGCCCAGCTATCGTGCCGACGGCGATACCTTTGTTGATGCCAGCATCGGTGCGTCTGTGGCTATCGATAAGTCGCGTTTAGCGCTGAATATAAATTACAGCGACGAAGGCGAGGGTCGTGAAAGTGTGATGCTGAACTATTCACTGCCCTTCTAATTCTTCATTTTGGTGTTAGTCAAAAGCCCCGTGAATCGGGGCTTTTTTGTGGCCGCCTAGTTTTGTTATTTATTGATCGCGTTCTTATGTTTTGCCAGTGCCCAGTCAATGTGTTCGCGGGCCATATTGTCGGCAATGGGGCGCTGTGTTTCTAGGGCTTTTATTGCTTCAGTACTTGCTGGCGCATTGCCGATGCCGACGGCTAAATTTCGCAACCAACGCTGGTAGCCTATACGACGAATTGCTGACCCAGCCGTGTTGTCTAAAAACGCTTGTTCCGTCCACAAAAACAGAGTGATTAACTCGCTATTGTCGAGTTGATGTCGTGGAGAAAAATCAGTTTCATCGGTGATTTGTGCAAACTTATTCCAAGGACAGACCAGTTGGCAGTCGTCGCAGCCAAATACACGGTTACCCATGAGTGGGCGCAACTCTTCGGGGATGCTGTCTTTCAGCTCGATGGTTAAATAAGAAATGCAGCGGCGGGCGTCAACCTGATAGGGCGCCACAATAGCGCCAGTTGGGCAGTCGTCTAAGCATGCGCGACAACTTCCACAATGGCCGGTTTCTTGAGGCGGGTCGATGGGTAGTGGCACATCGGTATAAATTTCACCTAAGAAAAACCATGATCCTGCTTTGCTGTTGATCAGCATCGAGTTTTTGCCAATCCAACCCAGTCCGGCTTGTTCTGCAAAGCCGCGTTCGAGTACGGGCGCGCTATCGACAAAGGCGCGGTGGCTGCCACCTGCAACGGTACTGATTTTTTCTGCCAGTTGGCTCAGGCGTTTGCGAATTAATTTATGGTAGTCGCGGCCCAGTGCATATCGTGAGATATAGGCTTTGTTGGGTGAATTTAGGACAGTCTCACAGCGTTCGCTGTCGGGCAAGTAGTCTAGGCGGGCGCTGATCACACGGATGGTGCCAGAGTGTAGTTCATTCGGTGCGGCGCGAAGTCCTTCGCGCTCTGCCATATAGCTCATCTCACCGTGGTACTCTTTTGCCAACCAGTTTTGTAGATGCTTGGCGTGAACTTCGTTGCTTGCGGGGCTAATGCCAATGTGGGCAAAACCGAGTTCTTGCCCCCAGACTTTAATTTGCTGCGCCAGAGTATCGAGGTCAGTTGAACTGGAGGTGGTCAAGTTGCCGGTGCCTGCGTGAGCCCTATGAAGGCTTATTATTTTACACCGTCCGGTGGCGTCTGTATGTCTCTGTGAATTTCACTTTAAAGGCCATCTAGTCTGTGACCTGAATGGCATTGATATAAAATCGCGTCTAGTGTTTTGAGAGTCGCTCACTCCCTAGTAATTATTTTTGTCATTGTTCGTCGACAGGCCGCTTCCGTTGGGTAGGTGCCGTGCTAGAATGCGCCGCCATTTCGGCACTTCCCTCTGAGTGTTCTCTCGCCGGTATTAAAAATTGCGTGCTATTGCCTTCGTGTTAATGACGCTGTTGACGTCGGGCTGTGCATCGATATTCGATGAGATGTCATTGGCTGCTCAAGCCAAATTCCAACAAATGTTTGCTAAAACCTTCGCCCAGAAGCTTAAGTACGGTATTGATCTGGTGGTTGAGCAGTTGGCGCTTAAAGGTGGTTTTCTGGACGATCCGCTGGTGCGGATTTTATTGCCACCGCCTTTGGGTTTGGTAATTGGTGTGGCGCGGGATTTAAGTGTAAACCCACAAGCTGCACTGCTGGAAACGCTGATTAACCGCGCTGCGGAGGATGCGATTCCGGTGGCGGGCCCAATTCTGAAAAACATTGTTGCCAAAATGGATGCGGATACATTGCAAAAACGATGCACTCGCCACGCAGTGCAGCCAGATCAGTTAGCCCAATATGTGGCGAAACAGGCCGCCGAGGGGTTGTTCAAGAAAGTGGCCGCTCGGGAGTTGCTCATCCGTGATGAGCTAGATAGTGTTATGAGCGCCTCCGGCGACTGAGTTGTATGGCAATATAGACGTCCGTTGATGCCATGCGGCAACTTATATGCAGCTTAGCGCTAAATAACAGTAAGCTCCTAATCTTGTCAGCACCCGTGCGGGCGCTATGATAGATTGGAGCTCGACATAATAGAGAAACACCGTATGCCATTTTCCATGTGGGGTGAGTCGATTTCTGCTGACCAAAGCTTATATACCGCGTCGCAGGTGCGCGAACTAGACAGGCTCGCCATCGCCAGTGGTCTCAGCGGTTTTGAGTTGATGAGTAGAGCGGGGCTGGCCGCATTTCGCGAAATGCAGCAGCGCTGGCCAGATCATTCGCCCATAGAAATATTTTGCGGCGGTGGCAATAACGGTGGGGACGGATACATTATTGCGGCATTGGCTGCAGAACATGGTTTACCGGTTAATGTTTGGGCTTTGGCAGACCCGTTGTCATTAAAAGGTGATGCGGCACTCGCCATGCGGGCGGCGATAGATGCCGGTGTGTTGGTAAGGGATTGGGAGGGGGAATGCCCAGCCCCCAAAGGCCTTGTGGTCGATGCGATGCTCGGTACAGGCTTGCGCGGGGCGGTACGTGAAAAATATGCACAGGCGATTGCGGTTATCAACGGCTGTGGCGCGCCGGTATTGGCAATAGATGTGCCTTCTGGTTTGTGCAGCGATACCGGCAGGCGACTTGGTATAGCGGTTCACGCTTCCGTTACGATTAGTTTTATTGGCCGAAAGCGTGGCTTATACACTCTCGATGGAGTCGATTGCAGCGGCGAGGCAGTGTTTGATTCCTTATCTGTGCCTCGAGGGGTATATCAGCAATTAAAGCAACAGGGCGCTGAAAAGATTGAGCAATTGAACTGCGCGTCGATGTTAGCGCAGTGGGGGGCGCGACCTCGAAATAGCCATAAAGGCATGTTTGGTCATGTCTTGGTCATTGGTGGCGATTTGGGGATGGCGGGAGCTGCATTGTTGGCGGCGACAGCCGCGGCGCGCAGTGGAGCGGGCTTGATTTCCTGCGCGACTAGATCTGAACATGTCGCGGCGTTTAATACTGCTCGGCCAGAAATTATGGCGCACGGTGTTAACGTCATAGAAGATATTCTGCCCTTGCTGGCGAAAGCGAGTGTATTGGTAATAGGGCCGGGCTTGGGGCAGGATGCTTGGGGTCATACCTTGTTAAAAGCGGCCTTAGCGAGTGACAAGCCCGTGGTGCTTGATGCTGATGCGCTGAATATAATTGCCGTAGAGCCGAAGCTCCTGCATTTTCACCGCGGGGCACGTATACTCACGCCGCATCCAGGTGAGGCAGCAAGGCTTTTGGATTGCAGTACTGCGGAGCTTCAAGCTGACCGTTTTGCCAGCGTGTTGGCTTTGCGTGATAAATATCAGGCGACGGTGTTGCTCAAAGGGGCGGGTACGGTGATTGCTGATGCACAAGAAGCTTCGCCAATTTACCTAAACAGCGGTGGAAATCCGGGTATGGCCAGCGGCGGAATGGGCGATGTGTTGTCTGGGATTATTGCTGCATTTTTAGCGCAGGACCACCATCCTGTGTTTGCCACATGTTTAGCGGCAGCGGTTCATGTCGCTGCTGCAGATTGTGCTGCTAAGTTCGGCGAGCGCGGGATGTTGGCAAGTGATGTAATCGATAATTTACGAGGCGTGATCAACGGGTATGCAGCAGTATCTTGATGGTGAAGACGCGACAGTCGCGGCGGGTGAAGTTTTAGGTCGAGCGATGATTGGTGGCGCCGTGGTGTATCTTGATGGCCAATTGGGCGCGGGTAAAACGACATTTTGCCGAGGTGTACTCCGCGCCTTTGGTCATCTGGGACCGGTTAAAAGTCCTACCTATACCTTGGTGGAGGCTTATGAAGAATTAGTGGTGACGACGGAACCGCCGATGGCCAAGCCTGTCAGTGTGTATCATTTTGATTTATATCGTCTCGGCGATCCGGAAGAGCTGGAATATATGGGGATTCGGGATTATTTTGATGATTCGTCGGTGTGTTTGGTTGAGTGGCCTCAGCGTGGTAGCGGATTTTTGCCATCTGCCGACATAATGGTTAGCATTGAGCAGCAGGGGGTGGGCCGCCTACTTGCCGCGCGCGGCACTACGCAGCGCGGGCAGCAAATTCTGGCCCAATTGAGCGAATATGAATCGGATTAGCAGTGCACTTTTGTGTGGTTTACTATTTTTTGCAGCCATTGCGGAGGCTGCAGAAGTCCGCGACGTTCGCTTTTGGCGGGCGCCAGATCATAGTCGGGTGGTGTTTGACCTCAGTGGCCCGGTAGAACATGAGCTTATCACCCTAGAGAATCCCAGTCGTCTTGTTATCGACATACAGGGTGCCAAGCTGACCTCAGACACCAGCAAGCTTGATTTTGCCAATAGTCCTATCTCTAAAATACGTCACGCTGAGAAGCCCGGTGGCGCGTTACGCATTGTCTTTGACCTGAGTAACGAAGTGCAGGTGCGAAGCTTTTTGTTGGCGGCCAGTGGTGAATTGCATGATCGCTTGGTCGTAGACTTTTTGGACAAAGAAGAAAAAGCCACGGTTGGTGGTGTAGCTGTTCCGAATGCACCCAAGGTGGTGATGAGTGTAGAGAATAGCTCCCACCGCGACGTGGTGATCGCGATTGACGCGGGCCACGGTGGTGAAGATCCCGGTGCAATTGGGCCGGGGCGAGTCAAAGAGAAAGACGTGGTCTATAAGATTGCCTTACGTTTGAAAGAACGGTTTGAGCAGAAGAAAGGCTATCGCGTGGTGATGATCCGCGATGGCGACTATTACGTGGGCTTGGCTAAGCGTCGCGATCTCGCCAGAAAGGCGCAGGCGGATTTCTTTGTTTCAATACACGCTGATGCGTTTACAAATCCCAAGGCCAATGGCAGTTCGGTTTACGCCCTTTCCAAGCGTGGCGCTACCAGTGCGTCGGCACGTATTTTGGCTCAGCGCGAAAACGAGGCGGATTTGGTGGGCGGCGTGAGCCTGTCAGATAAAGACCAAGTGCTTGCCGGCGTGCTTACTGACTTGTCCATGACCGCCACGTTGGATGCGAGTCTCAGTGTGGGTGGGCAGTTGCTGGGCGAGATGGGTAAAATTTCCCGTTTGCATAGTAAGCGGGTTGAGCAGGCGGGCTTTGCGGTATTGAAATCCCCTGATATTCCTTCTTTACTAGTTGAAACGGGCTTTATTTCTAATCCCCATGAAGCCAGTAAATTAAAAAGCTCGACCTATCAAAGCCAAATGTCACAGGCGATTTACGAAGGTATTGATCGCTATTTCCGCGAGAGCCCGCCGCCAGATACCTATTTTGCGGCGGTAAAACGTGGCGATATTGCTCCCGGTAAAGGCCACGCGCCGGTGGCAGGCGAGCGTGAATATGTTATCGCTCGTGGCGACACGCTTTCTGGTATCGCGCATCGCTACAACGTACCGCTGAATGATTTGCGGCGGCACAATCAAATGTCGGGTAGTGATATCCGCGTCGGTCAGAAAATACAGATTCCCTCATCCTAATGACAAAAATCCATTTACTAGACCCGCGCTTGGCAAACCAAATTGCGGCGGGTGAAGTTGTTGAGCGACCCGCCTCGGTTGTTAAAGAATTACTTGAAAACAGTTTAGATGCTGGCGCTCGTCGTATCGAATTAGAGATAGAAGATGGCGGTGTTAAGTTAATTCGCGTCCGCGATGACGGTGAAGGTATTTCCCACGAAGACTTGCCCTTGGCCCTGAGCCGTCACGCCACTAGTAAAATTTCGGTACTTGAAGATTTAGAGTCGGTAGCGAGCTTGGGCTTTCGGGGCGAGGCTTTGGCCAGTATTAGTTCGGTATCGCGCTTGAGTTTGAGTACCGCCCGTGAAGACAGTGACTCCGGCTGGTCTGCTCGTAGTGAAGGTCGTGATATGGAGGCGGTGCTAGCGCCAATCGCTCACCCGCGTGGCACCACCGTTGAGGTGCGTGATTTATTTTTTAATACCCCCGCCCGCCGGAAATTCCTGCGCACTGAGAAAACCGAATTTAACCATTTGGAAGAGGTGGTTAAACGTCAGGCCTTGAGCCGCTACGATGTTGGCTTTTCTCTGCGCCACAATGGCCGCGCTGTTCATAGCCTTAAACCAGCAAATAACCAGTTAGAGCAAGAGCGTCGTCTAGCGGCAGTCTGCGGGCCGGCGTTTATGGAGCAGACCCTATTTATCGACCGCGAAGCAATGGGGTTGCGATTGTGGGGCTGGGTGGCTTTGCCAAGTTTTTCCCGCAGTCAGGCCGATTTGCAGCATTTCTATGTGAATGGTCGCTATGTGCGTGATCGTTTGGTTGTGCACGCGGTTCGTCAGGCGTACCGGGACGTGCTATTTCACGGTCGTCATCCGGCTTTTGTTCTTTATTTAGAGTTGGACCCAGCGTCAGTGGATGTCAACGTTCACCCGACTAAGCATGAGGTGCGTTTCCGTGATGGCCGCACAGTGCACGATTTCATTTTTCGCACCCTACACAAAGTCTTGGCGGATGTGCGTCCGGATACAGTGCCGCAGAATGCGTCGGTTCCGCAAATGACGGGCGAGCCGATGTTGGCAATGCCAGAAACTCAGTCGGCAATGGCCTTGACGGAAAGTGCGGCGGGTCCAAGCGCTGGTGACGCGGTCTTGTCGAATTCTTCTGGGGCGTATCAAAGCCAGTATCGGCCTCAGCTTGCCTCGTTTTCATCGGAAGTGGCCGATCAGCGAGCGGGGTATCAGCGCTTACAGACACCTCAAGGCCTAAGTACAGGGGATGCGAGTGTTGCGCCGCCGCTAGGCTACGCGCTGGCGCAGTTGAAGGGTGTCTACATTCTTGCTGAAAATCAGCAGGGTTTGGTGCTGGTAGATATGCACGCCGCCCATGAGCGCATTACCTATGAGCGAATGAAGAATGCGCGTGACGGTGAAGGCATTCGCAGTCAGCCGTTGTTGGTGCCAATGAATTTAGCGGTGAGTGAGCGCGAAGCTGATTGCGCGGAGCAACACAGCGATGTTTTTGCTGAACTGGGGATGCGGGTTGAACGCGCGGCGTCGGAATCGGTGATTGTTCGGGAGTTACCTTCCATTTTGGCCGATACATCGGTTGAACAACTGGTGCGGGATGTATTGTCAGACTTGCTGGAATTCGGCAGTAGTGATCGTATTCGTGCACATATTAACGAGATCCTGTCGACGATGGCGTGTCATGGTTCGGTGCGTGCAAACCGCCGTTTGACCCTGCCGGAAATGAACGGTTTACTGCGCGACATGGAGGCCACAGAACGCAGCGGTCAGTGTAATCACGGTCGCCCGACCTGGGTTCAGGTCGGTATGGCCGAGCTTGATAAATGGTTCTTGCGTGGCCGCTGATATTGATTTTTTGCCTTCTGCGATTTTCTTGATGGGCCCAACGGCGGCGGGCAAGACGGATTTGGCCTTGGCGTTGAGTGACCATCTTCCCTGCGATTTGATTAGTGTAGATTCTGCGCTCGTTTACCGAGGCTTAAATATCGGTAGTGCAAAACCGGATGCCGCGACGCTGGTTCGCTACCCCCATCAATTAATTGATATCTGTGATCCTTCGGAGCCCTATTCAGCTGCGCAATTTCGGCGGGATGCTCTGGCGGCGATGGCGGCAAGTACTGCGGCGGGGCGTATCCCTGTTTTAGTCGGCGGCACAATGTTGTATTTCAAAGCTTTGATTGAGGGGTTGGCGGATATGCCCAGCGCAGATCCTCAAGTCCGTGCCGATATAAACGCCAAGGCGACTGAGCTTGGTTGGCCTGCGATTCACGCCGAATTGGCAGCGATTGATCCTGAGTCCGCAGAGCGGATCCATCCGAATCACTCACAGCGATTGTCCCGAGCGTTGGAGGTGTATCGCATTAGTGGTATTACCATGAGTGAATGGCGGGCTAGGCAGTCTGCACAGTCGCTACCCTATAATGTCCACCAGTTTGCGATTGCGCCGTCTGATCGATCTGTTTTGCACGCCCGTATAGAGCAGCGTCTGCAGCAGATGTTTGCCGGTGGTTTTATTGACGAGGTTGCGGGGCTGATGGCGCGCGGTGATCTTCATCCGGATTTGCCCTCTATTCGAGCTGTGGGTTATCGTCAGGTTTGGGAGTATTTGCGCGGCGATTACGAGGTGGAAGCGGCTTTTGAACGCGCGTTAATCGCCACACGTCAGTTAGCTAAGCGTCAATTAACGTGGTTGCGTGGCTGGCCAGACTTAATTTGGCTAGATACTGGCGAAACCACAGAATCTCAGCTAAATAAGGTCTTGATGCATTCTGGCGCTGCCGTATATCAATAACTTACGGTATACTGCAAGTTACCCAGTCTGATCGCGAACTTATTCGCAGGTTTGCGATCCATATTGCTACTTTTCTTGATACGTTTTATCGACGCCCGGTTTGGGCATACAGGAGGCTACACCATGTCAAAAGGGCATAGCTTACAAGACCCTTATCTGAATATACTTCGCAAGGAGCGTATTCCGGTATCTATCTACTTGGTCAACGGCATTAAATTGCAGGGCCAAATCGAGTCATTCGACCAATTCGTGGTGTTGCTGAAAAATACCGTTAGCCAAATGGTATATAAGCACGCGATTTCAACTGTCGTACCGTCTCGTGTTGTTCGTCTGCCGATGGCGCATCCGCCAGAAGACGACGAAGAGCAAGAAGACGTTTAATTACGACAATTCTTTGAATTGAGGTTCGTTCTTGCTATTTGAAAGACCTAACTCCGGTGAACGTGCAATTCTCGTCCATCTGGATTTTCACAGTGAAGACGAGCGCGAAGATTCCGACGAATTTGTGCAACTGGTGACCTCCGCAGGGGGGGATCCGGTTGCCTTCATTACTGGCTCGCGAAAGCGGCCGGATGCCCGCCTATTCGTCGGTACTGGCAAACTTGAAGAAATTCGTGAAGCGCTGATCGCCAATGAGGGTGAGATAGTGCTGTTTAATCACGCCCTTTCTCCGAGCCAAGAACGCAATATCGAGCGCGAGCTGCAATGCCGCGTGCTTGATCGTACCGGTTTGATACTCGATATATTTGCTCAGCGTGCGAATACCCATGAGGGTAAATTGCAGGTTGAGCTCGCCCAGCTTCAGCATATGTCTACCCGCTTAGTGCGGGGGTGGACGCATCTTGAGCGTCAAAAGGGCGGTATTGGTTTGCGTGGCCCAGGTGAAAGTCAGCTTGAAACTGATCGGCGCTTATTGCGTGCCCGTATTACCAGTATTCAAGGCCGACTGCAGAAAGTTCGTAAGCAGCGCGATCAGGCGAGGAGAGCGAGGCGCCGAGCCGAAATTCCCGCGCTATCGATTGTGGGTTATACCAATGCCGGTAAGTCGACATTATTCAATGTGCTGACCGCGTCCCATGTGTATGCCGCCGATCAGTTATTTGCGACCCTTGATCCCACGGTAAGACGCATTCAAGTGGGTGATGTTGGCCCCGTTATTTTGGCAGATACCGTTGGGTTTATCCGTCATCTTCCCCATAAGTTGGTGGAGGCGTTTCGGGCGACGCTCGAGGAGGCGGCGATAGCCGACTTGCTGATTCACGTAGTGGATTGTGCAGACCCTGAGCGGCAAGACAATATTAAGCAGGTAGTAAAAGTGTTGGCTGAAATCGGTGCCGCAGACATACCGATGCTAGAGGTGTACAACAAAACAGATTTGATCGACGTTGAGCCCCGTATTGAGCGCAATGATATGGGCATTCCGGTTCGCGTGTGGTTGTCTGCGCGAGATTCACAAGGACTTGCGTTATTTCATCAAGCTTTGACCGAAATTCTGGGCAATGAGATTTGCGAAACCACCATCACATTAACAGCAGCACAGGGTCGTTTGCGTGCGCGCCTGTATGGCTTGGATGCGGTGATGGATGAGCAATTAAACGATGATGGTTCTCAGCGTTTGACATTGCGTCTAATGGAATCCGATTGGCAGCGTTTTTTGTCGGGTGAAGGGGTGTCTGAAGCGGATTTACAGTCGACTCGTCCGGTTAGCACGCAGGAAGAATTCTGCTAGACTGCCCGCCGGGCAAAAGTCGTTGAGTCGCAGATTTTATGTGGTGGTCAATATGACCGAGAAGATTAATTAGCGAAACAATACGATAACACAGGAGAAGGCTATGGCTTGGAATGAGCCGGGTGGTGGCAAAGATAATGATCCTTGGGGTGGTAAAAACCAAGGGCCGCCGGATTTAGATGAAGCGCTTAAAAAGCTTCAAGAAAAGCTCAATAGCATTTTCGGTGGGGGGAAAAAACCCGGCGGAAGCAATGGCGGTGGTGATATAAAATTAGGCGCGAGCACGCTGGTAATTATTGCTGTGTTGGCGGTTGTCGTGTGGGGCCTATTCGGATTTTATCAGGTCGACCAGCAGGAGCGGGCTGTTGTCTTGCGGCTCGGTGTGTATCACGAAACCGTGATGCCAGGTCTGCGTTGGAATCCGCCGCTGATTGATGAAGTGAACAAAATAAATGTGACCAAAGTGCGCGGAGTGGCCAGCCGCGGTCAAATGTTGACTGAAGATGAAAATATTGTTGATGTCGCCTTGTCGGTTCAATACACCGTCGCTGACCCAGCCAACTTTCTTCTCAAAGTAAAAAGTCCTGAGCTCAGCTTGGAGCACGCGCTGGAAAGTGCGCTGCGTCATGTGGTGGGCAGTTCAAAAATGGATCAGGTTATTACGGAAGGCCGCGAACAGATTGCGGTTGATACTCAGCAGCGCCTGCAGGCGTATTTGGATACCTACCAAAGCGGTATTTTGGTGGCCAAGGTTAATATTGAAGATGCCCAAGCGCCGTCGCAAGTGCAGGATGCCTTTGATGACGTAACGCGAGCCAAAGAGGATCGCGAGCGTTTAAAGAACGAAGCTGAAGCGTATGCAAATGGCATCATTCCTGAGGCGCGCGGTGCGGCTCAGCGCCAACTAGAAGAAGCGCAGGCCTATAAAGAGCAGGTTGTGGCAAGGGCAGAGGGTGAGGCGCAGCGATTCGCAAACTTATTTACTGAGTATCGCAAGGCACCTCAGGTAACTCGCGAGCGTCTGTATATTGATGCCTTAGAAACCTTATATAGTGACGCGACTAAAGTGATGGTCGACGTCGATGGCGGCAACAATATGATGTATCTGCCTATCGATAAATTAATGGATAAATCTGCGACTGTTCGCAAGGGTTCTCAAGAAGAAGTCGATATACGTGCGTTGACAGATAAGGTGGTTGAGCAGTTACGCCGCGATACGCAAACCACTCGCAGAGAGGGTCGCTAACATGGGTAATCGTTCTTTTACCGTTGTCATTTTATTGTTGGGCGCGTTGGTGCTGGCGTTCAATTCTTTGTATATCGTGCGTGAGACTGAACGGGCCGTACTGCTCAAGTTTGGTGAAATCGTCGACCCCGATATCGCAGTGGGTCTGCATATTAAAACACCGTTTGTGCATATGGTGCGTAAATTCGAGCGTCGTATTTTGACCTTGGATGCGCCGACGCAGCGTTTTCTAACCATTGAGAAAAAGCCGCTAGACGTGGATTTCTATGCTAAATGGCGTGTTATCGATACCCAAAAGTACTATACCGCGACCAACGGTGAGGAAGTTCGCGCCGAGGGTTTGTTAGCTCAGCGTATTAATACTGGTCTGCGAAATAAGTTCGGCGAGCGTACCTTCCACGAAGTGGTGTCGGGTGAGCGCGATCTGTTGATGACCGATTTAACTCGCGACCTTAACGAGATCACTACTAGCGAATTTGGTATCCAGTTAGTTGATGTCCGAGTTAAGCGTATCGATCTGCCATCACAGGTTAGCCAGTCGGTGTTTGATCGAATGAAGTCTGAGCGTGAGCGCGAAGCGCGTGAGCATCGTTCTACTGGCCGCGAATTGGCTGAGAAAATTCGTGCGACGGCTGATCGTCAGCGCACTGTTATCGGTGCAAATGCCTACCGAGACGCGCAAGTATTGCGCGGTGAGGGCGATGCATTAGCAGCTCGCACCTACGCAGCGGCTTATAGTGCCGACCCCGAGTTTTATGCTTTTGTTCGCAGCTTAGAGGCATATCGGGCGTCCTTTAGCAATAAGGGTGACCTGCTGGTTGTTGATAGCGAAAGCGAGTTTTTCCGCTACCTAAAACAAGGGTCGGAAAAGCGTTAAATTACCTGACACTCCTCGCTATGGCGGGGAGTGTGGTATGATTCACGCATCCGGGCTGATCCGAGACCTTAACGTCTTTGGGCAGCGCGGATTTTTTATGTTTGTGGCAGGCAAAGCGCATGTGGCAGGAACTGTCAGTGGCTATCAGTCTGGTGCTTATTATTGAAGGTGTGCTTCCGTTTCTGAGTCCAGAACGCTGGCGGTTATTGGCATACCGAATGGCAGATATGGACAGTCGTAACGTCCGCATCGCCGGTTTAATAAGTATGATATCGGGCCTCATATTATTGAGTTTGCTGCGGTAAAGTCAGATAGCTAATCAAGAGAGCAAAAATCGCGTATGACTTCGGTAGATCGTTGGCTACTTCCGGACGGTGTGGAAGAACTGTTGCCCGCGCAAGCGGCTCAGGTTGAAGCATTGCGTCGGCAACTTTTAGACCTCTATAAACGTTGGGGCTACGAGTTGATTATTCCGCCTATGCTGGAATACACAGAATCCTTACTCGTCGGTTTGGGTAGTGATATTGATTTGCTGACCTTTCGAGTGACAGATCAACTCACCGGTAGAATGATGGGTTTGCGGGCGGATATTACCCCGCAAGCTGCGCGAATAGACGCCCATAGCTTGGGGCGCGAAGGTCCTGTGCGTTTGTGTTATGCCGGTAGTGTATTGCACAGCAAGCCGAAGCAGCCATTGGCTTCACGTTCACCTTTACAATTGGGCGCCGAACTATACGGTGATAATAGTCCAGCCAGTGATTTAGAAATCATATGCTTGATGCTGGAAACGCTGCGAGTAGCTGGTTTAAATGGCATTACCCTAGATACCGGTCATGTGGGTATCTACCGTGCAGTCGTTAAGGCGGCAGCATTAAATGCGGAACAAGAAGCGAGCTATTTCGATATCTTGCAGCGCAAAGCAAAAACAGAATTAAAGTTATTCGTTGCCGGACTGCCAGTTGCCGCCAATGTTGCCAAGCAATTATTGGAATTGAACGAGTTACACGGTGGTGAAGATGTGTTGCAACGCGGACGAGAACTATTTGCCGATATTCCCGACGCAGTAGCAGCAATAGCTAGTTTAGAAGAGTTAACTGAGTCCTTGGCACTGCGTATTCCAGATATTCAGTTCTATTTTGATTTGGCTGAATTACGCGGTTTGCACTATCACACGGGGGTGGTGTTTTCGGCGCTGGTGCGCGAGCACGGGCAAGCCCTCGCTTTAGGCGGTCGCTACGACGATATCGGCGTGTTATTTGGCCGTGCCCGTCCCGCCACCGGTTTTAGTATAGATTTAAAGGCCCTGCTGGGCCTGTTGCCGCCAGTAACAGACGTGGCGGCAATATTTGCTCCTTATGATCCAAGCCCTTCGCAATGGCAGTTTGTACAATCTTTGCGTGAGTCTGGAGAGAAAGTGATTTGCGGTTTACCTGGTCAGGAGACCGATGCGGCATGTGACCGGGTAATTAGTAAAGTGGAAGAGCAGTGGTGTGTTAAACCGCTGAATTAATTGGGCTCGGTAGTTACGGGTCAGTGTATTAACCTTTATCCAGAGAAGCGGATATGAGCAAGAATGTAGTAGTGCTGGGCACCCAGTGGGGCGATGAAGGCAAAGGTAAGATAGTCGATTTACTTACCGATCAAGCGACGGCAGTTGCCCGCTTTCAAGGTGGCCACAATGCTGGTCATACCTTGGTTATCGGCGGCGAAAAAACCGTATTGCACCTTATTCCATCGGGTATTTTGCGCGAAGGGGTGACCTGCTTGATTGGCAACGGTGTGGTGTTGGCACCGGATGCTTTGCTGAAAGAAATGGGTCAACTTGAAGCCAAAGGCGTTCCTGTTCGCGAGCGTTTGCGTTTGAGCCCAGCGTGTCCCCTAATTCTTCCCTACCATGTGGCACTCGATCAAGCGCGCGAACTTGCGCGTGGTGAGGCAAAGATCGGCACGACCGGTCGTGGTATTGGGCCAGCCTATGAAGACAAAGTCGCGCGTCGCGGGCTACGTTTGGGCGATCTTTATAATGCCGAACGTTTTGCTGGTAAGCTCAAAGAAGTGATGGAATATCACAACTTTATGCTGACCGAATACTACAAAGTTGACGCGGTTGATTACCAAAAAACCCTTGACGACGCACTGCGTATGGCCGAGGAAATGCGCTCGATGGTGACGGATGTGACTAGCGCGCTGCATAAATACCGTGAAGAGGGTGCCAATATCCTTTTCGAAGGTGCGCAGGGTTCTCTATTAGATATCGATCACGGTACCTATCCCTTTGTTACCTCATCTAATACCACGGCGGGCGGCACAGCTACCGGCAGTGGTTTCGGCCCACTTTACTTAGATTATGTACTAGGTATTACCAAAGCCTATACCACCCGTGTTGGCAGCGGCCCGTTCCCAACAGAGCTTTTTGACGATGTTGGCGCTTACCTAGCTAAGAAAGGCCACGAATTCGGCGCCACAACAGGTCGTCCGCGTCGCTGTGGTTGGTTTGACGGCGTTGGCTTGCGCCAAGCAGTTAGAATCAATAGCGTGACCGGTCTGTGCCTAACCAAGCTCGATGTGCTTGATGGTTTAGAAACAGTGCGTATCTGTGTTGATTATAAGAATCCCGCTGGCGAATCTATTGCTGCGCCGTTCGATTGTGAAGACTACAACACTATCACACCCATCTACGAAGATATGGCCGGCTGGTCTGAGTCTACCGTCGGTGCAAAATCGCTGGGTGAATTGCCTGAAAATGCACGCGCTTATATACGCCGTATTGAGGAAATTGTCGGTGTGCCCATTGATATTATTTCTACCGGCCCAGATCGTGTCGAAACGATTGTGTTGCGCCATCCCTTCGGATAATTAATTTTTATTTGAAACATAAAAATGCCGCTGAATTCAGCGGCATTTTTGTTTCTGCCACCCCAGTTTCATCTATAAGTCTCTTGTTGCCTTAAATAGCTATTTTGCTAAGCCGCTTCTTATCCGCATTTCCAAGGAACTTTTTTCTACGTGTCACATAACTGAAACATAGTATTCACATATCTGTCACTAAGTCTCCCTACCATACGCTACATAAATTCAAACCTAAAAAATCCTTAGAGTTGGTTTCGGAGATAGTAAATATGAAAAAGTTTTTTGCACTGACAGCAATGTCATCCGCTTTGCTACTAGCAGCTTGTGGTGGTGGCGATATTAATTTAAGCCCGACGACTGTCGATAATAGCCAAGACAACAGCACTAACACCGGTGGCAGTACTAGCAATAACCCATGCGCTTCCTACGTTAAGAACGGCAACACCTTCCAAGGTCAATTTTCATCGGGCGACTGCTTCTATCCAGCGGCATTTGTTAGCTCCAACAATCCTATTACAGCAGATCAAGTTACCTTTTCTGCTATAGCCGGTGTGCATGAATTTGCCGATAGCTTGTTTATTGGTGAAGACGTGGACGGACAAGCGGCTGCAACCGGTACGCCTATTTTACAAGAAGGTCAGGGCACTAAGCTGAATATCGAAGCTGGTGTGACTATGGTGTTCAAGCAGCCAACTAGCTATGTTCGTATTACCCGTGGCTCACAAATTTTTGCTGAAGGCACAGCGACTGCGCCAATCATCTTCACGGCTGACGAAGATATTGATGGCGTTGCCACTGAAGATGATCGCGGTCTGTGGGGCGGTTTACAAATTAACGGTAACGGCATGACTAATAAATGTCATGACGGTACGGCGACTGGTTCAGGCACGGGCTCAGTGAGTGACTTTGCTCCTACTGCAAATAACCCGCATAACTGTAACCAAGAAGCAGAGGGCCAGCCAGCAACATACGGCGGTAACAACAACGCTGAGAGCTCTGGTGTAATGAAATATGTTGTTGTTAAACACGCGGGTTTTGAAGTCGTTGATGGTAACGAGCTTAACGCATTTACCTTCAACGGCGTTGGTAGTGGCACTACTTTAAGCCACCTGCAAGCTTACACCTCACAGGATGATGGTTTCGAGTTTTTTGGCGGTGCAGTCAATGCCGATCATTTAGTTGCGGTTAACGTGGGCGACGATTCAATCGACTACTCGGAAGGTTATAACGGCATGATTCAGTACGCCGTGGTCGTTCATACTTCTGGTTCTAACCGCTGCGTAGAAGGCGATAACACCGGTGAAAATCGCGCAGACGATATCACCCCAACCACCAATATGATCATTTCTAACATGACCTGTGTTACGTCAGGCGTTAAACAAAATGCAGGTATTAATGCGACGTCTAAAGGTGATTCAGAAGGTCCGCTATTCCGTGAAGGTGTTTACTTTCAAATGTACAACTCTATCGTAACGTCTAACGCGGTAGGCATGGCGAGTCAAGAGTGTTTGGAGCTTGATGATAGTGAAGGTCCGCAAACTATTGCTGCTGCTAAGTCAGGTGTCAGTAAAGCAAGCAGTAACTTGATTGCTTGTAGTGAGCCTCTGAAAGTAAGCGGTGCCACTAAAGGTAACTTTGATCTAGCTGTTTGGTTGAAAGGAGGGACTGACGGATCCGCAGACACCCCCAAAAATGACAACATCAATAACGAAGTTCTTGCCGCTGGTGAAATTCCCGCTCAAAGCTTGATTGTTGGTGGTGTAGGTACGCGTGGCTACAAAACTGCAGCAGCGTTAACTAAAGCAGACGGCACCGTAGCGTTTGATCAAGCCACTCAGTTAACGGATGTATCTGCAATTAATCCCTTCTTTGACGCGCCAACGTACCTTGGTGGCGCAAATGCGGGCGACGACTGGTTGGCAGGCTGGACGGTAGGTTTAAGCGCTCCTCTTAATCCCTAAGTAATTGGCAATACCCTGTTACACAGGAAAGGCGGGCTAGCGGCCCGCTAGTACAAAGCTAGAACGCCCTCCGCTCGAGAGGGCATTTTCCTGAGCACTTAGGATTCTGATTATGTTAACTAAACGATTTGCGCGAAAGCAGCTATCTATAGCCATAGCGCTGGCAACCGGCGGGCTAATGAGCTCGGCGATAGCTCAAGATATCGCGGCAGACGATAGCGAACAATTTTCGCCAGCGTCGCTAGAAGAAGTGGTTGTGGTTGGGCGCTTACAAAGCGCAGCCGCCTCACTTACAGATGAACGTCTTGAATTACCTTACTCTGCAGATTTCCTTGGTTTTGAAGCCATTGCTCGCGCGGGTGATAGCACCATCGGTGCAGCGTTGCGCCGAGTGACGGGTGTAACGCTAGTAGATAATAAATTTATTTATATTCGCGGTTTGGGTGAACGTTACAGCAACGTGACGGTAAACGGCGCTGCAGTGCCATCGCCTGATTTAGCGCGAAGTGTTATCCCTTTGGATTTGTTTCCGGCAAGTATCGTTGAATCATTAAAGGTTCAGAAATCCTGGGGTCCTGAGCTACCTGCTAACTTTGGCGGCGGTGCTATCGATATCCGAACTCGCAGCGTGCCTTCTGGCCCAGTTGCTGCGGTTAGTATCGGTACAGGAATGAACACTGAAAGTGATAAAGGTCTTACCTACCCGGGCGGATCTGGCTCTATGCCACAGGCGTTAAGCAACGCGATTAGTCGTTACAAAGGGGATTTGTCGCAAAGCAATATTTTCGATATTGAAAATGCTGCGGGAAACACCATGACGCGGGATGACGCTGAGCAAATCCAGCGAGATTTAATTACCTCTTTAAATCGCAATGTTGCTATTAAACGCGGTAGTCTTGATCCAGATCGTGATATTAAAGTGGATCTTGGCAACGCGTGGGATGTGACTGATGACCTCGTTTTAGGTGCATCTATAAGCGGTGCTTACGACGAAGAATATCGCAATAAAAATCAGACCAAGCGCAGTATCGGTAATCCCAATGTTAACTTCTCCGATGTGGAAAGAAGTGTCTACGAAGAGCGCACAACCTTGGCGGTTGTTTTGGGAGCAGAGTATGCGAAAGATAATACTTTGCAGCTTAGCCACTATCTTATTCAAAATAATGCAGATGAAGCACGTATAACAACGGGCTTTAGCAATAATAATCCGGCTGCCGATAATATCCCTAATTTGAAGTATGCAACACGCTTAGAAGAGCGCGAGCTGGAATTAACGCAGTTGTCGGGTAGTCATCGCTTCGGTGAATTTGCGCCGCTAGCAGAACTGGAAATGTTGAGTTTTGATTGGTTTTACTCCGACGCGAAAGCCACGACAGACGTCCCCAATGCGACGACTTTTTCTGGCTCGATTGACAGAAATACGTCGCCCGCAACACCATTCATTTCACAGTCATCGACCGCAGGGCAGTTTGAGTTTCTGTCTTTGGAAGATAATGTTGAGAGCTGGGGTGGACGCCTAGAATTACCCATCGATATTGATGGTCGTGAGCTTACGGTATCTGGGGGCTGGTGGAATTCTGAAAAATCGCGTGAATACTACGGCTACACCGCTAACGTAGGCACAACGGCAACTGTGGGTACGCCACAAACGGTATTTACTGATGCGCGTATTAACGATTTAAATAATGCCTTTGACATCGCCATGGGGTCGGGCTTCGGAAATGAAAGCTATGTTGCTGCGCAGAAGGTAAACGCAGCATATGGTGGCTTAGATTTCCGGATGACCGAAGAGTGGCGCGCAACTGTCGGCGCTCGTTACGAAGAGTACCAGCAGGCGGTATTACCGGTTAACTTGCTCGACTTTACCGGTGTATTCAACCAGCAGTTGATTAATCAATTGCAGGATCCGAATCAAACGTTTGCTATTCAGAACGACGACATTTATTCAAGTTTCGCACTCACATACTCAGGTATGAGTTTGATCGGCGCGAATGAGTTTCAAGTTCGCTTTAGCGTCAGCGATACCGTAGTTCGACCAGACTTGCGTGAGCTTGCAGACGTTGCTTATATCGATCCCGAGTTGAGTGTGCGCGTCTTTGGTAATCCGAACTTGAAGTCGACCGATGTTCGCAATTACGATTTGCGCGGTGAGTTTTACTATGATGGTGGAGATAATTTCACAGTGTCACTATTCTACAAAGATCTAACATTGCCAATAGAGCAAGTGCAAGGCGCAGGATCTGACGACGATACTGTACTGCGTTATATCAATGGTGATTCCGGCGAAGTATACGGCGTTGAATTTGAAGGTTTGAAAACCTTACCGGCTGGTTTGTTTCTGTCGGGTAACGTGACGTTAAGTGATTCTGAAATTACTATTACCAGTAATAACGAAGTGACTAACACGAATCGTCGTTTGACTGGCCACTCTGCCTACGTGGTAAATGCCTCGCTTGGTTATGACTCGCCAGATGAGCGTCACAGTGCTTCGCTTCTATATAATATTTCTGGAGAGCGTATTTTCTTTGCGGGTACCTCTGGCAATGACGACGCGTTTGAACAGCCATTCGGTTCTTTGGATTTGATTTACAACTACTACCCGACTGAAACTCTGTCGCTAAAAGTTAAAGTTTCTAATCTATTAGACTCTAGTCGAGAATTTGAGCAAAAGAACAGTAGTGGCCAAAACGTTAAAATTCTTGAGCAAGATGTTGGTACAAGTGTAGGCCTCAGCCTGAGCTGGAAATACTAGTATTCTGTTTTGAATAGTTAAAGGCAAAGGATCTGCTGAATTGGGCGCCGGAAGGCGCCTTTTTTGTGGGTGCTAATTTACTTTTCGGCGGAAAGCTTAAGTCTGCTCGCCTTGTCAGAAAATTGCTGTGCAAGTACTAGCTTTCCCTGACGGAAATAGATTAGTGAGGCAAATCGATAGAAACGGTATTCATTTTTCTGAAGACGTATTGCCTGTTGAATAGATGTTAGCGCCTCATCAAAATTACCTTTCTCATACTCAGCCTTCGCACGACTGTAATGCCAAAAGGGATTTTTCTTGCGGAAGTTCTCTGCTATTTTCTCAAGCTTACGCGCCTCTTCTTTATTGCCTAGCTCCCGATACAAGCGGCCTAGATTACTAATGGCCACTTGGTCGTTTGGGTTAAGCGATAGTGCGTAGCGATAGGCGATCTCTGCGTCCGTATTTCGTTGTTGGCGGCGTAGTAGGGTGCCTAGGTTTCCCCAGATATGCCCTGCTTGGGGGTCCAGGTAAAGCGCGCGTCTAAAATACAGTTGCGCCTTGTCATTGTCGCCTAGATTAAGAAATTCAGCGCCCCGATTATTGTAGTGCTGTGCGGCAGCCTCTTGTTCAGTTACCCGGTGTTGTGGGTAATGATATTCGTAATTATCAACGCTGAGATCGACAACTTCTTTGCCGTCTTTTCCGAAATCGACAATGGCATTGATGTGTTTATAAAACACCATACTATTGTCGCTGACCATGTCCCAGCTGGGCGGGATCGTCACTTCGTTGTAATACACATTGAGCTTGGCTTCTCTTGCGAGAGCGATGAAGAGTGACGTGAGAGAAAGGCAGTTCCCAGTGCGCTGCTCAAATGTTTCGGTGGCGTTTAGGGTAATCCCTGGATCGTATTTTAAGCCAAGCTGAGATGGCCTAACCATGCTGTCAAGCAGATAGGTTAACCGTGCCCGGGGTGATAATGCGGCGGGAACATTCTCTTCTACGAAATAGCGCATTTCGGCATTCATCGCCAGAATGTTGTCTTCCGGAAATATGCTAACGTCCAGTACTTTGTCGCTGTCCTCAGGATTTAAAAGGGCAGCTACCTGCGATGCACTTGGCGCTTGAATATTTAGCTTTTCGGTATCTTGTGCGTCAATGCCGCTACAAGCTACCAAGGCACTAAATATTGCTGCGGCCATTAGGTTTTTTGAAAATACTGGCATGTGTTACTTCTGCTTATTATCTGTAGATAATGTTACTGCTGGGGCGTTCCAGTCACGAAGAATGGTGTGCCTAGTTAATACTAACTATAGACTGAATGTGGACGGGAAAGTCAGCTCAAAGGCAAAAAAATGATAATTTTTTGCCTTTGAGCTTGTTACGTGAATCGTAATGGTGGCGCAAGTCGTATAGGTGGCTGTCGTAGTTAAATTTTACGTTCTAGTGATTCCCAATAGGGCTTTCTTAGTTCGCGTTTAAGTATTTTTCCCGACGCGTTGCGGGGGAGTTCATCTGTGAAAATAATTTTCTTTGGACATTTGTAGCTCGCGATGTGTGTTTTCACATAATCTATAAGCTCGCTCTCTGTAGGTGAGCGGCCATTATTAAGCACTACAACGGCGGCAACTAGTTCACCCCATTTGTCGTCGGGAATACCAATAACCGCTACATCGCTAATATCAGGGTGGCTGTAAAGCACATTTTCGACTTCAATGGGGTAAATGTTTTCGCCACCGCTAATAATCATGTCTTTGACGCGGTCGAAGATATACAGATAACCATCTTCATCTTGATAGCCTGCATCGCCGGTATGTATATAGCCATCAACTAGTGTTTTAGCGGTAGCGTCTTCATTTTTCCAATAGCCTTGCATTACTGCGGGGCTGCTCAGTAGTATTTCGCCTACCGCCCCTTGTTTTACTAACTGACCCGCGCCGTCGATAATTTTGATGTCTGTTGATGGTATTGGTATTCCTGCAGCCCGTAAGCGGGTGCTGCCTTCAATATGATCTTGTGGTGGTAAATGTACAACTGCGCCACACACTTCGGTCATACCGTATAACTGGGTGAAATCACATTTTAGTATCTTGAATGCGTCAAGTAACAAGGCTTCTGGCATCGGGGCCGCGCCATAAATAACGAGCTTTAATGATGACCAGTCAGCACTGGATGCTTCGGGTAGCAGCAATATAGAGCGTATCGCAGCGGGAACGAGAAAGGTTCGTGTAACCTTATGCTCTGGCACTAGGCGGAGAAATTCCATGGGCGAGAATTCGGGCACAATTACAGCACTGCAACCTGCGCGAAGGGACATAAAGCAGAGCCCGATGCCGCCGACATGAAAGAAGGGCATTGCCAATAGGCACACTTCATCTTGGCTCACTTCATTCCACGCCATCAGCGGATCAGGATCGTAAATCCAAGGATCAAAAAATGCTCTATGGGGCAGAACCACGCCTTTGGGGTGGCCGGTGGTGCCGCTGGTGTACAGCTGCAATGCAGCGTCGTCAGGAGAAACAGAAATGCTTGGTGGCGTGTCAACGTCGCTAGCCCAGTCATGTATGGTCGGCCAATGTGGATGCGAGTTATTTAGGCTAATGATGTGCTTTAGTTTTGGTGCAGCGGTGCTTACTGTTTGCGCGCCGTCAAAAAACTCAGTACCAACAAATAACAACTCCATGTCGCTGTCATTAGCTATGTAGCTTAGCTCGGCGGGCGAGAGTCGCCAATTCAGCCCAACTGCCACTGCGCCGACCTTGGCACAGGCGAACAGAAGTTGTAGGTAGGTGTCTGAATTTTTCGCCAGTATGCCAACCCGTGAACCCTTGCTAATATTTGCGCCGAGCAAGGCGTTGGCGAAACGGTTACTGACTTTATCTAGCTCACCATAGCTGGTTTTGCGGCCATTAAATATGGTCGCATTATTGTTTGGTTGAGTCGCTGCGTGCTTAGCAATAAGTTCATTAAAACTGCGTACTGGGCTAACGTTTGTCATTGGGGGCTCGTCGCGTGTGATGGGTGGATGTTTACTAGTTAGATGGGGGATTCAATCAAACCACCGTCTACGGTCAGTGTCGTAGCGTTCATATACGCACCGGCAGAATTACTGGCTAATAGTAGTAGTGGCACGCTTAAGTCTTCCATTTTACCTAGGCGTTTTGATGGAAAGCCCTGTATGTAACGTTGACCGCCCTCAGATGAAAAGTAGCTGTCATTGATTTCGGTAACAAACCAGCCGGGGCAGAGTGCGTTGACGCGAATATTTTTGCGGCACAGCTCCATTGCCATAGACTTGGTAAGTTGAACCACGGCAACTTTGGAGACGTTGTAAGCCACTTTCATGACGCCGGTGTGTAGTCCGTAAATTGAGCCGATGTTGATAATGCTGCCGGCAGTATTGTTATTACTCATTTGTAGGGCTGCTGCTCGCGCAACCCGCCATGCGCCAGTGAGGTTAGTTTCCATTACCCAGTTCCAATCGTCTTCTGTGGTATCTAAAAACTTCTTAGGGTCATCGGCAACACCTGCGTTATTCACCAGTACATCCACACCGCCGTGTTCGTTTTGGATGACCGCGAATGCTTTCTCTACACTCTCTGCGTTTGATACGTCCATGGTGATAGCAAAGGCTTTGCCACCGTTATTACGAATAGTCTCCACCGCCGAGGCTAGTTTGTCGGCACGGCGTGCGGCGAGAATAACAGTTGCTCCCTCATTGGCAAGTACATTGGCAAAGTGCACACCTAATCCACTTGAGGCGCCAGTAATCAGGCTGACTTTCCCGTCTAAATTGAAGTAGTTCATGGTGCTATTAATCCTTGTATTGAAGCGTGTGGCGCAATTATCTTGAGCTGATTGCCGTTGTGGTTGTCACTTTTTTGGCTTGCGGTTTCTTTCTTGGTGTTATCTTCTTTGCTGACGTTGCGTTTTCCGGTATAGCTTGACGCAATTTTTCGGCGGCATTGAACAAGTCGCGGTAGGCACTGTTAATGCACTGATGGTAGAAGTCAGGATCAGGAATCATTTCGCGACAACAAATAAACGTTAGAAATACGCTGCCAAAATAGCTATTTACCGTATGAAATAGTCCCGTGCCGTCTAGTGGGGCACCAGCACCTAACCATGTCATGGCTTTAGCGCCACACATATACATGGGAAACTGTGGGCCTGGTACGTTGGTGACGATGGTGTGAAATGCCGGTGTTTTACTAGTCAAGCCAGTGTTCGCCGCCACACGCATGCCGAGCGATGCCAGGCCGGAAGGGATTGAATTTACAATTGTTGATAGTAGTTCGACACCAACGGCGTTGGCATAAGCTTTGGTGGTGGTTGCGTCACCGTGGATGAGCCTGAGTCGTTCTATGGGATCTTCAATATCAGTTCTTAAGTGCAGGCGCATTCCCGCAACTTCATTGCCGCCGTCTGCATTGCTGTTTTCTTTGGATCGGGTGCTGATGGGTACGCCCGCTACCAGTGAGTTTTCGGGTAACTCATTTTTCGCTAGCAGGTAATTACGCATGGCTCCACCAACAATGCTTAATAGCACGTCATTTAATGTGCAGTCCCCAACGGTGTTTTTAATGTGTTTTAAATCTTGTAATTCCATGCGCAGACCGCCAAACACTCGGTGCGGCGTTACAGGATTGTTGAATCGTATACGATCTTTAATGTCATGGTTTTCAAACGCTTTTCCGTCATAGCCCTTGTTTTCCTCACGACGTGAGTTAATTAATTGTTTTACTAAGCGGGTCACTTTTTTGGGCGACTTGAACATGCCTAGATACGCATTTTTAAGCAGTGTGTAAGAGCTGGGTTCGTCTTCGCCTTCCCAATTGTCTGGGGCAGTAATGATTACTGAATTTGGGTCTAGGTCGTGAAGTGCTTCTATAATTTGGTTGCCTGTAGCGCCATCAATTGCGCTGTGGTGAATTTTTAAATACATGGCAAAGCAGCCTGAGGGCATGCCGTTTATGTTGTCTAAGCCCTCAATGATGTACGCTTCCCAAGGTGGCCGATTCAAATCTAGTGGGCGACTGTGTAAGCGTGCAAGCAGTATACAAAACTGTCGCCAGTCGCCGGGCTGGGGAAGGGCGATATGACGTATGTGAAACTCTAAATCGAAGCTTTTATCTTCAATCCAGTAGGGACTATCGAGATTAAATGGGACGCGGACAAGCTTTCTGCGAAATACCGGAGACTTGTGAATGCGTTCCTTAAACTTGGCGATAATATCTTTAAACCTAACAATACCGTCGGGCGCAGTGCTGGGGTCGTATATAAGTATAGGGCTAATGTGCAGTGGTGTTGATGTGGTTTCGTTGTAAACGAAAATGGAATCAAATTGGGATAATTGCTTCATGCACGAATTCCTTGTCAATACTCAATGTTGTAGTTCAGCTATGTCTATCTTGTGGTAGTTCAAATCTTATTGGTGAGCGCTAATATATTTGCTGTCATTCCGTGGTATAGATGTCATTGTCTAGGGGGAATAAAAAGACCATAAAACAATAAACAGTTTGCGCGAGCTTCATGATAAAAATCAACACTATGAGTCTGCTTTTCAGCCGTCATTTCGGTATTCCGGGGCAGGTTTTGGATATTTATTTAATTTGCTTAATTGTTAATAAGCTGATGTTATCTGCAGGTATATTAAATATTAATATAAGGAGTTTTCGATGGACGTCTTGCCTCACCACTATTCGGTTACGGTCGATGCAAATCCGGATAATAATTTGCAGGTCTCTGCGGCTCATTTGCCAGCCATGGAAATTGCAGCCCCGACGCAATTTGATGGACCTGGCGATAGGTGGTCACCTGAAGAGTTGCTGCTAGCGGCTGCGGCTAATTGCTATGTATTGTCGTTTCGCACGGTAGCTGGGATTGCGCGTTTAGAATGGGATGCGATTCAGTGTACGACTGAAGGCACTTTGGATAAAGTCGACCGCAATATGCAGTTCACCGAAATTCTGACACGAGTCTCCTTAACCATTGCCGACGAGAGCGCGAGAGCAAAGGCGACGACTTTGCTAGAGAAGGCGGAGAAGATCTGTATTGTCAGTAATTCTTTAACAGCTGTAAAAAAACTTGAGATTCAAATAGCAACGCGGGCATAGGGAGCTGCACTCTCTGGACGGCAGTGTTTGAACTGACGCCTGGAATCTTGATAAACAAGTGGCGCGGCCCCTAAGGTATGCGCGCCACTTGTTGGCAAAACATATAAGCGTTTATAGCGTCGTCTTACTTGCTAAATATGGCGGTGGCGCTTTTGTGTTCTGCTATCAGTGTTGCTACAAGTTCTGCCGTAGTTGGGATGTCATGGATTGCGCCGACGCCCTGACCCGCGGACCAGATTTGTTTCCACGCTCCGCCTGCTTTATCGCCGTCCTTGTGGTCTGCATCAACTTCTAATTCTTCGCCAAAATCGATGTTTGTTTTAGGTTCCAAATTGCTTGGGTCTAGCCCTGCATTCACAATACTTGGCTTAAGGAAGTTGGCGAATACACCAGAGATATTCGGTGTGTAGACGATATCAGTAGCTTTGGACTCTACAATCATCTGTTTATATTCTTTTTGGACTAGGCTTTCTTGCGTATTAATGAAGCGTGTTCCCAAATACGCTAGATCCGCTCCCATCATTTGCGCGGCGGCAATGTCGCTGCCTTTTGATATAGCGCCTGCGAGTAGTAATGTCTTGTCGAAAAATTCGCGAATCTCGGCAACCAGCGCAAAGGGATTGATATTGCCCGCGTGTCCACCGGCTCCGGCGCTAACCGCAATGATGCCGTCTACACCGGCGTCAGCTGCTTTTCGTGCATGCCGCGCGTTAATAACGTCGTGAAATACCAAGCCGCCGTAGCTGTGAATAGCATCAATGACGGGTTTAGCCGCGCCCAGCGAAGTGATAATAATAGGAACTTGATGTTTTACGCATAGCGCCAGATCGGCTTCTAGGCGCGGATTGGTTTTGTGAACGATTAAATTTACTGCAAATGGCGCGGCTTTGGTGCCGGTGTCTTTTTCAAATTGATTTAGAGATGCATTGATGGTGTTGAGCCATTCTTCGAAGCCTTCACTGCTGCGCTGATTCAATGCTGGAAACGAACCGATCATGCCCGCTTTACAGGTTTCAATAACGAGTTCTGGTCCCGATGCCAAAAACATAGGCGCGGCAACGGCGGGCAGTTGCAGTCGATTTTTAAGTAGCTCAGGTAATGCCATAGTCGAAACACTCTGTTTATTAAGGTCTGTGTGGAGGCCTTACTGTAGAGTGTTGTCGCCAACTCTTACAGTGTCTTTATTGACATTAAATATGCGGATAGAGACACTGTTGCACTTCATATTAGGAGAGCTACTGTGCCGAAGGTTTATATCGTTGCCTATGAAGGCTGCTATGCAGGCAGCTTGGTAAATCCGCAGGATTTGTATTTAGTCGCAAACTCCCATTGGCGCGAGCAATATAAGCGGCAGGAGGGTATGTTTGAGTGGCAGGTGCTGTCTGAGGATGGCGGCGCGGTTACAACCGCATCTGGCTTGCGCATTGCCGTCGATGGACCGCTGACAGAGCTACCGACAGACAGCATCGTGGTGGTACCGGCGATGAATTATCCCGGTGGCAGAGCGTTTACCCACAAGCTGGACGCCATGCGCGGCATTATTGATTGGCTTGGTCGGCAATATCACAACGGATGTATTATTTGCACGCAATGCACCAGCAGCTTTGTGCTGGCAGAAACCGGCTTGTTAGCGGGACTAAGTGCCACCACAAGTTGGTGGTTGGCGGAGCAGTTTCAGCAGCGCTACCCCGATATTCGTTTGAATGCTGGCAAGCTCGTTGTTGAGGAGCCGCGCCTGATAACTGGCGGCGCCAACGGAGCGGAAATGCTCACCGCACTGCTGTTGGTTGAGCGTTATATGGGCAAGGCGGTGGCGTCGCTGTGTGCTAAGACCTTATTGGTAGATACAAATTTAACCCAGCAGGCGCCCTATTTGATTTTGCCTAGACAGCAGACACATAACGACTCGTTGGTACTGTCCGTTCAGGACAGTCTTGAAAAAAACCTATGCGCGCCATTTTCCTTAGATAAGCTAGCAAAGGAACATCATGTTAGTTCAAGAACGTTGATGCGGCGTTTTAAAGAGGCGGTCGGTGACACGCCAAATAGCTACCTGCAAAATCTGCGTATCGAAGCGGCGAAAAAATTATTAGAGAGTACGGGGCTGTCTGCTGAGATGGTCATGCAGCGTATCGGATACGTTGATATCAGTTCCTTTAATCGACTATTTCAGCGCAAAACAGGATTGACGCCGCGTGCTTATCGGCAGAAATTCAGTCATTAGATGTTCTCGTCGAGATCACGTTTAGGACAAGCTCAGGAATCCCGAGAGTGTCGCTTAAGGCTTGCGTTTGTAGTGAATGGGAGTGTTCCCCGTCCATTTTTTAAAGGCGCGGATAAACGCGCTGGCCTCCGAAAAACCTGTTAACGCAGCCGTGTCTTCGACGCTTTTACCCCTTGAGCTCAAATAGAAAATGGCGCTGTCACGACGCACTCGATCTTTAATGTCTTGATACTGGAAACCTTCGTCCCGCAGATAGCTGCGCAGCGTGTGTGGGTGAATATTAAAGCCTTTAGAAAAGTCGTTGAATGAGGGATTTTGAGTAAGCTGAGCTTCCAGCTGGGTACTAACTCTGTAGTGCCAGCTTTTTTGCGCGTAAACCTGAGTAATCATGGCTTGATTGACGTGATCTAAGAAGGAGGTGATGGCTTGCTCAGATTTTGCAACGGGATGATCAAGCATGGCTGCGGAAAATCGAAGTTGTGAAACCGGCTGATCAAAATGAATATCTTTGCAGAAATACATATCCCAGTAGACTTCGCGGTGAGCTGTTTTTGCGAAGCAGAAATCGACGGAGTGCAGGGGTATTTGGCGGCCGATTAACCAATTCGCGGTTCGGTGAATATAGAATAAAAACGACTCGTAGAGGTAGGGATCAAACTGACTCCGTATATCGCTATGATTTAGCGATATATAGGCATTTCCTTCGCTGTCGCTACTCAACCGTGTTTCTAAGCCCCAGGACACTAGTCGGTAAAAGCGAGTTAGCTTTTTTAGTGCCTCCCCCAAATTAATTGAGTTGGTGGCTAGCTCGACCATGGTGCTCCAGCAACCTAATTTTTGCGGAAGACTGCCATAGCCCATTAACTCATCGTCCATTTCTTGCATTGTGTCGCGTAGGAGGTTGGCGTAATTCTCAGCGGGTACACGGGCGGTAGTGGATCGCAGAATCATTGGCGAAATATGATTTTTTGCTAGTAAATCAAGCTGCTTTTCAGGCTGTTCACTAAGGTTCTTGAGGCAGGCCCGAATAAAATAAATAGATATAGTTGGCGTGCGCACTGTCCTAGCCTCGAAAGGTACCGAAAATAGATTATAACAAAATGTCTATTTTTATCTCTATTTCCATCATTGTTTTGTTTGTGCTGTGGCGTGATCATTGCGCCAATTTGATTTATTGCGCGGATTCCGCGTGCTCAAGTCACATCATTTATTGGCTAGGAGAAACATCATGGATATCAAAGGTAAGGTCGCAGTCGTCAGTGGTGGTGCTTCCGGTATGGGTTTAGAGATCGTGAAGCGTCTAGTTAGCCTTGGCGCGAAAGCGGCCATATTTGATATGAATGCCGCGGCAGGCGAGGCGGTTGTTGCTGAGCTTGGTGACTCAGTCATGTTTGCCGACGTGAACGTGACCAGCGAAGAGTCGGTTCAAGCCGGTGTGAACGCCACTATGGCCGCATTTGGCGCCATTCATATTTGTGTGAACTGCGCGGGTATCGCAACAGGCAGCAAGACTTTGGGTAAAGACGGCCCATTCCCCTTGGATTTGTGGCAGAAAACCTTGGCAGTAAATTTGACGGGTACCTTCAATGTGCTGCGTTTGTGTGCCGAGCAAATGGCCAAAAATATCCCAGACAATGAAGATGGTGTTCGTGGCGCCATCGTGAATACGGCCTCTGTTGCCGCATTCGAAGGCCAGGTTGGCCAAGCTGCATACAGCGCTAGTAAAGGCGGTATTGTGGGTATGACTCTGCCCATCGCACGGGACTTATCAACCGTGGGTATTCGGGTGAACACCATTGCCCCGGGTCTGATCAACACCCCGATGTTTGAGTCATTGCCAGCGCCTGTTTATCAAGCCCTTAGCAGCACGCCATTATTTCCTAAGCGTCTTGGCCGCGCGGCTGAAATTGCGCATATGGTCACCAGTATCATCGAGAACGATTACATCAATGGCGAGTGCATTCGTATGGACGCTGGTCTGCGTATGCAGCCTAAATAAGTCTTTGCTTGTCGAATTGATGGATTAGCAGGAGAGTAAATATGGGCCCCTTGACTGGCTTGCGTGTAATAGAAATTGAAGGCCTCGGCCCCGCGCCATTTTGCGGCATGATGCTGGCGGATATGGGCGCGGAAGTGATTTCTATTACCCGCAAATCCTCCTCTAAAGCGCGGCCTGCCGAGGTCAGTGAGCGCGGTAAGAAATCCATCGCGGTCAACTTGAAGTCGGCTGAGGGCGTGGAGATTGTGTTAAAGCTCTGTGCGACAGCAGATGCGCTTATTGAAGGGTTTCGCCCAGGTGTTGCCGAGCGTTTGGGTATTGGCCCAGAAGACTGCATGGCGCGAAACCCAAAGCTTGTGTACGGGCGCATGACCGGCTGGGGTCAAACTGGGCCTCTGTCGCAAGCTGCAGGCCACGACATCAATTATATTTCGCTGTCGGGCGCTCTGCACGGCATTGGTCGTAAAGGAGCGCGCCCCGTGCCTCCGTTGAATTTAGTGGGTGACTTCGGCGGTGGTGGTATGTTCTTAGCCTTTGGTTTGATGTGCGCGATTTTTGAATCGTCGCGCTCGGGTCACGGGCAAGTGATTGATGTGTCTATGGTGGAGGGTTCCGCCGCCTTAATGCACATGATGTATGCGTGGATGGCTAGTAATCGCTGGCGTGATGAGCGCGGCGTGAATCTGCTGGATGGCGCCTCATATTTTTATGACAGCTACGAAACCGCCGACGGCAAATATGTTTCTATCGGTTCCCTTGAGCCGCAATTTTTTGAATTATTATTAGAAAAAGCGGAGCTTGATCCTGCGGAGTTTTCAACCCAAAGCGATGAGTCAAAGTGGCCTGAGCTTAAGGCAAAACTCACTGCGGTAATGAAGCGTAAAACCCGTGATGAGTGGTGCGACGTTATGGAAGGGAGCGATGTGTGCTTTGCCCCCATCCTGTCGATGAATGAAGCGCCGGAACATCCCCACAATAAATTCCGTGAAAGCTATCTTCGTACCGATGGAGTGTTGCAGGCGGCGCCTGCGCCAAAGTTCAGCCGCACCGCGCCATCGGTGCCGGCGTCACCGCCAGCTGCGGGAAGCAATACTCGCGATGTACTAAGCGGTTTGGGATACAGCAATGAGCAAATAGCACAACTTGCCGAGCAAGGTGTTTTACCGTAAATCGAAAATACTGGCTGATGTAAATACTAGGCCGCTAAAACAGAGGATTTTAAAATGAGTGAAGCATGGATTATTGATGCCTGCCGTACACCCCGTGGCATAGGTAAATTAGGCAAGGGTGCGCTGGCAGAAATTCATCCGCAGCAATTGGGCGCCTGTGTGCTAAAGGCGTTAGTTGAGCGCAATAAAATTAATACCGCAGAAGTTGATGACGTTGTATGGGGTACGAGCTGTCAGCGTGGTCGTCACGCAGGTGATATGGGCCGTATGTCGGCATTAGATGCCGGGTTTGATATTCGCTCTAGCGGCGTCACCTTAGACCGCTTCTGTGGTTCAGGTATTACCAGTGTGAACATTGCCGCGGCGTCGATCATGTCGGGTATGGAAGATGTGGTAATCGCTGGCGGTGCCGAGATGATGTCTAGTTACGGCCATGACAATGGCCTGCCGGAAATTATGGACAGTGGCAATTTGCGTTTGCGTGCGAGTCACCCGCAAAGCCATCAGGGTGTGTGTGCAGATACCATTGCAACCTTAGAGGGCATTGACCGCGAAGCACTGGATAAGCTGGCAGCCTTGAGTCAGCAGCGCGCGGCCCACGCAATTGAAAATGGTTATTTCAAGAAAAGTGTTGTGCCGGTATATCACGAAGATGGCACTTTGGCTTTGGACAAGGAAGAGTTCCCACGTCCAGGCACAACATTTGAAACCTTGTCGCAACTTAAGCCTTCTTTCCCGGCGCTGGCAGATAAAGAGTTGGATGAGAACGGCTTAACCTACCGCAAATTAATGCAGCAGAAATATCCAGGTATTGAAATAAATCACGTTCACCATGCGGGTAATTCATCTGGGGTGGTTGATGGTGCGGCGGCAATTTTACTCGCTTCACCGGAGTACGCGACTAAGCAAGGCTGGAAGCCGCGTGCGAAAGTATTGGCCATGGCGAATATGGGTGATTGTCCAACTCTAATGTTAAATGCACCTGTTGCCGCTGCTGAAAAAGTACTTAAAAAAGCGGGTTTAACCGTTGATGATATCGACTTGTTTGAAGTTAACGAAGCCTTTGCTGTGGTACTTGAGCGCTTTATCCGCAAGTTAAATATTGACCGTGACAAGATAAACGTTAACGGCGGCTCTATGGCGTTGGGTCATCCTATTGGAGCTACCGGTTCTATCCTAATCGGTACCGTTTTGGATGAATTAGAGCGTCGTAATTTAAAACGCGGCTTAATTACCATGTGTACTGCGGGTGGTATGGCGCCAGCAATTATCATTGAACGCATGTAATTCAATGGTTGAAACAAGGAGGCGCTGGGCGTCTCCTGATTTTATTATTTTTCTTTAAATTTTATATGGCAGGGCTAGGTGTAATGAATTTAAATCTCACAGAAGAGCAGCAGTTCATTCAGCAAACGGCAGCGGATTTTGCGGCCAAAGAACTAGTGCCAAACGCTGCTAAATTGGATGAAGGTAAAGGCAAAGAGGAATTTTTAGCTAATCTTAAAAAGCTAGCCGACCTCGGCTTTATGGGCTTGAACGTGGGCGCTGATTACGGCGGCACAGAAGCGGGTACAGTTGCGTTTAGCCTTGCTATTACTGGATTAGCGAGAGGCTGTGCATCAACAGCGGTCACCGTGTCGGTGACCAATATGGTTGCGGAAGTGATTCAATCGGTGGCTAGCGAAGATCAGAAGGCGACGTATCTACCTAAAATATGCTCCGGTGAATATTTGGCAGCTGGCTTTTGCTTAACAGAATCGGGTGCAGGCTCAGATCCATCTGGCATGAAAACGACGGCAGTGCGTGACGGCGATAGCTGGATATTAAATGGCTCTAAAGCCTATATCACCAGTGCTGAGTATGCCGGTGTGTTTGTGGTCTGGGCGGTGACAGATAAAGACGCGCCGCGTGGCAAAGGCATTTCCTGCTTTTTGGTTGAGCGCGAAACGGCTGGTTTGACCGTTGGGCCCGCTGAAGAAAAAATGGGTCAGAAGGGTTCTGCGACCAATCCGGTCTATTTTGACGATTGCCGTATACCTGCGTCAGCATTGATGGGTACATTGCATCGAGGCTACCAAGTTGCACTAGGTGAGCTGGCAGGCGGTCGTATTGGCGTTGGTTCGCTGGCCTTAGGCATCGGCGAAGCAGCTTTAGATTATGCCCGCGATTATGCAAAGGAACGTCAGCAATTCGGTCAGGTTATTTCTAATTTTCAAGGCTTGCAGTGGATGCTTGCTGACGCCTACACCGAAATGGAGGCAGCACGCTTGTTATTGATGCAGGCGGCGTTTACCAAAGAGAGCGGTGGTGATTTTGGTAAACAGGCATCGATGGCGAAATTGTTTGCCACTGAGTCAGCTAACCGCGCCTGCTACACGGGTTTGCAGATTTTGGGTGGCAACGGATATAACCGCGAATACCCGCTGGAGCGCTTAGCGCGTGATGTGCGTATCACGAGTATTTACGAAGGCACCAGTGAAATTCAGCGTATGATTATTGCGCGGAGTGTTCTGTAAATCTGTTCTTTTGCTCAGTCAGGTGTTGATTGCCCTTGTAGGGGTTTAACAGTTGACTGCGCTTCAAATCTTTTATAATTAAAAATGAAATTTTTTCTCAGAGTCTCGCTAGTAAAATCCTGGTTTCTCTCTGTCTTATATTCTTAAGCAATCAAAGATTGTCGCTTTGACTAATGACGCGAATAACGACATCGGCGGTAATAGCAAGATCCCGCAATTGAGCGGCTCGCTCTCGACCCTCGCGACTAGCGCGGTAGAGATGAGGTGTCATGGTCAGTAATTGTTCGAGCTGCGCTGAGGCAAGCACAGGCGTTGTAAATGACACGTTTATACTGTTGCTGAGTTGCCAGCCCTGGGTGAGTGCTGCACTAATATCTGCGGGCGGGTTGCGGCGAACGGTGTCATAGATGGCGCTGCGCAATTCAATTAAATGTTCGGGGCCGGGGTCTGCCATGACAATGTGGCCGTTAGGTTTTAGCACCCTTTTAAACTCGTCAAATACCGGGAAACCAAAGGTACATAAAACGATGTCTTGGCTTTGGTCGGGTAGCGGTATCTCGCGGTTGCTTGCGACCAGTCCATTGAGTTTTGGGTTCCGACTTTTGCAACTGCGCACTGCCCATTTTGAAATATCCAATCCGGTTGCCGTAAGGTTTATATCGGTTTCCAGAATTTTTTCGCATACGGCATTGAGGTAGTAACCCTCGCCGCAACCTGCATCTAATATCCCAACATCACTGAGGCCTGAGCATAAATTATTCACGGTGTCAGCTAGCGTAATAGCCAGAGTTTGGTAGGCGCCGCTGTTTAAATAATCGCGGCGTGCCGCGATCATTTCTTTGCTGTCACCAGGGTCGAGCGACTTCTTGTTCTGCACGGGCAGCAGGTTTACATAGCCTTGCTTGGCAATGTCGAAGCAGTGGTTGTTCTGGCAGCGCCAAGTATTACCGTCTTGCTGCAACTCGCTCTTGTCGATTGGGCAGAGCAGTTGGGTGAGGGGTAATAATGGCATGGGTATTCCGTGAGTTTAATGAATTTTTGAGGGCGCTAGTATGCCGCAATTCAGGAGTTAAGGCTCGGTTCTGTATTAGTCACTCGCCACCGCTCGACTCTGACACCAATGGCGCAGCGCATCGATATTCTCGCTCATTGTTACTGACAGTGGCACAGTGCTGCTGATTTCGTGAAGGATGTGTGCGGTAGTTAAGTTTTCATTGCGGGCACTGGCAGAGTAACGTGCGGCGACGATGGCCTGTTCAATTTCTGCGCCGGTAAACCCGTCGCTGGCGGCGCTGAGTTCTGCGCAGCGAAAATCTTTAAGTTCAAAATTGCGTTTTTTGAGATGGATGGCAAAAATGTCCTGACGGACTTTTTCTGATGGCAGATCCACAAAAAATATTTCGTCGAGTCGTCCTTTGCGAATTAACTCCGGCGGCAGGCGCTGAATGTCGTTGGCGGTGGCGACCACAAATACCGACTGTTTGCGTTCTGCCATCCAGGTTAGTAGGGTGGCGAGTATGCGGCGGGAGGTGCCGCCGTCGTGGGTGTCACTGCCAATGCCTTTTTCAATCTCATCAATCCAGAGCACACAGGGCGACATGGTTTCTGCCAGCGCTAAGGCTTCGCGAACATTGCGTTCTGATTCGCCAAAAAACTTATTGTAGAGCGCGCCCATATCCATGCGCAGCAGCGGTAAACCCCATAGGCCAGCGACCGCCTTTGCCGACAAGCTCTTGCCACCACCTTGCACGCCAACCAGCATAATGCCTTTGGGCGCGTCGTCGCCGTGTTGGTTAAATGCCTGCTCGCGCTTGCTCAGCCAGTCCTTTAATTTAGATAGGCCGCCGACCTGCGCGAAATTGGCAGTGTCATATTCAAAGCTTAAGACGCCCTCCATATCGAGCAATTCAAATTTGGCTTTGTTAACCGTGGCGATGTCTGAATGGGTGATGGCGCCGTCTTGAAAAATAGCGCCTCTTGCCAGTTTACGAGCGTCTTCCAAGGGCAGGCCACGAAGATTACTGACGAGTTTTTCTAGGGCATCGCGATCCGTCTTCACTTTGCGACCTTTAGCGCTGCTGAAATCCTGAGCTTCTTTGTAGATGGCCGCCCGCAGTTTGTGGTCTTCTGGCATGGACAAGCTAAAACGCGCGCTGTGACGTTTGAACTCGCTGGGAATGTCTATGGCGTGGCTGATGAGTATCACGCATTGCCCGGTTTCACCGGCATTCAAGGCAATATCTTTGATGAGCCGCACAATACGTGGTTCGTCGTTTAGAAATGGATGGATATCACATAGCGCATAAATGCCGGCGAGCTTGCTGCTGCGAATGTGTTTGAGTGCGGCTTCGGGTTCGGAGGTGAGTGCTTGGCTTGAGGCCTGATCGTAATCACTGCGTCGTAAACCATCGGTAATGGACCACGCGAATACGGGCATTCCGAGTTGTATGCCTAACTTTGACAGCAATGTTAATGCGCGTTTTTCTTCCCACGTTTCAATAACGATGACGGGAATTCGCGACTCAATAATCAGACGCAGGTCGTGGCTGTCATTCATTGGCGGCGATGTGCCTCCCCTAGTGGGTTAACGTTGGTAAGCCCTCGCTAGCTTATTCAGGCTTATGCTTCGCCGCAAGCGTGTTTTTAATGCGCTGATTTTGCTGTTTGCTTGGCTCGTGTTTTAGATTTTTCTTCGTTTGCGCCAAGGCACGCGGCTTTTAGCTCATTGTAGGATTCCACCAAGCAGGCTGAATATAACTCGGGATCGGGTAGCATTTTGCGGCAGGCAGTGAAAGAAATTGAGATAGTGCCGACCTTGTTTAAAACAGAGCTGTAGACAATTTGGAACAAACCGACATTGGGGAGCAGCGGTCCAAAGTTCATTCCGTCTACCATTTTGGCGCCACAGAAATACAGCTGCTGAGTAGGCCCCGGCACATTGGTGACCACGGTGTTAAAGATAACGGCGGCTTCGGTTAGGCCGGTTGCTGAGGCGGCGCGTAGCGCTAGCGATAGCATGCCGCCGGGTAGTACATTGGTAACATCTACCGCCATACGGGGGCCCAGCGCATCAGCGTAGGCCTTGCTGCTCATCGAGGCAGCGTGAATTGCTGTCAGGCGTTCCTTGGGGTCTTCTATATTGGAGTGCAAAGACACGGTCATAAAGCCGACCATATTACCGCCGCTGCTCTGCTCGTCATTGCTGCGTACATCGATGGGGCAGCCGGTGACGAGTGTTTTCTCTGGGAGCGCATTCTTAGCGGTGAGGTATTTGCGCAGGCCGCCGGACACAATGCATAACATGGCGTCGTTAATGGTGGCGCCTGCGACGGTATTTTTAATGGCGCGAATATCTTCAAAGGGAAAGGGGACGGCGTCGCAGACCCGGTAGGGCGATATTTTCCCTTGAAAGACGGTTTTCTGCTTGTCTTCTAGGGTAGAGAAATCCTGTTCTTTTTTACCGCGACGAATGCGTCGCCAAGTGGGAATCGCACTGCCGATTAAGTTCAAAAATTGGCCCGGCTTTTTAAGGTTGTTGAAAAGTGCATTACTGAGCATATGGCCGTCGTTGTACTTTTGCACAACTTTCGTTGGCGCTTCTGCTGCAATGGCGATATCTGGACTAAGATCGTGAAGCAAGGGTATAAAGCGTGCCCCGGTGGCGCCGTCCATTGCCGCGTGGTGCACTTTGGTCATAACCGCAAAACAGCCCTTGGGCAGCTCGCGAACACTATCTAAGCCCTCTATGACATACATCTCCCACAGGGGTTTACTCATATCGAGCGGGCGAGCATGTATGCGGGAGGCCAGAATGCAGAGTTGTCGCCAATCGCCCGGTTTGGGGAGCGCAATGTGATGTACGTGGGTTTCTATGTCGGCGTGCTCTACGTCTTCCCAGTACGGCTGATCCAGACTCAAGGGAACTTTACGGAGCCTACGATTAAAAATGGGTGACAAATGAGAGCGGTTTTCTAGTAACTGTAGAATCTGTTTAAAACGCACCAGCCCTTCGGGCGCCGTGGATTGGTCGTAAATGCTTAATATACCGATGTGTTGGGGGATGCCCATGTTTTCGGTATGGACGAACATGGCGTCCTGACCAGATAGCTGCTGCATATTTTATCCTTATTGGTAATTACTGCCCCGAGACTATAAGAGTCTGCGGGGGCTGGCAATTACAGTTAAGGTCAGTAATTCGCAATATGCAATTATTGCGCGCTTAGCGCCCGCTCTCGCTGCTGTAGCGACCACAAGTGGGCGTACTGGCCATCTTGTTCTAGCAGGTTAGCATGGGTGCCTTGTTCCACAATTTCGCCCTGCTCTAAAACTAAGATGTGGTCGGCATCGACGATGGTTGATAGGCGATGAGCGATGACGAGCATCGTATGTTCTCGGGCAATATCGCGGATTGCCTCTAGAATAAGGCGTTCAGAGGCCGAGTCGAGTGATGACGTGGCCTCGTCAAACACCATAATGGGGGACTGCTTTAAAAGCGCTCGAGCAATGGCAACACGCTGTTTTTCGCCGCCGGACAATTTTAGACCGCGCTCGCCAACCAAGGTGTCGACACCCTTAGGAAGGCGTTCGATAAAATCGCTGAGATGAGCCATACGGATTGCTTTCAGTACATCCTCGTCGCTAGCGTCAATTCTACCGTAGCGGATGTTTTCGAGAATGGATTGATTAAATAGGACGGTGTCTTGCGGGACGATACCCAACGCACGACGAAGGGAAGATTGATCGACGGTTTTAATGTCTTGGCCGTCGATAAGAATGCGCCCCTCGCTGGCATCGTAAAATCTGAACAACAACTTAAGTAGTGTAGATTTGCCTGCGCCACTGCTGCCGACGATGGCGACTTTTTGCTTGGCGGCGACTTTAAAACTAATGTTATTTAAAATTGGTCGTTCGCTTTGGTAGCGGAAACTGAGGTTTTCGACCTCGATGCGACCCTCGCTGAGCTGTAAAGCTGGCGCGTTCTCCATATCTGTAATTGCCGCTTTTTGGCGTAGCAAAGCAAACATCGCTTCTATGTTCGCCATCGAGCCCTTCATTTCTCTGTACACAAAACCAAGGAAGTTGAGGGGCATAAAAATCTGCATCATAAAGGCGTTGATCAGCACGAAATCACCAAGGGTCATGTTTTTATCAACCACTTCGCTGGCTGCCAATACCATGGCCGCGGTCATCGCCGCGGCAATAATTAGCGCTTGGCCCGCGTTGAGTGCAAATAGGCTGAGGCGATTTTGACGGCGCGCCACTTCCCAGCTTTCGAGTTCTTCGTCATAGCGGTGGGCTTCGTAATTTTCATTGCCGAAGTATTTAACGGTTTCAAAATTCAATAGGCTATCTACCGCGCGTGTGCTGCTTCGCGATTCCGCCTCATTTGCGCGGCGTATATAGCCGGTTCGCCACTCTGTTGCAAAGATCGAAAAGGCGATGTAAGTAATAACCGCGACGAATACGATGACCGCGAACCACATACTGTAGCGCCAGCCTAGTAAGCCAATGACTAAGCCGATTTCGATAAATGTAGGCACAATATTGAATACCATAAAACGAAGCAAAAAATTAATGCCGTTGGTGCCCCTCTCTATATCTCTTGATAATCCGCCGGTGCGTCTATTGAGGTGGAACTCTAGATCCAGCGCGTGAAGGTGCTTGAATACAGTAAGCCCGACTTGGCGCATTGCGCGCTCGGTAACGCGGCCGAAAATAGTGTCGCGTAATTCGCCAAATAAAACGTTGGCAAAGCGCAGTACGCCGTAAGCTAAAAGTAAGGCGACGGGTAAAATTAAGATGGCTGGTTGATCGTTCTTGTCGAGTTGATCGACTATGTTCTTGAGAATAAACGGGAGACCCACGCTGGCGACTTTTGCTGCGATCAAACAAAGCATGGCTAAGCCGATTCGAGATCGAAATGCCATCAAGTAGGGAATTAGCTCGCGCAATGTTGCCCAGCTGACGTCTTGGTTTTGGGCGTGGCTTGTACCGTGGCGCATATCAGGGTTTCGCTTAATTAGGAGTGGGCTTGTTGGCGATGTTGTTAGTTAGCTGCCGCTGCAGATTAGTGGAGAAGGTCGTCCGGGAAGCGGTGTGGTTCTAAATCGAAACTTTCGATGTGATTGCCAAGGGTGATAACTATTCCCTTATAGCGTTCATGACCGGTTGCAGTGAATTCAAAGACATAGCGGCGCCATAGATTGAATTCGCCTTTGCGATTACGTTTAAACCACACGGCTCGCAGGGCAACGTGATCATCGAGTAGTGAAAGTTGCTGCTGTTGCAAGTGTATACGGGTGGCGCGTAATGCAATTTCTCGGGTACCTTGTGCGCGCCAAAAATAAGCGAGCAGCGCTAAAAAGCCAAAGAGCGCCGCGACGTCCGCAAGATCAAGCATGCTTAAAATGTCCGATAGCGATGGTTACCATATGTGGTTGTTTAGAATATCCATGCAATTAATAGCCACAAGACTAAGAAGAAGCCAAAGAAACCGCTGAGCATGAATTGCAGCTCACCTAGTAAGCCGTCACCGGCGGCAACGGCAAAAATAACTAGGGTAATCACCGTGACAAAAAAGGCGACAACCGCGGCGTCTTTCAGCCCCATGCCCGGGCTAAAGTACTGGTCGATAAACGAAGATACCATTGGGATGAATAGCATGACGCCAAGCCCAATCAGACCGATGAGCGCGGCGGAGATTAACGCAATTTTTAGGGTTTGATTGTCATTTTTTCCGGGTGAGCTAGCCATCGTTTCATAATCTCAGGCGGGGTCTGACTGATGTGCTTTCACTAAATCGCGGAATACTTCTGGTCTTGGCATTCCATGAGCTTGAATTTCTGGGCTATCTCCCGCCGTATAAATTGATAGGGTACCGACACCGAATAGTCGATTAAACAGTGATTGCTTGATTTTTACGGAACGGATGCCTGAAATATTTAGCTCCGTGCGTTCTTTGCTGAGGAGTCCCTGCTCAAGAATGATCTCGTTGTCATTGATCTCTAGGCGGGTCGATTTACATTTTAAATACCAGAACATCAGTATCAAAATGCCGATGGCAACAGGCACCAAAATCACGGCTAGGATGAATCCTAAAGGATTATTCCTAAACATCGCGGGGTGTTCAGCGTATTGGCTAGTCACCGTTTCACTCTCTCTTCGTCTGATTTAGTACCGTATTCTACACGGATTGCGTTGCCGTGCACTTGGCAGCTTATTTATACGGCTGTCGTCACCACCGCGGCGCCATAACCCTCGTCAAACTCTATTGGCATGCGACGCGGTCTGCCGCTACTCATGCGAATGCATACCAGCTGCCAGTGGCCGCGTAAAAGGGTTTTGCCATCAGACTTGCGCAGTAGTTGGAACTGACGCTCCATAGTGAGCTTGTGGTCGTTCGCAGTTAGCCAAGTACCCATGATGCACTCTTCGCCCACGTAAGCTGATAGGACGTAATCGTAGTCGGCACGTCGAATCACCATGGCGGCATCTAAGCGTTTATATTCGTCAAAGCCAAGACCGAGTTTTAGGGAATGCTGCCATCCAGCTTGCTGACACCAGTCAACGTAGACCGCATTATTCACGTGGCCAATGAAATCGATGTGCTCGGCTTTAACGCTGAAGTCGACGGTGAATGGGAGCGCAAGATCCCAAGTTAAGGAAGCGTGGTGCATATTGCTGAGCCTGAAAATAAGTCATTATTAACTATTCATCTATAAATCGCGATTTATCGTCGTGACACAGATAGAGCTCAGCCAAATTAGCTAAGGAAAAAGGGGGGGATTACACCTAATTTACGAAGATTGTGATGTGGTTCGCCTTTTTGGGGGCAGTCTAACTATGTACTTCTCGGTTTTCCCTTACTTAAACTAATTCTCATTTTTGTTCTACTGTCCCCAGCACGCACACAGGTGGATTTTATTGGTGAGTTTTTTTTACCGTGTCGCCAAACGTGCGGTTTGGGTGGATGTATCGGCGAAATTAAGCGCTAATTAACGGAGTATTTAGTATGAATAAGATATTATCAAATAAGGGGTTCTTAGCCCTGACCTTTAGCGCCAGTTTGGCGTTAGCGGGTTGCGGCGGTGGCAGTAGCGGCGGCGGTAGTAGTTCTGCAGGCAATGGCAATACTAACAACGAGCCAATGACCACAAGCTTTTCTGAAGTTGACGGACCGTTAGATGCAGTGCAGCAACCGCTGTCTGAGCAGGTTTTGGCACCGATTATAGCTGGTGCAGCGGGCACGCCATTGGAAGGGCCTGTTAGTTGCGTAAGTTCATTTGTCGTTACCGATGTTCTAGATATTTTAGATTCGGTATTAGTTAATGTAGACCCTGCAACACTGCAAAGTGACCCAACGGCTTTATTTACCGATTCGGCTGCAAACTTCCAAGCTACAGTAAGCGAGTTGGTGGCGGATCTACCGGTAGCCTTGGCGTCGCTGGCTGGTGAGAGTTGCACAGGTGGCGGCGGTGGTTCATCTGACCCATTGGCTGCGTTGGCTGGTACACCTTTAGCCCCTTTAGCCGAAGCACTAGCCCCAGTATTGGCAATGGCTAGTGGTGGTGGCAGCGGCGAACCGCCAACGCCATCAGTTTTGTTGGCGCAGTTAAGCGCTGCATTTAGCGAAGGTCGGCAAACTATTCTTGCCCAAGATCCTTCTGGTCAAATTAGTGGCGCGCCGGTGCTGGGTGGCTTATTGACTACGCTTGATACAGCATTGAGTGACTTAGCTTTGACCGCGGTCGCGCTTGAGGATATGGATACAACTGCAACATCAGCAGCGGTTAGTGTGACAGTGGAGAACTTATTGAATGGTCTGTTGATTGATGTTGTTCCCATCGGATTCATCGAAGATCAAGCTGGTCAGGGTGCGATTATCAGTACTCAGATTAAGGCAGCCGTTGCGTCTATAGCTGGCTTGTTGGGTGGTGACTTTGGCGGCCTGCCTAGTGGTGGTTTTGAAAACCCAGCTGAAGCATTGTTTGGTCCATTGAGCGACACGTTCCTAACGGGTTTGCAAAGTGCATTGGCTGGCGGTTTAGCTGGTGGTGGTGGCTCTAACGCGGTTGGCTTTGATGCGCTACTAGAAGCTCTTGCTCCGTTACAAGCGTTACTTTCACAAGGTGGTGGTTCGGGTGACGCGGGACTGACTGGTACGCCCTTGGATGTCTTGATTGCGCCACTTGTGACGGTCTTTGATGGTGGTGCGGGCGCCTGCCCACTGGCAGCAACCCCTCTGTCGGCACTTTGTGCGATTCCAACATCCTTTGCAGATGCCTTGGCACTTGATAATGGTGCCGACTTGTTGGCTGTGTTGACAGGCTTGCCTGGGCTACTGACTGGCCTAGCTCAGCGCTAGTTTTTATTTCTTATTAGTTACACGTTAAGCGGCCATTTGGCCGCTTTTTTTTGCCCAGAAAATTTCCCCCGCACTTATATGAGTTGAAAATTCTCTTATCCATGCACTCTGCCGTTATAGCTATTTTTTATGTTTTGTTAGGGATAATTTTGCCAAGTGATCTTTGTAGCGACATCTTATATGGGGTGTGGCGAGACAGTATTAATGTAAGAAAGTGCGACACAATTTGCATCTTTTGCGCAGTAATACCATAATCGGGCCGTTAAATGTAATGATGATGTCTCCTAAGCGTTTGAAAGTTGGGTCTTTCTGATGACAGTAGGGGAGCATTATTTGTTTTAATTTGCCCTTAAGGGTTGGGCTTAGGTTTTGTGCTAAGTCGGCACCTAGAGAATTTAAATGCGTGATCACTACAGAATAACGATAACCAATTACAGTGGTGCACAGCACTATACGGTCACCCAATTAATGCGGCGCTATATGGCGGGCATCGGTATATTTCTTGGCACCTGCTTTCTGGGCGGGTTCTTAGCTATTTTGTTCTTAAGTAGCCGCTTGAGCACCTTAAATGCCGAAGTGAGTGATTTGCAGCATTATCAGGCGACAATTAAGTCTGAAAATGAGGCGCTGTTGATTGAGCAGAAACAATTAAAGACATCGGTTGAAGAAAAAGTGGCGGCACTGTCGATGATGAGTGACGAGCTTGGGTCTATTGAAAGCATGATTGGGCTAACACCTGATCCTGACGTGGCGCTTTACCAGCGTTTAGACACTGCCAGCCAAACGGCGTCAGAAAAGCATTATATGCTCAGCGCGATCCCTAGTGGATATCCCCTTTCAGATGCTTACGTAACGAGTCGGTATGGTATGCGTAATCATCCGGTGCTGGGCAAAATGGCTTTGCACGGCGGTGCGGATTTGCGTGCGGCTATAGGTACACCAGTTTATGCGACGGCGGACGGTGTTGTTGAGCTGTCTGGTAAGTCTACTGGTGGTTTTGGCGAAATGATTAAGCTGAATCATAACTTTGGTTTTGTCACGGTATTTGGGCATTTGAGTAAGACCTCTGTCGCTGTTGGTGATTATGTTCGGCAAGGTGATTTAATCGGTTACACGGGCAATACAGGATTATCCAGTGCGCCACATCTGCACTACGAAGTACGACATTTACACCGACGCTTAGCTCCGGGCCCATTTATGGAGTGGTCTTGGGAAAATTACGACGTACTTTTTACTCGCGAGGAGCAAATAAAATGGGATTCCCTGGCAAAAACTCTAAGAAAACAGACAGCGGTACCAGAACGACAGTGGTCGCAGCTGGCACCAGTCTTACCGGCGACGTCGAGCTAAATGATGATTTTCATCTTGATGGCGTGATGACGGGTAATTTGATTTCGAAGAATGACTTAATTGTTAGTACCAGTGGTCGTTTTACCGGTGACGTGAAAGCCAAACGGGTTTTAGTGAGCGGTATATTGCACGGTAAAATTGATGCGGATCGTCTTGAGATTGTGGCATCGGGTCAAGTGAGTGGTGAAATTAAAGTTCGAGAGTTAGTAATAGAGTCTGGCGGCCAATTTGTTGGTGCTAGCCAAGTTAAAAAACATGATACCCCGCTTTTGTCCTTCGTTAATGAGACTGCTGGTAGCGAAAGTGATACTACGTCGGCGGAGAATCAGGCAGTCTGATAGATTATTCCGGTTTTTGGCATTGCGTTTGGGCAGTGCCTTTTTAAAACTCCTCGTATTTCTTAATGTTTTTTCCTTATCTTCGGGTTTGGAGTCGTTTCTGCCGTCCTTAAGCTTTAAAATGCATCGGTTTCATTGCAAAGCAGCGAAACTGCGGTGCGGTATCTCCTTGATCAATAATCCTGAACATATAGAAGGGCGTGTTAATGGTATCCGGATAGTGATAATTAGCGCCTAGGTTAAGGAATCTAATTAGAATACGGTGTCGCACGGCTGCTCATTAGTTTGGTTGTTAGTGATTGCTAGTGAGGCGCTTGGTATGCCGAGGTCGCCTAAATGCAGGCCAAGCATTACAATGAATGCAGTCATTGTTGAAGTATTGATTTAAGCTGGCATTTGTCGGCATAACGCGAAGGACATAATGAAGACCCCAAAACGCATACAACCGCTAATTGATGATGGCATTGTCGATGAAGTACTTCGGCCATTGATGAGTGGAAAAGAAGCATCTGTGTATGTGGTTCGTTGCGGTGACGAGATTCGTTGTGCGAAAGTCTACAAAGAGGCGGCTCAGCGCAGTTTTAAGCAAGCGGTGTTGTACCAAGAAGGCCGCAAAGTACGTAACAGCCGTCGCGCCCGAGCCATGGAAAAAGGCTCTAAATTTGGCCGTAAGCAGCAAGAAGATGCATGGCATAACGCCGAGGTTGATGCACTATATCGTCTGGCGAAAGCGGGGGTTCGAGTACCGCAGCCCTTTGGTTGTTTTGACGGTGTACTGCTGATGGAGTTGGTTACTGATGAAGAAGGCGGCGTTGCGCCGCGTTTGAATGATGTGTCAATGTCTGCAGAGCAAGCGTGTGAAGATCATGCCCTTGTTATGCACTACGTTAAACTGATGTTAGTGGCGGGTTTGGTTCACGGCGATCTTTCTGAGTTTAATGTTTTAGTTGATGAGTACGGCCCTGTTATCATCGATTTACCTCAAGCCGTTGATGCTGCGGGGAATAATAACGCTAAAAGTATGCTGCATCGCGATATCAATAATATGACCGAATACTATGGCCAATTTGCTCCAGAGCTATTAGACACGCGTTATGCCGACGAAATGTGGGCTTTGTATGAAGAGGGCGAGTTAACCGAAGATAGCGAGCTAACTGGTCAATTTGAAGACAGTGGAGAAGCTGCTGATGTAGATTCTGTGCTGTTAGAAATTAAAGCGGTGATGGAAGAAGAAGCTGAGCGTCGGGAGCGAATTCGAGAGGCGAATGAAGACGATTAAGCTTTTATGTCTTGCGTAGCTATGACGGTCTTCGGTTTTAGGTAAAACTAAAATCGCTTCATGATATTTAATCCCTTCTCGCCAAACCTGAGAGTGACGGTTCCATCGCGGCTGCGGCGTAATTCGCTTAGGTCGCGATTGCGGATGTTTAATTTGGCTAGGTTTGTTGCACTGACTTGTCCCCAGGCAGGCTGCGGCTGAATAGTTTTTTCATGAGTCAATTTTCCTGAAATAAATTTTTGCCAGAGATTTTGTTGGTTCTCATCCGCTGCTGCATTGCAGCTGCCTGCCATCATCCATGTGGCTACGGCGGCGGCGCTGATCAATTTTTTCTGTAGTTGCAACCATCTGGCTAATCGAATTGGCGTTAATATTTGCTGTTCAACTAATACTTCACCAAGGCGACGATTTTGGCGGCTGTGTTCCGCTAGGGCTGCATCAAGTTGTTGCGGGCTAATTTCGCCGCTCTCTAGTAATAACTGACCTAAGGAAAGCTGTAACGCTTGGGTCATGCTTCCGTCAGGTTTAAGTGCTGGTGTGTGCTTGGCAAGTTTTTCCTGAAGCCTCAGTATTGCCTGCTTGTCGATGCTGTTGAGTTCGTGACGTTGAACAAGGACATCGCCGAGTTTACACTTACTCCATTGTTGTTTACTTAGGGCATGCTGCAATATAGCAGGGGTAATAAAGCCGCCAGCCAAGAGCAATTGTCCAAGTTGAATTGGGTTCGGCTGGGTGGCGCTATGTTTTGCGTGGCTCATTGACTTGCTGCTCCTATCCCGCCAATGCTGCGGAATGGATGATTTCACATGCTTCAATAGTGCCTATGTTGGCGTGCTGCTTTCAATACGTAGATTGCGCAGCTTACTTGCGGTGTTTTTTATTGCTGTGACATTAATTAGTAGGCAGGCCGCATCCGTGCATGACCTGCTTTTGAGATGGGGTAGCACCAGTATATTGGCGCTAAAAATTAGAAGCGGTAAGTAACCTCTGCGCCATAGCTGCGTGGAGGTCCAGCTAGGTAGCTGTCGTGACCGAACCCCGCTTGCAGGTTGATTGCATAACCGTCGTACTCCTTGTCCATTAGGTTTTTAACCCAAAGAGAAACTGAGTAGCTGTCGTCGCTGGCGTGCCAGCTAGTTCGGGCATTAAATAGCCAGTACGCGTCTTGGCGTATGTTGCCGTAACCGTATTGGTCATTGTAAGCGCTATACCACTGGTCGTCTTGAAAGTTGCCATTAACATTGGTTGTTAGGTAGCCTGATTCGGTTACCCAGATGTCGTAATCTAGCGAGATGCTATAGTTAAACTTAGGTGCAGAAATAAGTTCATTGCCGCTCAGGTCAACACGGTCGTCTGCATCTGCGATAGTTTCGGTGTTTGCTAAGGTGAGTTCAGAGAACTCTGTTTGCAAATAACCAAAACCAATTTGCAGGGTCAGTTTTTCTGTTAAACGAGCCCACAACTCTGCCTCTGCACCCGCAATTTTAGAGCTACCCGCATTTTCCAGAAAGTTAGAAAAGCCTACTACGTTTATAAATTGCTGGTCGGTATAGTCATAGGAAAATAGAGCCGCGTTTAAGCGCACGCTGTTGTCTAGTAGATCTGCTTTGAAGCCGACTTCAAACGCGTCGATATACTCCGGTGACGCGTAGGCGGTTTCTATGGGGCGAGCTAAATAGTAAGCGCCGCCATTGAAGCTACCGCTACGGTAGCCGTGGCTAGCGCTAACGTAAACCATTACGTCGTCGTTGATTCGGTAATCAAGTCCGAGTTTACCGGTCCATTCCGCTTCATTGGCTTCTAATTCGGGGGCTGAGTCAAGCGTGTAGGGGCCATGTGTGTAACCGATGTTCAGCAAATTTGCCAATAACGTTGGGTCGCCGAGAATGTCGATTAGCTGTGACTGAGACAGAGGCAGGGAGATGTAGGCATCGTCTACGCCGGTGTTGTTTCCCGGTACATAGGTGCCTCTAGGACTGCCGTCATACCCTATGCGCGAAATATTAAAGTAAGTTTGCCTGTTGCCGTCTTTTGTATAACGTAGGCCGAGATCCATGCCAAAGCGATCGGTGAAATCAAAGCGCATTTGCGAGTAGGCAGCCAGGCTGGTTTTTTTGGTTTCCATGCGCTGATCAAGCATGCCGTAGTCCAGTAAAAATGGGTACTGCTGTGCGGTATCAGGTTTTGCAACGCCAACGCGAACATCTGGTGGTGTGTTAAAAATATCGTAGACATTGTTCATATACTGATCTTCGTAGCCGTAGTAGAAGCCTGCGATGATATTGAACATACCTTCGAATTCGGATGAGAAACGCAGATCTTGGCTGTAGCCGATAGTGTCTGATGACCAGGTGATTGTCAGTAAGTCGTTGGGCGAACCATCGGTGTCGGCCAATTGGTAGTAGTCGGCGTCGTAGTATGAGGTCACCGATGTAATCGAGTAGTTATCTCCTGCGAAGGTGACGGTTAGTCCGGCGATGTCGGTGTTGGTAATAAGGGGGCCAACATCATTGGCCTCGGTCTCATGGAAATCTAAATTACGACTTTGACGCGAGTAACCGTTGTAGTCTGAATTAGGTGCGCCGATTAGATCGGTGCGGCCTTCGTTGCGTGCTGGTGTGCTTAGGGCGTCGTTACCAGACACGGTGTATTTAAATACCACATCCCATGCGTCGCTAGGTGCAAAGTGAAGGGCTAAGCGACCACCTTGGAAATCGGTTTGGGCACCATTCTCACCGCGACCAATGATATTAACGTAGCCGTCGTCGCGCTTAAAACTTAGCGCGCCCCGGGCAGCCAAAATACCTTCAATAAGTTCTGTTTCTGCGCCAGCTTCGGCACTGCTAGCATTGTAGTTGCCCACACCTAGTTTGACGTAGTTATTGGGCTCATCACCAAATTGCGGCGTGCGGGTAATAATATTAATTGCGCCGCCGGTGGTATTTTTTCCGTACAGCGTGCCTTGTGGGCCACGCAGCACTTCTAATCGCTCAACATCAAAAAAGTTGGCGCCATGACTGTATACCGGGGCCAAGTATGTTTCGTCGACATACACGCCGATTGGGCTTGCTTGGTTAGAACTGTAGTCAGACATGCTGACACCACGGATGGCAAAAATGGGTTGAATGTCGCCGTAGGGGCCGCTTACTTGCATATTAGGGACTTGCGCTGCGATATCGCTGGCATTTTCGAAGCCATACTTGTCTAGCTGTGTGCCTGTTAAACCAGTGACTGCAACGGGGATGTCCTGGGTGCTCTGGCTGCGCTTTTGCGCAGTAACTAATACTTCCTCAAGCATAGGTGCGGCAATGGCGCTGTTCATAGTACTGGCGATGGCCAAACAAATGCTCGCACGTAAAAAATGCCGGCGGCTCGGGGGTGCGGAAAAGTGATGTTGCTGCATTCGTAGTTCCTTCCAAGCGATAACTGGGTTGATCTGAGATCACAAATCTATGAGGGTGGAGAATGCCGAAAGTCTAATGACTAAAATTGTCATTTGGCGACTATTTATTATCATTTGACGACAAGCGGTATTGCTACTATTCACATTTTTCTTTTTTGTGATGCAGTACCGATTGTTGTTTAAAGCGTAGCTTAAATTTCTTGATTTACTATGCAAAGCAGGGATTTACGGTAATTATTTGGTGTGACACCAAACCAACGCTTTACTGCGCGGTTGAAAGAACTCTGTTCTTGATAGCCGAGTAAGCCTGCTATTTGCGCCATCGGCATTCGTTTTTCGGCGAGGAAATTCTGAGCATCTTGCTTGCGAATGTTGTCTACCATCTCTTCAAAGATATGACCCTCTTCTTTTAAGCGCCTTTGCAAGGTTCGTTGATGCATAAACAGTTCGTTCGCTACGGTTTTGATATTGCAGCATTGCGTGGGCAACAATCGGCTAATAATAAATTTTGTTTGCTCTATAAAAGTAAGTGGCGAGCCGCCACTTTTTTTAATGACATAGTTTGCTATGACGTCACGCTGAAATGAATCAGCGGTGCGAATTGGGAAATCAAACTGTTCGGGCGTCAATACTATGGCATTACAGTCTTGGTTGAAGAGTACAGGGCAGCCGAAGTGGCGTTTATATGCCTTTAGATCTAGGGCTCTGCTGTGTTTGAATAGCACCGTTTCGGGTTTCTTACGATTTTCCGTTAGCATGGCATGTACGTTTGCCATAAGGCCAATCGACATCTCTGTCGTTTGATGGCGGTAGGGGAAATCAGCGACATTTATGTCTAACATAATGCGTGGAAACTGAGGTGCCGAGGTGTCGTCTAGGGCCAGTGTTATTGCGGGGCTATGATGGGCAATATAGCGCGCAATGCAAAATAGCGCGTCGCCGACAGTGCTCGATGTGCGGGCCATAATCGCTATTGGGCCAAGAGTATCCATGTTTTGCTTTTTAGACAGGCGTAAGCCAAAGTCGGGGCACTGCAATTGGTTGGCAGAGGCTTCGAGCAACTGCATTAAACTGTGAAAGAAAATAAGGTAATCCAGATCATCGATACGTTCTGGGTCAATATTGAATTTCCGTAGTAATGGTTCTGGGTCGGCATTTAGCTCATGAACGAGCTCTTTGTATCCACTGAGTGCAGATGTGCGTACCAAGGGGCGCATAGTTTATGTCCAAAAAATAGCTAGCATGTTGTCGTCAAATGCTAACTTTTAGCATAGCGGTATCGCTTCGATGCTGCCAGTATTTGCAAAGATTTTTATAGATTGAGGCTGTGTGAATCGCGCGGTAGTTGGTCGATAAAATATAACAATAAGTGAGTATCTCATGGTGGGTTTTCTGCGTTTTTTTATGATCGTCATTCTGCTGCTGGGTATCGGAGTGATGTCTTTATACGCTCGCTCTCCACTTATGCCTGTGGTGTTTGTGCCTCCTTATAGTAATGGACTCGATGTTAGTTTCTCGGCTAACGAGCGTTTAGCGGCTTCAAGTATCTACCTGCAAGATGTGGGTGTTGGCCCAGAAGATATTGTGAAAGGCCCTGATGGCTATTTTTATACCGGCTATATTGATGGTCGCATTGTGCGTTTTAAGGTAAGTCATGGACGTTTCGTTGAGGCTAGTATCCAGGAGTTTGTTAATACCGGTGGCCGGCCTTTGGGAATGCAGTTTGATGGCCAGGGAAATTTAATTGTTGCCGATGCCTTTAAAGGTTTGTTGTCAGTGTCATCGAGTGGTGAGATTTCAACCTTAGTTGATTATGCGGCTCACCCGTCGCTTCGTTTTATTGATGACGTTGATATCGCGGGCGATGGCACTATTTGGTTCAGCGATGTTTCGAGCCGATTTGGTTTACATGAATATATCTACGATTTAATAGAGGGCTCCGCGACAGGTCGTCTATTGAGCTTTACACCGTCCAGCGGACAGGTTCAAGTGCATGTAAGTGGCTTGTACTTTGCTAACGGCGTGGCGATTGGGCCAGATGATAGCTGGGTGTTGGTCAATGAAACGGGTGCGTCGCGGGTAACGCGTTTGTGGCTTAAGGGCCCAAAAGCGGGACGTACCGATGTCTTCGTTGACGGCTTGCCGGGCATGCCAGACAACATTAGCTTTAACGGCAGTGATACATTTTGGCTCGCCATGCCTGCGTTGCGTAGCAAGGAGATTGACGCCCTCGCGTCTTACCCTTTTGTTCGTAAGTTGCTCGGAGGTTTGCCTGCTGAATGGCTGGTTCCGGCTAGTAAATTAGGTTTTGTTATTGGTCTTGGCTTAGATGGCGCAGTGACGTCTAACTTACAGTCTACAAGTGGTGTTTATCATACGATTACAAGCGTCAATGAGTACGATGGTTATTTATGGCTGGGGAGCTTGGCAATGCCGTCGGTCGCTGTTTTACCTGCTGCAGTAGTTCATTGACATTCTAATAGTGCCGGCCTTGTGCCGGCACATTCCAAACTCAAACTTTATCAAGCTTAACGTTTAAGATGTACTGCGTGAAAGCGCAGGTGCTCCTCAATGAAGCTGGCGATGAAATAGTAGCTATGGTCATAGCCGTCGTGACTATGTAGTTCAAGTGGGTAGCCACTGGCGTGGGCGGCGGCAGTGAGGGTTTCAGGTTTCAATTGCTCCTCTAAAAACTGATCTGCGTTGCCTTGCTCCACTCGGGCGGGTACAAATTGCTTTGTGCTGCGGATGAGTTCACTGGCATCGTGTTCTAGCCACTGGGTTTTGTCCTCGCCCAAATACGCTGTAAAGGCTTTTTGACCCCAAGGACAATTTATCGGATTGCTGATGGGGCTGAATGCGGATACAGATTGGTAGCGCAGCGGGTTTTTAAGTGCAATTGTCAGGGCGCCGTGGCCGCCCATAGAGTGACCTGAAATTGAGCGCATACCGGAAACTGGAAAACTCGCTTCAATTAGAGCAGGCAGTTCGTCCACAATATAATCGTACATTTGGTAATGACGATTCCATGGCGCCTGTGTAGCGTTGACGTAAAATCCAGCTCCCTTACCTAAGTCATATGAGTCGCTATCTGCAACATCTTCGCCTCTGGGGCTGGTGTCAGGTGCGATGATGGCGATGCCGAGTTCAGCGGCGATGCGCTGCACGCCGCTTTTTTGCATGACATTTTCATCGCTACAGGTTAGGCCCGAGAGCCAATATAAGGCCGGTACAGTTTCACCAGCTGAGGCCTGCGGCGGTAAATAAATCGCAAAACGCATGTCGCAATTCAGTACCGTGGAGCGGTGTGTGTATTGCTTGTGCCAGCCGCCAAAGCATTTGTTGCTGCTGATGTTTTCTATGCTCATAAGGTCTTACATTGCCCTATGGGGCAATGTCCTCTGGTTCTGGTGGTTTTAGTAGTGGATAACAGAGCGAATACTTTTACCTTCATGCATCAGGTCAAAGGCGTCGTTTATTTCCTCTAGCGGCATGGTGTGGGTGATGAAGTCGCTGAGTTTGAATTCCCCCGCTAAATAGCGTTCCACGTAATTAGGTAACTCTGAGCGACCTCGTACGCCACCAAAGGCGGTGCCGCGCCACACCCTACCAGTTACTAACTGAAAAGGGCGGGTCGAAATCTCTTGCCCTGCACCTGCAACACCAATAATGACAGACTCGCCCCAGCCCTTGTGGCAGCATTCTAAAGCCGAGCGCATGGTGTTGACGTTGCCGATACATTCAAAGGAAAAATCTACGCCGCCATCGGTCATCGCTACGATGACTTCCTGTATGGGTTTGTCGAAATGTTTAGGATTAACACAGTCGGTGGCGCCTAATTTTTTCGCCAATTCAAATTTAGATTCATTTATGTCTATGGCGATAATACGGCTGGCCTTGGCCATGACTGCGCCGATAACCGCTGACAGACCTATGCCGCCTAAGCCAAATATGGCGACGGTATCACCTTCTTTTACTTTGGCAGTATTCATTACGGCGCCCATGCCGGTAGTGACGCCGCAGCCAAGCAGGCAGACTTCTTCTAGGGGCGCGCTCGGATTAACCTTAGCGAGTGAGATCTCGGGTAGAACCGTATATTCGGAAAAAGTAGAGCAGCCCATATAGTGAAAAATAGGCTGGCCATCTTTATAAAATCGCGTGGTGCCATCGGGCATCAGGCCTTTGCCTTGGGTTTCGCGGATTTTTTGACAGAGGTTGGTTTTGCCAGATAGGCAGAATTTACATTCGCCACATTCAGGGGTGTAAAGCGGAATGACATGGTCGCCCACTGAAACACTGGTGACGCCTTCGCCTATCTGTTCAACAATGCCCCCGCCCTCGTGGCCAAGAATCGCGGGGAAAATACCCTCTGGATCATCGCCAGATAAAGTAAAGGCGTCGGTGTGACAGACACCACTCGCCACGATACGGACAAGTACCTCGCCTGCTTTTGGCAGCATGACGTCAACTTCTTCTATTTTTAGTGGCTGGCCTGGACCCCAGGCAACCGCGGCTTTGGATTTAATAAACTGGTCTGACATGGTGTCGCTCCACTAAATGTATGGGTGTTTGGCGATATTTGTGTGTGTTGTGGCTATTGTAATTGTTTCTTCAATGAGAATAATGTGTGGTATCTGTAAAAGACTTTTACGAGCTGGTAATAATGGCGGAATGGGACGGGGTTAGTGAGTTTGTTGCGGTAGCAGAAACTGCAAGTTTTACGGCGGCGGCGAAGCGACTTCGTCTTTCTGTTGCGCAGATTAGCAGACAAGTTTCGGCGCTAGAGGCGCGACTTAAGGTAAAGCTTCTCTACCGCACAACCCGCAAGGTTTCGCTAACCGAAGCGGGCGCCGTCTACTTTCGTCACTGTAGTCATGCCCTGGAGGGGCTTGGCGATGCAGAGAGGGCAGTATCCGATCTTCAGGCCACCCCTCAGGGCAAGATAAAGCTGACTGCGCCAATTACCTTTGGCGAAGAGCGGATTATGCCGCTGATCAATGATTTCATGGTCTTGCATCCCCAGTTAGAGATTGAATGTCTATTGTCAAATCAGTTGGTGGACATCTTGGCTGATGGTTACGATCTGGCAATTCGCTTAGGTCATCTGCAAGACTCCAGTATGATCGCGCGAAAATTATCGGTACGTCGGCGATACGTTTGTGCCGCACCGGACTATATTGGCCGCTTTGGTCTGCCCCACACAGTGTCGGAGTTGGATCAGCACGACTGCTTAGTGGGGGGCGCTGGTTATTGGCGTTTCTCGGAAAATGGGAAGGCGCGAAGTATTAAAGTGTCGGGTCGGATTCAGTGCAATAGCGCGTATGCCCTAGTTGATGCGGCATTAAAGGGGTTAGGGCTGATTCAGGTGCCAGATTACTATGTTCAAGAGCATATTGCGCAGGGGCGTCTATTGACGGCGCTAGACTCTTACTGCGAACCTGAGGAAGGTATTTGGGTTCTTTACCCTTTCAATCGACAACTGTCGCCAAAAATAAAAAGTTTGGTCGCCTATTTGGCTGAGGGCATGGGCGGAACTTGACCTTGTTGTGAGCGGTCCACTTCCGCTGTGATTCTCTAAATATATTTATCTGCTTGTTGATGTGGATGGATGCACTATTTAGGCCGTGTGTTATCAAGCCTCAAGAATCGCACGCATCTTGTCTTTAATTAAGTTGATTGCCTTGTATGGACGAAGCATTACCTTAAAGTCGGCAATTTTGCCGTCGTGATCCCAGCGGATCATGTCCACTCCATTGACCTGCACACCGTCAACTTCGACCATAAATTCTAAAACCGCATTTTTGTCATCGGCGACCTCACGCACGTAGTGAAAGCTGTCATTGAGAAGAACGTGGAATGCGGCACTGAGGTACATTTTGGTGATGTCTTTGCCGACTTGTGGCGTGTGCACCACGGGGGAATGAAATGTGGCATTGTCGGCGAGAATGGCATCGAGTTTGTTTAAATCGCGCGCGGTGATGATGTGGTGCCAGTCGGCGAGTTGATTGCTCATTTAGGCTTCTCTGTTAGATTATTATTATGCAAGCATAGCAGAGTTTTGTGCCGCATTTCCGTTATGGTTAGAAGGGGTGCCGGGTCGCTTGTTTAAAGTGGCGCTACGCCATGTTGTGGATTTTTGCTCTGCAAAATGGGTAGTTTGGTAAACTAAACCGCGGTTTGGTGCCGAGGCGTGTGATTAAAGTCCCCATTTTTTTAACTATTTTGTGTTTTGTCATAATACATTAATACGAATGTAACAAATAACCACGATAATTATTCCGTTAAAGGCCCCTGTGCAGTGTGCGAAGGTTGCCGCATTTTAGATTAGCTGCCTAAGGGCGACGGAGTAGATATGAGTGTAAATAGTGTTGTGCGTGTCATGTTGTTTGCGGCGGTTGCGGTTCTTGCTGCACCGGTGAGTGTATTGGCGGACGACGCCGTTCAGTTGATTGAAGAAGTTACCGTTGTTGGTGCTGTTCGCGGCGGTGCAGTGGACGTTGCTGATATCGACGTTGCTAGCGATGAAGTGCTGCAAGAAATGCCGGTTGCTTACGAGTAAATCGATATTTAAACAGGTTTGTTTTACTGTTTCTTTCAGGAGCCGCTGACGCGTTTAGCGGCTCCTGATTTGTATTGCAGATGTGATTTTTATCTTTTGAAGTTGCTCGTTAATTTTTAATATATCGCTCTGATCGCCGTTGCTCAGCCCCAGTGCGATGTATCCGGCGGTGAAATCACCCAAGCCGCTGTCATAACTTTCCCATCTTTCCCCTGTCCACGCTTGTACCCAAGCGTGCGGCACAAACACATATTTGCGTCCTAGAAAGCGCTCATTGCTGTAAGCGAGGCCGAATACCACCCTAGTGGGAATTTGCGAAGCTCTGGCTAATGTCGCCAGTAGTAAAGCGTGCTCGGTGCAGTCTCCCTGCTTGCTATTGTAGGCTTCTAAGGCGGTGGCGTAGCCAGAATAACTGGGTTCATCGCTCATGTGCCTAGTTACAAATCGCGTTAACCGCTGCATGCGTCCGCGAACGCTGCTGTCCATGTCAGGTAGAATTTTAGCAACTTCATTTTTGAATATTGGGTTTTGTGCGGGCAGCCAATAGGTCGATGCTAGTGCTTCTTTCAAGTCGGTCTCACTGGGTGGCGCTTCACTGCCACAGTTTTGGCAGATGACGACTTCAACGCCATTGGAGGAGGCGCTAGTGCGCTGCTCAAACGTGTCGGGCAAGGTTAGCGAGAAATTACCGCTCAACTGATAGCGAATTTTGCCGCGCAGGGCGCTGTCGGTGATTTTGTAGGGCGATTGTATGAGTTGCCGATACACATGGGTGTTCGGTACAAAGCTTGCAAGGGCGCAAGTTTGGTCGCAGCTAGAGATAAGCACCTCTTCACCATTTGAGTGGCTTTGCTCGCTTAAATAGTAAAAATCCTTATCGGCAAAAATATCACTGTATTTCTCGCTGCCATCAGCGGACGTGCTGCGTTGAATATGCCACGCATAGTCAAGGTTATCTGGACTGCTATATGCGCTAATGGCTAAATGAATTTTATCGAAACTCCGCGAACTGAAATTCCAGCTGTAGTAGTTAAGTTCTTTAACTGTGCCCTGCTGTTTCAGTAGTGCTAGGCGTAAGCCTTCCGGTAAATAAAAGGGCTGTGGAATAGTGTAGTTCTCTACAGGAGCGCCTTTTTTGATGCTTAATCTCAAAGTTTTCCCGTTAATAGCTGCGCTCATGTGGTGGTTGGTGGCGTCTGATACTACGGTTTTAGAGAGGGCAATGGGTTCACCTGAGAGTGACTCTCGGTACGCCAACGTTGTCTTGATTTCTCTGTCATGTGAGCCGGGTTGGCTCAAGGTAAGCGACAGCGTATCGCGAGTGTTGATGATGGTACCTTGACGTTCGCTGAGAAGGTGACGATACCCCATTTTGTGATCACCAAAGCTAAGGGTTTGCCACTGCTCTTTGATCACATTGTTTGTGTTTTGCGTGCTCAAGGCTGAATTATTTGTGCAGCCGTATAGTGTGAAGGCCGCAATAGTCATTAGTATTAAAAGCCTCGCTCGGAAGATGGACCGAGCTCTTGTTTGCGGGTTTTGTTTAGCTATATTACGTATACCTGCCGTGTTCATGAGGGGCTCGCGCTAAGTAGTCCATTTTTGCGTAGCCAGTCATAGCTAATCTGAACGACCTGCTCGCAATCTTCTTGCAGGGCCATGTGGCCTGCGCCCCGTATCACGCCGTGGCTAATGAGCGGAGGCATCCGCCTCATATTACGCTTAAAATCTGCTTTCTTATGCAAGTAGGAGTGTTCCGCACGTAATACGAGTGTTGGAATTTCTATACTGCGCAACGCCTGCCATGGTGAAAAGGTGTGCTGGAAATTATGGGCCTCCCACTCGCGGCTGTACCGCAAACTGAATTGACCGTTACTTTGGGCAACGAGGCCAGCCTGGGCGTAATTATCAAAGGCGACTTCAGAAAAATTCCGATAGGTAGCCTTTTTACGATGATAGTTGATAAAAGCTTCTCTGCTTTCCCAGAGCGGCGTTCTTCCGCGAGTTCGTTTTACTAAGTTTGTTTTTGCCAAAAGTGTAAAGGAAGCAGCGGGCGCAATTGCAGTAATTGTCGAAAAGAGTCGGCCCGGAGTGGTGGCGGGGTCAAACATGATTAACGCTTTAAATAAATCCGGTCGCTTTGCCGCAGCGAGCGCGCTTACCGTGCCGCCAATGGAGTGCCCCATCGCGATTACCGGCCGGCAGTGATATGTCTTTCTGCGGTAGTCGAGAAAGGCAATGAGGTCGTCTGCGTGGTGGTGCCATGAAAATCTGCGTTGCGGTGGTTTGTCGTCCCAAGCGCCCCTGTTTTCCAGTCCCACAACATTGAATTCATGCTTGAAATGGTTGAGAAAAAAGTCATAACTGCCAACAGGGAAGCCATTGGCGGCTGCAAAGTGAAGGGTGTCTCCTTCAGCGTCGTTTTGTATCCAAGTCGCTGTGCCGCGACCGAAGTCCTGCTGTTGCGTTGTAAACATGGTGTAAGTCTAAAGCCGTTGTTGTTTGGCGGAAGCATAGCACGTGAAAAATCAGTGTGTGCATCTAGTTGAGGCGTGTATTTATGATGGCATGGACCGGCGAATTTTCTTAGCGCTATCAGGGTATTCTCTTATACAGAGACTGCGACAGCGGCCGTTAACAGGGTTACGGATGAGGGGAATAGTCAACGGTGTTTAATGAATTTCAGGACCATTATACCCGTGTAGGTAAGCAACGTATTGGAGAACGCTTTGGATATCGCAACTCTATTAGGCATGTTGGGCGCGCTTGGCGTAATAGTCGTGGCTATTTTAATTGGAGGCAGTGCCAGTGGCTTCATTGACGCGCCGAGCCTGTTGATTGTCGTCGGTGGCGGCTTGCTCGCGAACTTGGTGAAGTTTCCACTAGATCAGACATTGGGCGCCTTTAAGGTCGCCTCGCGTGCATTTGTGCATAAAACTACTAGCTCTCAAGCATTGATCACTCAGTGCATGGAAATGGCTGGTGTTGCCCGTAAAGAGGGCTTACTTGGCCTTGAGTCTCTGGAAATTAGTAATGAGTTTTTAAATAAAGGCGTGCAGATGGCTATCGACGGCCACGACCCGGAATTCGTGCGCAAAGTTTTGAACAAAGAGATTAATTTGGCCATTGAGCGCCATGAAATGGGTGAGGCCGTGTTCAAGGGCTTTGGCGAATCGGCGCCGGCGATGGGAATGATCGGTACTTTGGTTGGCTTGGTGCAAATGATGTCGAATATGTCTGATCCGAAAGCCATTGGTCCGGCGATGGCTGTTGCGCTACTGACAACTCTATACGGCGCGGTATTGGCCAACGTTATTGCCCTACCGATAGCCGAAAAGCTGGCTTACCGCACAGCGGAAGAACGCCGTAATCGACATCTTATTCTTGAGGCGGTCGATGGTATTCAAGAAGGCATTAACCCGCGGGTGCTTGAATCATTACTCACTACTTATTTGCCTGATAATAAACGCGACCAAGAGCAAAAGGCCGAGGAGGCATAAGTGGAAGATGCACCCGTTAAAAAAGCCGATGCTGGTGCCCCCGCCTGGGTTTTGACCTTTGCCGATTTAATGTCGCTATTACTGGCTTTCTTCGTACTACTTTTTTCGTTCTCGGAAATGGACAAACAAAAATTTAAAGAACTATCAGGTTCGATGAAAGACGCCTTTGGTGTGCAGCGCGAGGTGCCTGCATTTAAACCGCCAATAGGTACGAGTATGATCGCGCGTGAATTTACACCCGGTACGGTAAGACCCACTGCTGAAAATGAGGTGCGTCAGGAAGCTGTGCGAGAAATGACCGATTTCGTGTCGGTTGAAGCGGACGAGGATATGCTGGACGACCTTGAGAAAGTGAAAGCGCATCTTGCTCTGGAAATAGACGAGGGTTTGGTTGAAGTTGAGAATGATGGCAATCAAGTCATTATTATTCGGATTAGAGAAAGAGGCTCATTCCCCTCCGGTAAGGCCGAACTAGCGCCTGGTTTTGATGCGGTTATCGTTAAGTTTGGTAATGTATTGAATGATATTTCTGGGCAAATAGTTGTTGCCGGACATACGGACAATATTCCGATTCACACAGATAGGTTCTATTCGAATTGGGATCTTTCGTCTGCCCGAGCTGCAACGGTAATTCGTAGTATTGTTGAAAGCAGCGGGCAGTCGCCAAATAGATTCCGTGTGGCGGGCTATGCTGATACTCGACCAATAGATGACAACAGTAGTCCAGAAGGTCGAGCCAGAAACCGCAGAGTAGAGATTTTCATGCTTAGGGGTTCAACCCAAGAGCCGGTGATGGGAAATGTCGTTGGGGAATTTGGTGCCACAATGGGGGTCGAAAAATAGTGAGCGTGACTACTCGCGAGGTAGTGGTGGTGAATTAGTTGAATCGCTTAAGCTGGCATTCAGTTAACTCCTGCTAAATTACAGGCACACTAAGGAGAAGCGATCATGACAAATACGAAAGCACTACAGTTTGAAAGCCCCGCGTTGATCCGTAATTTAATGTTAACCGTGCTGCTGATTATCGCTGTTGCGGTGACACCAAAACAAGCACACGCTGACGGTGTAGAGACTGCGGCGGCGGTATTAATAGGGGCTGCGGTATTGTACGCAGCGCATGACTCTTACAAGGACGATCGGCGTTACAGTAAACATCACGTACACGACAGGCATTGCGGTCACCAGGTGAGTTACCGTGATTCTGGTCACCATAATAGCTATTACCGCAGTGGATATAGTAATCAGCAAGTTTATACCAATGTTCATACTGGCTATTACAACGGTAATCGCGGCCACAACAATTATGGAAACGGTAAGTACTACAAAGACAAGCATGACAAGGGCAGAGATTATTCATACGGCGGCAAGCACGACAGCCATTCAGACCGATATGCGCGTGATGACCGTGATCGAGGGAATAACAATCACCAAGGCCAAGATCGCGGCAAGTTGAATGATCGCCAGAAGCATAATGAAAGCTATTGGAATACACGGGTTAAAATCAGCGAAAGACATTAATTCGACTGCGATACTTAATGATACCGGACATGTTCCGGTATTTTTTTGTGCGGATATTTGTGTCCGCTACGGGAGGAGATTGCAGGATGCGATTGTCGTTATAATGTCGCCTGATTTTTAGATCGGTATGAATAGGATGCCTTATGACAACGACAGATCTCATTGAAAAACTCAGGCAAGCGCCGCAGCCATTTGCAGAGGTCATGGCAGTGATTGATGCAGAGTATGATTTTACCCCCACAGCATTCGCTAATGGTGATCAGCGGAATGCCGCTGGCAGTAATAATGGTTCGTGTAAGATTTTTGCTTTCGGGCAACTGCATCAGCTGAATGAGCAGGCGACCTTAAACGCCTTTGGTGATTTTTATACGAAGGATGTATTAGAAAACCCGACGGGTAGCGATCACGCGAATATCCGCAATTTTATCCGCATGGGGTGGTCTGGAATAAATTTCGAGGGCGAGCCTTTACAGCCCAAATAGGTGCTGCGCCCCAGTAAAGGGGCGCTAGTGATAGCGTTAACTGCCTATGCTGCCCATCATCGACTGTTGGTAATTCTGAATACCCACTTTGTCTATAAGGCTAAGCTGGGTTTCTAACCAGTCGATATGCTCTTCTTCTGACTCTAGAATGTCTTCCAGTAGTTCGCGGCTAACGTAGTCGCTGACCGACTCGCAGTACTTGATGCCGTCTTTAAGATCGGGAACGGCCTTTAACTCTAGACTGAGGTCACATTCCAGCATCTCTTTGGTGTTCTCGCCGATGAGTAATTTGCCGAGATCTTGCAGATTCGGTAGGCCTTCCAAAAATAGAATGCGTTCGATGAGTTTATCGGCGTGCTTCATCTCGTCGATAGATTCGTGATACTCGTAGTCCGCCAACTCCTTTAAGCCCCAGTCTTTAAACATGCGGGAATGGAGAAAGTATTGGTTAATCGCTACGAGTTCATTACCGAGGGCTTTATTGAGGTAGGCAATAACCTTGCTGTCACCTTTCATGCTTGCTGTCCTTTTGCGATTAGCAGTTTGCGAAGCCTAAGTGTGCACACGCCACTAACGGAAAGTCAAGGTAAGTGATTGATTTTCAAGGTTTAAGATAAATAGAAAGCTAATCGTTATCAGTTGCGTTACGCCGCCGCATAACACAGGTTTTCATCGTAGCTATTGAGATAGCTATCGTAAATTTCACGAGCTAGTGAGCCACACTTGCCGCATTGGCTGGCTAATTCAAGAGCACGACGGACTTCGCGGAAGCTGCCAGCGCCAGCATCTACCGCGTCGCGGATATGCGTATCGGTGATACCCTTGCAGAGACAAACGTACATGCTATTTTGAATCTCAGTGTGTGTGAAATTGAATGGCAACGATAATGCAAATGAGAATGCGTGTCAATTGGGTTTTGTGATTTTTCCGATGTTGCTTTAATAGTGCGTAGCTATGATGGCGATAATAAAATTCAATGGGATTGGGCGGGGACGGCGTGTATGATTGCTGTCCTGAATCATGTTTTTACGGCATTTTTTGTCGTTCACTTAACTTATTTTAACCATTAATCAGAGGTGTATTACATGGGCGTTCTCGTAGGCAAGCCAGCTCCAGACTTCACATGCGCGGCAGTACTGGGTACTGGCGAAATTGTTGATAGCTTTACTTTGAGCGAAGCGGCTAAAGGCAAGTATGCATTGCTGTTTTTCTACCCGCTTGATTTCACATTCGTTTGCCCCTCAGAGCTGATCGCATTAGATCACCGCATGGATAAATTCCGTGAGCTGGGTGTTGAGGTGATCAGTGTGTCTATCGACTCACAATTCACTCACAACGCGTGGCGCAACACGGCTATTAAAGATGGCGGCATTGGTCCTGTTACTTACACTATGGCTGCCGACGTTCGTCACGATATTTGCCGTGCCTACGACGTAGAAGCAGAAGGCGGCGTTGCTTTCCGCGGTGCTTTCTTAATTGATAAAGAAGGTTTGGTACGTTCGCAGTTAGTTAACGATCTGCCACTTGGCCGCAACGTTGATGAGTTAGTGCGTTTGGTTGAAGCACTTCAGTTCCACGAAGAGCATGGCGAAGTTTGCCCAGCTGGCTGGAATAAAGGCGACAAAGGCATGAACGCATCACCAGACGGTGTTGCTGCATACCTAGCTGAGAACTCTGACAAGCTATAAGTTAGAGCAATCCTAAAAGGCCCGCGCTTGCTGAAAGGTGGCGCGGGTTTTTTTATGGCTGACTTAAAGGTTTTTTCATTAGCGTTATTGTTTTCGGCATCCATAAAAAAACCCCGCATCAGCGGGGTTTTAAACGACATTTTAGCGAATTGCTAAATTATGCAAAGTTTGCCGCTGCAAATTCCCAGTTAACTAGGTTCCAAAAACCTTCTAAGTATTTTGGGCGAGCATTGCGGTAGTCGATGTAATACGCGTGTTCCCAAACATCTGCAGTAAACAACGGCGTTTGACCGTCGCGTGCGATTGGGGTGTCGGCGTCGTCGGTGTTGACGATTTCTAGGCTACCATCGGTGTTTTTAACCAACCATGTCCAGCCAGAACCGAAGTTGCCAACGGCTTTGCCATTAAACGCAGTTTTGAATTCTTCAAAAGAACCAAAGGCTTTATCAATTGCTGCTGCCAAGTCACCACTTGGTGCGCCGCCGCCATTTGGGCTCAGGCTATTCCAGTAGAACGTGTGGTTCCATACTTGGGCTGCTTGATTGAACAATACACCGCTAGAAGTTTTGATTATTTCTTCGAGTGATTTACCTTCAAATTCGCTGCCAGGTACCAATTCGTTGAGCTTGGTCACGTAAGCGTTGTGGTGTTTGCCGTGATGGAAATCGAGTGTTTCGGCAGAAATGTGTGGTTCTAGCGCGTCTTTTGCATAGGGTAGTGCGGGTAGTTCAAAAGCCATGTGATTCTCTCCTGAGTATGGTTTTGTGTTGTAAAGTTGTTCAGTGTTGTACCTGATTTGTATGATGTTTCGCTTACATCTTCACGGTTCGTCGTGAATTAACGCAGCAAAATCAGGGCCAACGCCAGCCTCCTAGCTGTTGCCAGCGATTGACGATCTCGCAGAACAACTCGGCCGTTTTAAAGGCATCGTAAGCGGCGCTGTGGGCCTCACTGTTGTCGAAGTCGATATCAGCTAATTGGCAAGCTCTAGCTAACACGGTGTGGCCATAGGCGAGCCCAGAAAGGCTGGCTGTATCCATTACCGAAAAGGGGTGGAAAGGATTGCGTTTAATGTTGCTGCGCTCGATGGCGGCCAAAACAAAGCCGAGATCAAAGTGCGCATTATGTCCCACCAGCACCGCTCGGGTGCACCCATTAGCCTTCACTTGCTGGCGAATTCGCTTCATCAACTCGCCCATAACAGTCACTTCTTTTTGTGCCTGTCGTAGTGGGTTATGGGGATCGATGCCTGTAAATTCAAGAGCAGCGGGTTCTAAATTTGCGCCCTCGAAGGGTTCGACGTTGTAACTAATTGTGTCGTCGGGTTCTAGCTGGCCGGAGTCATCCATGCGCAAAAACGTGGCTGCGATTTCCAGTACCGCGTCTGTCTGACAGTTAAAACCACCGGTTTCAACGTCAATAACGACGGGTAGGAAGCCTCGGAAGCGTTGTGCGATCATCGATTTTTCATCGCTTAAGTCCATAGTTGTCTCAGGCTACCTGCCAGTGTACTTGCTCACCGCCACGCAGAGGGTAAATTGTGTCTGGGCCAAGCGGAAGTTGCTCCGGTGCGGTCCAGCTGTTCTTCTGTAAAATAATGGTGTCCTTGTTTCTGGACAGGCCATAAAAGTCGGGGCCGTAGAAGCTGGCAAAGGCCTCTAGTTTCTCCAGCTTTCCTGCTGTTTCAAACGCTTCCGCATATAATTCAATGGCGGCGTACGCGGTATAGCAGCCAGCACAGCCGCAGCTGGTTTCCTTGCGGTGGCGCGCGTGGGGCGCGGAGTCGGTGCCTAAGAAAAACTTTGGGCTGCCCGATGTTGCGGCGGTGATAAGTGCTTGCTGGTGGGTGTTTCGCTTGAGGATCGGAAGGCAGTAATAATGTGGGCGAATACCACCTGCCAGCATGTGATTGCGATTGTACAGTAAGTGATGCGCGGTAATCGTTGCTGCAATATTGTCAGATGACTCAGTGACAAACTGCGCAGCATCTGAGGTGGTGATATGTTCGAGCACTAACTTTAGTGCCGGGAATTGTTTACTTATTTGACGCAAGTAGCGGTCGATGAATCGGGCCTCGCGATCAAAAATATCAATATCAGAGTCGGTGACCTCACCGTGAACAAGTAGCGGCAAGCCGTGCTTTTCCATACTTTCGAGCACGGGGTAGAGCTTTTTAATACTTGTGACGCCTGAATCTGAATTAGTGGTTGCGCCGGCGGGATAGAGTTTTGCTGCGTAAACTACGTCGGATGCTGCCGCTGCCGCAATATCTTCGGGCTGGGTATTGTCAGTAAGATACAGCACCATTAAGGGCTGCAGCTTGTGGCCTGCGATTGGTAGCGCGTCTTCAATGCGCTGTTTGTAATCTTTCGCTTCAGCGAGATTGCGCACGGGCGGAGTTAGGTTGGGCATGACAATGACGCGGCCAAAATAGCGGCTGGCGTCTGCGACGGTATGAGTTAATACCTCCCCGTCTCGTAAATGAATATGCCAGTCGTCGGGGCGGGTTATTTCTAGGGTTTGCATGTTTCGCCTTAATGCTAGCGTCCGCTGAGCGGCCTATTTGAGCCGGTTTCGGAGGCGTGATGTCTGGCGGAGAATGCTACAGGAATTTGAGGGGGGCATAAACACCTGTCACGATGGCGCGGCAGGTGTTTATACCGGTCTAGCAAGATTACTTGGGTGAGCTTGCCGTTTTACTGGCGCTAAATGTTAATTCTTCGCTATTTGAGGTAATGATACTGGCACCAACGCCCGGTACGCTCATGAGTTTTTCGGCGGAATCGATGGGGCCGTTTTCTTCGCGGTAGCGAATAATGGCTTCTGCGCGTTTGGGGCCAACCCCTTTTAAGGTTTGCAGTTCTTCGGCGGTGGCGGTGTTGACGTCCAGTGCGAAGCTAGCATTGATAAAGGGGAGGGATAAAAGCAGTGCTAATAGAAAGTATTTCATCGTAAAAATCCTTTTCAAGATGAAGAGTGTAAAAGCAGTTTTAAGCTGGGCGCACCTTCTGGTGCGCCCATTCCAAGCATAGAGCATGTCAACAATTATGCAAAGTAGGCTTTCCTACTTGTTTAGCGAACTTTGATTTCTGTCCATAGTTTGTTAATTAGGCGGCGTTGTTTAGCGTTGCGCGCACTAACGGTTTCTAAGCTCTTTTGAACCTCGTCATTGGGGAAAATGGCGGAGATTTTCAAAATCTCAGGTTCAATAAAGGGTGTTGCAGCCGCGTTTGGATTGCCTGTGCCAACGACATTGGTCAGCTCGGCGGCATTTTCTGGCGCCATCATAAAGTTGATGAATTGCAGGGCTAGCTCAGGATCGCGCGCTTTTTTCGGAATGACCATATTGTCTAACGCCAAAACGGCACCTTGCTTAGGTAGTACAAAGTTGACGCTAAAGTCGCGACCGGCTTCTGCTGCATCTGCGCGGGCTTGGAACATATCGCTGGAGTAGCCGTGTGCGACCCATATATTACCAACGGTGAGTTCCTTGATATAGCTAGATGAATTGAAGGCTGCCCAGTAAGGTTTGGCTTTCAGGATGACCGCCTGAGCTTCTTTTAGGTGTTTTTCATCGTTATCGTTTATGGAGTAGCCGAGGTATTTCAGTGCAGCGCCGAACAGCTCCTCTGAATCATCCATAACGGTGACTTTGCCTTTGATCTTTGCCAATACCGTTGGATCGAAAATAATAGACCAGTCGCTTGGATTTATGCCCAACTCTGCTATTTTTTCTTCGTTGTAACCAACTAAAGTTGTGGTAAAGGCGTAAGGCAGTGAATACACATTACCCGGATCGTAAGCTTTGTCTAAAAAGCCTTTCGCGGTGTTACCCAGATTGCTTAGCTTGCTCTTGTCTAGTGGTAGTAAGAAGTCTTGCTTGATTAAGGCCTCCACTGCGTTTTGAGTTGGTATCACCACATCGTAGTCGCCGGCACCGGCGAGTAGTTTTGCCATCATTTCTTCGGTGGCAGAGAAGTAATCCTGTACTACTTTACAGCCACATTGTTCTTCAAAACGCGTGACGGTATCTTCGGCAATATAGTCGTTCCAGTTGAATAAATGTAATGCTTTCTCAGCCATAGCAATTTGCGAAACGCACAGCACAAAACAGCACAGTATCTTTTTCACGGTAGCATCCTTTGTAAAGGGTTGGGTAAAGGTTATAGCGGCTTATTGTCTCAACACCATGGGTGAGATTCGGGACAGCGCGGTGATGATAATTAATGTGACCAGCATAAGCAGGGTCGACACCGCGTTCACTTCAGGCGTAACAGCAATTTTTACCATGGAATAAATCTCCAGTGGCAACGTCGAGCTGCCGACGCCTGCAGTAAAAAACGTAATTACAAAATCGTCAATAGAAAGTGTAAATGCCATCATGCCGCCAGCAATAATGCCGGGCTTTAAAAGCGGCAGAGTGACGAGGCGAAAGGCTTGCGTTGGTAACGCCCCTAAGTCGCGGGCGGCTTCCACCAAGCTTTGATCCATGCCGGAAAGTCTGGACTGAACCGCCAAGGCAACAAAGCCGATACAAAAACTAACATGGGCAAGAATAATTGATGTCATGCCAAGAGTGACGTTAAAAAGAATAAACATAAGGAGCAGGCTAACGCCGATCAAAATATCTGGCATTGCAATGGGGCCAAGTACCAGAGCAGACAGCCACTTTTGCCGGAAACGGTGGATAGCGAGTCCGGCTAGGGTGCCGAGTACGGTGGCAAGTAAGGCGCTAATGGTGGCAATTATTAGCGAGTTTGCCGCTGCGTGAAGAATTTCGCCATTTTGGAAGAGTTTTTCATACCACTTCCACGTAAAGCCTACCCATTCGGCATTGAGCTTTGAATCGTTAAAGGAAAAGAGCACAACCACAACCAACGGTAGGTATAAAAATAAATAGACTAATGTGCCAGCGCTGATCAATGCCTTGCTGGGGTAAGCGCTATTTTTTACCATTGTCTTCTCCTGCTGGGCGGCCAAGTTTGGCGGCAAGAAGAACTAAAAGCAGTGTTATTGCTGTTAGTACTAATGACAGCACACTGCCAAACGGCCAATCGCGGGATTCGACAAATTGTTGTTTGATTACATTACCAATCATGATGCCATTGGTCCCGCCGAGTAGGTCGGGGATGGCGAAAATGCCCAGAGAGGGAATAAATACTAAGACCGCGCCGGCGTAAATGCCGGGCAAGGATAGCGGCCAAGTGATCAGCCAAAAGCACTGGAAACGATTGGCGCCGAGGTCTTGGGCGGCGTCAAGTAAGCGGTTATCGTGCTTCTCAAGGTTTGCATACAAGGGCAAAATCATAAAGGGCAAGTGCACGTAAACAAGGCAGGTAATGACAGCTGTGCTGCTGAACATCAGTGAAATCGGTTCTAGCCCGAGGGCGCTGGTAACGACGTTCAACGCTGCAGTAAGTGCGCCCTGAGGGCTGAATATGATCATCCAAGCGTAAATCCGTACTAGGAAATTACTCCAGAAAGGGAGTATCACCAATAGCAGCAATAAATCTCGATAGCGCTTGCTGCTCCGGGCAATCATCAGCGCAAGTGGGTAAGCCATCAGTACGCATATCAAGGTGGTTAGTAGTGCGTACGTCAGTGATTTAATTAGCAGGCTTAAGTAAATCTCTGTTTCGAATAGCCGCCGCCAGTTCTCCAGGGTTAGGTCGAGTGTAAAGCCGCCATCCTCAATGTAATACCACGGCGCTAAACCACCATACTCACCTGAGTAGCGAAATGAGGCGAACAGCATCATCAAGCTCGGGACGGCAAAAAACAGCAGAAGATAAAGTCCGGGCGGGAGTGATAGCAGCAGGCTGCTCAGTCGTTCAGCGCGGATAAGGGCTTTCTTGCTAAGTGCGCTCACTGGCTACGGCACCAAGTGGCCGGCGTCGGTGCGCCATGCAATTTGTACTGCATCATCGGTATCAAATAAGCGTGTGCGACCGGGTGCGTCATTGGCGAGCATGGCCTCAATTAAAACGCCGCTGGCAAGTTCGATGATGTAAACCGTGACGTCGCCTAAATACAGCATGTCATGCACTTTACCGCTAAAAAGGACTTCGTCATCTTCTTTGGTCAATGTGGCCGCCAGGCGAATTTTTTCCGGGCGTAGGGTAAGTGCGCAGGAGTCGCCTTCAGCGAAATCGATTTCAGGGTTTGGGCAAACGTCTAGTTCGCCAAGGCCGTTAATGGCGATCCGTAAATGTCGACCGCCGACGCTGATGACTGTGGCGTCGAGTAAGTTACATTGGCCAATAAAGTCCGCGACAAAACGGTTGTCGGGACAGCTGTAGAGCACTGATGGCTCGTCTATTTGGCTAATTTCTCCTTTATTCATCACCGCGATCCGGTGAGATAGTGCCAGCGCTTCACCTTGGTCATGGGTAACGTAGACGAATGTAATGCCAACTTCCTTTTGCAGATTGATCAACTCAATTTGCATTTGCTCGCGCAATTTCGCGTCTAGGGCTGACAGTGGCTCATCTAAAAGTAGCAGTCTGGGCCTGTTTACCAAAGCCCGAGCGATGGCGATACGCTGCTTTTGGCCACCGGATAGCTCATTTGGGTAATGGTTTGCTTTGTCGGGGAGGCGCACGTCTTCGAGGATCTCGCGCACCATTAGATCGATGACAGGTTTGGCAGTTTTGGCCATGCGCAGCGGAAAGGCGATATTTTCTGCCACGGTCATATGCGGAAACAAGGCGTAGTTTTGGAAAACAGTGTGCACTGGACGTTGCTCTGGTGTCAGAGCTGTCAGGGATTTGCCGTCGAGTAAAATTTCGCCCTCGTCCACATGGTCAAATCCGGCAATAAGCCGAAGTAGCGTCGTTTTACCGCAGCCGGATGGGCCAAGTAAGGTAAAAAATTCGCCCGCTTGAATGTGCAAACTTACTTTGTCTAAAGCGACGAAGTCGCCAAACCTGCGCGAAACATCAATGATTTCTAACACTGCTTGGGTGGCTTCCGTGGCGATTTGCGATTGCCGCTATTTTTTCCGCTGCCGGCCCCCACGTCAATAGCTTTAATGCACCGTATTTCAATTGATTTTAGGTATATTTGTCGTGTTTCAATGCGGCATGGCGCGGCGGCGTAAAGACCGGTAAAATGGCGGTCTTTTTTTCATCCTGCAAACATGGCGTTTTGTAGGGATCTAGCGGAGTGTGTAATGTCGGATATCAACAAGGTTGTGTTGGCTTATTCAGGTGGCCTCGATACCTCAGTTATTGTCAGGTGGCTACAGGATACCTATAAGTGCGAGGTGGTCACGTTTACCGCCGATATAGGTCAGGGTGAAGAAGTCGAACCTGCTCGCGCGAAAGCGAAAGCGCTGGGTGTTCAAGAAATTTATATCGATGATCTTCGCGAAGAATATGTACGTGATTTTGTTTACCCCATGTTTCGCGCCAATGCCATATACGAGGGCGAATACTTATTGGGCACGTCGATTGCTCGCCCGTTGATCGCCAAACGTCTAATCGAGATTGCTAATGAGACCGGTGCTGATGCGATTTCACATGGTGCGACCGGTAAAGGTAACGATCAGGTTCGGTTTGAGCTGGGTGCCTATTCACTTAAACCCGGTATAAAGGTTATTGCACCATGGCGTGAGTGGAACTTAACGTCTCGTGAGACCTTGATGGCCTATTGTGCGGAGCGCAATATTCCAGTGGATTTCGCTGGCAAGAAGAAAAAATCGCCTTATTCCATGGATGCTAACTTGCTGCACATCTCCTACGAAGGCGGTAATTTGGAAGACCCATATTGGGAGCCAGAAGAGGATATGTGGCGCTGGAGTGTGAGTCCTGAAGCGGCGCCAGATACACCGACGTATATCGAAATTGGCTACCAAAATGGTGATCCGGTAACGCTAAACGGTGAATCACTTAGTCCAGCGACTATGCTCGAAGCCTTGAATAAAGTGGGTGGCGACAATGGTATTGGCCGTTTAGATCTAGTTGAAAACCGCTACGTGGGTATGAAGTCACGTGGCTGTTATGAAACGCCAGGTGGCACCATCATGCTGCGCGCGCATCGCGCCATAGAATCAATCACCTTAGATCGCGAAGCTGCGCATTTGAAAGATGAGTTAATGCCGCGTTACGCAAAATTGATCTATAACGGTTATTGGTTCAGCCCTGAACGTCGTATGCTGCAGGCGGCAATTGACGAGTCGCAAGAATTCGTCAACGGTGTAGTTCGTTTGAAACTCTATAAGGGGAATGTGGTCGTAGTGGGTCGTAAATCGGATAACTCTTTGTTTGATGAAGCGATTGCTACCTTTGAAGACGACGCCGGTGCATATAACCAAAAAGACGCAGAAGGCTTTATTAAGCTAAATGCCCTGCGCCTGCGGATCGCGGCAAACAAGGGACGTTCTCAGCTGTCGTAATTGCTTTTTAGTACCAAGGGGTGATTCAGCCCCTTTTTTGCTTTAGCCGATAAAGAAACAATAACGGCCGGACTATCTGGCCACTATGCTTAAGCTCCGGTGCACCTTTTGCGCTGGCTGTATTTGCAAAATGGGACGCTATTGATGACTTTTTTTGAACCGCAGATTTACGCACGTAGCCTAAAAGTGCTGTCACTTGTTTTAGGTGTGGCGATGGTTTCAGCCTGTAGCGGCGACGGCAGAAGTGGCCCAAGAGCTACTGGCACCGAGCCTAACTCTCGTCAGTTTACGATTAACGAGAGCTTGGCGACGGTCTCATTCGCTGGCGGTTCGACATTGAATCTCACTGAGTCTTTTGGCAGTGGCGCATTTCGACCGTTCTCTGGGTCGAATGACGTGTTTTACACCATTAGTGATCGCGGCCCCACGATTGACTGTGCAGACAGTCAGGCCGCTATTGGTGTGGCTAATTTCTGTGGTGCAAGTAGTGGTTCGATTTTCGCGATACCAAGCTACACGCCCAAGATCGTTAAATGGCAGCTTAGCGGTATTGGCGCCGCATTAAAGCTAGAGCAAGTTAGTGTTCTCCCCTTAACGGGCGGCAGTAATGGTGTTGAGGTCAATGGCCTTCCTAACCGAGCTAGTGATAAAGCATTTGGGCCGGATGGAGTTGAGTTGCAGCCAACGGCAAACGGGATTGATCCCGAGGCATTGGTGGTGCTCGACAATGGTAAGTATTGGCTTGCGGAAGAGAATAGTCCCAGTCTTGTTCTTGTTGATACCGACGGTCGGATTTTGCAACGTCAAGTTCCCAGCGGCACAATCAATGAGGTTGGTGGGGCTAATTACACCGTCAGTGACGCCATTTTACCGGCTATTTTTTCACGGCGTAAGACTGGTCGTGGTATAGAGGCTTTAGCCCTAACGCCCGACAACGCGTTTTTATATTTTATTATGCAAGGTCCTCTTGCAAATCCAGACGCTGATACCGCTGACACGTCGCGGGTTGTGCGGATTGGTAAAGTTGCACTCAACAGCGACGGTACACCCAGTGCCATGGTGGGTGAATATCTTTATCGACTGGACCCTCCGTCAAACTTTGCTATTAAGTCAACAAACAAGGGCGACCTAGATAGTAACGGCGATTTCCTGCCACAGAATGTAGTCACCATTAATGAGGCCGTTGCGCTGGCTGAAGACTATTTGGTGGTAGTTGAACAAGCTAGAAATGTCAGCAAATATTTCCGAATCAATCTTGCGGATGCGACCAATATTCTTAACACCGGCGCAGGCGCCGTTGGCACTGTGCCCAGCGCGGAGCAGCAGGACATCTTTTCGGATACCAAGTTTGTGGTTAAACAGCTTGGTTTTGATTCACTGACCATGCCGCTGCCCAGTACCATTGATCCACTGCCTGAAAACATAGAAGGTATGGCGCTATTAGATTCTAATTTTGCCGTGCTGCTAAACGATAACCAGTACGGCATTTATGGCGACGCCAGTATTGCCGCCGTGCTACCCATTGGCGCCTTTGTTGTGCAGTCGTCAGCACCCGTTGCGGTGTCGTTGACCTATAACAATGCCACCACGTCAGCGTCTTATAAATTGGCTAGCACGAGTTTTGGCGCAAACGCAGCTACGTCCGTCGCGGCGGACAGCACCAACGGTCAAATGTTTGTAGTTAATAACGAAACAAATGCGGTGGATGTCTGGGATATTTCTACTCCCCTCGCGCCGCCGACAAGCAATAGTCAGTTAAACCTAGCCGCTGCAGCGACAGATGCAGGTATTACTATTGGTGCGCCGAAGTGGGTTGCCGTTGGTGGTGAATATGCCGCGGTAGCCATTAATAATGTTAATCCGCAGGCGGATGGCATTGTTGCGCTGTATTCACTGGCTGATCTCAGTTTAGTGGATACCTTCAGTGTTGGTGCAGCGCCTAAAATGGCGGTGTTTGATTTGCTATCGAGCCGGATCTTGGTCGCGAATGAGGGTGTCCCTAGCGATGACTACGCGTCTGACCCGGTTGGCTCTGTGACGGTTATTGATATAGGCGATGGTGTTGATAGCGCTACCGTTACGACTATTGGGTTTGCAGACTTTAATGTTGGCTCTAGTCGCGGTACGGAACTACCTACTGGCGTGCGTATATTTGGCGCGAATAATCCGACGGTTGCGCAAGATTTAGAGCCAGAACACATAACGGTATCATTGGATAACAATAAGGCCTTTGTCACCCTGCAAGAAAATAATGCGGTAGCGGTTATTGATCTAGATGGTCTTAGTATTGATCGCATTGTTGCCTTGGGCAGCAAGGACTTTGGTGTTGCGGGCAATGAGCTAGATGTTAACGATGACAATGCTATCAATATTCGCAACTGGGATGGTGTCTATGGGCTCTATCAACCAGACGGTATTGCATCGTATCGATTTGCTAATAAAAATTATTTTGTAACGGCAAATGAAGGTAAGGCTCGCGAAAATTCTGTCTTTACCGAGGCTGTACGAGCGCAAGATCTGGGGGTGTTTGGCAACCCAGATGTTGATTCTTCTAACCCCAGCGCCCTTGCTGCGCAAGACAGTAGTCAACTGGGTCGCCTGTTTGTCAGTACCAAGTCTGGTGATACTGATAATGACGGTGACATTGACCAGATCTCTGCCTTTGGCGCGCGTTCATTTTCTATATGGAGTGAGCAGGGCGAGCTGATGTACGACTCCGGTTCTGATTTGGCTAACTTTACGAAAACCTTAGTGAATAGTGGATTTAATGATCGCGACCAAGGTAGCGACGAGAGCGGTGCTAAGCCCAAGGGTATTACCTTGCTGTCGAGTTCAAGCCGCATATACGCGTTTATTAGTTTGCAGCGCACCGGAGGTATAGCTGTTTACGATATTACCTCGCCGCTGGGTGTGCAATTTATTCAGTATGTGAACAATCGCAATTTCAGTCTTAATCCGTCTGCTGATGTTGGGGATATTGGCGCTGATGGTATCACGGCGTTTTTCATTGATGACAATGGCTATATTGCCGTTGCCAATGCCTCGACGGGTAATGTTCAGGTTCTTCAAATTGACCCAGGCGTAAGTGAATAAATTTATTATTTTGAATTAGTAAACCGCCTTGTCACCAAGGCGGTTTTTTTTCGCGTCAAATAAATTTATTCGATGATTTAGGTCTTCACCGGTCGCTTTTGTAATTTCCTTTGCAGAGTGCGTCTATGCATGCCGAGTTGCCGGGCCGTTTCAGAAATGTTGCCGTCATTTTCAGTCAGTACGCGTTGAATATGTTCCCACTCTATACGATCCAGTGAGGGAGGGCTGAGGCTGATACTGGCGGGCTCGGGGTTGGGCGCATTGTCCTCGAATGCGGTGAGAATTTCCCGCGTGCCAGCGGGTTTTTGTAGGTAATTGTCCGCTCCCAATTTTATGGCATCGACAGTGGTGGCTATGCTGGAGTAGCCGGTCAGTACGATCATCCGCAACTTGGGAAAACGCTCGCGCAGCACTGGAATAAGGCTTAGCCCGGAGCGGGTGTCTAGCTTTAAGTCGATCACTGCTTTATCGGGAGTAAACTCATTGCAACGCAGCAGTGCATCATCCACGCTGTGGGCAATTGTCACGCTATAGCCTCTCCGTTCGAGCGACCGGCACAGTGTTGTGCTGAACGTGACGTCATCGTCAACCAGTAAGAACTTTTCTTTGCTTTGCTTCATCCTTGCCCCCGCACTTTATTCAGCGGTAATCGCAATTCTACACGGCTGCCGCCGTCCTTGCGTTGCTGCCAACGTAAGGATCCACCGTAGCGATTCGCGGTGGCATGACTTAGGAATAAGCCCAAGCCGCGACCTTTACCTTTTGTACTGACAAAGGCCTTACTTAACATAGCGACCTGCTGTGGATTCAGGCCCGGCCCACGATCGCTAATAGCAAAGATTAGGTCGCCGTCGGCTTGACTTAATGCCAGATCAATATCGTTAGGGCTGACATCGGCGGCATTGTTAAGCAAGTTTAAGATCGCCTGACTAACCGTACCGTCAAGATGCAGCAGTATTTTGTTGGTATCACTATCAATGGTGGTTCGAAGTTCGCAGCCAGGACGCAATACCTGCCAGCGCTCCGTTAGTTCTGCTAAAAATTGTCCCGCATTCACAGAAATAAATTCACCCTCGCTAAGATCGCGAGCGGTACTCACTAATTTACTCAATATGCCTTTGCAATGATCAAGTTGCTGCTCTAGCAAGCGAATATCATCGGCATCATCCCCGTGACTTTGCTCTGCCAAGTCTTCGAGAATGACCTTCATAGTTGACAGCGGAGTGCCAAATTCATGGGCGGTTCCTGCCGCTAGGGTCGCAACGGCCAGCATTTGTTCATCTTGAAGCCGGTGTTCTCGGCTGCGCGCCAACTCGTTTTCCCGTTGTCGCAAGCGGTGGGCCATTTTAAAGACGAAGTAGCTAATGAGTAAGGCGCTCACTAGAAAGCTCGCCCACATGCCAACGATATGGGTGTTAGGTGACATACCGTGTTGGTGGTGCATGGGAGCGACGGCATCCAGCGGAATGTAGAAAAATAATAATAAGCTATAGGCGGCGCAGGCGAGGGCACTTGATGTCCACGCATAGGTCCAGGGTAGCGTTGCAGCAGCGATACTGAGTGGTACCAGTAAGTAGGAAATAAAGGGGTTGTTGGCACCGCCAGAAAAATACAATACGGCGCTAAAGCCAAGTATATCGATGCAGAGGTGGATAAATAATTCGATGTCGGTGACCGGCCAGGTGCGAAAGCTGCGCCACCAACTAAATAGTGCAAATACCGTAATAGCGCCGAGTAGGAGTTTTAACATCACATAGGGGAGCAGCCAGCCAAGCTGAGCTTCGGCGTACAAGACGGCGGCAAATTGGCCTGCAATGACCAAGCTTCTAATAATACATAGGCCGCGTAAATTCGCGGTGTTGGGGTTCAATCTAGAAGACGGTAGTGCCATGTTGATCATGGTTGGCGTTTATTGGTAGTAAAATGACAAGTATACGCGTCTAGTGACTGCTGCGACGAGTTTGCCGTGCGACACATTGTCGCATCCTGTTTTGAGTCATCGCTTGTTATACTTCCGGCCCAATTTATTTCAAAGGATGGCGCCCACATGCGTAAGACGTATTTTTTGGCTGCACTACTGGCATCGTCGCCCCTGTTGGCCCATGAATCAGTGAGTTCTGTACCGGCATCGGGGGCAATATCCCACGCGCCAATTGGTGTCATGGGTGATCACACTCACAAAAGAGGCGAGTGGATGTTGTCCTACCGTTATATGCGGATGGAGATGGACGGAAATCTAGATGGTACGCAATCGCGCTCGGCGAGTGATATTACTGGCACGATGATGAGTCCTGGCGCCTATATGGTAGCGCCGCGCAAGATGACCATGGATATGCATATGTTTGGGGCTATGTATGCGCCAAATGATGACGTGACCGTCATGCTGATGCTTCCGCTAATCAAAAAAGAGATGTCGCACGTGACGCGAATGGGGGCTAACTTTAGCACCGAATCCGATGGTCTCGGTGATGTAAAAGCTAGCGCGTTGCTAAATATTTACCGTTCTGCTGACCAGCGTCACCGTGTGCATCTGAATCTCGGCGTAAGTTTGCCAACAGGGTCTATCGACGAGCGCGATGACACCCCGGCAATGGCGAATGCTAAGCTGCCCTATTCAATGCAGTTAGGTTCTGGTACTTACGATTTGTTGCCCGGTATTACCTATCAAGGCTATTCCACGCTATTCAATTGGGGCGCGCAATTCCTGGCAACGCATCGTATTTCTGAAAACGACAATGAATACACCCTCGGCGATAGATATGAACTCAGTGCTTGGGTGGCTCGCAGCTGGTCGCAATCTTTTAGTAGCTCGCTGCGAATTCAACACAGCAGCTGGGATAATATCGATGGTTTTAACTCTGAATTGAATCCGATGATGGTGCCGACCGCAGATCCCAAGGCGCAAGGCGGTGAGCGCAGTGATATCGCCATCGGCGCAAATTACCTGTTTATTGCTGGCAGCCTCAAGGGTCAGCGGCTTGCGCTTGAGTATAGCGTGCCGTTTTACCAAGAGCTGGATGGCCCGCAAATGGAAACAAAATCAAGCTTGAATCTCGGCTGGCAGTACGCATTTTGAGTCTGAATTTAGATAGTTGAAACTAATGCATCTCGCAGCGTAAGCGGTGATAATTCAGTTCCTGTTTATTTCAAAGAGAGTTTCTTATGTCGCGCAAGTTATTCGTCTCTATCCATCTTTATCTAGCCGCCTTTTTTTCTCCTTTTGTTATGATCATGGCAGTGTCTGGCGGTTTGTATTTGCTTGATTATGAGGGGGAGACTTCGCGAACGGTGGTCGGTCATATTGATGGTGCGCGCCTAGATGCCAAAAGCCCGAATTTGTCTGCGGATGTGTCTTCGTTATTGACGTCATTGAATATCGACACCCGAGTTGAAGAGGTTAAAGTACGCGGTGATAATTTTTATACACGCCCTTCAAGCCGCCTTAATTACACATTGAGACAAACCGAATCAGGCGTAGATGTCGAAGAGGTAGACCCCAACTTACAAGCCACCCTGATGGAGCTTCATAAGGGGCACGGCCCAAAATTGTATGTGGTGTTAGAAAAAATATTTGCCCTGGGCTTGGTGCTGATTATGCTGAGTGGCTTATATCTTGGCTGGATGTCGCCGATGTATAGACGCAAAACCCTGTTCATCAGTGGTGCAGGGTTGTTAGTGTTCTTGTCGTTTATGCTTTTCTAATTGTATTGCAAAAAACGTGTCGTAAACCCCGGTGGTGGCGTGAGGTACTTTTCAATGTTGATCAGTTTGCCTTTTCTTCACTAAGGCGGGGTGGTTCGAATGAGTAGTTCAGTGATCAGTTTTGCATGATTATTTTTTTAGCCAAGCCTAGGCTGCTAGTGATAGCACCTTGAATGTCACCGCCGTCTAGCCAATCTCCACAGCACCCTATTTGCAATACGTCGTTCCATAAAAAAGATGATGCTTTTACATTGGATACTTTATGTCTGGCTAATCGCCAGTAGTGCGACGTTAGAATTCTTGGCGGTGCGCTAATATTAAAATGCTCGCAAAATTCGATTGCTAAGTCGATTCCTGCATGTTGATGTTCTCGGTGTGCCTGTTGTTGTGCCCATGTGTGGGTGCTTTGGAGCACCCACACTTCGTGTTGTTCACTAAGGCGTATGCGACTGGGTTTGCTGTCTTCCCGGACTGCGGTATCCAGTGCGTCGTGCTCGCCGCGGAACATATCTGCCCCTAGCTGGAGCGATTCTGGAAATGCTAAGGCACAGACATACTGGGGCAAGTTGTTGCCGAATCTAGACGGATTAAAGCCTAGGTCATTAATCCCAGCTAGTAAGGTGAATGCTTGTTCTGCTGGCGTCGCGACAACAAGTTTGCTGGCTTTGCAGATTAGTTGTCTGTTTTCGTCGAATATGTGCCAATGGTGGCCCAGCCTCTTTAATGTGTGCGCTCGTTGTCCTGTGAAGCAAGCAATATCTTTGGCGACGTCTTTGTGCCATGCGTTCATTGATGGAACGGCGCAGAATGACTCGACTGGCTCAGTCTTTGCGGGATTAGCAAATGTAGCTGTTCGCCGAATCCACTTGGATAGCAGTCCGTCGTTCAACCACTTACTAACTTGCTCGCGAAGGGCTGGATTGGTGATATGACCTACCGATAATTCTGGTGCGCCCAAATCGATACCGTAATCATCATCAACTCTTCTGCGGCTACAGCGCCCACCGAGGCCTCGACTTTTTTCGATCAGGCAGCAATTAAAACCGGCGTCGGTGAGTGTGCGGGCAGTGAAGCAGCCTGCTGTACCTGCGCCAATGATGGCAATATCTCTCGTGGTAGGTATCATGCTTTGCTCATTTAAATACTTGTACAAAAAATCATAATGTATATGAATTTTCTTGTACAGATCTACTTTTTGTATAAGTATTGTCGAGCGAAATAGACAGTAGGGTGTGGTGAAAATACGGTAATGAAAAATGATGAGTCAAAGGCAAATATACGGTTTCCTATTCGTGAATTGAGCGCGCGCACTCAGGTTCACACGGTCACGCTTAGGGCGTGGGAACGTCGGTATGGCTTATTAAAACCGCAGAGAACACCAAAAGGGCACCGACTATATTCCGACGATGATGTTGTCACGGTTGGTAATATTCTAGGATTCGTCGCCAGAGGAGTTCCCCTCGGTAAGGTTAGGCGTTTGCTCAATGACGGGGCTTCATCATCGTCACAGTTTGATGAGACGGAGAGTTGGCAGGGCTTATTAACCGACGTGCTTTTAGCTATAGATGCGTTCTCAGTTTCTAAGCTTGCCCATATAATTCAAGAAACATTTGCAAATTATCCGGTACCTATTTGTCGAGATCGTTTGATCGAGCCGCTTTTATCTGCACTGGTCTTGCGAGATGACCATGGAGCAGCATCTGGCTTTGTAGAGAATGAGATCATTCGATATGCCCTAGGCCGAACGAATACCAAGGCTGCTTCAAAAAAAGACCCATTTTCGGTGACGTTAATTGCAGGTCAGTATGCGCCTCTGTGGCGTTTGGCATTAACCGCCTTGGAATTGACTGACGCCGATTTTTCGACCTATCTATTTAGTCAGCGGTATAGCGTTGCGGCAGCGGTTGAGCTCGCGAATAAGTTTAGTGAATCCCATGTCGTTTTCTATGAGGACGGTATTTGGAAGAATAAAGAGAATGGTTTGATCGACGGTGCGCTGTTAGAAAATACGCGGCTTTTTGTCTGCGGCACGGCTGCGGTTCTCGCCAATTTAAGCGACGATCGTCGTGTGTTCGCCAATTTGGAGAGCTGCTTTAAGAGTATGCTTAAACAGCGGTAGTTCTTTGTCTATTAACCGAGATGTGTGATGAATATATTGATAACAGGCGGCACAGGCTTAATCGGTTTGGCGTTTATTGAAAGTGCCGAGGATTGCCGGTTCACTGTGCTCACTAGGTCGATTGCGAAATCAAAACCGACATTGCCCTCCTCAGTTACATGCATTGAGTCCTTGTCGGCGCTTGCGCATCTTGATGAATTTGATGCGGTAATCAACCTCGCGGGGGAGCCGATTATTGATAAGCGATGGAGTGATGAGCAAAAAAATATTATCTGTCAGAGTCGTTGGGAGATAACTCAGCAACTAGTAGATTTGTTTGCCAAAAGTGCCATGCCACCGTCGGTGTTTTTAAGCGGCTCGGCAATTGGTGTATATGGCGACCGCGGAGATGAATCCCTAACAGAAAAATCGTCGGTGTCGGAACGAGATTTCCCAACACGCCTGTGTATGCGGTGGGAAAGTATTGCGCGCCAAGCTGAGCCCTATACGCGGGTAGTGTTATTGAGGACCGGTATTGTTTTAGCTAAGCAAGGTGGCGCGCTAGCCAAAATGCTATTGCCATTTAAACTGTGTCTTGGTGGCCGTATAGGTAGTGGCCAGCAATATATGGCGTGGATTCACTATCGTGATCATATTAGTGCGATGCGCTTCCTGTTAAGGGAGAAAACCATTTCCGGTCCAGTAAATTTGGTAGCCCCAACTGCCGAGAAAAATAGGGAGTTTACACAGGCGCTTGCGAAATCACTACGTCGTATAGCTATTTTTCCTGTGCCAAGGTTTGTTTTACAGGCTTTGCTCGGTGAGTCATCTAGTTTGTTATTAGATAGCCAGAAAGTAATACCTCAGACGTTATCGAACAGAGGGTTTAGTTTTGAATTTAGTAAATTAAAGTCCGCCTTGATCGATTTACTTAATTAATTACGTAGATGTAACCGTCTGGTTTGTGTCGTCAAGAAATTACAAAATTTTAGCGCAGTTATGGGAGCGAATATGGGAACTATGAGAGCGAGATTACCGTGTAGAGGATGTTTGCAGAACTGCAGGAATATTGCTATTTGTGAGGGAAAGCTTTGGCGACTAGGGGGAAAGACCGACTCTGATAAAATAGCGAGTATGAAATTGGCTGGCTTTAAAGTTAAAAAATAACGGCTTTTTCTGGTGCGCCTAATCTAAATCAACAAACATCATCATAAATCGCTTGTCGATAGAGTTCTTCCAGTGCCATACCCACTTACCCTGTAGGGCGGGCCAAAAACGCCGATAAGCGATTGCCCTTTTTCCGCCGATAGCAAGAATGCTTAGAAAGTGCTTCTGTGGGCGGTGCTCTATTAATGACTGCCCCTTTAATTTCCTCTGTAGGTTCGTAAAAAGAATTGGTCCCTGTCTTACAGCGAAGACGCCGGCATGTGGCCGTGGATGATTGTATTGTTGCGCAACATCACCCGCAGCGAATATGAAGTCATGGCTGCTTGACTGAAGCGTATCCTTCACACTAATAAAGCCATTTTTATCTATATCTAGACCCGATTCCTGCGGCCATTCTGGTGCCTTTGCATTGGTGCACCAAAAAATATGGTCGCTGTGAATGTCTGGATTTTGTTTGCAGTGAATTGTGTTGAGGCTTAATTCATAAACATCACGATTCTTGTAGAGCTGAATGCCCGCTTCTACGAGTGCGGTATTGATCAGTTTCTTAATGCGAGCTGGAAAATCCATGAGAGGCTCGTCACCGCGATAGACTAGCTGAAGTGTGACCGGGATGTCGATCTTGGTGCACTGAGATATGGCGTGCCGCATTGCCAGAATTAACTCTACCCCAGCCGCTCCGCCGCCGACTACGGCGATCGATTGTGGGGTGATTGAAGTGCTGAGAACCTTGAGTGTCTCCTGCCATCTTGGATAAAACTCGCTGATAGGTTTAACCGGTGTGACAAATTGCGCTGCCCCGGGAATGACTAAGTTAGGAGTGATACCACTGTTAATAGATAAAACATCGAATCGAATAGGATGATCGGTTCCACGTAGATGTAATTCCTTACTGGTTATATTGATCCCGGCAACTTCGTCCTGGATGAATATCACGCCTGCAAACTGGCAGAGTGCCAACAAATCAATATGCGCGTTATTTGCCGTGTAGTGACCTGCGACAAGGCCCGGGAGCATACCGGAATAGGGTGTTTGGGATTGTGGTGAAATTAGGGTCAGCGTAACGCCAGCGATGGGGTGTAAGCCCCACTGCTTGATTACTTGTACATGTGCGTGACCGCCACCGACTAAGATGACGTATTGTTGAGTATTGATTACTGCCGCCTTATTATTTGGTCTATACATTGTTGAGTTGTTGATACTAAACAAGTGTAAACCTATTTGGTGGTTTATTGCATAGGCCTTGAGCTTTCGAAGATAAACGTACAGGCATATAGAGTTTAAAATTTATAAGTAGATTTCCTAGCTAAATAGTCGAGATGTTCTATTATACTCTTAGTCAGTTGTGAGAATAACGCAGCGTCGCGATAGGTGAAAACCAGCTTTATATCTGGGAAATTACGATTCATGATTTTATAAGAAAAGTGTGTCTATTCTGAAGGGTCTCATCTGGGTGTGTAAGTAGTCTCTTATCTATTTTCATAATATTTAGTAAGGTAAATATTTATTTGGTTTAGTAACGCCTCGTCTTGACAGTTATCAGGGTATTCATATGGAAATGACAGAATTAGCTACTCTGCGAGAAAAAAGGTGTTGAGTAACCCTACTATCTCAAAATATGTCAAACCTCTAAATGCATTGAAAGCCAGCATCCTAGCTTTGTTCCTGCCAATTTTATTTTGCTATTCCACCCACGCAGATGTACTCATTACGACACTCAATGACAATGGCATTGTCGTCATCACAAATTCGGACGTTAAAAAAAGTGAGTTAGATTTAGGTAGCTTACGGGCGATATTCGCCGTTCGTAAAAAGAGTTGGGAGAGTAAATTACCAATTAAAGTGTTTGTTCTTCCAGACAATAACGTAATTCATCAACTTTTTTGTAAATCAGTCCTTAAAGTTTATCCCTATGTACTTCGCGAACAATGGGATCGATTACTATTTAGCGGCACCGGTATACCGCCGACCATTGTAAACACAGAGAAGGATTTATTGGCCATTGTAAGCGCAACGCCCGGTGCCATTGGTTACGTGACCGCCGATGCAGTAGCAACTCCTCTAAATTCTAAAAATCCCCAGCCGAAAAGCTCGCTTTCCGAACCCGCTACGAGTAATAAATGATGGATTATGCTTATAAATCAATTTTACGTCGTCTACTGTTTGGTTTGCTCGCCCTAAGTAGTGCCAGTGTTAGCCTTGGCAATACAGACGACAGTGTACGTGTCCATGGATTTTTGTCTCAAGCGTATCTACTCAGTGATGGCAATAATTTTTATGGCAATAGTTTGCGTGGTAGTACGGAATATACTGAGGCTGGTGTTAACGCGAGCTGGAGAGTGACTTCAACATTAAATATTTCTGGGCAATTACTAAGTCGTGATGCTGGAAGTACCGATAATGGTGATTTGAAAGTCGATTTTTTATTCGCGGATATTAAATCATTAGAAAATGAAATGTCTGGCTTAGGATTTAGGTTGGGTCGCGTTCGAAACGCTTTCGGTTTCTATAATGATACCCGAGATGTGTTGTTCACTAGGCAGACAATTTTAATGCCACAAGCGGTTTATTTTGAGGGGAATGGTTTCCGTGAGTTGCTCTTTGCTAGTGACGGCGCGCAGCTCTACAGTTATTGGGATGCTGATGAAAACTCTACTACCTTCAATTTCACTTTAGGGCGAAGTAAGAGTCTCTCTGCAGGTATTCTAAGGAATCTCTTCGGACCAGAAGCCTCTATTATTCATAAGGGCGAGCTTAAAAATCCGGTCTTTGCGCAACTACAGCATTCTAGAAATGGCGGGGATAGTAAGTTTGGATTCTCAATGTTCAACATTCATCTTGATTTGCATCCTAGTTTCGCAAACATGGCGGACGTGACGCTAGATACCGTTGGTTACGTTGTTTCTGCGCAGAAAAATTTGCCTTCTTGGACGTTTACAACAGAGTACAGTTTCATAACTACTGATTTTAGGACGGCGCAGGGTTCGCAAAATCAGGAACTTGAATCGGCCTATTTACAAGCACAATACAGACTGAAGCCGGATATTACGCTGACCAGTCGTTATGAATATATTGTTACTGATCGAGATCATCGAAATGAAACAGACAGTGAGCACATTGTTGTTGGTGTGCGCTGGGCACCTAAGCCTAATTGGATACTAGATGTAAATGCCTATGGTATTAGAGGCGTATCTGGAATACCTGGTGTTGATAATATCGATAATGTGCCACTTAGCCAGCGCACAGAAATATTCGCCGTTATGTTAGGGTACAGATTCTGAAAGCGTCGAATGAAGAAAATAATGTAGCGCCTGATTCCTATGGGCCAGTCGTCAATCTTGGCTTGCAGCGTAAGTTAAGCGTTGTTTTATTTTTAGCAGTGACCATGGTGATGGGGGGGCGTGGTTATTTAAGCTTTGTAAAAACGGTCAGTTTGCAGCAGGAAAGGATTAAAGAAAATTTAAGTAGGTTAGAGGACACATTTCGAGGCTTAAATGATCGGTCTAGTAAGGAGCTTTTTCGCTTAGCTGATCAGCGTTCTATCCCGAGTGAAGACGAAATCAGTAGTGGTGGCGTGGTGGCACCTTCGCTGATTTCAGGTATAGATTCAATTTATTACTTAGATAGAAATGGGCTTGTTTTAGCAAGTGCCGCGCAGGACGGATCTAGTCTCGGGCCTAGTAAAGTGCAAGTTGCCAATGCGCTCGGATTGCTTAATCAGCTTGAGCGGCCTGTTGCGGTGCTGAATTGTGTGCTTCAGTGCTTTCAAAGCGTGTTTGTTCCTATTATTACTGACGATGGTCGTGAGTTAATTATTAATATTAATCGCTCGGCGACGCTGCTCATTCAAGACTTTTATGAAATTACTGATGTTGATATAGCCTTGTTTGAAATAAATCAATCAAGTCAGAATCTGACGGTTGAGCGGATATATGCAGCTAGTAACGGGGCTAAATCGGGTAACATCCTCGCTAACATATTGAGGGCGAATAAATATAGTTCACGAGGCAGTCATGATTTCTTCGGTATCACCGCAGGCGGCTATTACAGTGCTCGATTTTTTCCGTTGAGTCAAAATGATGGTGTTATTTCCTATGCTGCAGTTATCCAGGATCAGCGTCATGTTAGAGCCTTACTGTTACAAACTGTAAAAGATATTTTCTTGTCGACCTTGATTACGTTGGCGCTGATTCTTCTTCTTATCAGCTTTATTTTAAAGCCATCGCTTGATCGGTTAATGAAACTGGCAAAAATTTTACCGATGCTGCCAAGCGGTAGGCTGACAGAGGCGAAGAAGCTTCTCAAAAATGATGTCTCTGATAAAAAGTATATTGATGAGATAGATACTCTTCAATATACACTCGGTGAGGTTGTTCAATCCTTAGAGATAATGAATGCGAGTGTTGATGAACATCGACATGAGCTTAAAGCAAAGATTAGCGCCATCACTGAAGCCAAATTGTTTAATGAGCTAATACTCGATGCGTCGCCTCTCGTTGTCATTATCCATGATCGTGTTGGTGAAGTTCGTAATATTAACAAATTAGGTAGAGAGCTAACTGGACTCGCCACTAAGTCGCCCACGAACGCAAATATTAATAATTGGGTAAGAAACGAGAATCAGAGTAAGTCCCTGTCTGCGTCGTTGTTACATATAACTGATAAGATCGGGAAAAAATACCAAGGACAAATGCCCTTTTTTACCGAAGACGGTCAAAAATTATATTTTCTTTGGACGCACACGTGTCTATATGTTAACGACGAAGCGCATATACTCTCTATGGGAATAGATGTGACAGAGCGTATGGAGGCGGCGGAAAGCCTCTATTGGTTAGGGCAGCATGACCGGATTACAGGTCTGCTTAATCGCAGCAGTTTCACCGAGCTCGCCAGCGAGGTGATAGTGCAGTATCGAGACACTGAGCTCATCGAACTGGTTATGTTTGATATCGATGAATTCGCTATTTTTAATGATCGCTTTGGATTCGATTCAGGTGATCGCTTGTTAAATGAAATTGCCGCGAACTTTGTAAGATTGCTACCCGATGGTTGCTTACTTGCTCGTACCGGTTCGGGTGAGTTTTGCGCTTTGATTCGTCATCAGTTAAGTTTAAAACAACGTGTTAAAGATTTTGGTCTAGAAAAATTAGTACGCTACGTATTCTCTAAAGACGATGTTCAATATGAAGTGTCTATTTCTGTTGTGGTTGACCGTTACGATAATGAGTTAAGTGGTATCGACGAGTTGATCTCTAATACCACATCTATGATGAGTAAAGTGAAGAGTAAAGCTAGGGGTAGTGTGTATTACGCTACAGATTCTGAAGATTCTGGCCGTGTTTCGAGACAAGAAAAATATCATATGAGAGAGCAGTTGCAATCAGCATTGACTGCTAATCGCTTAGTGATTTTTTATCAACCAATTCTTGATTTGAGTACCAATAGTATCAGCCATTGTGAATGCCTTGTGCGAATGTTAGATGACGAGGGGCAATTTATTTCGCCAGTGCATTTTCTTGGTATCGCCGCAGAATCAGGCTTAATGCCAAAGCTTGATTTTACGGTTATGGAAAAGGCGCTGAAACAGCAGAAAATGTGGGAGGAGTCAGGAATACATATTGGCTTAAGCATTAATATAACGGCGTCTACTTTAGAGCAGTCAGATTTTGAAACACGTCTTGCTGATATGATTGATAGAACTGACGCTAATCCAGCTCGTATAATTTTTGAAGTAGTTGAAACGGATGCGTTAGAAGACTTGGGCAGCGCGCGCAGATTGCTTAATAACTTTAAGAATGTCGGCGCAAAGGTAGCATTAGACGATTTTGGAATTGGATTCACATCCTTTGAGTACGTGCGGGAATTGCCGGTAGATTATATTAAGATCGATCAGTCTTTTATTCGCTTTATACATGAGCGTGAAAGTGATCAGGTACTTGTTAAGTCTATGGTGGAAATGTGTCATAACTTAGGTAAGAAAGTCATTGTTGAGGGCGTTGAAAATAGAGCTGCATTTGAGATCGTGCGCGATATCGGTGTTGAGTATGTACAGGGCTACTATGTTTGTAGACCAATGCCGATTAGTGCCTTGGATTTGTCTCTTAAAGTAAGTGATTTTTGATATGGCTCGGTATTTACGTTGGAATGACGATGTGAACCGAGCTTCCTTGTCCTAATATGCTGCGAATTTTTACCGTGCCTTTTAGTTGTTGGGTGACTAAATTATAAACAATATGCATACCTAAACCACTGCCGCCGGCGCCTCGGCGAGTGGTGAAAAAGGGGTCAAATACTTTGGCTACCACCTCAGGCGGCATACCTTTTCCGTCGTCGCTATAGTGAATAAGGATATTCTCCGGCAGGCTTTCAACTACGATACGTAAACAGCCCTTTTGCCCTTCCTCATAAGCGTGATGGACTGAATTCATGACTAAGTTGGTAATAATTTGTGACATTGCGCCGGGTACTGAATTAATTGTTAAGCTAGGGTCGCAATTAATCTCTACATTAAGATTTGTGCTGCGGAGCTTAGGTTTGAGGCTCAAGAACGTTTCGTCTATATATTTTTTTAATTCATATACTCGATATTCGCTGCTACTTTGATCCACTGCGACCTGCTTAAAGCTATGTATTAAATCAGCGGCTCTTTGGAGGTTTCCCAGTATGATTTCTGTAGCTTGCATGCAGATTCCAAAATAGCGCCTTAGCGAAGAGTTGGTTAATTCACCTTCATCATATAGTTTAAATGCTGATTTAGTATCCTCCCTTAACGTGCTAGCCGCAGTAACGCCAATGCCCACGGGGGTGTTTATCTCGTGAGCGACCCCCGCGACTAATCCGCCTAAAGATGCCATTTTTTCATTATTTACTAGTTGTTCTTGGGTTTCTTTTAAGCGTTTCAGTGCACGTTCTAGCTCAAAATTCACCTTATTGGATTGCTCTATGCGTAATTCCAGTTCTGCGCGCGCCGCCTCAAGTGCAATATCCTTGCTTTCAATTTGGCTTAGCATATTATTGAAGTTAACAATTAGCTCGCCAATTTCGTCGTTGCCTGTTGGTGTCGCGCGATGTGAATAGTCGCCTGCGGTAGATACTTTTTTAATGGTGCCTAGTAATGCCACTATTGGATTAGACAGAAAGCGTTGCAAGAATAAAGAAAGAATTGATGCCATGGCGATGCTGGCTAAAACCATTATGCCTACAACCGTACTTTCTACGCGAGTAGATGCCCATAGATCACTTAATCCGCGCGCTATATAGATGCTGCCGATGCGTTCATTGCCTAATATTACTGGATTAACCACTTCGAGGTAGTTGTAGGAATATGTGTTCTTGCTTGGCGGGGTGTCTGGGCATCGCAACGCGCTGCCATTGTCACGGGCATAGCGAGAAAATAAATGCTGGCCGGTGCCGTCATGTTTGTATAAGCACGCCTGAAGAACTTCGTGCTTGGCTTGCAGTGATGACAGCATTTCACTTGCAGCAGTGGCATCATTAAAGCTGAGTGCGGCTGTAGTATTCAGTGAGAATACCTCGGCAACGGCAGAGAGATTGTCGTTCAAGGTTTCGCGAACACTAAACCAGTTATAAACTACGAATACTAGGGCGGTGATAAGCAGGCATATCGAGGTTGTTCCAACAATTGCTACCAAGACCTTTAGTCGTATTGGAATGTTAGTAAGTCGAAGCATGAGTACTAGTCGAAAGAGTGCTAGTTAACATTGCGTGCCAAACCCAGTAGTTTAGAGCTTACTTTAAGATCGGCGCGGTCGGTTGCAGATCGATTAATGTCAAATCGAATTTTTCCGTTGTCGATAAGAAGTTGAATCATACCACCGAGCTTAATAAAGTTGTCATTGTCGCTCACAGTTAGAATTGCGCGATCTGATAGGGTAATCACCCCGATAAATAGCTGGAGCGATAAGTAGAATTTTCTCATAATAGTTTGAAGGAGATTCTGCATGAAAGTACCCCGTTATTCAGATAGCCAGATTATGGCCATTCTTAAGCAAGCTGAG
>NZ_JANZNQ010000107.1 GCF_027257955.1 Zhongshania aquatica | reverse complement strand
CGGGCGAGCAGCGTGCACGCCGCATTGATTACAAACATGTGATTCGGGCTTTAGCATCCAAGCCTCAAGCCTTCCGCTACTCAAGCTTACGAGACGATTTGCTGCCTAACGAGGCATACCGGCAGTTATGGCGATGTGCGGATCAACACTTGGAAAAACGCGAAGCGTGTAAATGGATGGTAACCGTTTTGCGCCTAGCCTTTGAATACGATTGTGAAACTGATTTGGGTGAGGGTTTACTGGCCGGTGCCTTGCTTGGCGAGTTCCCATCAATCCTCGCGATGCAAGATCGGTTCCTGAGTCACCAGACACGAGAGACTGAGACGAGGCAACCGGTACAGCATTCACTGAAGGCATACGATGAGCTGCTGTGGACCAACCCCCGCAATACGTTTGAGGCGGTGTACTCATGAGTGACGCCGTACTGTTATTGCTTAAAGAATTGCGCCTACCGGGCTTCGCCCGGCATTACAAAACGCTGTGGCAAACGGCAGCGGATAGC
>NZ_JANZNQ010000106.1 GCF_027257955.1 Zhongshania aquatica | reverse complement strand
CAAATGTAAATACGTAATCCATAACAACATCAACCTTTCCGCTTCCACTCATCATCCCACCCATCAAGGAACATTTGTGCGCTAATTTTGTCTGGATCGCGACTTTCGGATCGACGCTTTTCCTCAAGGTGTATAGCAAGTGAAAGATAGATAATTGCTGATCTAGCGAGCTTTAGCTGGCGAATTGTCTTACTTATCAGATCATCAACTGAAATATCGAATATTCCCGTCTTTGGAGTTTCCATGTAGTTGGGAGACACAGCCCTACAAAACCCGTCATGAACAGACACGAATTTATGCTCAAGATGATTTCTTAATTCATATAAATCTTTAGAATCAGGCTCTGTCGCTTCTCTGAAAGAGTTTTCAAAAATGTCTGTTGATTTGCATTTAAAACTGACCCAGGATTTGCATCTAAAATTGACCCACCCTGATGGCCAGATTATGGCCTAGATTTTACTTCTTTGCTGCCTTCAATTCCTCCTGTTGCGTTGTTGAGTGTTT
>NZ_JANZNQ010000105.1 GCF_027257955.1 Zhongshania aquatica | reverse complement strand
CTTGCTGGAAATCATGGAGGATCGGCACAACAAAAAAACAACGATAGTGACGAGCCAGCTTCCGGTGGAAAACTGGCATGACTTTATCAATGATCCAACGTTGGCTGACGCCATCTTGGATCGACTTCTACACAACGCTCACAAGATCAATTTGAAAGGTGAATCCATGCGAAAACTGATGACAACATTGACTGAAGCTGATCACTTAAAGTAAAAAGGCTGCACTGATGCATAAGGTGAATTAAGTGATCACGTTCAAGCGGTACGACTGATCAGGTTCAGCGGAATACGCAGCTATGAAAAACACAGCGGCTTTACAACAAGAAAACGATTTATTACGCGAACAGCTTGCTGTAGAAAAGAAAAACTTCTTCTTGAAATCATTGCTGTCCCATAAATCAGACATAAAAAAGGCTTGAACCTCAACAAGTTGCTACAATGGATGTGCGACCAAACACTGTAAAAACAGGGAGATTCAAGCCTTGGCACATCATAACACGGTATTT
>NZ_JANZNQ010000104.1 GCF_027257955.1 Zhongshania aquatica | reverse complement strand
AAGAGCGAGTCGCTACTGACGGGATAATTCTGAGTGATGCCCAGGTTGCAGCCCTTGAAAAGAAGAAACATGATGACGAAGCATGCGGGGAAATTGAAACCCATCATCCCGGCTATCTTGGCTCTCAAGACACCTTCTACGTGGGTAATCTCAAGGGTGTTGGTCGGATTTACCAGCAGACATTTGTCGACACCTACAGCAAAGTCGCCTTCTGTAAATTGTACACGACGAAGACACCAATAACGGCAGCCGACGCACTTAACGACCGGGTATTACCGTTCTTCGAACAACATGAATTACCGATGTTGCGGATATTGACGGATCGTGGAACGGAGTATTGTGGTCGTGTTGAGCAGCATGATTATCAGCTGTATTTGGCGATTAATGACATTGATCATACGAAGACGAAAGCAATGCATCCGCAAACCAACGGGATCTGCGAGCGCTTCCACAAGACCATTCTACAAGAGTTCTATCAGATCACCTTCCGCAAGAAACTGTATGCCGACA
>NZ_JANZNQ010000103.1 GCF_027257955.1 Zhongshania aquatica | reverse complement strand
GTCACTCGCGTTACTCGGGCTATTAAACCCAATTCCTGCATGAGACGTGCTACACGCTTCTTGCTAGTCGCAACACCCCGCTTTTGTAGCTCCTTCCAGATCCTAGGGCTACCATAGCGTCCTTCTACTTTGTCGTAGATTTTCTGTATCTCGATCTTCAGCGCTCTATCTTCACAGGTTCGGTTCGAGGGCTCACGCTTCAACCAATCGTAATAGCCGCTTCGCGACACACCAAGCCAAAAAGCCAGATTTTTAATTCCCAGCTCTATTCCGAATCTCTTGATAAATCGATATCTTGCTGATGTTCCTCCGCAAGAAACCGTTGCCACTTTTTTACTAGATCAAGCTCCTGTTTCAGCTTTTTATTCTCCGCTTCCAGCCGCTTAATTCTGGACAGCTCCTTTTCTTGCTTGTTAGAAGCTTCAGTCAACTTTTTACGTTTATCAGCCACAATCTTGCCTTCGCGAAACTCTTTTCGCCATCGTGACAGCATGAACGGATGTATGTCGAGTGTGTCCGCTA
>NZ_JANZNQ010000102.1 GCF_027257955.1 Zhongshania aquatica | reverse complement strand
CCGCCTCTAGGCGTGCCGGTGTGTATTGTTTGGCGAGATTCAGTAACCCCAAGCAGGCGCGATACGCCTGCTCTGGCACCTGCTTTCGTTGTAAGAACAGCTCAACCATCGCGTGTGTTGCGGGGCCGATCGTTCCCGCCCACGACAGCAGTCGCTTCGGCGTCCACTGCTGATGCCGCTGGTGTGCTTCAGGCATGTGGTGTGTGTTGGTAGTAAACCCACCTTGACGCTGGCTACGTGCATGACGTGCTACCTGCTGATCCTTAAAGAAGATAGCAACACCGTCGCGGCTGGCCTGGATCTCAACTTGTGTCTTCACCAAGTGATGAGGAACGGAGTAATAGTGCTTGTCGAACTCGACGTGGTAATCAATATTGACTCGCGCCAGCTTGAACTCAAGGTATTCATAGCGCGTCGCTGGCAGCGGTTTAAGCGCCGGTTTGTCCAGCATCTCAAACTGGCTTAAGCGGCAACCTGGGAGCTTTTTGAAGGGCCGTTGGTTGAGGTCTTCCAGTAAACTTTTAATCGTAAGGTTCAGCTCTGCCAGCGTAAAGAAGGT
>NZ_JANZNQ010000101.1 GCF_027257955.1 Zhongshania aquatica | reverse complement strand
GGCGAAAAGAGTTTCGCGAAGGCAAGATTGTGGCTGATAAACGTAAAAAGTTGACTGAAGCTTCTAACAAGCAAGAAAAGGAGCTTTCCAGAATTAAGCGGCTGGAAGCGGAGAATAAAAAGCTGAAGCAGGAGCTTGATCTAGTAAAAAAGTGGCAGCGGTTTCTTGCGGAGGAACATCAGCAAGATATCGATTTATCAAGAGATTCGGAATAGAGCTAGGAATTAAAAATCTGGCTTTTTGGCTTGGTGTGTCGCGAAGCGGCTATTACGATTGGTTGAAGCGTGAGCCCTCGAATCGAGCCTGTGAAGATAGAGCGCTGAAGATCGAGATACAGAAAATCTACGACAAAGTAGAAGGACGCTATGGTAGTCCTAGGGTCTGGAAGGAGCTACAAAAGCAGGGTGTTGCGACTAGCAAGAAGCGTGTAGCACGTCTCATGCAGGAATTGGGATTAATAGCCCGAGTAACGCGAGTGACGTACAGAGCGCCGGGCATGAGGCGCTTTCTTTCCTCTGGCGAGAACCTAAGATCGGACGGCGCACTGCCAGATCAAAAAAACAAAGTGTGGGTCGCTGATG
>NZ_JANZNQ010000100.1 GCF_027257955.1 Zhongshania aquatica | reverse complement strand
ATGGGATTGCTAGTATGGAGCATGAGAGTTACCTTTTTGTTTTGATTTAAGATTCGACACCTTTATCAAAACGGGTAACTCTCTCTTCTTCAAGAAGATATGTCAGATCAGATCGAGACTTCTACAACTAATAAATGAGCAAAAAACTATCCTGCTCGTATTTTTCCTTGATTTTCGGAGTGGTAAAGCACATACGAACCTTGAAGATGGTGGCTTGCTTTATAGTGAAAACAAACCCGACGAATCTGATGTAAGGGCTTACGCCACTTTTTTTTATAAAGTTCTTGGAAATGGCATTGCAGAATTAATCATTGAAGATATGGAGCCAGTGGATTGCGAAGTAGTAATACCAGTCAATATAATTCCTCCAAATCCAGATGAAGCTATATCTGAAGCCATTGAAAGGTTTAGAGCAGAAAATGAGGCTGATGGTAAAGCAGGGGAATAAACACAACAATTCTGGTCTAATCGGGTAGCCAAGGGTCTCTAACCCTCAGCCCCCACAACACCCTGCATGCGGATCCGCACAGGGCGTTTCACTGAGAATGGTGAAGCTTAATCCAACCATCGCGCAATTCGTACAGCCCCTGAG